>OMOD01000187.1 GCA_900290255.1 Candidatus Sulfotelmatobacter kueseliae
CACCAAGTTCAAGCGCTCCAACCAGAACACCTGCATCAACCAGAAGCCGGTGGTCAAGAAGGGCGAGCGCGTGGTGAACGGGCAGGTTATCGCCGACGGTCCTTGCACCGATCACGGCGAGCTGGCTCTCGGACGCAACGTCCTCGTGGCCTTCATGCCCTGGCGCGGCTACAACTTCGAAGACGCGATCCTGGTCTCCGAAAAGATGGTGAAGGAGGACTACTACACCTCCCTGCACATCGAGGAATTCGAAATCGAGGCCCGCGACACCAAGCTCGGCCCCGAAGAAGTCACGCGCGACATTCCCAACGTCAGCGAATCCATGCTGCGCAACCTCGATGAAGCCGGCGTCATCCGCATCGGCGCCACCGTCAAGCAGGGCGACATTCTGGTGGGCAAGGTTACGCCCAAGGGCGAAACCCAACTCACCCCGGAAGAGAAACTGCTGCGCGCCATCTTCGGCGAGAAGGCCGGCGATGTCCGCGACGCTTCCCTCTACTGCCCGCCCGGCATCGAGGGCGTCATCGTCGACGTGAAAATCTTCTCCCGCAAGGGCCAGGAGAAAGATGAGCGCGCCAAAGCCATCGAAGCTACGCAGGTCGCCAAGCTCGAAAAGAACCTTTCGGACGAAATCCGGATTCTGACCGACGAGCGCCTGAAGCGTCTCGAGAACATCCTCGGCGGCAAGGAAGTGCAGGCCGACCTGCACGACGAGCGCACCAATAAACGCCTGCTGGTCAAGGCAGCCATCCTTACTCGCGACGAGATCGAGCGCATCTCCACCCGCAACCTGAAGCGCATCAAGTATGCCGACAAGGATCCGCGGGTCAACGAGCAGATCGACGAAATTGAGGAAATGACCTCGCGTCAGATCGATGTGCTCAAGAAGATCGTCAACGAGAAGAAAGACAAGCTGACCAAGGGCGACGAACTGCCGCCCGGCGTCATCAAGCTGGTCAAGGTCTACATCGCCATGAAGCGCAAGCTGAGCGTGGGCGACAAGATGGCCGGCCGTCACGGCAACAAGGGCGTCATTGCCCGCATCCTGCCGGAAGAGGATATGCCGTACCTCGAAGACGGTCAGCCCGTCGAAATCGTCCTCAATCCGCTCGGCGTGCCCAGCCGTATGAATGTCGGCCAGATTCTCGAAACCCACCTGGGCTGGGCGGGCTATGTTCTCGGCGACAAGATCAAGCAAGTGCTCAATGAGAACACTCGCACCGAAGCCATCCGCCGCGAGTTGAAAGCGTTGTTCAAGGACTCGCAGCTGGCCGACATCATCTCTGACATGAGCGATGAAGAACTCGAATCCGTGGCCCCCACCCTCACCAAGGGCGTGTTCATGGGTTCGCCGGTGTTCGATGGTTCGAAGGAAGGCGAGATCAAGGCGCTGCTCGAACATGCCGGCCTGCCGACCTCCGGCAAAACAGCTTTGTACGACGGCATGACGGGCGAGAAGTTCGAACAGCCCGTCACCGTGGGCTACATCTACATGCTGAAGCTGTCGCACCTGGTGGACGACAAGATTCACGCCCGTTCCATCGGGCCGTACTCCCTCATCACCCAGCAGCCGCTGGGCGGCAAGGCGCAGTTCGGCGGACAGCGTTTCGGAGAAATGGAAGTCTGGGCCCTGGAAGCGTACGGCGCCGCCTTCATTCTGCAGGAGCTGCTGACGGCGAAGTCCGACGACGTTTACGGCCGCACCAAGATTTACGAGGCCATCGTCAAGGGCGAAGCCGCCATGGAGCCCGGCGTGCCCGAATCGTTCAACGTCCTGATCCGCGAGCTGCAGTCGCTCTGCCTCGACGTCGAACTGATCAAGGCAGGCGACAAGAAGCCGGCGGCCACCGCGGCAGCAGATTAGTCCCGAGCTGCGAGTCCCGAGTCGCGAGTGAAAACGCTCGCTCGCGCCGGCGGATCGATGCTCGGTTGGGAAAAGTTTAAGAAGAAAACGTCTCGCGGATTAGCGCTCTCGAATCGCGCGGGACACAAGAAGTTGGGCGCTCGGGACTCGCGACTCGGGACTCGGGACTGCCAGAGAGCAGGAAGCGAAGGAACATGTTTCGTTCGAGCCCGTTCGAAATGGCAAATGTAATTGCGGATTTCGACGCCATTCGCATCAGCCTGGCGTCGCCCGAGAAAATCCGCAGCTGGTCCCACGGCGAAGTCACCAAGCCTGAGACCATCAACTACCGCACCTTCAAGCCGGAGCGCGACGGCTTGTTCTGCGCCCGCATCTTCGGCCCGGTCACCGACTGGGAGTGCTTGTGCGGCAAGTACAAGCGCATGAAGCATCGCGGCGTCATCTGCGACAAGTGCGGCGTGGAAGTTACGCTCTCCAAAGTCCGCCGCGAGCGCCTCGGCCACATCGAGCTGGCTTCGCCCTGCTCGCACGTGTGGTTCTTCAAAGGACTGCCCAGCCGCATCGGGCACCTGCTCGACATTTCTCTGCGCGATCTCGAGTCCGTGCTCTACTTCGAAGCTTACGTCGTGGTCGAACCCGGCGACGCTCCGGTCAAAGACCACGAAGTCATCAAGGACGAAGCCAAGTACCGCGAACTCGATCAGCAATACCGCCCGGCCGGATTCAAGGCCATGATGGGCGCCGAAGCCATCAAGGAACTGCTCAAGCGTGTCGACACCGACGGCCTTGCCGGCGAACTGCGCGAGAAGATGAAGAATGAGAGCTCGCTGCAGAAGCGGCTCAAGTACGCAAAAAGACTGAAAGTGGTCGAGGCCTTTCGCAAGAGCGGCAACAAGCCGCACTGGATGATTCTCGACGTCATCCCGGTCATTCCGCCCGAGCTGCGCCCGCTGGTTCCACTCGATGGCGGCCGCTTCGCCACCTCCGACCTGAACGATCTCTATCGCCGCGTCATCAACCGCAACAACCGGTTGAAGAAGCTGATGGACCTGCACGCGCCCGAAGTCATCGTGCGCAACGAAAAGCGCATGCTGCAGGAAGCCGTCGACGCCCTCTTCGACAACGGTCGCCGCGGCCGCGTTCTGCGCGGCGCCAACAACCGTCCGCTGAAGTCGCTCTCCGACACCCTCAAAGGCAAGCAGGGACGCTTCCGCCAGAACCTGCTCGGCAAGCGCGTGGACTACTCCGGCCGTTCCGTCATCGTGGTCGGCCCCGAGCTCAAGCTGCACCAGTGCGGTCTGCCCAAGAAGATGGCGCTCGAGCTGTTCAAGCCCTTCATCTATCACCGGCTCGAGCAGACCGGCAACGTCACCACCATCAAGCAAGCCAAGGAAATGGTTGAGCAGCAGGAGCCGATCGTGTGGGACATCCTCGAAGAGGTCATCAAGGACCACCCGGTGCTGCTGAACCGCGCTCCCACCCTGCACCGCCTCGGCATTCAGGCGTTCGAACCGGTGCTGGTGGAAGGCAAGGCCATCAAGATTCACCCGCTGGTCTGCACCGCGTTCAACGCCGACTTCGACGGCGACCAGATGGCGGTTCACATTCCGCTGTCCCCGGAAGCTCAGGTCGAAGCCAGCGTCCTGATGCTTTCCTCGCACAACATTCTCTCGCCGGCTTCCGGCCAGCCCATTACCGTGCCCACGCAGGACATGGTGCTCGGCCTCTACTACCTGACCAAAGCCAAGCCCGGCGCCAAGGGTGAGGGCCGCGCTTTCGCCAACATCGAAGAAGTTCTGATGGCGCTCGATGCCGGTGAAGTCGAAACTTTGTCTCCCATCCGCCTGCGTTACACCGGCGAAGTGATCGATCTGACCACGGCCTATGACGATCAGGACATCATTCACACCGAACCGGTGCACGTGGAGCGGTCGTTCATCAACACGACCGTCGGCCGCGCCATCTTGAACGACCATCTGCCCGAAGGCATGCCGTTCATCAACGGCCTGCTCAAGAAGAAGGGCATTGGCGCGCTGGTGAACTACGGATACCTCAGGTTCGGCCTCGAGATCACGGTCAAGATGCTCGACGAGGTCAAGTCGCTGGGCTTCCGCTTCGCCACTCGCGCCGGCTTGTCCATCGGCATTGATGACATGGTCATTCCCGACAACAAGAAGCTCCTGGTTCGCGAAGCCGAGAAACAGGTCGTCGGCGTGCAGCAGCAGTATCTGGACGGCGCCATCACCAACGGCGAGCGCTACAACAAGGTCATCGAAATCTGGTCGGGCATCACCGAAAAAGTCGCCGACGAAATGTTCGTCGAAATGCAGAAGCGCGACAAGGCCGGCGAGCTCAACCCGATTTACGTCATGGCCGACTCCGGCGCCCGCGGATCGAAGCAGCAGATTCGCCAGCTTTCCGGCATGCGCGGCCTGATGGCCAAGCCTTCCGGCGAAATCATCGAGTCGCCCATCACGGCCAACTTCCGTGAAGGGCTGACCGTGCTCGAATATTTCGTCTCCACCCACGGCGCCCGCAAGGGGCTGGCCGACACGGCGCTCAAGACGGCCGATTCCGGCTACCTCACCCGCCGCCTGGTTGACGTCGCGCAGGACGTCATCATCAGCGAATACGACTGCGGCACCGTCGACGGCATCTACGTGCAAGGCATCGTCGAAGCCGGCGAGATTATCGAACCGCTGCGCGACCGCATCGTCGGCCGCGTGTCGCTCGAAAAAATCAAGGACTATGACGGCAACGTCATCGTTGATATCAACCAGGAAATCACCGAAGACCTCGCCGGAGCCATTCAGGCGGCCGGCATCGAGCGGGTGAAAATCCGTTCCGTGCTGACCTGCGAATCCAAGCGCGGCGTCTGCGTGATGTGCTACGGCCGCAACCTGGCTTCCGGACGCCTCGTCGAACTTGGCGAAGCCACTGGCGTCATCGCGGCCCAGTCCATCGGCGAGCCCGGAACCCAGCTCACCATGCGTACCTTCCACATCGGCGGAACCGCGTCGCGAGTCTCCGAGCAGTCGCGCCTCGAAGCTAAGAACAACGGCTCCGTGCGCTTCATCGGACTGCAGACCGTCAAGGCCAAGTCCGGCGATCTGGTGGTCATGAACCGCCAGGGTTCGATCGCGATCGTGGACGAGAAGAACCGCGAGCGCGAGCGCTACTCCGTCGTGTACGGCGCCAAGGTCAAGGTCAACGAGGGCGATCCGGTCACGCTCGGCAAGATCCTGGTCGAGTGGGATCCTTACACCTTCGCCATCCTGACCGAAATCGGCGGCACGGTGCAGTTCAAGGACCTGCAGGAAGGCGTCACCCTGCACGAAGAAGTCGACGAAGTCACCGGCCTGTCGCGTCACGTGGTCGGCGATTCGCCCGACGAGAAGCGCCAGCCCGCGATCGTCATCAAGGGTGGCAAAACCAGCAAGCGTTACCTGATGCCGTCCCGTTCCCACCTCATGGTGCAGGATGGCGACCCGGTCAGCCCCGGCGATGTGCTGGCCAAGATCCCCCGCGAAACCACCAAGACCAAGGACATCACCGGTGGTCTGCCGCGCGTGGTCGAACTGTTCGAAGCCCGCAAGCCGCACGAGACCGCCGTCATCAGCGAAATCGACGGCACGGTCAAATTCGGCGAAGTTTCCAAGGGCCAGCGCAAAGTCTACGTGGTCGCCGACAACGGCACCGAGAAGGAATATTTGGTTCCACGCGGCGTTCACATCAACGTGCAGGAGGGCGAGCGCGTCAAGGCGGGCGAACCGCTCATGGACGGCCCGCTCAACCCGCACGACATCCTGGCCGTCCTCGGCGAAAAAGAGCTCCAGGCTTATCTGGTGAACGAGATCCAGGAAGTCTACCGCCTGCAGGGCGTCAACATCTCCGACAAGCACATCGAAGTGATTGTCCGCCAGATGATGCGCTGGGTGAAGGTCGAAGACGTCGGCGACACCCGCTTCCTGCTCGAGGAACAGCTCGACAAGTTCGCCTTCCGCGAAGAGAACGAGCGCGTGATCAAGGAAGGCGGCAAGCCGGCTACGGGTCGCCCGCTGCTGCTGGGCATCACCAAAGCCTCGCTTTCCACCGACTCGTTCATTTCCGCCGCGTCGTTCCAGGAGACCACGCGCGTGCTCACCGAAGCCTCGATCAACGGCAAGGTGGACCACCTCCGCGGCCTGAAAGAGAACGTCATCGTCGGACGCCTCATCCCGGCCGGTACCGGCATGGAGTATTACCGCAACGTTCGTCTCTCGCCGGAAATGGAAGAGGCCGCCGCGAAGGTCCAGGCCGAAGTCTCGGCCGCCTATGAAGAGGCCGAGCGCGCTCTCGAGATGATGCGGCACGAGGGCGACAACGAAGAACTGGGCGCCGAATTGCCCGCAGTCGAGTAATGAAACTGGAAATTTGGGTGCCCCATCCTAACGTCGCGCCGTTTGCGACGTTAGGGGGGAAACTCCCGATCGCAGAACTTAGAGACGTCGGGTGCCCCATCCTATCCGCGTTCTTTGCGGATAGGGTGGGACATCACACGTAAAACGAACCGAATGCACGCTACCCCCCAGCGAGTGCGTTTCGAGGAACCTGGTCCACTTCCCTCTTTGCGTCCGGTGCCTTCCGGTCCTAAGCTAGGGCCAGGCATGTTCCGCTTCCTTCGCCTTTTGCGGCTCGCGTTCTGGCGCGCCTTCATACACGACGCCTTCGCCACCGCCAAGGCCTCGGCTTATTCCTCGATCCTCACTTTCTTTCCGGTTCTGCTGATCATCGGCTCAGGCCTGGCCAACTGGCGCAAAGGCACTCCCTATCTGCGGGAAATTTCCTACGCTTTGGGCAGCATCCTTCCCGTGGGCAACGCGACCGTCCTCAACTATCTCAAGGGAGCCGCAAAGCATCCCATCGGCTTTCTCGTCACAACTTCTCTCATTACCCTCTGGACCGCTTCCGGCGTCATGATTTCCTGGATGGACGGCTTCCGCCGCTGCTACGAGCTGCCCAAGACCTGGGGCCTGGTGAAAGAGCGTTTGATCGCATTCCTGCTGGTGATTTTTGCCCTCATCCCCATGACCTTCGCCACCCTCCTGGTCGCCGTGGGCTCGAAGTTCGAAACTCGCATCCTGTCCTACATGGATCGCGATTTCAGCATCTACGTCTTGCTGCTCTGGGGCGGGATGCGCTGGCTGATCGCCACTCTCACCAGCATTGCCGTCATCACCCTCATTTACCATCATGCCGTCCCGCGCACCCAGCCCTGGCACAGCGTGATCCCCGGCTCCACCCTGGCGACGGTCCTGTGGTTTTCGGCGACCATCGGATTTCGCTCCTACCTGCAGCATTTCGCCAACTTCGCCAACCTCTACGGATCGCTGGGCGTCGCCATGGCCTTGCTGGTGTGGATGTACCTCATCTCCCTGGCCGTGCTCGTCGGCGCGGAATTCAATGCCCTGCTCTTCCCCCGCGCCATGCTGGGCAAAGAGCTGACCGCCGTCAACCACCGCAAGCCGTAGGAGAATACACATGTAGGGACAGCCGCCCTCGGGCTGTGGAGGGGCGGACGCCCCCGTCCGCCCGGCCGAGCGAAGCTCGGCGGTCGGCTGCCCCACCCTTCGCGCGTTCTTTACGGGAGGTGGGGACTTTGACTTTTGACAGCGGGTGCCCCACCCTTCCCGCGTTCTTTACGGGAGGTGGGGACTTTGACTTTTGACAGCGGGTGCCCCACCCTTCCGGGCGTTCTTTACGGGAGGTGGGGACTTTGACTTTTGACAGCGGGCTGCCCCACCCTTCCCGCGTTTTCTGCGGGAGGGTGGGGAGTTTGACTTTTGACAGCGGCTGCCCCACCCTTCCGGGCGTTCTTTACGGGAGGTGGGGACTTTGACTTTTGACAGCGGGTGCCCCAGCCTTCCCGCGTTCTTTACGGGAGGGTGGGGACTTTGACTTTTGACAGCGGCTGCCCGACCCTTCCCGCGTTCTTTACGGGAGGGTGGGGACTTTGACTTTTGACAGCGGGTGCCCCACCCTTCGCGCGTTTTTTGCGGGAGGGTGGGGACCTTGACTTTTGATTGCTGGCTGCCCCACCCTTCCCGCGCTTCGAAGGGTGGGATAACATTCCAAACTGGTGACCAACTTGAAACAGGCCGTAACCGAAACCCTCCGCCGCGCCAAAATCATCTGCACCATCGGCCCCGCCTGCTTTTCCGGCGCCCTCATGCGCGACCTCCTCCGCCTCGGCATGGACATCGCCCGCCTCAACTTTTCCCACGGCTCCCACCAGGAGCACGCTCACAACCTCGAGCGCCTGCGCCGCGCCGCCGCGCGCGAACGCCGCACCATCTGCATCCTTCAGGATCTCCAGGGACCGAAAATCCGCACCGGCCAACTCGATGGCCACCAGCCCGTTCTGCTGAAGACCGGCTCGACCGTCACCATCACTCCCCAGGACGTTCTCGGCACCGCGCAACGCATCTCCACGACTTTTCCCGATCTCGCCCGCGAGCTCGCCCCCGGCGCCAGCATCCTGCTCAGCGACGGCCTGATCGAGCTGCGTGTCCGCGCCATCCGCGGCAAAGACGTCCTCTGCGACATCATCAACGGCGGCCTGCTCGGCGAGCACAAAGGCATCAACCTGCCCGGCGTCGCGCTTTCCATCCCTGCAATGACGGAAAAAGACCGCAAAGACCTGGAATTCGGCCTCCGCCACGATGTGGACGCCGTTGCCATCTCGTTTGTCCGTACCGCCGCCGACGTCCGCATGGTCAAGCAGATCATTGCCGCGCACCATCGCGACATTCCCGTCATCGCCAAGCTGGAAAAGCCCCAGGCCATCGATCGTCTCGAAGAAATTCTCGAAGCCGCCGACGGAGTCATGGTCGCCCGCGGCGATCTCGGCGTGGAAGTCCCGCCGGAAAAAGTCCCGGTCATTCAGAAGCATGTGATCCGCCGCGCCGCCGCCTGGCGCAAGCCCGTCATCACCGCTACCCAGATGCTCGAATCCATGATCGAGAACCCGCGCCCCACCCGCGCCGAAGCCAGCGACGTGGCCAACGCTATTTTCGACGGCAGCGATGCCGTCATGCTCTCCGCCGAAACCGCCAGCGGAAAGTACCCGCGCGAATCCGTCTCCATCATGGCCCGCATCGTGGTCGAGGCCGAGTGCAACCTGGCCGACTTCACCCAGCCCCGCCGCCGCCGCGAGCACCACGGCCTTTCCGTCGCCGAAACCATCTGCGAATCCATCGCCCACGCCGCCGAGGATCTGCCCATGGGCGCCATCGCCGTCTTCACCGAGACTGGCAACACCGCCCGCATGCTTTCCAAGCATCGCCCCACAGCTCCCATCTATGCTTTCACTCACGTCGTGCCCGTGGTGCATCGCCTGAACCTGTACTGGGGAGTTCATCCCGTGCGCTGCCGCCAGGCGCGCTCGGCGGAACAGATGGTGACCATGGCCGAGCAGGGTCTTCTTCGCCGCGGTGTGCTCAAGTCCGGAGATGTGCTGGGAGTGGTTTCTGGCACGCGCCAGGCCTCGGGTTCCACCAACCTCATGCGCCTGCACGTGGTGACCGCCGAAGAAGCCCGCCGCATGGCTCGCCCCAAAAAAGTTCGCTAGGCGGTTTGTGTAGGGGCGGACGCAGGTTGCCCCACCCTTGTCGCGCTCTTTGCGACAGGGTGGGGATTTTGACTTCGCCAGCGGACTGCCCCACCGTTCGCGTTTTTCGAAGGGTGGGCACCACGCATGTAGGGACAGCCGCCCTCGTCCGCCCGGTCGAGCGAAGCTCGACAGCGCACGGGTTGTGTAGGGGCGAACGCCTTCGTCCGCCCGGTCGAGCGAAGCTCGACAGCGCAGTCCGCCCCGGCGGCGAACTTTACGGTTACGATTTTCGCCGCCGCAGTTATAATTTCCCCGGTATGGCTCAAGAGATACTCTCGGTCGCCGTCTGGACGCCCATCCCGGAAATGGAGGCTGCTTCGCTCGCCACCATCCGCGAGCTCACTTCCATCGTGAACGCCAAGGGATACGGCCGCGATCTCCTCTACCGCGGCCGTGAAGGCAACTATGTCTTCCTGCGTTATTGGAAGTCGGAAGAAACCCGCCGCGCCGCCCAGGAAGATCCCGACATGCTCCGCTGCTGGGCCCGCTTGGGCAACGAAATTCAGATCGTGAAAGTCTTCGAAACGCTCACCGAAGTTCCCACCGACAAGCTAAAGTAGCCGGGTGCCCCATCCTTGTCGCGCTCTTTGCGACAGGGTGGGGATTTTGACTTCGCCAGCGGACTGCCCCACCCGGAGCCTGCCCTGCGCGAAGCCGAAGGGCGGTTTTCGAAGGATAGGCACTACGCATGTGGGGACAGCCGCCCTCGGGTTGTGGAGGGGCGGACGCCCTCGTCCGCCCGGTCGAGCGAAGCTCGCCAGCCGGGTGCCCCATTTCTCGCGTCTTTTGCGAGAAGTGGGAACGGGGCCGAGGGGTTTTCAATCGTCAATCGAAAATCGTCAATCGAAAATTCACTTCAAGTCCGCCGGGTGCCCCATCCTTGTCGCGCTCTTTGCGACAGGGTGGGGATTTTGACTTCGCCAGCGGACTGCCCCACCGTTCGCGGTTTTCGAAGGGTGGGAACTACGCCGGGTGCCCCATTTCTCGCGTCTTTTGCGAGAAGTGGGAACGGGGCCGAGGGGTTTTCAATCGTCAATCGAAAATCGTCAATCGAAAATTCACTTCAAGTCCGCCGGTTGCCCCACCCTTGTCGCGCTCTTTGCGACAGGGTGGAGATTTTGACTTCGCCAGCGGGATGCCCCACCGTTCGCGGTTTTCGAAGGGTGGGAACTACGCCGGGTGCCCCATTTCTCGCGTCTTTTGCGAGAAGTGGGGATTTAAACTAATCCTTCCGACATGACCGCTTCCATTCGCGCATTCGCCGACAATACCGCCGATCCCAAAGTCAGCGGATTCCTGCACCTTCCCGACACTCCCAACGGCAATGCCCTCGTTCTGACCCACGGCGCCGGTTCGAACGCGCAGGCTCCGCTGCTCCGCGCACTGGCCGACGCCTTCTGCGCCGCCGGATTCACCGTCCTGCGCTGCGATCTGCCCTATCGCCAGGCGCGATCCTTCGGCCCTCCCGGTCCCGGCGACGCCGCCCGCGACCGCGCCGGACTGAAGACCGCCATCGAAGCGCTCAAGAAAAATCTGGTTGCCCCATCCTTGTCCCGCCGTTCTTTGGTGGGACAGGGTGGGGGTGTTGACTCTCTCACAAACGAGGTTGCCCCACCCGTGTCGCGCTCTTTGCGACAGGGTGGGGGTGTTGACTCTCTCACAAACGAGGTTGCCCCACCCGTGTCGCGCTCTTTGCGACAGGGTGGGGACTCTCATAAGGACGAGGTTGCCCCATCCAACGCGGTTCTCGTTGGGTGGGGAGGCAAGATCTTCCTCGCCGGCCATTCCTACGGCGGACGCCAGTCCAGCATCCTCTGCGCCGAGCTTTCAGAAAAAGACCCCAATCTCGTCGCTGCCCTGCTCTTGCTCTCTTATCCTCTGCATCCGCCGCTCCGCCCCGAGCAGCAGCGCACCCAGCATCTCCCCGATCTGCGCACCCCCGCGCTCTTCGTTCACGGCACCCGCGATCCCTTCGGCTCCATCGCCGAAATCGAGCAGGCGCTCAAGATGATTCCCGCCCGCACCAAGCTGCTCGCCATCGAAGGCGCCGGTCACGATCTGGGATTCAAAGGGAAAGCCAAAGACGAAGCGTTAGCCGGCCTGGTGCTCAGAGAATTTCAGACGTTTGCAGGCGGGAAGTAGCGCGAGGAATGCGATTTCAGATTTTGAGATTTCAGATTGAAAACCTACGTGGAAATCGGTCGCCGAGCCGCCTTTCATTCTGCAGTCTGAAATCGACAATCGAAAATCGCCAATCCTGTGTTCTATCCGCGTGATCCGTGAAAATCCGTGGCCGGATTTCTCAGTTGACCCACCCCGATTTCGACCCGCCATTCCCTTTGCGCGAGTCATCCTCCGGAGGAATGTAATTCCCATGCTCGTCGAAATGCACTTCCTGATCGTGCTGGCGCATGTAGACTTCGAATTTTTTCGCCGCCCGCCGCCGCTTCCAGCGGTAAAACGCGTTGCGCATGCTGAAATACTGCTCCGAAGCCGAGCGGCCCAACCCCCGCCGCGGCAGAAACTTCACGTACAGAAACCCGAACAACAGGCCCCCGAGGTGAGCCACATACGCTACCGAATCTCCACGCCGCGGCCCGGCCGCCATAATCGCTCCGATCAGCGTGAAGAAGCCAACGCCGGCGACGAAATACTTGGCCTTTACCGAGAACGGTATCGGAAACAGCCAGATCTCCTGCTCCCCGTAAAGCATGGCAAACGCCATCAGGATTCCGAAGATCCCGCCCGAGGCCCCCACTGTTTGGCTGGAAGTCCGCACCCCTGCCACGCCCGTGTACGAGACGGCTACGGTCACCAGCGCCGCCCCCACCACGCAGAAAGAATAGAACTCCATGAACTTCTTGGCGCCCCAATCCATCTCCAACTGAGCCCCGAACCACCACAGCCAGAGCATGTTGAAGAAGAGGTGGGAAATTCCGGCGTGCAGGAAGGAATAGGTGAACAACTGCCACAAGTGGCCTCGTACCACCAGTTCCGGCACCAGCGCCAGTTCGTACGAGGCATAGTCAGCAAAGACCGGGGTCAGCCAGTCCAGCAGCGCCTTCAGCAGGAGCACGCCCGCGTTGACGATCACCAGCCACTTCACCGCCTTGGTGAAGGGAGGCAAGCTCAACGTCATGGTGCGTCCGCGATACATGGAGTTTACTCAGCGAGGAATGCGCAACTGCCTTCCCCGAACGCCGTTCTGGCTATCTTATCAGGTTGCGACATCGAAGCCCGGCCGCTCGGCCTTCGCGGGCAGCGGTTCAGCTTGGGTTTTGACCATTTTCACCTCCGCGACGGTGTCATCCCGAAGGCCCGCGCTTTCACCAGCGGGCCGAGGGATCTCCCGCGAAACGTTCGTTTGTCAGGAGATCCCTCGCTCCGCCTGAAAAGCGGCTGCGCTCGGGATGACGCCGTCGAGGATGGTGAAGATGGTCAAAATCCAAACCGAGCACTACCTCGCCCATCCCGTTCCGGCCCATTCCGCCCGGAAATGCGATTTCCTACCGACCCACTTGACCAACCGCTGGGGGAGAATCTAAATATTATCAGGAGGCTCTAATGGGCAACGGAGGGATTATGGTGCTGTGTCCCGAATGCGATACTGATTTGGACATCGAAGAGGAAGACGTCGACGAGGGCGAAGTCATCTCCTGCCCCGAGTGCGGCACCGACTTCGAAGTGATCACCACCAGTCCGCTCGAATTGAAAGCCGTGGAAGCGGGCTACGTAGAGGAAGAAGAGGAAGTGGAAGAGGAAAACGAAGACGGTGACAACTCCTAGACTCCACCAGGGCCTGCCTTTGGCACGGTGGTTCCGCTCGGGGCCTCTGTGGATCCTGATTTTTTTTCTCGGCCTGAGCCCGCTCCCGCGCTCCACCGCCCAGCAAGTCAAACCCGGACAGCCCTACGCCCTTATCTTCGGCACGGTCTGGGGCCCGGATGATCGTCCCGTGTATGGCATCCGGGTGAAGATCCGGCGGTCCACCGATAAGCCCAGGAAGGTCCGCTGGGAACTTTACTCCGACCACCGCGGCGAGTTTGCCCAGCGCGTTCCTGCGGGTGAAGCCGACTACATCATCTCGGCCGACCTCAAAGGCGTCAAATTCACTGACGGCACGCCGGCCCACCTCGCCCAGGATGTCACCGTCCACGTTTACAACGAGGAGCGTGAAGACATCGGGCTGCATTTAACTCGCTAACCTGTCGTCCATCCCACCCGTGAGACAATGGTGACGATCATGAACCACGGACGACTGATAACGGCCGCTTTCGCTGTGGCCTGCGCAATCCTGCTCATTCTTACTTCTGCTGCCGGCGCCTCGCCCGACAAGAAAGACAAATCCACCGGGCGTCTGCTGTTTGGCAAGGTGCTCGACCAACGGGACAACCCTGTTCCCGATGCCGTCGTCTATCTAACCAACAGCCGCACCCGCGCCATTAAGACCTACATCGTGGGCGACGACGGCACCTACCGTTTTCCCGCCCTGTCCACCGCTGTCGACTACGAGGTCTACGCCCAGTACAAGGGCCGCAAGAGCGACACCAAGTCCCTCAGCCAATTCGACGACCGCTCCCAGATCTACCTCGACCTGCGCGTCGACACCCGCTGACCCCCGACGGCGTCATCCTGAGTGCAGCCGTTTTTCAGGCGGAGCGAAGGATCTCGCGCGCAACGAAAACATGGTCCCACGCGAGCTCTCTCGCCCGGCTGAAAAGCGCCGGGCTTCGGGATGACGCCACGGATATGGGCCAATTTCGAACCGAGACACGTCGGCACCTTTTCATGCAACTTTTTCCCGCCTTTTCGGGTTCAATATATATGTACGATGATTGTGTGGAGGACTCTGTGAAGAGACTGCAATTCTTGTGTACACCAAACCGCCGGGCATCCGCCGCCACGGCCTTTTTCGCCAGCCTCATCCTGATTCTCGCCGCCGCGGGTTCGGCGCTCGCTCAGAGTGGTGCCATGAGCCCCTACCAGGGCGAACAGGACGGCGTCAGCGCCGGCGGCAAATGGATGGAGTTCCACTCGGAAGACAAAATGACTGGGGCCAAGAGAGTCCGCTTCGAACTTGTCTCCAACAACTACTTCCGCGAGGATCCCGACTACAAGCCGCGCGTCGACCTGGTCTGCGAAGACGGCAAGTTTAAGACGGCTGAGTTTAATCCGGGAGTCAAAATTCGTCCCAACCGTCCCGGATTTTGGGGACAACCCCAGCTTGAAGTTGAGGTTCGCAGCGATGACGTCCACAATTTCCACGGCTGGAACTGGCGCGGCCGCATCCTTTCGATGGACAAGGGCACCGCGCGCGGCATGATGGGCGCGCAGATATTGAACATCGCCCTGCCCACTCCCAGCGGCCGCCAGATCGCCGAATTCTCGCCCGCCGGCCTGAATCTCGATCGCGTCCGCCAGGCCTGTGATCTGACTCCGAAGAAGCCGAGCAAAGACTAAACACTAACGCCGGCTGCCCCACCCTTGTCGCGCTCTTTGCGACAGGGTGGGGATTTCTACTTTTTCAATCGACAATCGACAATCGGAAATCCAAAAATCAGAGCGGGTGCCCCATCCTTCCCGC
>OMOD01000143.1 GCA_900290255.1 Candidatus Sulfotelmatobacter kueseliae
GACTTCCCCGACCAGGCCTGAAACCGAGTCGGCCATGGCATTGAACTCCTTAGCCAGCCACGCCAGCGTATCCGAGCCCTCCGCTGGCACACGCCGTTCGAGATCGCCCTGGGAAATCAAGCGCGCCGTGGTCTCAAAACGCTGCAAGCGTCGCAGGACCGACACCCGGATCACCAGGGCGATAGCCCCCACGATGACGAAAGTCAAGACGCCGGTGCCGGCTACCATCCAGCGCAAATCACGCGTCATCGCTGCGCGGACCTCTCCCGCGTTGTAGTCCAGAATCAGGATGCCATTGATCTTTTGGCCGGCGTCGTGGCACCGGTGGCAGTCGTCGCGGTTACGAATCGGCACGACGGTTCTCAGAATTGTTCCACCTCGCGTCTCGATCACGCGACTTTGTCCCCGGCGTTCCGGCGGATCGCGATGGCAGGCCTGGCAAGTAGGAGAGTCGATCCGGAAATCATTCCCCGCACTTACTGGCTTGCTCGAGTAGCGTTGCACGCCGTTGCGGTCCAGCACCACGAGTTGTTCGACGCGCGCCTGTTTGCCGAAGCTCTCGATCATTTGCGCGATCAAGGTGCGGTCATTCCCCATCATCTGGTGCTCAAGCGCGGTGCGGATCAATTCGCCTTCGGCGAGCGCACTGCTGTGCACGGTATCGAGAACGGTCTTAAAGTGATAGACCGAATAGACGTAGGCAGCGACCGTGCAAGCCACCACCACCGCCGCGGTTACACCCAGCGCGAGACCTACGGTCATGCTGGCAAATCGCAACTTCATGGGGATAGCAAAGAGATGGCGGGATGATGGCACAGGTGCGGGCAGTCGTCAACGACTGACGAATAGTCAGGCTCGACATGACATTCTGGCAGCCCGGTGCTTCGGACTTGCCGACCCCGTCTGAAAGGAAAGGGGTTAGGCCTCTGCCAACGCTGGCACACCACGTGCGGAATAGATTGCTGAAGGAGGGTTTCCGCCATGGATATGCTCTTGATGGGCTTGTGCGTTGGGGTATCCGCGGTAGCGTTCGTGGCTCTCGCGTTTGGAGCGGCGATGCGCTCGGAGCCATGGAATTCAACTGCGCCGCCGCCCCAGCTTCCGTTGGTCAAAGCGGTCGCCCCGGCTCGCTTCTTCTCGGACCGTGCGCCTGTACCGACCGTTGTCCCGTCCGTGCAGGTGCCTATAGAGGTCCTGTTGCTGCAGATTGAAAACCACGTCCGCCTGGAGCAGGCTGCCGCGGAGTCTTTCCTGGCATTTCCCTCGCAAGCGCTGTTGCACAGCAAGACGACTTCGCCGCTCGTGAACTGAGAGAGACGCTCATGACGCATGAACTGCTGAATGGTCTCTCGTCGGCCGAGATCGAGCAGATTCTAAAACTCGGCACCCGGCTGATCATTCCCAGCGGAGTCTCCCTGTTCCGGCTGGGAGATCCAGCGGATCGTCTGTTCCTCACCGAACGCGGCCGAATCAAGCTGACCCTGCCGATGCAGGTCCGGGGCCGGGAGGAGGATGTTTTCGTGGAAGAAAGGTCTCCCGGTCAGACCGTGGGCTGGTCGGCCTTGATCCCGCCGTACCGGTTCACCCTCACCGCCGCCGCGGCGCTGTTTGAGGCGGAAGTGATCGCTTTGCCGCGGGAGGCGCTGCTCCACTATTTTGCCGCCAATCCGGCGGCCGGCTGCAAAATCACACTGAATCTGGCAGTCGTCATTGGGCATCGCCTGCAACTTTTTCAGACGATGTGGCTGCGCGAGATGCAGCGTACCGTGGAGGTGCGTTCTGCTTGACTGGGGAGGCGGCCGTGGGATCGACGATCCGATCCCCAGTGGTTCCTGCGCAAAGGAGCGCGGTGAAATGAACCGTCGCCAGCTTTCCCAACCCGAACTCATGCGCCGCCGGGTGATTGGAGTCTTCCTCGGCAGCGGCCTGCTTGCCTCTTTTGCTTCCTTCATCTATCCCGTGCTGCGCTATCTTGTTCCTCCAGCGGTGGCAGATCTGGGCGGAGACGAGGTCGTCGCCGCCAAGCTCTCGGAGTTGAAACCGAACAGCGGAAAGATCTTCCGTTTTGGCAGCCGACCTGGCTTGTTGATCATGAATGGCGACGGCACGTATCGCGCTCTCTCCGCGACTTGCACTCACCTCGGCTGCACGGTGCAGTATCGCAACGATCTGCGCGAAGTCTGCCACCTCGGCTGCACGGTGCAGTATCGCAACGATCTGCGCGAGGTCTGGTGTGCCTGCCACAATGGAATCTACGATCTCAACGGCCGCAACGTCTCCGGTCCTCCGCCAAGGCCGCTCGACGTGTTTGATGTCCACTTGCGCGGCGATGAGATTGTGGTCAGCCGGAAGCGGGAGGCGTGACCTTGTTCTCTACCATCCGCCACTGGCTTGATGAGCGCTTTGATTGGGACGGCCTCATGGCTCCGCTCCGCCACAAGACCGTCCCCAGCCATCGCCTGTCCTACTGGTATTTCCTCGGAGGCATCACCCTCTTTCTTTTTGGGATTCAGGTGGTGACTGGGATCCTGCTGCTTCTCTACTACCGGCCCGGAGCCAACGAAGCTTTCGAGAGCGTGCAGTACATCATGACCCGCGTACGCTTTGGCTGGTTGATTCGGTCCATCCACTCCTGGTCTGCCAACTTGATGATCTTTACCGCCTTTGCCCACATGTTCAGCGTGTTGCTCCTGAAGGCGTACCGCAAACCGCGCGAGCTTACATGGGTCAGCGGAGTGATCTTGCTGTTCCTGGTCATGGGGTTTGGTTTCAGCGGCTACTTGCTGCCCTGGAACACCCTGGCTTTCTTTGCCACCAAGGTCGGCACCGAGATTACTGGACAGGTCCCGATTCTCGGCAAGCCGATGATGATTTTTCTCCGCGGCGGTGAAGAAGTGACCGGAGCCACGCTGACCAGGTTCTTCGGATTCCATGTCGCCGTTCTGCCAGGATTGGCAACCGTGCTGCTCCTGCTGCACCTGTTGCTGGTTCAACGCCTCGGCATCAGCGTTCCACCGAAACTAGAAGTACAGTGGACCGCGAATCCGTCGGCAAAGCGGGAAATGAGATTCTTTCCCAACTTCCTGCTGCGGGAAATGATGGCCTGGTACGTGGCGTTGGGAGTGCTGGGCGCGCTGGCGGCAGTCTTCCCGTGGAACCTTGGCGTCAAGGCCGATCCTTTTGTCTCCGCCCCAGCGGGAATCAAGCCCGAGTGGTACTTCCTCTTCATGTTCCAGACGCTCAAGCTCATCCCGTCCAGAGTCTGGTTCATCGACGGAGAGGTGCTGGGTGTGCTTGCTTTCGGCCTGGTCGGTTGGTTGTGGGTTCTGCTGCCGTTTTTTGAGAGCGACCAGCCCTCACGCATGAAAGGGTGGATCACAGGCCTTTCAGTTCTTGCTCTTGCGTACGTGGCAGGGATGAGTGTTTATGGCCATCTTGCGAAATAAGCTCCGACCCTTTCGCGCCGCCCGCAACCTCGGGCTGGCCGGCTTCGTCGTGCTGGCAGCGTGCCTGGGATTTGGGCAAACTACGAACTCATGCGTGGATTGTCATGCCGCTTTGCCTGATCCCCTAGGAGTGAGCCAGGAGAAATTCAGTCAGGACATACACGCCCAAGAGGGTCTGACATGCACCAGCTGCCACGGGGGCGACCCCACCAGCGACGATCCAGATAAAGCCATGAGCCGGAGGGCTGGGTGGAAGGGCAAGATTGATCGCCGGCAGATCCCGCAGTTGTGCGGAACTTGCCATTCGGATCCGGCCTATATTCGCCAGTTCAACCCCAGCTTGCGCACCGACCAGTTGGGCCAATACCGCACCAGTGTGCACGGCAAGCGCTTTGCGGCTGGAGACATGAAGGTCGCAGTGTGCACCGACTGTCATAGTGTCCACGATATAAGGGCGCCCAGAGATTCCCGCTCCACGGTGAACCCGGTCAACGTGGCGAACACCTGCGCTCACTGCCATTCTGACGCGGCATACATGAAGGGATATTCCATTCCCACGGATCAGTTCGCGAAGTACAGCATGAGCGTGCACCACGAAGCGCTGGCTGTACGAGGCGATCTGAGCGCGCCAACCTGTTCAACCTGTCATGGAAACCATGGCGCAGCGCCGCCCGGAGTCGACAAGGTTCAGAATGTGTGCTCGAACTGTCACACGTTCCAAGCCCAGATGTACGAAAGAAGTTCGCACAAAAAGGCCTTTGAAGCGGCTTCTCTTCCGGGATGCGTCGTGTGCCACAGCAATCATGGCATCAGACATCCCGATGACGCGAGGCTGGGCACGGGTCCTGACGCCCTCTGCATGCGGTGTCATACTCCAGGGGACGTCTGTGATCAAGCAAGGGCAGGATTACTGAGTAGCCTGACTCAATTGGAAGAGGCCATCAAGAGCGCGGACCAGGTTCTCGGTGTCGCCGAGTCTTCTGGCATGGAGGTGAGCGAGCCCCGGCTGGGACAGGATCAGGCGCGGGATTCGCTGACCAAGGCTCGAGTCACGGTCCATAGTTTCCGGACGGACTTGATCGATCAGGACATTCAAGCCGGTCTGAAAATCACTGCCGCGAACCTGAAAGCTGGAAGGGAAGCCATGGTTGAGCGCAACCACCGCCGTGTCGGGTTAGGTATGTCCCTCATCGCGATCGGGATAGTGTTAGTTGGGCTTAGGCTGTACATCAGGAAGATAGAAAGTTAGGCTGGTGCGGCATGCCTGAAGGCATCCCCTGATACGAATCTTGCTCGCAAACTCCACCACCGGCCCACATTCTCCTTGACATCCCTTAACCGGTCGCCTAAGTTCAATTAGTCGGGCATTCGTGCCTGACGAAAGCCGTATCTCATGCAGAGTGGCTGAGGGTAACGGGCCCGTAGAAGCCACGACAACCGGATCAGGAAAGCCTGATCGCCTGGTGCCAATTCCCGCCCGGTTTGCGGGGGACATGAGATTCCGGTGAGCATTTGCCTCATCCCCTCAATCCCGGATGAGGCATTCGTGTTTTTAGGCGCGCCTGGGTTGCTTAAATAAGCTGCTTAAATAAGCCCAGCGGAGCCAGCGGGAGAAACATCATGCATTCGCGAATTTACTTTGATCATTCCGCCACTACGCCGCTCGATCCACGGGTGCTCGCGGCAATGGGGCCATTTCTGAGCGGAGCCTTCGGCAATCCTTCGAGCCTGCATCAGGAGGGCCGCCTGGCCCGCGAGGCGATCCAGACGGCGCGCGCGCAAGTCGCGTCTCTGATTGGTGCCGCGCCGGAAGAAATCATTTTCACCGGCAGCGGCACCGAGGCCGACAACCTGGCGCTCATCGGCGCGGTGCGCGCCAGCGGCAAGCCGGGCCATGTCGTGACCAGTGCCATCGAACATGCCGCCATCCTCGAAACCTGCCGGTTTCTCGCCACCACGGGAACAAAGATCACTCATCTTCCCGTCGACCCCGAGGGACTCGTCAGCACCGCGAGCCTGCTGCGCGCGCTGCAGTCAGACGTGACCATCGTCTCCGTCATGGCCGCCAACAACGTGGTGGGAACGATTCAGCCCATCGAGGAACTGGCGCATCTCACGAAATTGCACGGCGTTTTATTTCACACCGATGCAGTGCAGGCTGGAGGCAAGATTCCGCTCGACGTGAATCGCCTGCGCGTGGATCTGCTCTCTCTGTCGGCGCACAAACTGCATGGCCCCAAGGGAGTGGGGGCCCTCTACGTGCGCAAAGGCGTGGCGCTTTCTCCCATCGTCTTCGGAGGCGGCCAGGAGCGCGGCTTGCGTTCTGCCACGGAAAACGTCGCCGCAATCGTCGGCTTCGGCGCGGCGGCGGCAATCGCTCAGGAAGAGTTAGCCGCCGAGGCTGCCCGCCTGGCGCAATTCCGCGAGCGCATTGCCCGCGATCTCAGCCAGCGGTTTCCTGATTCGTATTTGTTCGGACATCCTGTCCAGCGCCTGCCCGGCCACTTGAGTTTCGGGTTCCGCGGCCGGGAAAGGGAATTGGGCAAGCTTCTCGCCGCGCTTGACCGTGTCGGCGTCGCGGTTTCCGCCGGCAGCGCCTGCAGCGCCCATCATTCCGGTGAACCCTCCGCTGTATTGCTCGCCATGGGATACGATGCCGAGCGCGCTCGCGGCCTGCTGCGCCTCAGTTTGGGCCGCTTCAACACGCAGGCTGAAATCGACCGCTTCCTCGAGATTCTGCCTCGCGCGGTCGCCACGCTCACAGAGACTGACCCGCCCAGAGCCCCACGGCATGTAGTTGATCAAGCCCCCTTGGCCGTCGTGTAAATTGGGAGGTGATGGGCTGGGAACCACTGGTGCCCGGATTCGTCTCTCTGGCGGAAGCGGAGCCTGTCGCATGAGCAACGAAAATTCCACCCGCGAAATTCTTGGCTTCTACACCGCTGCCGACGAAGCCTCGCGCCTGCGCACCGGATGGTTTCAACTGGAGCAGGCGCGCACCGAGGAGCTGATTTTGCGCCACCTGCCGCCACCCCCGGCCACGATCGTGGATGCCGGCGGGGGTGCCGGAGCCTATGCCTGCTGGCTGGCCACGCGCGGATATCAGGTGCACCTGATTGATCCGGTGCCCAAGCATGTGGAGCAAGCGCGCGCCGCGTCCAACCAACAGCCGGAACATCCGCTGGCTTCGGCCGAAGTCGGCGACGCGCGTCATCTGCCCCGCGGCGATGCCAGCGCCGACGCGGTGTTGCTCCTCGGCCCGCTTTATCACTTAGTGGAAAAAGAAGACCGGCTGGCGTGTCTGCGCGAGGCCCGCCGCGTGCTGCGTCCGGAAGGCTTCGCCTGGGGCGCAGCGATCAGCCGCTTCGCCTCGTTACTCGATTCGCTGTCGCATGGATTTTTTGACGATCCCGCCTTCGCGCCCGTCGTGGCGCGCGATCTGGAAGACGGGCAGCACCGCAATCCCACCGGCAATCCGCTTTACTTCACGGACGCCTACCTGCATCGTCCCGGCGAATTGTCGCGGGAGTTTCTGGCCGCTGGATTTCAAATCGTGGAACTGGCCGCCATTGAAGGCCCCGGTTGGATCGCGCGCGACTTCGACCGCCTGTGGAATGATCCGGCACAGCGCGAGCGCCTGCTCGCGGTTGTGCGTAAAGTGGAGAAAGAGCCTTCCGTCTTGGGGGCGAGCTCACACATCATGGCCATCGGACGGAAGTAGACACACCAAATCCCCGCAACTCTGCTTCAGCCACGAAGAGCCATTCACGCTGCCGCAAGGGACCGATGGGTCAGGTTCACGACTTTCGGATTCACCAGCCTCACCACATCAGCCCAGGCCATGCGAACCAGTTCGCGATGTGTGCCCGCGTTGAAAGTAATCTCCTCGTTTTCGCCGAGGCTCGCATCGGCGTACACGGCCATGCCGTAGAGATTGCCGAACGGCGGCATGGCGCCGGTTTCGCAGTCAGGAAAAGCGTTTCTAAATTCCTTCTCGGTGGCAATCTCCACCGTCTGCGCGCCGGCCGCGGTCCGGAGCAGATCAAGATCGACGTGGAACGACGCCGGCACCACTGCCATGGCTAATTTGCCGTCAATTCTTACCATGACCGTCTTGGCCAGTTTCTTGCCCGAAAGGTGCACCAGGGCGGCAATACCCTGAGCGGTGTAGGCGACGGAATGAGAAACCACCAAGTATTTGACGTTGTGCGAATCGAGAAACTCACGAAGCTTGGTCAGCGGCATAGAACCTCCTCGCTGGGTCAAACGGAAGGCGACGGGACGGAATTTGAGGGGCCTGCTTATGCAGCGTTGTCTGCTGAGAGCATTGTACTCCCGCCACAGGTGGGGTGCCCCAGGTCTCGCGGTCTTTGCGAGACCTGGGATATGCGCGATGGACAATTCACTGAAAAGACAAAATCCCCACGTCTCGCAAAAGCAGCGAGACATGGGGCACCCAGAAATTGTGTTCTTAAGTTCCTAATACTTCACAATCGCCGCAAACGACTTGGGATCGAGCGAGGCTCCGCCCACCAGCGCGCCGTCGATCTCCTCCTGCGCCATCAATGCGGAAGAGTTATCCGGCTTCACGGATCCCCCATAGAGAATGCGCAACTTCTCGGCGAAATCCTCACCGAACGCTCTACCGGCCTCGTTGCGAATGACGGCATGCGCTTCGGCGGCAATTTCCGGCGTCGCCGTCTTGCCCGTGCCGATCGCCCACACCGGCTCGTAGGCGATCACCAGCCTGGCCGCCTTCTTGGCGGAAATGGCATGGAACGCCCGGGTGCACTGGCGGCGCAGCACGTCGTCGGTGGACCCGGCTTCGCGTTCTTCGAGCACCTCGCCGACGCAGCAGATCGGCGTGAGCCCGGCTTCCAGCGCGGTTTTCAGGCGCAGGTTCACCGTGTCGTCGGTCTCGCCAAAGTATTGCCGACGCTCGGAATGGCCGATGATCACATGGGTCACGCCATAGGCGAGCAGCATAATCGTCGAGGTCTCACCCGTGAACGCGCCTTCCTCCTTCCAGTGAACATTCTGTGCGCCGATGGCGACCTTCGATCCCTGGGCCGCCTCGAGCGCCGCGGACAGATCGAGAAACGGCGGGCAGACCACGATTTCGTCGCGGGTGTGTCCAGAAACGAGCGGCAGGAAATCGCGGAAAAAGTCGCGAGTCTGGTCGGGAGTCTTGTACATCTTCCAGTTGGCGGCCATCAGTTTGATTCTCATGAATTTGCCTTTTCCATCTTGAATAGGGAAGTAGCGGTGCTCAATTTCTCGGCCGCGCGCTCATAGGCTCGCAGCGTGGCAACGTCAAAAAGGACAAACCGGCACTTCGACACATGCTTGGCCGAACCGAGCGCCTCGGCGGCGGAGGAAATCGCGATCGGGGCGGCTTCGCTCACGGGATATCCGTAGGCGCCGGTCGAAATCGCAGGGAAGGCCAAGGAGCGGAGCGAATGCTCGTCGGCCAGGCGAATGGACTCGCGGTGGCAGCTAGCCAGTGTCTCGGCCTCGCCGTGGTTGCCGCCGTGATAAATCGGACCCACCGTGTGAATGACGTGTTTCGCCGCCATGCGCCCGCCGGTGGTGATGACCGCCTTTCCCGCGGGCAGCCTTCCGATCTTGCTGACAATCTCGCGGCATTCGGCGAGGATGGCCGGGCCCCCGGCGCGATGAATCGCGCCATCCACACCACCTCCGCCTAGAAGCGACGAGTTCGCGGCATTCACGATTGCGTCGGTAGTTTCGTCGGTGATGTCGGCCGGTCCACTGATCTCGATCGCTTTTCCGTGGTCGAACTGAAGACGCATGGTAAAGGTTGGCACGGTGGTTGTCAGAATATCCACATCCATCGCTCTGTCATCCTGAGCGGCGTTCTTTGCCGCGAAGAGCCTGCCCTGAGCCTGTCGAAGGGACCTATGCAACTCGTTTGGGACTGCAGAGGTCCTTCGCTTCGCTCAGGATGGCAATCCAAAAGCGTTCGGCGCGACAGAAAAGAAACCGACACTGTGTCGCGTCACTTCTTGTCGGTCAGCGCCTCGACTCCCGGCAGCTTCTTTCCTTCCAGAAATTCCAGCGATGCGCCGCCTCCGGTGGAGATGTGGGTGATCTTGTCGGCCACATTCGCCGCCTTCACCGCGGCTACCGAATCGCCTCCGCCCACAATGGAAGTTGCCCCGGCATTGTCGGCCACCGCGTGCGCGACCTTGAACGTTCCCTTGGAGAATCCGGGCACTTCGAACACGCCCATCGGCCCGTTCCAGACAATGGTGCGGGCGCGGGAAATTTCCTCGCAGAAAAGTTCGATGGTCTTGGGCCCGATATCGAGCGCCATCTTGTCGGCCGGGATGGGCTGGCCCTCGCCGATCTGCTGAATCACGGCGTTGGCTTCCGGCTTGGTGGCGACAACGTGATCGACCGGCAGCAGGAACTTCAGATTCCGTTTTTTCGCTTCGGCGAGCAACTGCCTGGCGAGTTCGATCTTGTCCGCTTCCAGCAGCGACTTGCCGATTTCCTGGCCCTGCGCCTTCAGGAAGGTATAGGCCATGCCTCCACCAATGATCAGCGAGTTCACCTTTTTCATCAGGTTCTCGATCACGCCGATCTTGTCGCTCACCTTGGCGCCGCCCAGAATGGCCACAAACGGCTGCTCCGGGTTTTCCAGCGCCTTGCCCAGGTATTTAAGTTCTTTTTCCATCAACAGTCCGGCAGCCGACAACTTCACGAAATGCGTAATGCCCTCGGTCGAGGCGTGGGCACGATGCGCCGAGCCGAAGGCGTCATTGACGTAGTAGTCGCAGAGATTCGCCAGCTGGCGGGCGAATTTCTCGTCGTTGGCCTCCTCTTCGGCATGGAAGCGCAGGTTTTCGAGGAGCAGCGTCTGGCCTTTTTCCAGTTGGTTGGCGACTTCTTCGGCTTCGGGGCCCACACACTCCGGGCAGAAACCGACGTTTTCGCCGCGGGCCAGTTCTTTGTCGAGCAGCATGCGCAGCCGCTCCGCCACTGGCTTCAGGCTCATCTTGGGATTCGGTTTGCCCTTGGGCCGGCCCAGGTGCGAGGCCAGGATCAGGCGCGCACCGTGCCGCAGCGCGTATTCGATGGTGGGCAGAGTCTCGCGGATGCGGGTGTCGTCCATGACGCGCCCGTCTTCGAGCGGCACGTTGAAGTCCACGCGCATGAAAATACGATTGCCACTGAGCGGAAGATCACGAATCGAAAGCTTAGGCATGGCTGGTCGTCCTTTTATGAAGGCTTGTGTGGCGCGGGCGCTCTCGCCCGCGCAGTCCGTCTGGATGCTGTCAGCAGCGCGGGCAAGAGTGCCCGCGCCACATACAGTTTTCTTTACAGACCCTTCTTGGCGATGTAATCGATCAGGTCGCGCAGGCGGCAGGAGTATCCCCACTCGTTGTCATACCAGGAGATCACCTTGATGCAGTTGCCGCCGACCACCATGGTGCAGGGCGCATCCACAATCGAAGAGCGGGCGTCGCCGCGGAAATCGACCGACACCAGTTCATTCTCTTCGTAGCCCAGATAGCCTTTCAGCGGCCCGGACTGGGACGCTTTCTTAAACGCGGCATTGACTTCTTCCTTCGTCGTCTTCTTCTCCACCCACACCACCAGGTCAACGACGGAAACGTTCGGGGTGGGCACGCGCATGGAGAATCCGTCGAGCTTGCCGGCCAGATCGGGAATCACCAGCTTCAACGCCTTGGCCGCGCCGGTCGTGGTCGGAATCATCGACAGTGCGGCAGCGCGGGCGCGGCGCAGATCCCGGTGCGGAAAGTCCAGAATCACCTGGTCGTTGGTGTAGGAGTGAATCGTCGTCATGGTCCCGCTGACGATCTTGAATTCGTCGTGAATCACCTTGGCCACGGGTGCCAGGCAGTTCGTCGTGCACGAGGCATTGGAAATGATGTGGTGCTTGGCGGGATCGTATTTGCTTTCGTTCACGCCCAGCACGATCGTCAGGTCCTCGTTCTTCGCCGGCGCCGAGATGAGCACTTTCTTCACCTGCCCGCGCAGATGCTTCTTGGCTTCATTGGCGTCGGTAAACTTGCCGGTCGACTCGATCACCACTTGCGCCCCCAGCGACTCCCAGGGCAGCGCTGCCGGATCTTTCTCTTTGAAAACCTTGATGGTCTTGCCGTCCACCGTAATGCTGTCGGCGCCGGCGGAAATCTGGTTGGGCAGGTTGCCGAGAATCGAGTCGTACTTCAGAAGGTGGGCCAGAGTTTTGGGGTCGGTCAGGTCATTGACCGCCACGAACTCCAGGTTCGGGTCTTTCAGCGAGGCCCGCAACACGTTGCGGCCGATTCTTCCGAAGCCGTTAATACCAACTTTGATTGCCATGGTTCCTCCGTGGGGTTATGAAGGCGTAATCAGGTTTAGTTCAGGGTTGCGACCTAAACCAAAGATGTTAGCAGGGAAAGGGAAGCGACGTAAACGTCGCGGGCGGCTTTTTGCCCGGTTCTGGTTCCGATCACGGAACTCAGTGCGCAAGATCACAAACCGGGCTGGCACGGATTGGCCCTCCTTTTAACACGCAGGATTGACTGGGGTTTCACCCGTGCAGGCGCCCGTCTGTGACTCCGGTCACAATCCCCAGCGACCCTTGTCACTGTTGAAAAAACCGGCCCATCCTCTAATAGAGCACGGAGAAGAAGGGTGCAGGGCCACCCGGAACCGCGAGATTTGCCAGATTACGAGATTTCCCGAACAAGAGGGCAGCGATGATAAATGACGACGTTGTGAAGTGCCCGCTGTGCGGTGGATTCACCCACATCGAAAAACCCGATCTGCTGGCGGCGCTGAAGAATCCTCAGATCCGCGAACAGATCGAGCACTATGTGGCCGAGCTTTTGAAGTCCCCCTTGGAGGACTTGAGTTCGGTCGGCGCGACCCAGGCCGGGCGCGACTTCCAGAAAGACGTTCACCAGTGGAATCCCTGTGTGCCGATGTGGCGGAGAAGTCCGAAGGAGTGAGCCTGGGCAGGGTAGGCGCGGGAGACAGACGCAGCCGGCAACGTTGGTTCGAAAGGAAACGAGTTTGAGAAAGGTCATTTCATGAAACCGAAAAAGGTCCTGATTCTTGGTGCAGCAGGAAGAGATTTTCACAATTTCAACGTGGTGTTTCGCGGTAACGCTGAGTACAACGTGGTTGGCTTCACGGCGACCCAGATTCCCGGCATTGCCAACCGGCGCTATCCGCCGGAACTGGCCGGGCCGCAATACCCGGCGGGCATCCCGATCTTCGAGGAGAAAGATCTTGAGCGGCTGGTGGAAGAGCATGGCGTAGACGCGGTTGTCTTCTCCTACAGTGACATTTCCCATCAGAACCTGATGCATCTGGCTTCGCGCGTGGTGGCCGCGGGCGCCGACTTCTGGCTGCTCGGGGTGGAACGTACCCAGCTCAAAGCGTCCGTGCCCGTGATTTCGGTCTGTGCCGTGCGCACCGGCTGCGGCAAGAGCCCCATCGGAAGAATGGTGACTTCCGAACTGCGCCGCGAAGGGCGCAAGCCGGTCGTGGTCCGTCATCCCATGCCCTACGGCGACCTCGCCGTGCAGGCGGTGCAGCGCTTCGCGGTTATGGAAGATCTCGACAAGCATCAATGCACCATCGAAGAGCGCGAGGAATACGAACCGCATCTGCGCGAAGGCACGGTGGTTTACGCCGGCGTGGACTACGGCAGAATCCTGCGCCAGGCCGAGAAAGAAGCCGACATCATCGTCTGGGACGGGGGCAACAACGACACTTCGTTCTATGCCTCGGACCTGGAGATCGTGGTCGTGGACCCGCACCGCCCCGGGCACGAACTCTCGTACTATCCGGGCGAAGTCAATCTGCGCCGCGCCGATGTGGTGGTGATCAACAAAGTGGATACGGCTGCCCCACAGGACGTCGAAACCGTGCGCAAGAACGTTCGTGCCAGCAATAGCAAGGCAAAAGTTGTCGAGACCGCTTGCCGCGTCGCGGTTTCCGCGCCTGAACTGGTGAAGGGACGCAGCGTGCTGGTGGTCGAGGATGGCCCAACTCTCACGCATGGGGAAATGCCTTACGGCGCAGGCGTAGTGGCCGCGCGGCAGTGCGGAGCCAAAGAACTGGTGGACCCGCGGCCGTACGCCGTGGGCTCGATCCGCGGGACGTACGAGCATTACCGGCATCTGACCGGACTGCTGCCGGCCATGGGTTATAACACCATTCAGCGGCACGAACTGGAAGAGACCATCAATCGTGTTCCCTGCGATCTGGTGCTGGTGGCGACGCCGATCGACCTCGCTCATCTCATCAAGCTGAACAAGCCCAGCCTGCGCGTGACCTATGAAGTCGAAGATTTGACTCATCCCGGACTGGCCGAAATACTGGTCCGGTTCGTGCGGGAGCGGTCCGGAGTGGGGGTATAAACCCACGGCTCTCCGCTCACGACCGTTGGTGATCGAAATCACAGCCAGGCCTCAGGGCACGGTGTATAGACAGAAGCATGGATTCTCTCTAGCGGTCGGGCTTCTCCACCGCGAGGAGGCAGCCATGCTCGCTATTCCCGAGGTCGCGCGCATCTCCCTGAAGAGAATCCTGTTCCCCACGGATTTCTCTCCCGCGTCGAACGCCGCCCTCCCTTTCGCCTTGGCCCTGGAGAGCGTCTATGGCTCAACCCTGCTGGTCACCCACATCATTCCGCCCGGGCCGCACCCGGAGGTTCGCTTCGATCGGCTGCCGGCTCAGGATGATCGCGTCTGGGGGGATGCGCGGCACAAATTGGACGAGTGGACGCGCCACAGCTCCATCCGCGATACGCCCTGCACGCAGTTGCTCGAGCGTGGTGATCTCGCGACCGTAATTCCGGAGATGATTCGCGAGCATACCGTGGACTTGGTTGTCTTGGGAACGCACGGCCGCAGGGGCGTCAGCAAACTGGTGCTGGGGTCCGACGCGGAGAAAATTTACCGCTCCGCGTCCTGCCCGGTGCTGACCGTGGGTCCGAAGGTCCACGCCGGAGAGTGGAGGCTGGACCGCATCCTCTGCCCGGTGGACGTGGTGGAAAATCCCGAACCGTTTCTGCACTACGCGCTGTCTCTGGCGGAGAAGAATCAGGCGCAATTCATCGTGCTCCAAGCGGTTCCGTTGGTGCCCTGGCAGCATCGCGCATCCGTAGAAGCGCAGATGTGCGAGCACCTGGAGAAGATGATTCCAGAATCGGCGAAGGACTGGTGCACGCCCCAGTGCTTGGTGCGCTGGGAGCATCCGGCGGAGGCCGTCCTCCTGGCTGCGGCAGAGCGGGAGGTTGACCTGATTGTTATGGGCGTGCGCAAGGCGAAAGCCACCGCGTTGTCGTCACATCTGCCGTGGCCGGTGGCCTCTGAGGTCGTGAGCCGGGCTCCTTGTCCCGTGCTCACGGTAAGAGTTTGAGAAGTTGAGATTGGGGGTCCTTGGGCCCCGAAGAGTCGATTTTACAGTTCGGTCGCGTCCGGCAAGTGACGGAGCCGAACCACCGATTATCAGCCGCGAAGCGGCGAAGGAATACAGCCCACGGCGTAAGCCGTGGGACGGAGGAAATCATGTTAGTCACCAAGCAGCAGGCTCTCGATTATCACTATGGGGCACGCCCGGGAAAAATTGAGATTACACCTACCAAGCCCTGCCGCACCCAGCGCGATCTGAGTATGGCGTACACGCCCGGCGTAGCCGAGCCTTGTCTGGAGATCGAAAAGAATCCCCACGATGCTTTCAAGTACACCGGCCGCGGCAATCTGGTCGCGGTGTTGAGCAACGGAACCGCGGTGCTGGGACTGGGCGACATCGGCGCCCTTGCCGGAAAGCCGGTCATGGAAGGCAAGGCCGTGCTGTTCAAACGTTTTGCCGACGTGGATGTTTTCGACATCGAAGTCAACAGCCACAATCCCGATGAAATCATCAAGGTGTGCCAGTTGCTGGAGCCCACCTTTGGCGGCATCAACCTGGAAGACATCAAGGCCCCGGACTGCTTCTACATCGAAGAAACCCTGCGCAAGACGATGAAAATCCCCGTGTTTCACGACGATCAGCACGGCACGGCAATCATCTCGGGCGCGGCGCTGCTGAACGCTGTGGAAACCGTCGGCAAGGATATAGGCAAGGTGAAGGTTGTTTTCAACGGAGCGGGAGCGGCCGGCATCGCCTGCGCCGAGCACTATGTGCGCCTGGGGGTGAAGCGCGAGAACATCATTCTCTGCGACACCAAGGGCGTAGTGTACAAGGGCCGAAAAGACGGCATGAATCCTTACAAGGACCGCTTCGCGCAGGATACCGAATTGCGCACCCTGGCCCAGGCCATGGTCGGCGCCGATATCTTCGTGGGACTGTCGGTGAAAGGGGCGATCGATCAGGATATGGTGCGCTCCATGGCGGCCGACCCGATCGTGTTCGCCATGGCTAATCCCGATCCCGAAATTACTTACGAAGAAGCCAAGGCCGCGCGTCCCGACGTCATCATCGCGACCGGCCGCTCCGACTATCCCAACCAGGTCAACAATGTGCTCGGATTCCCCTTCATCTTCCGCGGAGCGCTCGATGTGCGCGCCACCGCCATCAATGAGGAAATGAAGCTGGCCGCCACGCGCGCTCTGGCGAACCTGGCCAAGGAAGACGTCCCGGATTCAGTTTGCCGTGCTTACGGCGTAGAGCGCATGAAGTTTGGCCGTGAGTACCTGATTCCCAAGCCGTTCGACCCGCGGGTGCTGATGTGGGAAGCCTCGGCAGTGGCAGAAGCGGCCATGCGCACCGGCGTGGCGCAGGAACCGGTGGATCTCAATACCTACCGCGAGCAACTGGAGCGTCGGCTGGGCAAGGCCTACGAAGTCTCGCGCACCATGATTCACAAGGCTCAGGTCAATCCCAAGCAGGTGGTGTTTCCGGAAGGCGAGAATGAAAAGATCCTGCGTGCCAGCCACGCTCTGATCGAGGAAAAAATCGCCAAGCCCATCCTGCTGGGCGACGCAACCGTGATTCACTCCCGGGCCCAGGAACTGGGGGTGGATATCGAGGGCGTGCAGATTGTCGACCCGACAACCGCGGAGCACCGCGAACCCTACGCGCTGGAACTGTTCCGCCTGCGTCAGCGCAAGGGCGTCACGCTGAATGAAGCGCACACGCTCATCCACGACCGCAACGTATTTGGTTCGATGATGGTGCGCATGGGCGATGCCGACGCGCTGGTTTCCGGCGTGACCCAGCATTTCCCCGACACCATCCGCCCGGCACTGCAGATCATTCGCATGCGCGAAGGATTGCACCGGGTTTCGGGCTGCTACGTCGTGATCACGCGCAAAGGGGAGGTTTTCTTCCTCGCCGACGCCAGCGTCAACATTGAGCCCACCGCGGAAGACCTGGTTGAGATCGCGCTCTGCACCGCGCACATGGCGCGCCGTTTCGACATCAGTCCGCGCGTGGCCATGCTGTCGTTCTCCAGCTTCGGGGCGGTTGACCACCCCATCTGCACCAAGGTGCGCAAAGCGGTGGAACTGCTGAAGTACGCCGATCCCACCCTCATCGTGGACGGCGAAATCGCCGCCGACGACGCCCTTTCTTCCGATGTGATCGAGCAGCAGTATCCGTTTAGTGCGCTGAAAGGCGGCGCCAACGTGCTCATCTTCCCCGACCTGGCCTCAGCCAACATTGCTACCAAGTTGCTGGCCAAAATCGGACCATGCGAAACCATCGGCCCCATTCTTATGGGCATGAGCCGGCCGGTGCACGTGCTGCAGCGTACCGCGACGGTCGAACAAATCGTCAGCGTGGCGGCCATCGCCGTGGTCGACGCGCAAGAAAGCGACACCTACACGCGCCCGCACGGTCACGTGCCGGTCGAGCCGGAACTGGTAGGCGAAGACTGATCTGGAGCAGGTTTCAAGGTTTCAGAGTTTCAATGTTTCAGGGTGTCTCAGGGCTTTTCTTTGAAACTTTGAAACCTTGAAACTTTGAAACTTTTGCTACTTTGAAACCTTGCTACGTTGAAACCTTGCTATGGCGAGGAGGACCTGACCCATGTCCACGCTTTGGAGGTCCCGCTATGCCCAGCGTACGCTGGGGATCAAGAGTTCCACCATCCGCGAGCTTCTGAAGTTAACCCAGAAGCCGGGCATGATCTCGTTTGGCGGCGGCCTGCCCGCGCCCGACGTGTTTCCGGTGAAGCGTTTCGACGATGCCTGCCATAAGGTTCTCGTCGAGCATGGCGCCGAGGCCCTGCAGTACAGCGCCACCGAAGGCTATGAACCGCTGCGCGAGATGATTGCGCGCAACATCTCCCGGTATGGCATCTTCGCCAAGGCCGCGAATGTTTTGATCACATCCGGCTCACAGCAGGCCCTGGACCTGATCGGCAAACTGCTTATCAATCGCGGCGACCGCATTCTGGTCGAGGCTCCAACTTACCTGGGAGCCCTGCAGGCGTTCAACGTCTACGGCGCGCAGTACGTCCCCGTTCCGGTTGACCAGGACGGACTCATCACGGACCGGCTCGACTCCTCCCTCCGTTCCGGACCGAAGTTCATGTATGTGCTGCCGAACTTTCAGAACCCTGCGGGAGTCACGTTGTCGGAGGGCCGCCGTCATCAGCTCATATTGCTGGCCGACCGCTACGGCATCCCGATCGTGGAGGACGATCCTTACGGCCAATTGCGCTTTGAAGGCGAACATATTGCGCCCCTGGTCGTGCTCGACCGCGATAACCTGCGGCGCGACGATGGCTTCACGCTGGGGAACGTGATTTACCTGAGCACGTTCTCGAAGACGCTGGCGCCGGGAATTCGACTGGCGTGGATGGTGGCCCCGGAAGACGTCATCAGCAAGCTGGTGCAGTTGAAGCAGGGCGCGGACCTGCATACCTCCACATTCAATCAGTACGTGGCCTATGAGGTGGCGCGTGACGGCTTCCTCGACCAGCACGTCCGGCTGATTCGCCAGGTGTATCGCGAGCGCCGGGACGCCATGCTCCACGCGCTCGAGGAGTACTTCCCGCATGAAGTGACCTGGACCCATCCCAAGGGAGGGTTGTTCCTCTGGGTGAGCATGCCGGAAGGCACCGACTCCCACGCCTTGTTTCAGGCCGCGCTGGCGGAAAACGTTGCCTTCGTTCCCGGAGACTGCTTCTATGCCAACGATGATCACGAGGGCAGCCGCCACATGCGGTTGAACTTCTCGTACTCCGAGCCGGAGCAGATTCACGAGGGCATCCGGCGGCTGTCGCTGGCGGTGAAGACGCAGTTGCGCAGCCATCAGCCTTCGATCGCCAGCCATCCGTGAGGTTTTCCTGAACGAAGCCGCATCCGTCCTCTGGCACGCCGGACAGCGGAGGAACCCATGTCTGAACCATCTTCTGAACAGCAGGCCGCTCTAACAGCAGCGTCGCCGCAGGCCAAACCGAGCGCCGCCAGAAGACTGCTTCAGGTCGTCGGCAACTATATCTGGTTCACCGGCGCGCTTTTCCTCGCCGCCGGCCGCTTCGACTGGGCGCGCGGCTGGATCTCCGTCGCCTTGTCGGTCACTGGCCTGACCGCCATGGGCCTGGTCGTCCAGCGCTATAACCCTGAGCTGATGGCGCAGCGTGCGCGCTGGCGCCGCAAAGACACCAAGCGCTTCGACAAGATATTCATGGCGGTCTATCTGCCGCTGGTGTTGCTTCAGCCGGCCGTCGCCGGCCTTGATGCCGTGCGCTTCCGCTGGTCGTCCATTCCGTTCGCATTTGTCTACGTCGGAGCCGTCCTGTTCGTCGCGTCGTTAGTGCTGCTCACCTGGGCGATGAGGGTGAATCCCTACGCCGAGACCAGCGTTCGCATTCAGAACGACCGCGGCCAGACGGTCGTCACTTCCGGCCCGTACCGCTTCGTTCGCCACCCCATGTACGCCGGCATCATCCTGATGAGCCTGGCCAACCCGCTCATCTGGGGATCGGTCTGGGCTCTCGTAATGTCCGCGGTCATGATTCTGCTATTCCTCTGGCGCACCGCCCAGGAAGATCAGACGCTTCGCCGGGAACTTCCCGGATACGAAGAGTATTCCTCCCACACTTGTTACCGGCTGCTGCCCGGAGCGTGGTGAGGCGGGGGAATGACCGTGGAAGAGCGGCGCTTTAGCGCCGCGAAATGCCGCTGACGACGCGGGCTTCAGCCCCTGTGGACCTCAGGGCCTAAAGGCCACATTCTCTCGTCCCCGGTCGCGGCCCTGAAGGGCCGCTCTTCCACGTCGATCGAGGTGCTCTCGTCAACGCTGGTCTCTTCCTGTGATCCCAATCACATTTCGCGGTGATATAGGGCACCGTCATTTCCGCTGTCCTTCATCACACTTTCCATAGTCATCGCCTGCGACCTCGGGGCAAGGCCGCGACGAGAAGGCCCGCCGGGCCAGGAGGTGTTCTATGCCAGCCACCCTGCTGATTGTGATCGTTGTCCTCGTGCTGGCTGTCGGGCTGTTCGTGTTTCGCGCCATTCCCGGAGTGCGCGCGTATTTTGGCTACCGCGGCAAACGTCTGATCACCTGCCCGGAGACGCAGACCACAGCAGCGGTAAACGTCGCTGCCGGAGAAGCCGCGCTGGGAGCATTCCTCACCGAACCTACCCTCCGCCTCGAAGACTGTTCCCGCTGGCCTGAGCGCCAGGACTGCGGCCAGGAATGCCTGCAGCAGGTCGAGGCCGATCCGGAGAACTGCCTGGTCTGGAACATCGTTGCCAAGTGGTATGCAGGGAAGAGTTGCGTGTTCTGCCATAAGCAGATCGGCCCGCTTCACCATCTGGATCATGCGCCTGCGCTGTTGGGACCCGATTTCAAGACTGTCGAGTGGAACCAGTTCCGGCCGGAGCAGCTGACTGAGATCTTTTCCAGCCACCAACCGGTTTGCTGGAACTGCCACGTCGCCGAAACTTTCCGGCGCACGCATCCCGATCTGGTCGTGGACCGGAAACCGGAACCGAAGCGCATGCGGTAGGCGAACTACGGTCCCGACCTGCCAACGGCACCTTGGTCTGGCCTCTGCTTGTGAGACAACTTGCGGTGAACATCAGGCCAGAATTCCTTCACCACCAGCGTGATCGTGTCGAGGCTTACCTGGGTTCCCCAAACGCTGATGGTGTTGACTAAGGTTCGGTCGGAAGGAACAAACAAGTGCGGGTTGGTCGGGGTGCTGAGGTAGGTGCTCCTGGGATGGTAGGTGTAGGTTGAGATCGCCGCCGCCGCGGCGGAGCCAAAGATCTCAGAGTAATTGAACTGCTTCTTCCCGGAATCGCTGCGAGTCACAAAAATTCGGCTGACGGCGTAGCCCGTCCGCCGCCCGAAACTGCCCTGTCCCGAATAGTAGAAGCGCGGATCCTGGTGAAGGATGGAGGGAAAGACTGCTCCTACCATGAAGTTTTCGATCGTGCTGTCGGCCGCCTGGGTGCCGTAGCGCTTGGCATAGCTCACCCATCCTTGCCCGTAGGCGGGCTCGCTGTTATCCGCCTGGCTAACGGCGGCCAACAGACCCCACCAGGGATATTGGATATAGTCGAACGTGCCAAGGGCCACCACCTTATATTTGTCCTTGGTGCTCAGCGGAGGAAGCAGGCCTTTGTTCTGCAGCGTCAGGAAATTCGGCAGAGTATAGAAGAGCCGGTCGTTCGAGGTCCCAGCCACCTTGCCTTGGCCGCTGGTATCCTGCGCGCTCTTATCCTTGTCCTTTTCGTCCTTAGCCTTATCTTTATCCTTATCTTTATCCTTGTCCGATGGAGATTGCTGAGTCGAAGACGGCGGCTGACTCTGGGGCTGGTCCTGCTGCTGATTTTGCCCAGCGCGATCAGGATTCGGCGCCTGCCCGGTCTGCTGTGCGGGGGAGTGCAATGAAAAAGCGGTTGCCAGCGCAAACCAAGCCACGGCTCTTACGGCGAGTTTAGTAAACAATCACTCCCCCAGTGCGAATTTGACGTTCCACCAACGAAACCTCTTCTCGTTTTATTCTACCAATCCCGGCTGACCAGACTGGGTTGGGGCCGCGACTTTTACATTTATTTACACAATGGGGCGAAAGAACGGGCCGCTTACTCTGTCTTTCTTGTCGCCGCTCAAAAATGAAACCCGATCTCTGCCGTCAGCGACCGCGGCGAGACGTAGTGCGTGCCGCTGAAAGTCGACAGGAAGTTGTAAAGCACATAGTTGTTCGTAAAGTTGATGGCGGTGAGTTGCAGGCTGATCTTGTACTTATCGCCGTGGAACAGATTGTCGTGTCCGATGGAAGCGTCGAACAGATGCCGCGGGGCGATGCGCGGCGGGTTGTGATCGTCATTTTCCGTGCCCGGCGCGGGGACTCTTATCAGCGACGAGCCGAATTGTGAAGCCAGGCAGACGGAGGGCAGCGCCACGGTGGGCGTAGCCCGAACGCTCCCGCAATAGAAGCCGGCTTCGAACTGTTGATCCGCGGTCAGCGGACCGCCATTGCCAATCATTTTGACCGCAGGCTGGCCGTTCAGCATGGTCGAGGCCGGACAATCGTTCCCCGGATTCACGCCGTAGCACGGCGTGGCGCCGGCCACCTGTCCGCTGTCATAACGCCAGCTGAACCCGAACCACGGCCCGCGCTTCCCCAGTTGGTACTGCAGGTGGCTGGACTGGTTGAATGTCTCGTCGTGGTCGATGCGGAAGGGAAGTCCGTTCTGGCCCACGGTCACTCCTAATCCTCCAGCCTGCGGCGGGAAGAAGCGGGCGGCAACGCTGGAAAACACCACCGAGGCGCTCAGTCCGTGCAGGTTGGGCATGCGCACGCTGGCCGCGAGTCCGGGAATCTTCGAGTTGTGCCATTCGATGGGGAACGTAATCGGCGTGTTGCCCAGCACGCTGAAGTCGTATCCGTTGTGGGTGTATTTCCAGATGTACTCCCCGTCGAAGACCAGGTAACGGCCGAAAGCCTGCTGCACGCCGGCATGGAATTCATTGCGAAAGCCCGGATTCAAGGCGGCCGGGATGCAGGGCACGAGCGCCGCGATCACGGCAAAATCGCAGCCGTTATTGGAGAGAACCAGGTTTTCGTTGAAGGGTGTCTCCAGCGTTCGGGCATAGGAGATGCGCAGAACCGTGCTGCTCGGCTTGATGTTGTAGGCGATCCCTAGCCGCGGTTCCAGTTGCCGCGCGCTGCTTAGCCCGTTGTAGAAATCTCCGCGCAGGCCCAGGCTGAAATTCCAGTTTCCCGCGCTGATCGTGTCCTGGGCATAAAGCGCGAGTTCCTTTACGTCGGTGTGGCCGTTGAAGGGATATAAGCCGCCGCCGCGCGTCAGGTCATAAGGCAGCAGGGTTGTGCATGGCGCAGCAATGGCTTGCTGCGTTGTCGTGTTGTAGCAGGGTATTCCATTTGCGCCCACGAGCGACGGCAGCAGGGTCGGGTCCACGATGCCCAGGCTGTCATTCTCGTCGAGGAAGGTGTGCTGGTAGTTGACCCCCATCTTCATGTTATGGATGCCGCGAACGTACGAGAAGTCAGAGCGCAGCCCCGCATTGGTCAGAGTGCGGTGCTGGCCGATGGTTTCGCTCTGCAGATTGGCTGGGCCGAGATCAGCGAAGGGATCGGCGCTCGGGTAGTAGTGGTAATCGTCCTGCCGCACGATGGCGCCGATGGTGAAAACCTTGGTCGGACTGAGCAGGCGCGTCCACGCCGGAGCGATATTGAAGGTTTTGATCTGAGAACGCTGATCCATGGCGGGGACAGGATTGCCAAGCGGATCGAGCCCGCCCAGATTCAGATTGTCGTAGGTCTGGGGCGTCTGGAACCAGGAGCGCGTCCACGCCAGGTCCAGGTGAAGCGTGTTGCCGCCGGCCACCTGGTAGTCGACCCGGTCGAAGAAGTTCTCCACGTTGCCCTTGTCGTGCATGACGGCAAATTCCGGAGCGTCCAGAAATCGGCCGCCATCGGTTCCGTCAATCGCAACGAAGTTGCCCCAGTTCTGACCGCCGTAAGCCAGATCAAACGACGCGTTCGCGGTACCAAAAGAGCCGTAAGAAGTGGTGAGCGACCCGGTGGGCGTGGTCACACCCTGTCCTGAGCGCGTGCTGACCTTCACCACCAGGCTGGTCTTGCCGCCAAACTCCGCCGGCGGCGCCCCCTCAATCACTTCCATCGCCTGAATCGAACTCGATGGAATCTGGTTGGAGAACGTCTTGCTGCTCTGGTCGGAATTTGACTGATCGTCGACCGCGATCGTGTTCTCGGCGTGATCGCCGAGGCCGTGCATCTGATTGTTCGAGTCGGCCGAGACGCCCGGCGTCAACGCCGTCACGGCGTAGCTCAGGCCCGCCGATTCCGTCGGCATGGGCAGACGATCGAGCTTGCTCCGGTCGACGTCCGAGTGGTCGGTCGAATCGGTCTCGACCAGATCGCCCGCTTCCTCGTGAACCGTAACCGTTGTCGCCGCCACCACCGCTTGCAGCGTGATGCTCAGCGTGACCGGCACGATCGAGCGCAGCTCAACATCCTGGACATAGGGCGCGAAACCCTTGGCCGTTATCGTCAGATGATAGGGATTAAAGGGAACGTTTTGGAACACGAATCCCCCGGTCGTATTCGTCTGCGCGCTGCGGTCCAGGCCGCTGACCGGATTATGAATCTTGACCGTGGCGCCCACGACTACAGCGCCGGTCGCGTCCAGCACGGTTCCGTAGAGTGCCGTGGAATTGCCGAGGGATTGACCGCCAAAACTGTTGGCGGCCAGCGAAAACAGCGTCGCTGCCAGCACGGCCAAACGCAATATGTAAGAAGCAGGCATAAACCTCCAAAATCAATAGGGAATCGGCCGGGCCGGCGCAGGAGCGTCAAGCTCGAACGTCAGGCCGGACTTTCAATTTGGTTGATCCCTACAGGGTTGGAGGACCGCGAATGCCTAAGTCAGAGAAATCGAAGCGAGCCTTGGCGACGGCGGCTTCTTCGCGCAGCAGGCCAACCGTAGCAAAAACTGGGGCAGCCTGGCTGTTACGGATGGCGGGGCTGGCGGTGTGCGCCGCCAGGCAAATCGTACAGGATGCATTTTCAGTCTGGTTGGGGTGATGGTGGGTAGACTCCGCCGCCACTGTCCATAGCAACAGGGAGAGGCACACCCACGCCGACCATCGCTGCAACCAACGCATGAACACCCACTCAGAGATTGGACTCTTTCTAGCTTATAACGGTTATCTGCCGTAAAGCAATGCGGCGCAGGTTACTATAGGTAGGCGAAAGACCTGCATTCATGGCCGGCCGGTCAAGGGCCCGGCTGCGGTGGAGAATCTCAAACGCGAGGGACGTCATGGCAGAACCGACTTATGAAGAACTCAAGGCTCGACTGAGTCAGTTAGAAAAAGAAGTCGAGACCAAGAAGCGCAGTGGCGACCTGATCTTCAAAGTAGGAGAAAAGGGCGGAGTGAGTGTCTATGGCCTGGGACGGTTTCCGGTCACGCTCTATTACGAGCAATGGAACCGCCTGCTGGGCGCCGCCGAGGATATCAAGAAGTTCCTGGAAGAGAACAAGTCGAAGCTGAAGCTGAAGGATCAGGGCTGACGAACTCCGCCAGTTACCCCAGGCGAAGCCGCAATCCGGCGGGAAAAGTACAGACTTACTCCGCTGGCCACCACCGCGCCGACGACCAGAAGCTGCCCGGGAAAGGCCAGCCAGTCGCGCAACGTGGCGTAGAGCACGAGCGCGCAAAAGGCAAACGGCGTCACGCACACGTACGCCATACCCAGCCATCCGCCGGGCACCCGAAAAACGCGATGGGCATGCGGCCGCCGTATTCGCAGGGCAATCAGACTCAGAAACTCCAGCGTCAGCGCTCCCGCGTAGAGCAGGCACGAGATGATGGCCAGACTCCCGAAAGACAAAGCGGCAAACACAGCCGCAATCGCGCAGAAACAGAAGATTGCCACTTTCGGGACGGCCGTCTCCTGAGACACTTTGGCGAAGCACCTGGGCAGCCAGCCATCGCAAGCCATAACGTAAGGCAGGCGTGAAACATAGAGCAGTTGCGCACTAAACAGATTCCACGTCGAGACCAGTCCTGCCGCTGCTATCACGTTCCGCAGCCAGTGCCCGCCCAGCATCTGGGAGATCACCGGCCAGCCAGCGTCGGAACTCCAGATGGCCGGCTGGGTCGTGACGGTGATTCCGGCCAGGACTGGAAGCAGATAGGCGAGGACCAGCAGCAGAAGCGCAATGCCGATCGCCCGCGGGTAGTTGCGTTGAGGCCGGTCCACTTCACCGGCATACGTCGAGACGTTGTCCCAACCCGAGTAGTTGAAGATGACGTAAGACAATCCCAGGAGCAGAACGCCTTTGTGATTGGCAGCCAGATCACGGCTGATGACTTCAACCGCCGCTCCCGGCGCTCCGCCGCGCGTCAGCCAGACGAGCAGCATGAGCGCGAACGCGCCCAGCACAAGGAAAGTACTGACCTTCGCCAAGCCGCCAACATCTCGAGATCCGCGCAAGTTTAACCACATCCCGGCAACTATGACGAGAACCGCGATCAGCCAGCGAATAACCGGGCCCGTGCCCGGGTGCCCTGCGCCATAGATAGAAATTGCCGGGAGCAGAAACATGAGGTAACTGACGAAAAGAACCGGAAACATGGCCAGCCAGACTACCGAACTGGCCATCGTCCAGCATGCCTGTTGCACCGCCCAAAACGGCCCGAAAGTTTCGCGAATCCAGACGTAGTAGCCGCCCTCTTCCGGCATCAGAGTGGTAAGCTCAGCAACCATCATTGCTGTCGGCAGGCTCCAGACCAGTGGCGTGATGAGGATGAGTATGACCGCCAAACCCGGCCCCACCGCCCCAATCAGGGGCTCCAGACCGAAGGCGCCACCGCAGGTGGTGAAGAAAACCAGGCAGGCGAGGGCCGCCATCGTGATGCGGCGCTCGCGTGGCAGATGCGCCGGTTCCCGTGAAATCCGTTGATTGGCAGAATCGAGCGGCAGCGAAGGTGCCGTCACAGGCCCACACTCCTGAAATGTCAGCCGGAATCCTCACTCTTGCCCGTGCTTGTCCCCAGGGGTCCCCAAAAATGGCTAACAGTATACTCCAGGTGTGCCTTGCGATATTAAGTGATTTCCGTCACATACCGAGAGGCAGACGGTACCTATCCTGAAACCCAGGTGTGGCGCCCCGGTTGCTCGGCAGGATGGCGGTAACAATGGCGAAATTCGAAAAGTTCGAGTATTCCGTCACCACCAGGGCTGCGCCCGATGTGGCGTGGAAAGTTTTCGCCGACTGGAAGCTGTGGCTGCAATTCTCCGAATTGTACGCGGAGATCCGCTGGACGAGGGGCGAGCCATGGCAGAAGGGGAGCCGCCTCTCCATCAGGGTAGCTAAGCCGATCGGAGTCACTCTCGATCATGTGATCACCGTGTGCGTCCCGGGAGAGAAGGTCGCGTGGATTGATCACGCGCTGGGCACCACCATGGAGCAATGGGTGTTCTTCAAACCTGATCCAGAGGGTGGCACCTGTGTCCGCACCTGGGCGGAATTCACCGGGCTGATGCCGTTGATCGCCGGCCGCAGGACAAAGGACGTGCTGCTCGAATTCACGCGGAAGTGGTACGACCGCTACGCCCTGGAATGCGATCGAGTTGCTGGAGCCGCTTCGTTGTCAGCGTGATACTGCCAGGTACTCATGGACCACTTAATTTCGGGTTTCATCCCCGGGAATCAGGTTACTGCAGGGGCTCTTTTGGCGAAGGTTACGGGCGCAGATCTGCCATTCGGTTTATAATCTGGAAATCGTGCCCAAATACTCCATCGTCGTCCCCCTGCACAACGAGCAGGATAACGTCACCGACCTCTACGACCAACTGAAAGCGGTGATGGAGGCCAGTGGCGAGAGCTTTGAGATCGTGTTTGTGGATGACGGTTCGACCGACCACACCTTCCCCATGCTGCGTGAAATCGCGGCCGTGGACAGCCGCGTCGCCGTGGTCAAGCTGCGCCGCAACTTCGGGCAAACCGCCGGACTGGCCGCCGGGTTCGACCATGCCCGCGGCGAATACATCATCGCCATGGACGGCGATCTGCAGCACGATCCCAACGACATTCCGCTGTTCCTCGAAAAGATCGCTGCCGGCTACGAGATCGTGAGCGGATGGCGCAAGACGCGGGTGGATAATTTCTGGTTGCGCCGCATTCCCTCGCGCGTGGCCAACTGGATGATGGCCAAAATCTCGGGTGTCGACATCCACGACTTCGGCACCACGTTCAAGGCATACCGCCGCGACATCCTGGAGCAGGTGCCGCTCTACGGCGAGTTGCACCGCTTCATTCCTGCTCTGGCCTCCTGGCATGGCGCGACCATCTGTGAAGTGCCCATCCGCAACGTGAACCGGGAGCGGGGCGTTTCGCACTACGGCATCACCCGCACCTTCCGCGTGTTTTTCGATCTGCTGACCATTCGTTTCCTGCTGCGCTATTTGTCGCGTCCGCTGCACTTTTTCGGCGGCTTCGGGATGATGAGTATTTTCACCGGCAGCGGCATCGTGGTCTGGCTGGGCGTGGAGAAATTCCTGCGCCACGTGCCGGTCATGGCCTCGCACGGCCCTCTCATGATGGCCGCTCTCGGTCTGCTGCTCGGCGGATTGAACCTGCTGGCGATTGGACTGCTGGGAGAAATGCAGGTCCGCCACTACCACGAGCCCAGCCGCCGCGCGCCCTATTCGGTCGATCGGGTGCTGCGCTCGCAGAACGAAGAGCACACCGTCTCGGAATAATTTCCGATTTGCGATTTTCGATTGCCGATTTCGAATGCTTTGAAAGGGCGCGGCTTCGAGCCGCCCCGTCTGGACCTTTAGTCAGGAATCAGGGCTTCAGCCCTGGGATGTGGGGTGCCCCACAGCCTGCCCCGAGCGGAGTCGAAGGGGAGGAACCTGCTTTTCAAATCACTCCCACTTCGCGGCTGGCTTTCCGTCCCGCACCCAAAGGATGAAGTCCGTCATCGGAGGCTCGCCTCCCAGTTCGCGCAGCCGCGTCGCGTTCTGCCCACGATGGTAGTGGCTGTGCATGGCCGCCTGCATCAGCGCATGGCGCACGCTGACTTTCAGAGGCGGCTTGAACCAGGGAATTTCCAGCGTTTCGTCCAACTGCTTTTCGGTCGCCGCCTTCACGATGGCGATCATCTGCGCATGGCCTTGCCGCGCATATTGCTTCAGGTCCGCCATTGTCGGGAAGTCCTCGACCTTCTTGAACTCAAACTGTGCAGCTCGGGTGCCCGCGATCCACACATAGGCGCACTGCACCTGATGAATATGCAACAGCCGCGCCCGGATCGCTTTGTCGGCCAGCGCCGTCGCGTGCGCTTCGAATGCCCGCCAGTACTCGGCGTCGGCCCACTCCTGGTGCGCATAAAGTTCATCGAGATAGGAAGCCATAGAATCCTCCGGAGTCGAATCAGTGTACCCCTTGCGTGCGTCATCCCGAGCGAAGCCGTTCTTCAGACGGAGCGAGGGATCTCCCTTAGCACAGACCGTTTGCGCGCAAGATCCCTCGCCCGACTGAAGAACGTCGGGCTTCGGGATGACGCAGCCTGGAAGAGATTCGAACCTCTGCGGGCGTATAATGTGCGGTTTGCCATCTTCCGCTTGCGTCCTCGAGGAGTTTCCCCCATGGAACGAGCCACCCAATACGAACTACTGCTAGCCCGCCGCATGTCGCGGCTGGGCACCGAAACCGCTTTTGAAGTTCTCAACAAAGCCCGCGCGCTCGAGCGCCAGGGCAAGAGCATCATTCACCTGGAGATCGGCGAGCCCGATTTCAACACACCCGCCAACGTAGTCGAGGCCGGCGTTGAGGCGCTGCGCAAAGGATGGACGCACTACGGGCCATCGGCCGGCCTGCCCGAGTTGCGCGAGACGATCGCCGACTACGTCAGCCGCACCCGCAACGTGAAAGTCTCGAGCGATCAAGTCGTGGTTGTGCCCGGCGGCAAGCCGATCATGTTTTTCACCATCCTGGCATTCATTGACGAAGGTGACGAGGTCATTTATCCCAATCCTGGCTTCCCCATCTACGAGTCCATGATCGACTACGTGGGCGGGCACGCCGTGCCCATTCAACTGCGCGAGGAACGCGACTTCTCGCTCGACGTGAACGAGCTGGCCGCGCTCATCACCGACCGCACCAAGCTGATCATCATCAACTCACCCCAAAACCCGACAGGCGGCATTCTTGAGCGGCGCGATATCGAGCAGATTGCCAGGGCCATCGGCGACCGCAACATCATGGTGCTGTCGGATGAAATCTACAGCCGCCTGCTGTTTGACGGCGCCCAGCATTTCTCCATCATGTCGCTGCCCGGGATGCAGGAGCGCACCATCCTGCTCGACGGCTTCTCGAAAACCTATGCCATGACCGGTTGGCGCATGGGCTGGGGCGTGATGCGCGCCGATCTGGCGGCGCACATGACTCGGCTGATGACCAACTCGAATTCCTGCACCGCCAGCTTCACGCAGAGAGCGGGGATCGAGGCCATTCGCGGCGATCAGAGTTCGGTAGACGTCATGCGCGACGAATTCCAGCGCCGCCGCGATGTCTTCGTCGCGGGATTGAACAAGATCAAGGGCTTCTCCTGCCGCATGCCCAAAGGCGCGTTCTACGTCTTCCCCAACATTACGAAGACGGGATGGCGCTCGAAGCCGCTGGAGGAAGCGCTGCTGGAGCAGGCCGGCGTAGCCGGGCTTTCCGGTACCGCGTTCGGCGCGTTTGGCGAAGGCTACCTGCGCTTCAGCGTGGCCAATTCGCTGGAGAACCTGCAACAGGCGCTTGACCGCATCGATCAGTGGACGAAGAAGAACCTGTAGGTAGCGATCAACGCTCGGCCCGACCCGCCAGTAAACTGGCGGGCTATTTTCATCCGTCCCCGCGGGACGTTGCCGAGACGATGA
>OMOD01000142.1 GCA_900290255.1 Candidatus Sulfotelmatobacter kueseliae
AGGAGCTCGAGACCTCAACCACAACCGATTGGGGGTTGCTGAAGCAACCGGATAATCAGAAGTGATCTAGCTCCAAGCCCAGGCTTGGTTTTTCTCCCCTCTTCTAGAATATGCTGACCGAAGGCAGACGGGCCACCTCCCAGTCATTGCCATCCCTTCCCCGCTGTGTTAGCCTCATATCGGGATGACCACTTTGCACGACAAAGTAGCTTCACAGGTACCCCACGGGCTTGACCGCAAGGAAGCGGAAGTTTACCGTCATCTGGACCCAGCACGGCTCCCCCGGCACATCGCCATCATCATGGACGGCAACGGGCGCTGGGCCAAACGGCGCCACCTGCCGCGCGTCGCCGGGCATCGCGCCGGAGTCGCGGCTGTGCGTTCGACGGTCGAGACCGCGGCACGCATTCACATTCCCGCGCTCACGCTCTACGCCTTCTCCGAAGAAAACTGGAAGAAGCGGCCCGCGAGCGAAGTCTCATTCCTGATGCGCCTGCTCAGCCGCTACCTGAAGGCGGAAGTTCCCACGCTGAACCAGAACAATATTCGCCTGGAATACATCGGCCGGCAGCACGAACTGCCGGAAGACGTGCAGGAGCGCATGCAGTGGGCGCGCGAGGCTACCGCGCGAAACTCCGGCATGGTGCTCACCCTGGCGCTCAACTACAGCGCCCGCAGCGAACTGGTGGATGCCTTCCGCTCCATGCTCGATGCCGCCGCGCAGAATGGCGGGCTCGATCATCTGCGGATTGACGAAGACACGGTGAGCCGCCATCTGTACACCCGGCATCTCCCGGACCCCGACCTGGTGGTGCGGACCTCGGGCGAGATGCGCCTGAGCAATTTCCTGCTGTGGCAGCTGGCTTATGCCGAGATTTATGTGACCTCGACGCTGTGGCCGGATTTCCGCGGCGGTCATCTGCTCGAAGGCATCGCGGAGTACCAGAAGCGCGAGCGCCGCTACGGCGGGCTGAACCATGACGCGCACGGGGAGACTTCGTCGGCGATCGACGAGCGAAAGGCTTAACCACAGAGGACACAGAGTACACAGGGGGAATCGAAATCCTCTGTGATCCCTGTGTCCTCTGTGGTTTATATTTTGAATTCGTGCAAAGATCGTAAGTGCGCAACTGGCGCGCCCACTTCCCTTGCTCAAACGCATCGCGACCGCGGTCGTACTGATCCCGATAGTGCTGGCGCTGATTTTGCGCGCGCCAGTTCCGGTCTTGGCGGTTGTAGCAGCGATCGTCGCCCTGCTCGCGATTCACGAATTTCTGAAGCTGACCGAATCGTATGGGGTTCAGCCGATAGGCTGGCCGACTTACCTGTTCAGCGTATTGTTCCTTCTCATGCTGGCCTTCAGCGCGGGAGGCGAGACGCCTCTTCTCTCGACCGGACAGTTTCTGGTCACGCTGGGATTCGCGGCGGCCATCGCGCCGTTCATTTTTCTGACCCGCGCCATGCGCGCTGAAGACTTGCGCAACGGATATCCCGCCGCAGCGGCGTCGGTCTTCGCGTTCACTTACATCGCCTTGCCAATGGGCATGCTGATTCAACTGCGCCAGCAGTGGGCGGGAGCGTTTTATCTGCTGTATTTGCTGCTGGTGGTTTGGGCGGGAGACATTTTCGCTTACTTCGTCGGTAAATCGATCGGGCGGCATTTGATGGCGCCGCGCATCAGCCCGAAGAAGACATGGGAAGGCGCGGCTGCCTCGCTCATCGCGAGCGTCGGCGTGGGGTGCTTGCTCTTTCATTATGCGCTGCCGGTAAGTTCGGCGCTGCTGCGCTGGGGCCTGATCGCGCGGCGTGACGGCAGGTTCGGACTGGAACAGCCGGCGATGGGGCCGGTCATCCTTCTCACAGTTATTCTGAACATCGCGGCGCAGCTCGGTGATCTGGTCGAGTCGCTGATCAAGCGCGGTGCAGGAGTAAAAGACTCGGGAGCGATTCTCCCCGGCCACGGTGGCATGCTCGACCGCATTGACGCCCTGCTCTTTGCCGCTCCAGTGCTGTGGTACTATGCCGCCTGGCGCGTGATGCAGTAGCCCGCCAAGACTCTCCCTGACAGCCGAATAACCGCGTAAAATAAGAACTCTATCCTCATGAAACGCATTGCCATCCTGGGATCGACAGGCTCGATTGGGCACAGCACGCTGAGTGTCGTTGAGTCCTATCCCGAGCGGTTTCAGATCGTAGCCCTAGCAGCCGGCGGCAATCTCGAAGCCGCCTTTGAGCAGGCGCGGCGCTGGCATCCGCGGGTGATTTCAATGGCGACGGAGGCTAACGCCGACACCCTGCGCTCCCGGCTGAAGAGGGAAGGCCTAAACGAGATCGAAGTCGTGCACGGCGCGGCGGGAACGGTTCGGGTTGCGACCCATCCCGAAGTTGACTTCGTGGTCAGCGCGATCGTGGGCGTGGCCGGGCTGGAAGCGACGTATGAAGCCGTGCGGGCCGGGAAGATTCTCGGTCTGGCCAACAAGGAATGCCTGGTCGCGGCGGGCGAGTTGATCACGGCCGAGGCTCGCAAGCAGGGAACACAGCTGCTGCCGATCGACAGTGAGCATAATGCCGTACATCAATGCCTGCGCGGTGGGCGCATGGAGGAAGTCGAGCGCGTCTGGCTGACGGCTTCTGGCGGGCCGTTCCTGAACACGCCCCGTGCGCAATTCGCTTCCATCACGGTCGAGCAGGCGCTCAATCATCCCACCTGGAAGATGGGCCGCCGTATCACCATTGATTCGGCCACGTTGATGAACAAGGGCTTCGAGGTGATTGAGGCCTGCAGACTGTTTCACATTCCACCGGAAAAAGTGGAAGTGATTGTTCATCCCCAGTCGACAATTCATTCCATGGTCGAGTTTGTGGACGGCAGCATCCTGGCTCAGGTCTCAGTGACCGACATGCGGCTGCCGATTCTCTACGCCCTAACATATCCGGAGCGGGTTTCGTCAGATATGCGCTTCCCGGTCAGTGACTTGCGTCATCTGGACTTCTGCCAGCCCGATCTGAAAAAATTTCCTTGTCTGCGTCTTGCCTACGAGGCGGTAGAGGCGGGTGGCGCTAAGACCGTGGCCCTGAATGCAGCTGATGAAGTCGCCGTAGCCGCGTTTCTGGAAGGCCGCATCCGTTTCGACCAGATTCCCAGGATTATTGAAGACGTTCTGGCTGCAACCAATTCTGGGAAACTGGAGTCTATTCGGGCAGTACTCGAGACCGACGCCGACGCCCGGCAGTGCGCCCACCGGCAAGTCGCGCTGTCGAACGCGGATGTAAAGAAGCCGAAACGGCCGCGGGCAACATCATTGGCTTGATTTTGGAATCTAATCAGGTGGAGAAAACGTACTTCGATTATGTCTGATTTCCTGACCTCTCTCGTCGCGGTAGTTGCGGTCCTGGGTTTCATGATCCTGATCCACGAGTTCGGCCACTATGCCGTGGCCAAGTGGCTGGGTGTGCGTGTGGAACAGTTCGCCATTGGCTTCGGCAAGCGGTTGATCGGCTTCCGCAAAGGCGACACCGACTACCGGATCAATGCCATTCCCCTCGGGGGCTACGTCAAGATGAGCGGCGAGAACCCCATGGACGAGCCCACCGACGATCCGCGGGAATTCCTGAATCACTCCCGCTGGCACCGTTTCCTGATCGCGATCGCCGGGCCGACGATGAATATCCTGCTGGCGATCGTTTTGCTGACCGTGGTTTACATGGTGCATTACGAGTATCCCGTTTATCTCGACAAGCAGGCAGTCATTCAGGGCGTACGGAAGGATTCTCCGGCAGCCCGGGCGGGCATTCAGGCCGGCGACCGGATTGTGAAGATTGACGGCATCGACAATCCCACGTGGGAGCAGGTTCAACCGCGCATATGGCTCAGCCCCAACCAACCTCTGACGATCACAATCCAGCGCGGAAATCAGGTCTTTCAAAAGACTCTTGTGCCCAAGGCGGTGACCACGTCAGAAGTGGGATCTGCCGGATGGTTTCCCGAGGAGCCAGTCGTCATCGGCCGGCTCGATCCCGACCTGCCAGCGGCCAAGGCCGGGATGAAAGAAGACGACAAGATCGTCGCCATGAATGGGCAGCCCATTCCCTCCATTGAAAGCATGATTGAGAACCTGCAGCAAACCAAGGAGCAGCCCGTCGATCTCACTGTCGTCCGCGGCGACCGGACCGTGAGTTTTCACTTGCAGCCGGTCTTGTCGTCGACCGAGGATCCCAAGGAGCAGCGGTACCGTCTTGGATTCGTCAACAAAGGCGTGACCAAGGTCAGCAAACTCCCCTTCCCCGCGGCTCTCCGTCTCTCTCTAGACCAGAATAAGAAGTATGGCTTCCTGATTCTCGAACTGGCCAAGAAGCTTGTGGAGAGAAAGATTTCTCTGCGCGCCATCTCAGGTCCAATCGGCATCGCTCAGGATGCCGGCTATGCGGCACAGCAAAAGGGCTGGACCCCGCTGATGGAACTGACCGCCGGAATCAGCCTGAACCTCGGCATCTTCAACCTGCTGCCGATTCCCATCCTCGACGGCGGCGTGATCATGTTCCTGCTGATCGAAGGGCTCATGCGCCGCGATATCAGCTTGACCATCAAGGAACGCGTCTATCAGGCTGCATTCGTCTTTCTGGTGCTGTTTGCCGTCATGGTCATCTACAACGACCTGATGAAGACGATCCCCGGACTGGCGGACAGGCTGCCGTAAAACAGCCCGCGTGGGAGCCGCATTTCCACGTGCTAAACTAGTAGTTCCCATGGCTAATATCCAACGGCGAAAGACTGTTACGACCGTCGTCGGGGCTGTGCGCGTCGGCTCGGATGCACCGGTTGTGGTGCAATCCATGACCAATACCGACACCGCCGACGTCCCCTCAACCGTCCAGCAGGTCGCGGCTCTGGCCCGGGCCGGCTCCGAACTGGTACGGGTCACGGTCAACAACGACGAAGCGGCCGCGGCCGTGCCCCACATTGTCGAGCACCTCGATAAGCAGGGCGTGCGCGTGCCCATCATCGGCGACTTCCACTACAACGGGCACATTCTGCTCACCAAGTATCCCGAGTGCGCCCGCGATCTGGCCAAATACCGCATCAATCCCGGCAACGCCAGCATTGGAGCGAAAGGCGACTCGAATTTCCGCACCATGATCGAAGTGGCGGTGAAGTATCAGAAGCCGGTGCGCATCGGCGTGAATTGGGGATCGCTCGACCAGGCGCTGCTGACCCGCATGATGGACGAGAACTCACGCCTGGACGAACCGAAAGACGCGCGCGAAGTCACCATGGAAGCGATGGTCGTCAGCGCGCTGAATTCCGCTGAGCTGGCTGAAAAATTCGGGCTTCGTCCCGACCAGATCATCTTGAGCGCAAAAGTCAGCGGGGTTCAGGACTTGATTGATGTTTACCGCGCTCTGGCCGCGCGCTGCAACTATCCCCTGCACCTGGGATTGACCGAGGCTGGCATGGGAGCCAAGGGTGTGGTCGCTTCCAGCGCGGCCATGGGCGTCGTATTGCAGGAAGGCATCGGCGACACGATCCGCGTTTCGCTGACTCCTGCACCGGGCGGCGACCGCACTGAGGAAGTTCGGGTCGCGCAGCAAATTCTACAATCGATGGGCATTCGCAGCTTCACGCCGCAAGTTACGGCCTGCCCCGGTTGCGGCCGCACCACCAGCACATTCTTCCAGGAAATGGCCGAGCAGATTCAATCCCACCTGCGCGAGCAGATGCCCGCATGGAAAGGCCGCCATGTGGGCGTCGAAGAGATGAAACTCGCCGTCATGGGCTGTGTAGTCAACGGCCCCGGCGAATCGAAGCACGCCAACATCGGTATTTCCCTGCCCGGCACGTTCGAGGAACCCAAGGCTCCGGTTTACGTGGACGGACGGCTCTTTACCACGCTAAAGGGCGACCACATCGTCGCCGAGTTCATCAAAATTCTCGACCAGTACGTAGACTCACACTACGCCGTGAAGAGCAGCCCCAGAGAAGAAATCCCCGCCAAGGTTTAGGCCTTTGTCCGGGTTCACTGCCCGGTCAGCAGGAACAGCGGGCTCTGCAGCAGCGGCAATGGCAGCGCGGTTCCGGAGTCGGCGGTCAGGGGCACATTCGGGTTCGAAAAGCTGCATTCGAACTGCGCACTTGACAACCCTGACGCCAGGACGGCCAGGTTCTGCCCATCCAATAGCGTGCCAGTCGTGCTGCTCAGGCCCGAGATCACGACCCTCTGTCCGGCAACGAACGTGTTTGCCGCCTGGAACGTAACCACATTCGAAGTGATCGAAAACGCCGTAATGTAAGCGACGGGAGTTGCTGCCGCAGTCCCGAAATCGCTGGTAAGCGGGACGTTCGATTGAGAAGTGGGAAGATTCGATTCGAACTGGGACCCCGATAGCCCAGTCGCCAGGACGGTTAACGTCAGTCCGTCCAATTGGCTGCCCGCGGTGGTGGTCAAGCCTGCAATCGTGACCTCTTGTCCGGCAATAAAGCTGTTTGCCGCCTGGAAGGTAACCACATTCGAAGTGATCGAAAATCCCGTAATGGTAGCGACCTTGCCGCAGGTTGCGCCGGAGCAGGCGGCAAAGGGAGTGGAAAGATCGGTGATCAGCGTATCGGGACTGTTCGTGCCGGTGGAGATTGTGTCGGTGGTTGTGCTGACGTCGGCGATCGAGCCGGCGTCGCAAATGCTCACATACACGTGGCTGCCGTCGGAGGCGGCCGTGGTGAACATCCGGAATCGCGTTGCGCCGGGCGTGTAAGGTGTGGTCGTGCTGCAGGAAGATACAGGCGGCAGCGCGTATTGCGTGGGGGCAAACGGCGGCGAGGTGAGCAGGGACAACGATGGAACCGGTGCCAGCAAGGAAGAGGAAACCGGTTTCACGGTCATGCTGAGCGCGTCAAACACGGTGAGCATGGGAATCATGCAGGACTCCGCCGCTCCGACGTTCGGATCAGGACAGGCCGGAGATATCTGATAGCTGGCTACGTAGAAACGAGAGCCGTCCGGTAGCGCCGCCACCGAAACCGGCGAGCATCCATTTGGGCAAGGTGGATTTGTGCCCTTGGTCATCGAAATCGTCGCCAGCAGCTTAGGCGTGTCGTTGGGGTTCCCTGAAAGATCCACGCCACCTGTGGTGGAGAACACGTACACTGCAGCATCCATGAAGTTCTGTGCGGCGGTGCCGGGGAACGGGACGTACAGCCGGTTCAGATTAGAGTCGTACAGGATGAAACTCGCTCCCGGCCCGACGGAAAGATTCGTCTGACTGGGCAGGACGCTGTTGGTCGCGGTGTCGATCGGGTCGAGCACCCCGTCACCCTGCTCAAGTACGTAAACTCTGTTGCCGTCCACCCGCGATACCGCCCACACCGGCGGGCTTCCCACCGAAATAGTTGCGATCGTCGACAAGTCGATGGGGGACACATCCGTGACCGTGTTATTCCCCTGGTTAACGACATAGAGGTTCAGCGCGTTCGGCGTCTCGGCCATCGCCACCGGGTGCGAGCCTGGCGGCAGATACCCGATGTTGGTGATGCTGTTCACCGACGGGTTGAGCATGCCGACCGAATCGGTGCTGGCCAGGTTGCAATTCGGGCCGCTCTCAACTCCGTAGTTGGCAACGTAGACGACAGTGTTCTGCGTGGTTGCCACGTAATCCGGAAGGTATGAACAGGTCACCGGAACTGTGGCGATCCCGCCCGACGCTGCCGCCAGACCCGCGGTTGAATCCACGTACTGGATGGTGGTCCCGTTGACCGAGGAAATCAGAAAATTGCCGTTATAGCCCGCGACGTTCACGCTGGAAATGGAGATCACCGCTCCCACAACCGCATTTGACAATGCAGCGCTGAGAGTCGCCGTCACCAGATTGCCGGTTTCGCTGAGCGTGACGATGGTGGAAGACTGGCCGGCACCCACGTTGGGGAAAGTGAATAACGTCAGCGTTCCCAGCCCCGTCGCGGTTCTGCTGTCGACCGCCGGAGTGAAAGCCGTGACCAAATCAGAATCCCCCAGGTACAGGCTGCCCGCGCTGGCCACAAACACCCGGGAATAATTCGGGAGGATCGCAGCGTGAGTCGGGTTGACCCCCATACTGGCCGCCCCGATGTCGCTGTCGCCCGAAACGTCAATCTGCAGCGCCGTGCCCTGACTGTAGGGGGCGTTGCCGTTAATGCCGAAGACTTCATGGAAGCTCGCCGGATTCGGCGGAGTCAGGGTCGTCGGAATCACTACCGGGCGAAACACCTCGCCGCATGACATCCACAGCAAAGTAGCCAGCGCCACCGCCAGCAGCCCGCCCAAACGTCGCAAACTCATCGACACTCCCAGGGAAGAAGGAATTAGTTTTGAAGCGATGTATCGAGAAGCGTTTATTGTAACGATTGCCGGCCATCCGCGCCACACCAGCTGACAGCCGTCAGCCATCAGCTTTCAGAAGTCAGGACCAGGCAACAGAGTCTGGGATGCCCTAACTCATAGCCAAGTTGGATGAACAGGGCAGTGGAATTTGCAGGAATCATCAGGGAGCAACGGCGAAATCGGATTTCGAGGATCAGATTGGGAGCTAAGAACTGCCCCCCGACAGCTGATGGCTGACGGCTGCTATCCCCGCCCACGGCGCGATTTCGCCGCCGCGGCCCGAGGTTCTTCGACGTCGGCGGTGGCCGCGGGCTTTTTCTTGCCTTCCATCTGGGCCAGGCTTTCTTTGAGCGCTGCCATCAGATCGATCACCGGGGCCAGTTTCTTCGGCTTTTCGACCGCAGCCACTTCGCCGCCCTCCAGCTTGGTCTCGATCAGCTTCTTCAGGTTTTCCTGGAAAGTGTCTTTGTACTTTTCGGGGTCCCACTCGGCGGCCAGAGCCTCAATCAACTGGTGCGCTACTTTCACTTCCGCTTCCTTCAACTCCACGTCCGGCGCGCCGAAGCCCTCCATCTTGCGCACCTCTTCGGCGTAATACATGGTGTGCAGCATCATGCCGCCTTCGTGCGGGCGAAGGAACACGGTGTACTCGCGGTTGTGCATGGTGATCTTCGCGATGGCCACGTATTCGCTCTCTTCCAGCGCTTTGGTCAGCAGGGCGTACGGCCGGCGGCCGGCCTCTTCCGGCATCATGTAGTACGACGACTCGAAGTACACCGGGTCCACCTCGCTCTCTTTGACAAACTCAAGGATCTCCATGGTCTTGGCGGTCTGCGGCTCGATCTTCTTAATCTCGTCGGGTTCGATGATGATGTATTCGTCTTTGCGGAACTCGTAGCCTTTGACGGTATCGGCGCGGTCCACCACCTGACCGTCGGCCTGGCAGACATATTGCTGCTTGAGGCGCGACTTGTCGGTGCGGTGCAGCATGTTGAAGGAAATCCCGCTGCTGCGCGCTCCAGAAAACAGGCGCACGGGCATAGAGATGAGCCCAAAGGTTAGGTGACCTGACCAGGTGGAAGACGCCATAATTGTGACCTGCCCCAGAAATGGTGCAATTGGCTTTGCACCCGCGAGTTTAGCCTACAACAGCCGCTTTGCCATGCCAAGCTGCGACCACGAACCCAAAGGCCAAGCCCCACCGGATGTACCGTGACCACGGTGGACGCAAGGGATAGTAGTTGCACAAGTGGGATTAGAGCTTTGGCTGAGTCATCTTTTCGTTGGCTGCCGGCCCCCTGGACGGGAGTCCACAGGATGGCACAGTTGCCGGTTGGGAGTTTTGCCAGCCAGTTCATATGCGGGCTAGAATTTGAAACTGCTCTCCGGAGACGCGATGACTGATCTCAAATATCCCATTGGCAAGTTCAACTACGACGGGCCACTCACTGAAGAGAACAGACAACGACTCCTCGGCGACATCGCCCAGGCACCAGCTAACTTGCGCTCTGCCGTAAAGGGGCTTTCCGAGGCGCAACTCGACACGCCTTACCGGCCCGACGGCTGGACTGTCCGCCAGGTCGTGCATCACGTGCCCGACAGCCATATGAACGCCTTCATCCGCTTCAAGCTCGCCTTGACCGAAGACGAGCCGACGATCAAGCCCTATGCCGAAGATCGCTGGGCGGAACTGGCCGACACGAAGGCGACTCCAATTGAAGTCTCTCTCACGCTGCTCGACTCACTGCATAACCGCTGGGTGAGGCTGCTGCGCTCGCTCTCGCCGGAAGATTGGAAGCGCACCTTTCGTCATCCCGAACTGGGCGTGATGACCCTGGATAAAACCTTGGCGATGTATGCCTGGCACGGCCGCCATCACGCGGCGCACATCACCAGCCTGCGGGAAAGAAACGGCTGGTGAAAACCGGACTTCGGACTTCGGACTTCAGACTTCAGGCGTCAGACCTCAGGTCGCCAACAATCAGTCATCGCAGAGATAGAACTCTTCCGGTCCTTTTCCAGCAGATTAAGCGGAGACCTGAGTGGAAGGTCTGAGGTCCGACGCCTGAGGTCTGACGCCTGACGCCCGAGGTCCGATTCTAGATTCCTACGCGCCACAGCAGGTAGCTGGTGGCTTCGCGCAACACCGCCACTACACGCTGCATCAGGCTGTGGGGGCGCGAGTCGGCGCGGGGCGCAACGTACACCGGACCGATGCCTTCGTGTTCCAGCAGTTTGCGGATGCGAAAAACGTGATAGGCATCGCTGACCGCGACGCAACTGCGCAGTCCGTTCGTCCGCATGATGACGGCAACGCGCTCGGCAGATTCCGCGGTATCGGAGCTCTGGGTTTCGGCAATCAGCGCATTTTCCGGGACGCCGCGCTTGCGCAAGTACTCCTTGCCCACCCCGCCTTCGCTGAACTTGGGGTCAGCCGCCGCGCCTCCGGTGGTAATCATCACGGCTGCCATGTGGCGCTCGTAAAGATCGAAGGCATGATCCAGCCTCGCCCTCAGAACCGGCGAAGGATGCCCGGAGTACTCCGCTGCGCCGAAGACGACAATCGCATCGGCAGGATGAATTTCCTCGAGAGAGGCTGTGCGCACGATTTGAAATGAAGTAATCACGAGCAGCAGCGCGAGGACGGCCACAGCCAAGGCGAGCAGACGATGCCACCAGCGCCGTGGCCACAGCCGGTTGGCGATTCGGTGGTTCATCCTTGGGCAAAGAAAGTGGAAATCTGGTCCGCGGGAATTGCGCCTTCGCGCAGGATGCGCCAGCGTGCGGTGTCATCGCTGAGATCGACAATGGTCGAAGCCACATCCCGCGGCGAAGGGCCGCCATCCACGATGATGTTGATCCGCCCATGCAGTTGGTCGCGCACCTGCTCCGCGCTGGTGCATTCCGCGGCGCCGCTGAGGTTGGCGGAGGTCGCCGTGATGGGGATCGCCGCCGCCGTCACTACCGCCAGCGGAATCCTGGCATTGGGCACCCGCAGGGCGACGTTCCCGGTGTTGGCCGTCACTTTCAGCGGCAGGCGCGAGCCGGCCTGTACGATGACGGTCAGCGGCCCGGGCCAAAACTTCCGCGCCAGCGCATAGAATTCCTCGGGCAATTCCTTGGCCAATTCTTCCGCCTGGTCCACACTTGCGATCAGCAAGGACAGCGGCTTGTGGCGGGAGCGGCTCTTGATGTCGTACACCTTGTCGACCGCGCGCAAGTTGAAGGGATCGGCGGCCAGGCCGTAAAACGTGTCGGTTGGCATGCCCAGCACTTCGCCGGACCGGATCTGATCGGCGGCGTACTTCACAAGGGATAATTCAGGGTTCTCACTACTGATTTTGACGATCTCGGCGCGCACAGCGCCCCCTTCCTCATTGGCTTCTGGATCTGAGTTTTGTTTGTTTGGCCCGCAAACCTATCATAATACGGCAAAATGCCAGGGAGTGAGGCGTATCATGCGTGGGTACCCGCTTATTTGCTCACTCCCACGAGCAATCGGACGAACTCTGAGCTATGATCCCCACTTCAGAACCCAAACCGCCATCCCAGAGCCGCCTTCGACAGATCGACGGCCGGCACAATCCTGCCTTGAAAACACTCCGCAATGCGTTCGCCCATGCCGAACTCACGGAAGATGGCTGCTGCGCCATCGAAGGTGTGCGCATCGTTGAGGAAGCCATCCGTAGCGGCCTTCGCTTCCGCGCCGTCTTCTTCAGAAGATCGGCCGAGAATCAGGCCGAACGCATTCTGCCGCAAATCGGCGCCCACGTCGAAACCCTCCTCCTGCCGGATCGGCTTTTTGACGCAGCCGTTCCCAGCGAAACGCCGCAGGGCGTGGCCGCACTGGTCCGGTTGAAACAATTCTCCCTTGCAGACGTGCTCGAACGTGTGCCGGTCGGGCCCATCGTCGTGGTGGCCGGATTGCAAGACCCCGGCAACCTGGGGACGATTCTTCGCTCGGCTGAGGCCTTTGGCTGCGCAGGCGTGGTGCTGGGCGAGGGAACCGTGAGTCCGTTCAATACAAAAGTGATCCGCGCCTCGGCCGGATCAGCTTTTCGTCTTCCCGTCGTGGTGGCGAAAAATGCGGGCGGGATCGAAGCCATCTCGGCGAAGTTCCACACCCACGGTGTGCGGATGATTGCGACCTCCTCCCACAAAGGCACTCCGATCGACCAGGCTAAGTTAGCGCCGCCTGCGGCAGTTTTCATCGGCAGTGAAGGCTCGGGCGTGCCGCGATCTCTGCTGGCGCAGGTGGATGAAACCATCGCCATTCCCCATTCTCTGCACGTCGAATCGCTCAACGCCGGCGTGGCTGCAAGCATCGTGCTCTACGAAGCGGCACGCCAAAGGCACTCCCAGGCCTGATCCCCGGAAGGCTCCAAAGGCCGCGCCCAGCCTCAAGATTGCCTGCAATTCTTCCTTGCTCCGGCGTTCTTCCCATGAATGAGCGCCTCACCGCAACATCCCCCGAACGAAGTTGCGCATCGCCCGAATTGTTGGCATGAGGTTTCGTCAAAAGAGGGTTGAACTGGAGAGGGTTGAACCATGAAAAACTCGATCTTCGCGGCGGTCTATCCGTTCAGACAATTTGCTCTGAAGCCGTTCTTTCCGTGCCTGTTGATCTTTTTTTTCTTCCCCGGAACGGAGCTCAGGGCCCAGGAAAAATCTGCAGAGTCCACGCATGTCGCGGGATGGGTCGTTATTCCGGTCGAGGAGTATCGCGTGCTGCGAGCCAAGGCGTACCCGGTTGAGCACGATCCCGAACCGCCTCCCGTGGATGCAACTCTGACGCGTGTCGAATACGATCTGCGAGTCGCGGGCGACGTCGCCGCTGGACGCGCCACGCTCACGGTTGACGTCTTGAAAGACGGGTGGGTTCGAGTGCCCGTGCCTGCCGGCTTGCTCGTGCGCGAGGCCCAACTCGATGGCAAGCTGGTGTCGCTGGTACCCGGCGCGGCGGGCAAGGGTGGAGGGCATCTTTCGGCTCTCCTCTCACACGCCGGGCGCTCGGTGTTGTTGCTCGATGTGGACGTGCCCGTGACTTCCTCGGCGGGCGATGAAAGCCTCGCTCTTCCCGCGACGGAATCGGGCGTAACCCGAGCCGCGGTACAACTTCCGCGCCAGGGAATTGATTTGAGAATCGCCGGCGGACTGCTCTCGGAAAAGTCGGAATCTGCCGGTGAAACCAAGTGGCTGGCTTATGGTCGAGGAAACGAAGCGCTGACGTTCACCTGGCGCAAGAAGATCGAGGACCACCACATGGATCAGCCTCTGCGCCTGCGCGGATCCCTGACTCAGCTGACCAGTCTCGCTGAAGATTCGACTTCCATCTATGCCGAGGAGAATCTCGACGTGGTGCAGGGCGCGGCCCGCGAGGCGCGCATCGAGCTCCCCGAGAACGTCACCATTAATCAGGTTTCCGGGGCGATGGTCGCCGACTGGGAAATGAAGAATGGCGAGCTGGCCATAACCTTCCTCGAACCGGTCGAGCACAGCGCCCGTTTCGTGATCACAGGTGAGACCCGCCTGCCGAAAGACGGAATCATCAACATTCCTCTGCTGCGGCTGTTGAACACGGAGCGCGACGATGGGGGCACTGCGGTGGAAGTTCTGGGCGCGGGTGAGATCAAAGGCCAGAAATCGCAGGGACTGGAGGAAGCCGACGCCACCGATCTCGGCGAAATGATCGCGAGTCGGCAATCGCCGGCGCTGGTTGCGTTTCGCTCGCGCTCGGGCCCTTCGGGCGCGACCCGCTCGTTGAGCGTCAACGTTGCGCGCTACGACCAGCAGGCCGTTCTGATGGCGAACGTCGAGGAGGCCCGTTACGCGGTCCTGATGAGCGTCGACGGCAAGGAGTTGGTGCAGGCGCGCTACGCGATTCGCAACAATCAGCGCAACTTCGTCAAGATCACGCTGCCCGCCGGGGCAACGGTGTGGAGCACTTCGCTCGGCGGGAAGCCGGTCCGGCCGGGACAATCGCCCGACGGCAGCCTGCTGTTGCCGCTCGAAAAATCGCGTGGAGGAGAAGACGAGCCTGCGTTCATGGTTGAGATTCTGTATCTCACCAAAGAACCCGCCTGGGCGGAGAAAGGTCAGGCCAGGCTCACGCTGCCGGCGCTCGATCTTCCCATCTCACGCACCGGACTGCTGCTCTACTATCCGCCGCTGTTCAAGGTCACGGCTGAGCCGGGAACATTTCGCACCCAGGAATACCAGAACGCAATTTCGGCGGCCCTCGCACCGCCTCCACCGCCGCCTTCACCGACGTACGCGCCATCCGGGAACGTGATGGGAGGCACGATCGGCGGGCCGGTCCTGGCTGACAAGCAGTTCGATCGATTAGAGAATTTCGCCAAATTGCAATCCCCTGACGACAAGGAAAAGAAAGATTCCACCCAGGCTCTGCTCGAAACATTCCGGTCCAAGTCACTCGCCGGTAAAGTGACTGGAATTCTTCCCGTGAACGTTACATTCCCGGCATTCGGCCCTTCGATCTACCTTGTTTCCGAGCTCACGAGCGAGAATCAGGCTCCCGCCGCCAAGTTCAATTTTCAGCGTGAAAAAAAGGGAGGTGCGCGATGAAAAGCAGATTCTTTGTGATGTTGTTGCTGTGCAGCGCGTGTGCGGCACGCCTGTTTGTGGGGGTTGCACTTGCAGCCGACGAGAAATCTACTCTACCCTTGCCCAACTCCGGCAATGTCACGCTTCCTCTCGATGAATACAACCGGCTGGTCGAACTCGCGGCCAAGCCGCCGAAAACGCCGGATGCTCCGCCCCTTGCCTATTCCATCAAGCATGCCGACGTAAAGCTGCGGGTCGAAAACGACGGCGTGCGCGGCACGGTCGAACTCGACGGAGAAGTCTTCCACAAGGGAGTAACCAAGGTTCCGCTGACCACAGGAATGACCATCCTCGACGCCCACCAGAACGGCAAAGGCGTTCCCTTGCAGCAGGAAAACGGCACGCATGTGGCCCTTCTGCCCGGGCCAGCCGAGTTTTCCGTCGCGCTTGAAACCGGTCTGCCGGTGCGCATCGAGGCTGGGCGGGCTTCCTTCACGCTGCCCGTGCCTGCCGCAGGCAGCGTGCAACTGGCGCTGGTGATTCCCGGCGACCATACCGTCGCCAACGTCAGCCCCGGTCTGATCACCAGCCGCAAATCGGAGACCGGACACACGGCCATCGAGGCCACTCTGGTTCCAGGCCAGACCGCCACCATCTGGTGGACAACCCGCGAAACCGCAACTCCCGCAGCGCCACGCGAAGTGCGCTTCCTGGCCGACGAAAAGACTCTTGTTTCCGTCAGCGAGGCCGAGATGCGCGTCGCCGTGCTCGCTGATCTCGCCGTCGTGCAAGGCGAACCGGCGCAATTCGAAGTGCAATTGCCGGAGGGCTTCGAGATCACAGGCGTGACTGGGGCAACGCTCGATTCGACGGAAAACCAGCCCGGTATCTTAATCCTGAAAGTGAACGCTCCCAGCCAGCGCAATCACCAGTACCTGATCTCGATGGAAAAGGCCATCACCGGGGCCAAGGCCGATGCGCCGTTCGTTAGTTTTAAGGGTGCGCAGCGCGAGACCGGCGAGGTCCTGGTCGAAGGCGCCGGCACCATGGAGATTACCGCTACCGAAGGCGGGAGCCTCAAGCGCATGGACGTCAAAGAAGCGAATCCCTATCTGCGCTCGCTGGCCCACTTCCCGCCTCAAGCCGCGTTCCGCTATCACAAGCAGCCCAATGAGACGCCAACGCTCGCGCTCCAATGGGTGCGCTTCCCCGATGGCAGCGTGCTTGCGGCCGTGGCCGAAAGCGCCGAGGTCACAACGCTCGTTACCTCCGAGGGCAAGTCGCTCACCGAAATCAAGTTGGTGGTCACGAACCAGGCCCAGCCTTTCCTCAAAGTCTCGCTTCCCGCGGGCGCGACCATCCTTTCGGCCGACGTTGCCGGCGAGCGCGTCAAGCCCGTGCAGGGCCCGGACGGAAGCCGCGTGCCGCTCTTGCGGCCGGGATTTCGCCCCACTGATTCCTACACTGTCTCGTTCGTGTTCCTGCACTCCGGAGCCCCGTTCGCAAAAAAGGGCGGAGCCGAGCTGAGCCTGCCAAACATGGACATTCCCATCAGCCTGCTGAACTGGGAAGTCTTTTTGCCCGAGCGGTACAAGGTGAAGGATTTCCGCGGCGACGTGATCGCAGCCAACCTGGTGCCCTCAGCGTTTCAGGAGCAATATGCCATCAGCGCGCCAGCGCCCCAAGTCGCGATGCCTTCCAACGCGAAAACACAAACTTTCCCCGGGCAGATGGGTGGTTATGTTGTGGATCCTAGCGGAGCCGTCATTCCTAATTCCCGTGTCACGGTTACATCCCAGGACACGGGCGCGACCAGAACTGCACTGACCGACTCGCAAGGGCGCTGGGTGCTGGCGGGCTTGCCGTCGGGGAACTACAAGGCGCAGGCCGACGCAACCGGCTTTAAGAGTAGTACATTCAACCTTCATTACGACGCCGACCAGCCATCGCTGTACAACTTCTCGCTCAGCGTTGGCGCCACAATGGAGACGGTTGAGGTTACCGCGACATCGGTCCAGCTCCAAACTGAGAACGCAGAGGTGAGCATGATCGGTGGGCGCAATGTCAGTTCGTTAGTGAAGCTGGCTCCGGGGGCGGTCAGCCAGAATGCCTCCGCCAACGTGATGAACTTGCAGAAGCGGGTGGCTGGAGTGTTGCCCATACCCATCGACGTGCCGCGTGCGGGCACCTCGTTTGCCTTCGTAAGGCCGCTGGTGCTGGATGAGGAGACCAAGGTAACGTTCAGTTATAGGAGCCGGTGAAGTGCGCCAAGGATTGAACGGAAGCCGCGTGGAACTTCTGTGTGCTGCCAAACTTGCGCAGTAGCATAGAATGTTGCTCGCGGGAGCCGCTCATGGCCAGCGCTGAGGCACGGAGAGTGTGGGAAGGCCGCGTGGTTGCGGGGAAATTTCCGCTCCGCGAGTGGCTGGGTGGAACCGAGCACGGCGCTGTCTTTCTCACCGAGCGGAAGCAACCGTCATCACCAGCGACACAGAAAGCTGCCATTAAACTGATCGCGGCAGATGCCGGCAATGCCGAGCGTCAACTCTCTCGTTGGCGCGCTGCGGCACAACTTTCCCATCCCCATCTCATTCGCATTTTCGAAGCGGACCGTTGCCAGCTGAACGGCTCGCCGCTTCTTTATGCAGTCATGGAGTATGCGGACGAGGATCTTTCGCAGATTCTTCCGCAACGGCCGCTCACGCCCGAGGAAGTAGCCGATCTGCTTCCTCCGTCGCTGGAAGCACTTTCCTACCTGCACGGGAAGGGATTCGTGCATGGCGGCATCAAGCCCTCGAACATCCTGGCCGTAGGCGAGCAAATCAAGCTCTCCGCCGATCAGGTGACCTCCCTGGGGGAGATGCACTCCAGACCAAGGCGGGATGTTTACGACCCACCCGAGAAGGAAGCAGGCATTGTCTCGCCCGCCGGAGACCTGTGGTCGCTGGGCATCACTCTCCTCGCCGTTCTCACGCAGAAGACACCTTCATCTGCGGAAGAAGCGCAGGTCCCTGGTTTGCTGGAAAAAATGCCGGAGCCGTTCCGCGGCATAGCCCGCGAGTGCCTGCATCTCGATCCCAAGCGGCGATGCTCGATTGCCCAGATTGAGGCCCGGCTCGCGCCCGCAGCGCGCTCCGTACCAGTTCAACCGCAACTGGCGCTTCCAGGCCCACAACGCTCCATGAACAAAGGGATGATCACCGTGGCCGTTGCGGTGGTGGCGCTCCTTATCGGACTGGTAGTGTTTTACCCTCGTGGAGAAAACACGCCCGGCCGTGAAAGTACATCTGAGCAGACGGCGCCGGTGACAAAGGCTTCAACTCCCCAACCGGGCGAGCCTTTGAAACAGGCAGTCTCCCAAGGCGAGGTTCTGCATCAGGTTCTTCCTGACATTCCCCAGAGCGCGATGGACACCATCACTGGAACCATCAAGATCAACGTCCTGGTGGAAGTGGATTCTTCGGGCAAAGTGACGGCCGCGAAGTTCGTCACTCGCGGCCCCAGCGAGTATTTTGCGGAACGTGTTCTGAAAGCCGTACAGGGCTGGGAATTCTCTCCACCCGAAGTTGCGGGGCAGCCTGCCCCGAGTGCGTGGGTGATTTACTTTCGCTTGCGCCGAGCCTCGATTCAGGCGTCAGCGGAAAAATCCCGCTAGAGCTCGCGCAACCAATTGTTGCTGGATTTTCATTCAACAATCAACAATCATCAATCAACAATCCCTGCCCGTTGCCGCAGCTTCCACACAATCTGCCGAACCATGCCCAGCAGGACCTTCGCATCTCCCGCTTCCAGGCCGAGGCGAAGGACGAGCCGGCGAACCTTCTTTTCACTCACGGCGTCGTTGCCCGGTTTGACGTACCCGCTCCTGTGCAGAGCTTCCAGCAGGGTCTTGGTGATCTGCTCAGCCTCACCCGCGGTCGCCGATTTGAAATCCGGCGTTGCGCTCCCTGACGCCGTGCTGCGCGCGATTTCGTACAGGCACACCGCGACCGCCTGTCCCAGGTTCATGGAAACATGTTCGCTGCGCGTAGGGATGTTCAGCAGCCAGTGGCAGTAGCTGAAATCTTCATTGGTAAGCCCGATTTTCTCTGAGCCAAACAGAAGAGCGATGCGCCCGGTTTCGATCTGGCTCCGAATCGTGCTGCCGGTTTCTTCCCCAAGCCGACGCAGAGGATGCTGTAAGGCTCGATTCCGCACTGCGGTTGTTCCCACCACCACAGCGCAGTCCGCAACTGCCTCAGCGACTGTCTCGAATTCTTTTGCTTTGGCCAGCACGTCTCCGGCTCCGACCGCCGAGCGCGCCTCGCGAAACGCCACCGAGTAGGGATTGACCAGCCGCAGGCGGTGCGCGGCGAAGTTGCTCATGGCGCGAGCTGCCGCGCCAATATTGAGCGGATTTCGCGGGCGCACCAGCACAACTACAAGGCCGTCGAGTTCGGAGGAAGCAGGCAAGGGCACATTCTACGACAGGGATAGGAGCAAGGTTTCAAGGTTTCAAGGTTTCAAGGTTTCAAGGTTTCAAGGTTTCAAGGTTTCAAGGTTTCAAGGTTTCAGAGTTTCAAGGTTTCAAGACCTCAGGTGCGCCTCATTCTCGCCTTTGACTTTGAAACATTGAAACCCTGAAACTTTGAAACTTCGGCATCCCCCGCAAAGAGAAAGGGCGTGCCGTTTAGCACGCCCTTCCCGCCTCTGACCTTCACTTCGTTTACATCAAGTCGTTTCCACAACAATTCCGTCGTTGTGTTTAGCGATGACCACCGCCGCCGTGTCCGCCGCCACCGGCGTGGCCGCCGCCCCCACCAGAAGAGTGCCCACCACCTCCGCCACTGGCGTGCCCACCTCCGCCTCCAGAGGAATGTCCTCCACTGGGGTGCGAGCCGCCACTGGAGCTGCCGCGCGAGCCGCCGGGAGAAGTGCTGCGACCGCCGTAGCCGCGGGAATATCCGCCGTAAGACGGAGACCGTACGATGGGCTGCCTCATATCCAGTTGCGGACGGGAGTAGCCCCTCTCTGACCCACCATAGACCGAGCCGTTGTAGTGCGTCTGCGGGCTCAGCCCAGTCCGGTTCCAGTAGCTTCCACTGCCGCGCTCCGAAGATATGCCCGACTCGCCGCGAGAGGCTCCACTGCCAGAGGGCGGTGTGAACGGCCGGAATCCATCGCGGTTCCCCGCCGGGGAGGACTGGTTCGCACCACGTGGCTCGGAGCCGGACCCACCCTCCGGACGCGCATTGGAGTTATTCGGCGGCGTGAACGTACGGAATGCGCCGCGGTTCCCATTCGCCGTGGACGATGCCGCATTGCCTGCACTCCGGCTCGGGTTGTTCATCTCCCGTCCGCCTTGGAAGCCGCCCGTGCCTGCGCTCGGCTTTTGCATTGTGCCCGCCGTGGTATTACTGCGTCCAAAGCCTGATTCACCGCCACTCATGCGCCCGCCTGCAGAAATTGCGGAGACGTGGTTCTGCTGCATGCTCTGGCGCAGACCCGCCGTCTGCTGCTGGAACGATTCCGGATGCGCCACGTTGTTGTGCACCGATCCGAAGAAGCGCTCCGAACCGCTGTTGCGAACGGTTGACGGAGCCGCCGCGCGTCCGCTGGCCGACAGGCTCGCCCGCGATGGCACTACGGGCAGATTGCCCGCCATCATGCGCGCGCCGTTGATCTGCTCCCGCGTCGCTGCCAAGGGCGACATCCGGCCCGCACCGAAGTGGCCTGCACTTACCGTGGACATGCCACGCGCAATGTGTTCGTTGTGGATGTTGTTCACGTTCGAGAACCGCGTTCCTCCATGCAGAGGTGCGAAGCCGCCGAAACGATCAAATCCGCCACGGAAGCCGACCGCGCCAAACCGGCCGCGGTATCCACCCCACCACGGATGGAACCAGTCGCAAGGTCCGATCGGGAGCCAGCCGAAGCCGCCCCAACCACCCCAGCCCCATCCAAATCCAAAGCCAAAGCCGCCGCCCCAGAACGACACATACGCAGGGGCCCAGAACGGACGGTACCAGCCCCACGCCGGCCCCGGCCACCAGGCCCACGAGTTGCCGTACCAGAACCAGCGCCCGTAGTGATATGGCGCCCAGCCCCAAGGTTCGTAGCCCACCCAGGTCCAGCCATAGTAGGGCTCATAAGTCCAGTTGCCGTTACGATACGGAGCCCAGTCATCGGACTCGTTCGGAACCCATACATCGCCGTAGTCGGGCACATTCTGCCAGCGCCCGTACGCGTCCAGATCCTGAGCACCGGTGTAATAGTGATTGGTGTGCCGCCAGGACTGCGCGTCACGGATCATGTGGTCGCGGTCGGCATTCCAGCGATCCCAGTCGTCGGGATCGGGAGCATCGGAAATCTTGTACTGCGCCGAGTCAGTCGTGCCGCGCACAGTCGCCATCTGTCCGCTGCGCACTTCCGTGCTGCCCTGCGGAGTGGCAATCTGGGCCTCGCCCTTGCGCACGATCACGAGCGTGTCGCCGTCGGGCCGCACTTCGATGCGAAACACGCCATCATGATGCGCGGGATGCACCGACACGTTCGGGGTATCGATCTCAGGCTCGGCCTCGCTGTCTTTCGAAACCGAGTAGCTCGCGATACCCTGGCTCAACTGGATCTGGATGTCCTTCTGGGTGAAGGTCGCGATGTTGGCCTTGGTATTCGCGCCCAAGCGGAGAGTGTTGGCAAAATCGAGCTGCAGTTCCGCGCGAGCGTTGTCGCCGGTTGAGACCTTGTCGCCGCCCATGACCGGCTGATTCAACGTCGCCGCAGACCAGTCGCCGGAGTCGCCGCGCTGCGTCGAGACATCGCCATGAATCAGGCTGATGCGCGCCACACCCAAGTCGGTCTTCGCCGGCTCCTCACCTGAGGGCCCACCCGGTTGCGCCTCTGGGGGTTGCTGGTCCGAAGGTGGAGTTTGCGGGGGTTGCGCCGAAGGTTGCGGTTGCCCAACCTCCATCGGAGCGCTCGGCTGGTCCGAGGGCGCCGGACCTTCGTCCGTCGTCTGCGCATGCACACTCAAGCAGAGAGCGCCTGCCAGCATGAGAGCTAGAACCGCCAAACCTGCCAGAAGTCTGTTTTTCATAGCCAACCTCCTCTTAATCGGAGGAAATCCCGAGCTTGGTAATGGCAACTGCCATGCCAAAGGGAGCGAAGCAGACGCGTAGCAACTCCTTTGTTTTCAATGTCAACGACGATGGATTCAACAGTAGAAGGGAAGGAATCCAGGCAAATTGGCCAACCTCGGCCAAGGGTGGTGGTTTTCGGCCAGTTGACCGTGGGGATACATACGATTACCCATCTTTTTCCGGCTCATCCGCGATCCCGATCTTCGACAGCCGATAGCGCAGCGCGTTGCGTGAAAGCCCCAGCAGGCGCGCCGCCTGGCTCTTGTTCCCGTTGGCGCGGCGCAGGGCTTCCTGCACCATCTCGTCTTCCCACTGCTCCAGAGTCATGCCGTCGGGAAGAAATCCGGCCGCGCCATTGGCCGCTTTCGCGGGACGCAGGTCGAGATGAATGTCCGCCGCGTCCAGCACATTTCCTTTCGCCAGAGCACAACCGCGCTCAATCACGTTTTGCAGCTCGCGCACATTCCCCGGCCAGTGATAATTCACCAGAATCTGCATCGCCTCGGGCGTAATCGCCTCGACCGGCTTGCCGGAATCTCCGGCAAAGCGGGAGATAAATAGATTCACCAGATCAGGAATGTCCTCCTTGCGCTCGCGCAGCGGCGCGATGTCAATGGGCACCACATTCAGCCGGTAGTAAAGATCTTCGCGAAACGTCCCTTCCTCGAGCGCGGCCCGCAGATCACGGTTGGTGGCGGCGATCAGCCGCACATCCACCTTAATCGTGCGGGTTCCGCCCAGCCGCTCGAATTCGCGCTCCTGCAGCACGCGCAGCAATTTCACCTGCGTGGCCGGAGGGACGTCGCCGATCTCATCGAGAAACAGCGTGCCCTTGTCAGCCAGTTCGAACTTGCCCGGCTTGCTGGTTGCGGCTCCGGTGAAGGCGCCTCTCTCGTAGCCGAACAACTCGCTCTCCAGCAGATTTTCCGGGATCGCGGTGCTGTTGATTTTCAGAAACGGCCCCCGCGCGCGCCGCGACTTTTCATGAATTGCGCGCGCAATCAGGTCTTTGCCTACGCCGCTTTCCCCGCCCAGCAGTACCGTCGAGTTGGTGGGCGCCACGCGCTCGACGGTAGCCAGCACCTCCTGCATCTTGGGGCTGCGCGCCACCACGTTGGGATGTGCATAGCGCTTGCCCAGCGCCTCGCGCAGCTCCCGGTTCTCCTCGCGCAGATTGCGGACGTCCAGTTCTTTATGGATGACCATCCGCATTTCGCTCAGCGAGAAAGGCTTCAACACGTAATCGCTGGCTCCGGCTTTCATGGCCTCAACCGCGGTCTCTACGCTGCCAAACGCGGTCATCACGACGACCGGCAACGCCGCATTCTGCCGCTTGACCGCCTGCAGGAACTCGAGCCCATCCAAGCCGGGAAGTTTCAGGTCGGTCAGCACCAGATCAATGGAATTCTCCCGCAGTAGCTTCAGGCCGGTCTCGGCGTCTCCGGCAGAAAACGTCGCAAAGCCGTCCTCGCCGAGATTCAACTCGAGCAACCGGCGCATCTTGGCTTCGTCTTCGACAATGAGTATCGCCGCCATTAGCGAGCCTCTCTCGATCCGCCGTATTCCTTCACGAGATCACTGCATGAGCCGGTTCCGCGACCGGCTTGCTTCCTTCCGCGGCGGGGAAAAACACCACAAAGCACGCGCCAGTTCCCTGCTTCCCGTCTCCCTGACTCGCGTCTTCAACCCGCATCGAGCCGTGATGTCCGTCGATAATCTTCGACACGATGGAAAGCCCCAGCCCGACGCCGTCTTTCTTCGTGGTCACAAACGGATTGAAGATCTGTTCTCGCAACTCGCGCGGAATTCCCGGCCCGGTGTCTTCAATTCGCACTTCCACGCCCTGCCGCTCGCCGGCCTCCGACTTCGCAACTCTCACCTGCAGCCGTCCACCGTTCGCGCTCATCGCGTCGTACGCGTTCTTTATGAGATTAAGAAACGCCTGTTCGCACAGGCTTTCATCCAGTTCCACCAGCGGCAAGTCCGGCTGATAGTGCTTCTCGACCTGTACCGTCGCCCCCTTCCACAAGGTGGCAACGTCACTGAGCGCCCGATCCAGAACCACCGTGATGGCCTGTGGTGAAAGCTCGGCATGAAGCGGCCGGGCGAAATCCAGAAACCGGGTCACCAGCCCGCTCAGGCGATTGGTTTCGCTCGAGATGTATCCCGCCAGTTCCGTGGCCAGCGGATCGGATTGTCCGAGCTTCTGGCTCAGCATTTCGGCCGAGCCCTTGATCACGCCGAGAGGATTGCGAATTTCATGTGCCAGCCCGGCAGAAAGCTGCCCCAGCGCGGCCAGGCGCTCCGACCGCCGCGCCTCAGCTTGCGCCTGCTCGAGCTGCCGGTTGGTGACGGCTAGCGTCTCCGCTAGTTCCTGATAGCGCTGCGTCTGCCGTCGATTCTCAACCACGAAGCGGTTGACAACCATTGCAGCAAGATAGAAGAACAGAATGCGGATGGCGAGCCGGCCATAGTCTTCTGCCGTAATCTCAAAGTCCTGCAGCGCCGGATAGAGGTAAGAACAGTAGGCCGCCGACGATAGCGACGTCCAAAACAACGTGGCCCACGGCCCGAAGTACTCCGCCGCAGTGAGAATCGGCAGAAAGTAGATGGGATAGTAGTAGCTGTTGATCGCGACCTCGCCCGTGTGATCCACCAGGATGGTCGCTAAAGCAATTTTCCAAAGCACGACGCATATCGGGCCCCGCGACGGCCAGCGCGCCACTAGCCATCCCTCCGCCAACTGGATCACACCGAAGCCCAGCAGAATTTCCTGCTTATGCGTCTCTTCTATCGGCGGCAAAAGAGCCAGCCCTGCCAGAAAGGCCAGCCATAGCACGTCCATCCAGTTGATGGTGGACCGCTTCGCTTCCGTCTTTGCCCCGTTCATCGCTTTCGCCAGAAAAAGCTGCGCCGGGAGGTCGCCCGCTCCCGGCGTCAGTTCGATTGGTTGTCCGGTTCGCCGGCGCATCTCATGCGAACCCTATCACAGTGCAAGCCAGCCAGTCAGCGTCAGTGGCTCTTTCTTGGCGGCTCCGATTTCGGCGGTGGCGCAGGCTTCGGTTGCGACTGGTGCTCCGCCGGAGGTGGCGAAGCCGGCCGCTGTTGCTGCCACTGGTGGAACTTTTCGGCCTGTTGTTGTTCCTGCTGCTCGTTACGCGGCTGTACTGGTGGCGCAGGCCGCACCAGCGGATGCGTCTCCTGTGGTGTGGACTGCTGCTGCGGAGTACCGTACTCCTTCGCCCCTGTCTGCGCATTACGATTCCACACCTGCCCATTGTGGTCGTCGCTCTGCCCCTGGACCTGCGAGCTTCCTTGCTGCTCCCACACTCGCGGCTGAGTCTGCGGTATCGGCTTCACTTGCGTATTGCCGCCAGCGGGCTGGCTGAATGGCTTGAAGCCCTCTTCCGACTTCTGCGGCTGCGTGCCTTGACCGGCCGGAGCAGGACGTGACGGGCCCGCCGGCCGCACCAGCAACTGCTGGTTCAAGTGGCCGCCAGCCGCGGCCTGTTGCTGGGTGATCGGGCGCGGCGGAGGGAGTGGCGTGCGCACTGCGACCACCGGCCGGCTCATCACCGCCGCCGGCGGCCTCACGGAGACTGGCCGTCCAGCGCCCACCACGCTGGCCCGGACCGGCTCCGCCGTTACCCCATGCGAGACCGGCGCCGCTGCGATTTCCCGCGGGTCTACCTTCATCACGTTCTGCGCCACCGGGCGCGCATTCACAAACGTGTCGTGCGATACCACCGTCACTCCATTGTTTACGTGCTGGTTCACGTAGGTGATGTTATTGACGGTCGTCGTTTTGTTGATGATCACCGTGTTGTACACATTCGTGACTTTGGTGATATTCACCGAGGTGTTGGTAATGTTCACGTTATTCACGTAAGCGCGGCTCACGTGATATCCGGGCACAAAAACCTCTCCTGGCGCCAGCGGGAACCATCCCACGCCCACACCTGCGGAGAAGCTGAATCCCGGGCCGCCACCCACGAAGGCCACCAGCGCCGGGGCCCATAGCGGGCGAACCACGACCGGTCCCGGCACCCAGAACCAGCCTCCGCCGACGAAGGCCCAGCGCCCGTAGTGGAAGGGAGCGAATCCCCATGGTTCGTCCTCAACCCAGGTCCAGCCAAATGGAGCGACCCAGACCCAGTGGCCGAAGCGATACGGAGCCCACCCCATAACGACCGCGCGCGGCTGCCAGCATTGACCATAGCCGGCGACGTAGCTCCAGTTGCCGTAATCGTCCAGATCTTCGTAACCCGTCATCTCGGTCGAAACGTAATTCGCCGAATCCGCACGGTCCTCGCGGGCGTCGCGATCAAACGCCCAATCATCGAACTGATCCTGGCCGGGCAGTTGCTCCAGATCGTAATCGAGGTGATCGCTGCCGGTGAATGTCGCCGACTGACCGGCAACCACGGTGTAGGTGAATCCACCGCCAGTCACCCGGCCGTGTCCGTGCCACACCGTGGTGATGGTCTGGCTTCCGTCCTCGCTCACATCCACGCGGTATTCGCCGGGCTGCAGCAAAGTGAATGCGATGTTCGGCGTGTCAATCTCGTAGGTATCGTCGTCATCCACGTGGCGCACGCGCACAATCAGCGATCCCTGCGCCAGGCGGATTTGCGTAGTGCGGTCGTCGAGCGCGAGGAAAGTGATGCCGGTCTTCTCACCCAGTCGGAGCGCCGCCGAGCCGACGTTAACCTCGGCCCGCGAATTCGCGTCCGCCCACAGATCGTCGCCCGCCACGACCGGACGGTTGGGAACCGTTGTGACCCAATCGTCCTCTCCCGCCGGACGGAATGATACCGACCCCTCCGAGTAACTCATCCGGCCTACTCGGCCGGGAGGATCCTGACTCTGATCCTGATCTTGATCGGGTGGTTGATCTTGCGCTTTCGCTGTGGTTGAAAGCGGCAATAGGAAGACAAAGCTTGCCAGCAGAACAATAGCGGCCCAGAATACGCGTGTTTTCATATCTTCGCCCCAATACAACGGAAATACCTACATATTGATCTTACCTGCATCCCTGTAAACACAGAAGAGACGGTTTAGTTTCCCCCGGGGGCAGAAGTGGTTGGGTAGGATGGAGTTGCCCTACGGGGACGGCGTCATCCTGAGCGCAGCCGTTCTTCAGGCGGAGCGAAGGATCTCCCTTGCATGAGAATTCACTCGGGAGATCCCTCGTCCCGCTGGTGAAAACGCGGGACGTCGGGATGACTGCCGCTGAAGATGATTCAGTTCTTCATCTTTGGCCGTGCGCACGCGTCCACGATCTTCTTTGGATCAATCGCATCCCGGTCGACCTGCTCTTCCATGATCTTTCCATCCTTGCCGATCAGGAAGTTCACCCGGCGCGGTGCCTGATATTCGTCTTTGTAGATTCCGTACTGGTGGGTGACTTTGCCGCCCCAGTCGCTCAGCAAGGGGAAGGTCACTCCAATCTGGTCGGCGAAAGCCTTATTGGCGAAGGCACTATCCATGCTCACACCCAGGACCTGGGTGTCGGCTGCTTCCAGCGTTTTCAGATTCTGCTGGAAGTTTTTCATTTGCTGCGTTCAACCCCCGGTGAAGGCGAAGATATAAAACGCCAGCACGACGTTCTTCTTGCCGCGGTAGTCACTCAGCTTCACTTCTTTCTCGTCGTTGCCGTCGAAGTATTTCAAGGTGAAGTCCGGCGCCGCATCACCGACCTTTGGCATACTCGGGGCCTCCTTCTTCCCCTGTGCGAACAGCGCGGCGGACGATGTCAGCAAGCCGGCCAACAACACGGCCGCCACAAGTTCGGAGCGTCTTCTATGCATAAACCCCTCCCACGGAACTGTCGGCTAGCATATCCCGCCCCGGCTTTGCGGTAAACCCGAAAGTACCCTTATTTGCGATCTTTTGACATTGCCGAAACGAGTGGCAAAACAGTACAGTTCTGGTCGGAGCCAGCGACACGGATTTCCGGGCGTCCGCGTCATGCTGGCTCGAACCGTGCGATGGGCATTGCCACACTGAACGACATTTTCTTCGCCGCGGTCGAACGCAATCACGACCGCATGCTGCTGCACCGCGAAGCTGGGAAGTGGCTGACCATCACCTCCCGCGAGTTCGGCCAAAGCGTAGCCCGCACCGCTCGCGCGCTCCATGCCTGGGGCATTCGACGCGGCGACCGCATTGCCATCCTCAGCGAGAACCGCCACGAGTGGCCCATCGCCGACATGGCGAGCCTGCTTCTCGGTGCCGTCACCGTGCCGCTGTACACCACGCTCACCGCCGAACAGAACGCGTTCATGCTGAGGGACTCGGGCTGCAGCGCCATCTTCCTGTCGTCCGACCAGCATCTGCACAAAGTCCTTTCGATTCTTCCCCGGACTCAGATCGAGAGAATCATCGTCATGGACGCGATCGAATTCACCGGCGACCTCGCCCCCTTTGCCGGCCAATGCGCAACCATGCCCCAAGTCACGCGGCAGGGCCCGCTTGATCTGGGCCCCGAGATCGAGGCCCGGGCGCGCTCCATCGCAGCCGATGATCTGGCGACCATTGTCTACACCTCGGGGACAACTGGAACGCCCAAAGGGGCGATGCTCACTCACGGCAACCTGGTCTCCAACATTCAGTGCTCGATGCTTGGCTTCGACCTGCATGCCGGGCACATCAGCGTTTCGTTCCTTCCGCTTTGCCACATCACGGCCCGCCATGTCGATTTCGCGCTGCTCTACCATGGCGTGACACTGGCCTACTGCCCGTTCATTGACCGGCTGCCGGCGGCGCTATTGGAGGTGCGGCCGACGATCTTTGTCGCCGTGCCGCGAGTCTACGAAAAAATCTATGCTCAAGCCCAGCAGAAAGCGAATGGATTTCCCAAGCGCGCGATCTTCGACTGGGCCCTTTCTGTCGGACGCGAGCATAAGCCGCAAGTTCTCGCCGGAAAAACTCCCACATCGCCGAGCTGGAAATTAGCCAGCAAGCTCGTCTTTTCGAAGATTCGGGAAGGTCTGGGCGGCCGCGTCGAGACTTTCATCTCCGGCGGAGCGCCGCTGGGCCGCGAGCTGGCCGAGTGGTACGCGGCCGTCGGCATCCCCATTCACGAAGGCTACGGCCTCACCGAGACCTCACCTGTGATCGCAGTCAACACTCCCCGGAACCACCGCATCGGCACCGTGGGCAAGATTCTTCCCAACTTGGAGGTTCGTATTGCCGAAGATGGCGAAATCCTGGTGCGCGGTCCGTCTGTCTTCAAAGGCTATTGGAATCGCCCGGAAGAAACGAAGGCTGCCCTGGTGGATGGCTGGTTCCACACCGGCGACATCGGCGAAATTGACACCGACGGGTATCTCTCCGTCACCGACCGCAAGAAAGACCTGATCAAAACTTCCGGCGGAAAATTCATCGCTCCGCAGCCCATCGAAAACGCGCTCAAGCTCAATACCTTCATCGGAGTCGCCGCGATCCTCGGTGAAAAACGCAAATTCCCCGCTGTCCTGATCTCGCCCAACTTTCCGCTGCTCGAGGATTGGGCGGGCGCGAACGGCATCGCTTTTTCGTCGCGCGCGGAACTGATTGCGCATCCCAAGGTGCAAGCGCTGTACGACGGCATCATCGAAGGCATTAATCAGAATCTGGCTCGTTTCGAGAAGCTGAAACGGGTGCTGCTGGTGGCGGATGAATTTTCCGCTGGAAACGGCGTCTTGACACCGACGCTCAAACTCCGCCGCCGCGTCGTTGAACAGCGCTATCGCCGCCAGATTGATGAGCTTTACGCCGAGGCGGAAACGGCAACCCTACCGCAGTAGAAACAAGCAGGCCAGATAAAGTGACTGCGGCAACCCGCAGCCAAGAATGGAATTCTCCGGCTTTCTCGTCAGCCCCTACAATATTCGCACCCCCCAATTCGTCTACACCCGTAGATGAAGGGCGCGGCGAGCGTAGCGCGGATAACCGAGCGGATGAGCCTCGAACAGAACCGGCGGATCTCCGAGGTGGTCAAGCAGGAGCAGTCCCGGCTGCGCAACTTCATTCGCCGGCGGGTGCCTGACCCGCGCGATGCCGAAGACATCCTGCAGGAGGTCTTCTACGAACTGGTGGAGGCGAACCGCCTGCTGATGCCGATCGAGCACGTGACGGGCTGGCTCTTCCGCGTCACGCGCAACCGCATCACCGATCTCTTCCGCAAGAAGACGCCGGAGAGTTTCAGCCATGCCGCCCTGGCCGACGACGAAGAAGAGTTGCTGCACTTGGAAGACTTGCTGCCTTCGCCCGATGCCGGCCCGGACGCTCTTTACGCCCGCAGCGTGCTGCTCGACGAACTTGAGTCTGCACTCGACGAACTGCCGGACGAGCAGCGCGAGGTGTTTGTCGGCCACGAGCTCGAGGGACGCAGCTTCAAGCAGATGGCCGCCGAGACCGGTGTGAGCGTCAATACGCTGCTCTCGCGCAAACGCTACGCGGTGCTGCATCTGCGTGAGCGGTTACGAAGCATTTACGACGAGTTTACGAAAGCGTGAGGAACCGAATATGAGAAGGAAAATGTTTTTTATTGCTCCGCTGGCGATTCTGGCGATGCTGCTGTTTATCGTGGCCGGCGGCGAGGTGGTGCTGCATCTGTGGAATTGGCTGCTGCCGCCTCTCTTCGGCTGGCATCAGATCACCTTCTGGCAGGCGCTTGGAATTCTGGTACTGTGCCGGATCCTCTTCGGCCGCATTGGTGGCCGCGGGTTTCACCGCTCTAACTTTCGCCGCCGCATGAGCGAGCGCTGGGAACACATGACGCCCGAGGAGCGAGAGCGATTCCGGCAAGGCATGCGCGGTCGTTGTGGCTTCGGCACGCCGGAGAGCGAGAGCAAGCAGCCATGAGCCCTGAGATTGCTCTCGAGTGGCGGAGCGCTCGGAAGCGATTTGCTGCTGCGGTTCGTGCTCGCGCGCAGCACTTTCATTACAATAGAGACTATGTCGGATTCGTTAATCATCGCTGGACGCTCTTTCCGCTCCCGGCTGATCGTGGGCACGGGAAAATACAAGTCCTTTCAGGAAACCGCACGTGCGCTCGAAGCCAGCGGCGCCGAGATGGTCACGGTCGCGGTGCGCCGCGTCAATCTGGACCGCAGCAAGGAATCGCTGCTCGACTACATTGATCCCAAGAAGTATTTTCTGCTGCCCAACACCGCGGGATGCTACACGGCTGACGAGGCTATCCGCGCCGCACGCCTCGGCCGAGAAGTCGGCTTGTCCGATTGGGTCAAGCTCGAGGTCATCGGCGACCAGGCCACGCTTTATCCTGACGTGCAGGCGACGCTCGAGGCGACGCGCACGCTGGTGAAGGAAGGCTTCACGGTTCTGCCCTACACCTCCGATGACGTGGTCTTCGCCAAACGCCTGGTCGAGGCCGGCGCGGCCGCCGTCATGCCCCTGGGCGCGCCCATTGGCAGCGGCATGGGCATTCAGAACCAGGCCCACATCCGCATTCTGCGGGAAATGATCACGGGTGTGCCGTTGATCGTGGATGCCGGCGTGGGCACGGCTTCCGACGCCGCGATTGCCATGGAACTTGGCGCCGATGCGGTACTGATGAATACCGGCATTGCCAACGCGCAAGATCCTGTGCTCATGGCCCAGGCCATGCAGCACGCGGTGCTCGCCGGACGTCAGGCATATCTGGCCGGTCGCATGCAGAAGAAACTCTACGCCACGGCCAGTTCGCCCCTGGAAGGCGTGGTGCGGTAGTGTGACTCGGTAGTGTGGCGCGGGCGCTCCCGGCCGCGAGGGGTCGCGGAGAGTTCCCGATGCAGAAACGAGAGGGCGACCCGCAGGCCGCCCTCTTTTCTTGTGCCGTTTCCCCAGACGGTCTACAGCATCTTGGCACTGTCTACGTGGATGGAATCCCCCTTCATGGTTCCAGTCACAGCGACGTGATGCCCTTCGTGCCCCTTGAGAGCATCCGGATTTTCCACGGCCAGCACTTTTTGATCGCCATCGGTGACCACCACCATCTTTGCGCCGGCGGCCAGGCACTTCTTGGTGCACTCCTCGGCGCCCGCATGCGCGCCTTTGGCTCCGCATTTGTCATCGACAATCCAACCGTTGACGGTTGTGCTCTTGCCCATGTCGTCGAACGCCAACGCCGACAGAGCAAACACGAAACACACCGCAAGACAAACTGCTGCTACTTTTCTCATGGCCGGTTTCTCCTTTTGGAAATTCGCTTTGCGGTCCCACGCACCGCAAACCCCACAGTGCAGCGAAAATGGCTTCGCTTCAGGAAGCCAATCCGCCGGATTCTGAAATCTCGTAACGGAACTATACCACAGGGGAAAGCTGAAGTGGTCAAGGCGAGGCAACATCGGAACGGGCATGCCGCGAACGGCTACTTTCTTGCCGAGCGATTGGCCGGCGGCGCAGGTTTCGCGGGAACCGGGGCCGGAGCAACGTACACGTATTCTCCCGGTTTGGCGTAGCCTAACTGCTCCCGCGCTTCCTTTTCGATGGCCTTCTCGTCGCTCTGCAGGCCCTGAATCTGTTGCGTATAGCGATTATTATCCTGCTGCACTTTTTCGATCTGCTTCTGCAATGCTTCATAGTCGGCGCGCTTCTGCCGGTAAACCACCCATCCATTGGCGCCGAACATCACGTGCCCCAATAGCGACGCGGCCGCTACCGCCATGGCCGCGGTTACGATCCTCCGCCGCAAGGCATAGAGGCGCATGGCCGGCGGACGCAGCCGCTCCATCCAGGAGGCAGCCATCGCTCCCGCCTGCGGCGCGTGCTCGATCACAGCCCGCAGACCGTCCTCCGGTCGTGAAAGTTTCGTGATGTTGGAGAACCGCTTCACTCGAAGATCCAATGCTGCGCCGCCGTGCTCAGCTTCTCCAGGCCTTTCTCGCTACGCGCTTCCGAGTACACGCGCACCACCGGTTCAGTTCCCGACAACCGGTAACACACCCACGATCCGTCACTGAACACGAGCTTCAATCCGTCGGTGCGGACGACCTGACTCACTGCATGTCCGCAGAACTCCCGCGGATCGGCCTTCAACTTTTCAGTGAACTTCTCCTTCACCGCCGGCGTCAATCGGAAGTTGTCGCGTCTTGGATAATAGGAACCAACTTGGTTACATAGCGCCTTCAGTTGTTCCCCCAGCGGCTTCGCTCGGCGTGCCACTGCCTCGCAGCACAAAAGCCCGGCCAGCAGGCCGTCTTTTTCCGGCACATGGTGCCGGATGGACAGCCCCGCGCTCTCTTCTCCGCCGATGGCGATTTTGTCCTGCATGATCAGTTCGCCGATGTACTTGAAGCCCACCGGGGTCTCATGCAGCTCCACGCTGTGTTTTTTGGCCAGCGCATTGATCAGATTTGTGGTCGCGACCGATTTCGCCACGCCGTTTTTCCAGCCCCGGCTCTCCACCAGGTAGTCGAAAAGCAGTGCGATCACGTAGTTCGGTTGCAGAAACGTGCCGTCCGCATCAACGATACCGAAACGGTCGGCATCGCCATCGGTGGCGATTCCGATTTGCGCTCCCGCTTCGTGCATTTTCTTCCGCAGACCCTCCAGCAAGTGGTCGTCAGGTTCGGGCGCGTGCCCGCCAAACAACACGTCACGGTAGTCGTGCACCGTTGCCACTTGCACTCCGGCGCTGCGCAGCAGTTCGTCGGAGTATCCCCGCGCCGCGCCCCACATGGGATCAAACGCGACCCGCACGCCCGCTTTCCGGATCGCCTCCAGGTCAACGATCTCTCCCAGCCGCTTCAGGTACGCCGGCTTCGGGTCGAGCGCCTCTTTTCCGGCTGCCTTCGCCGCAACTTTTGCCGGCGGGAGCGAATCGCTGTCCTCTGCCGCAATTTCCGCCTCGATTTTCTTCGTGACTTCCGGCAGCGCCGGACAACCATCCGGCGTCGAAAACTTGATTCCGTTGTACTCGGGCGGATTGTGCGAAGCGGTGAAGTTGATGACCCCGTCCGCTTTCAGCTGAATCACGGCGTAAGCAAACGATGGCGTAGGTGCAGGCTCGGCTACGACCAGCGGCGTGATGCCCTGCGCCGCCAGGATCTCGGCTGCCATGGAGCAGAACGTCTCGCCCAGAAACCGCGGGTCGCGTCCCACGATAACCCGCGCCCCTTGCAGCTTCTGCGAAACCACGTAGCGCGCGATCCCGCTCACCGCGCGCCGCACGTTGGCAAACGTGAACTCCTCGGCCATGACCGCCCGCCATCCTGATGTCCCAAACTTGATCTGCACCATATTCCGCCTCACACTACGCCCGCAAAGTGCTAATCTCTGGTCGACGTCCGAAAGCTGTTCCTAGCCTGCCTTGAGCCGAAAGGGCGAAGGGACTGATTTTATATGACTGACAAACGAATCGTCCTCTCTACTGCCGGGTCGACAGAAGAATCACGCAAGATCGCGCGTTTCCTGGTCGAGCGCCAGCTCGCCGCCTGCGTCAACATCATCCCGCACATCGAATCCGTCTATCTCTGGCAGGGCAAGATCGAAGCCAGCCACGAATGCCTGCTGCTGATCAAGACCAGCGCCGACCAGTTTCCCGCCGTCCGCGATGCCATCTGCGAGTTGCATTCCTATGAACTGCCCGAATGCCTCGCGCTCGGCGTCGAAGACGGCAGTTCCGAATACCTGGACTGGCTGGGAGACTCACTGGGTGGCGACGTGGCGCCCTGAACCGCCGGGTTCTGGGCGCGCTCTATGACTTGAGGCGCGGAGAGGCGGTGATACACCGCGGAATTCCACTCGCGGGAGCCGGGCTGCTGTTCGTTGCTCACAAGAAAGGGTGGACGCAGAGAACTGGGATTCCTTAGGTCTATCCGTGCGAATCGGTGCAAATCCGTGGCAAGAATTCTAGATCGCGTTTAGCGCCTGATCCAGATCGTCGAGAATGTCGTCCACGTCCTCGATTCCCACCGAGATCCGCACCATGCCGTCGGTGATGCCAACCGCCGCGCGCCCCTCCGCCCCCAGGCCGGCATGTGTCATGGTGGCCGGATGCGAGATCAGCGTCTCCACGCCGCCCAGCGACTCGCCCAGCGAGCACACGCGCAACTTCTTCAGCATCTTGTTCGCGTTTTTCAGCGATCCAGTATCAAAGGTGATCATCGCTCCGAATCCGCTCATCTGGCGCTTGGCTAGCGCATGCTGCGGATGATCCGCCAAGCCGGGATAAAAAACCGCTTTCACCTTTTTGTGCTTGGCCAGAAAGTCCGCCACGATCCGCCCGCTGCGGTCATGAATTTCCATGCGCGCCGCCAAGGTCTTGACGCCGCGCAGCACCAGCCAGCATTCGAACGGGGAAAGAATCGCCCCGGCCGCTTTCTGCAGGAAGGCCAGCTTTTCCGCATGCTCTTGCTTCGCACAGACGACCACGCCGCCCAAACCGTCGCTGTGCCCATTCAGAAACTTCGTAGTCGAATGGACCACCAGGTCGGCGCCCAGCGCCAGCGGTTGCTGGAAGTACGGCGACATGAACGTGTTGTCCACCACCAGCGCGACTTTCTTTTGCCGGCAAATCTGGCTGATCGCCTTCAAATCGCTGATCCGCATCAGCGGATTGGTCGGAGTCTCCACGTACACGATGCGCGAGTTCTTGCGCAGCGCGCGCTCAACGTTCTTTGCGTCGGTCGTGTCTACGTAGGAAAACTCCAGCCCGAAACCGGCCAGCACCTGGTTGAACAGCCGTGGCGTTCCCCCATAGAGGTCGTTCCCGCACACCACATGGTCGCCAGATTTCAACATGGTCGCGACCGCGTTGATTGCCGCCATGCCGCTCGCGAACACGCGCGCGGCCACGCCGCCTTCGAGCGCCGCCAGATTCTGCTCCAGCCGCGTGCGCGTGGGATTCGACACGCGCGAGTACTCATATCCCTTGTGCTCGCCGATCCCCTGCTGCACGTAGGTCGAGGTCGCGTAAATCGGCACCGTGACCGCGCCCGTCAACGGGTCCGGTTCCTGCCCAGCATGGATGGCGCGAGTAGCAAATCCGAAGGTCTTGGTGGGTTTCATGAGTTGGGTTTGTGCAGTTGTGCCGTTTCGTTATGCTAGCAGGATTATTGAAGGGACGTGTGGCGACAAGTTAGGCCGTCAGGCCTGCGACTTCGCCGCGCAAAACGGTGACGGAAGCTTTGGGGAGCGTGAACACAGTCTGTGCAGAGACGTCGATGGACGAAACCACAGGCGGCAGGTTTGGATCGGCGTGAGCGGTCGAGTCCGCGCCGTGCCAAACGTATTGTTCGCTGCCGAAGGTGACCATGCGAATTGTGCCGGAAAAGTGCCCGGTCCCGCCACCTTCAAAGGCGACTCGAACGGGATGCGCATTCTCTCGATCTTTATTGATGAGCAGCAAGGCCCACTGGCCGTCTGGCCGCCGAACGGCATAGCTCGTGACAAGAGCATTCCCGGCGGGGTCTTCGATTCCGACATCGGCGGAATAGAGGTGATGGGTTCCGCTGCGATGCGTCACCCAATCGTTATTGATCATGCGGCTGGCGTGGTAGAAAGCGGTATAGCCAATGAGCTTCTCATTGCGATCCCAAAGGGCGTTGCCCCAGATTGCCCAGCCCTGGCAGCCATGCTCGATGCCGCTGGGTTCGATGGGCGAATGAATGTAAAGCGCGCCGCCCTCGGCGAAGAAACTGCCGACATTGTCGGCAAGCCACAGGGCCGAAAAAATGTCGGACATGTAGCCAGACAGCGAACCGGAAAGATTGCTTTCGGTGTTCATGAGGGGAATTGAAGCAGGCAGTCCGTCATCGCGAAAGGCCTGCAGAGTCTTGCGCGTCAGCTCACGGTTACGGTACAAGTCGTCCCATTTCATGGTGCAGGCTTCGTAGGGATAAATTTCAAAAGAAGCGAACGACAAGTCCCCGTGACGATTGTGCGATTTCAGATAATCGTAAAAGCGGCCGAACCAGGACTTGTTTCCGCGCGCATCCGGCCAGACCGACACGTCCTGGTTAATGCCCTGGAACACGGGCCCGCCCAACTTACCCTTAAGGGTGGGATCGACTTTGAGCATTGCGTCGGCAAATTGAATGTAGAGTGAGGCGTAGTCCTCGGGCATGTAGTATTGCCCATCGGCTTCTTCGTCCATTTCGACCCAGCTGATGGGATACCCCCGCTTTTTCAGATACGCGACCATTGCGGCGGCGTCTTCGGGAACGCTGTAAATCAGAGGGACGGTGATCAGAGCGGGCAGACCGTTGGTGATGCCGCTGGTGAAGAACAGGTCCCAGCCGGTCTGGTCTCCGCGTGGACTCAGGTCTGCGACGGTGTGCCATGGGTCTGTAGAAGAGCAATACGTAGCGGTCTGCTGGCGACCGTCCGGCACGTGTTTGACGAAATCCGCAAACTTACCGTTGGCCTCTAATCTGCCCACGTAAACTTCATAGATGGCGTATCCCACTCGGTGCCGCACATCATCGTTTCCGTGCGGCCCCGGCTGATTGGACGATTGCGTCATCAGGACGCGAACCCAGCGCGTCGAAATCAGATTGTCCGCCAGTTTGAGAGTTACGCTTCCGCCTTTGCCCTCGTGAACCGCACCGTTGGGGAAACGGACCCAGTTGCCCATGGCCTGATTGGCGACCGGAAGGTAGTCACCGCCCTGACCCGTGGAGTCCATGGCCGGCTCTTCCCAGTTCATGGGATCGGCTCCGACCCAATACTCGACTTCGTACTCGCGGGCGCTGGGTTCGCACCAGTCGATGCGGATCGCGTTCACGTCGTAGTACTGGCCCAGGTCAACGATGATCCATTGCGGATGCAAAGAGTCGTCTTCGTGGGTGAACGCCTTGGCCAGGTATGGGTTGCTCTTCCAGAACGTTTTGGGATCACCATCCGTGAGGCGGGAATAGCCATACTCGGTACCGCCATTGTGGGTGCAGCCGCGGTGGGGCAGACTGTAGCCGAATGAATCGCGAATGGGTTCGCCCAATTCCGAGCTGCCCACGAAGTATCCGCGTTGGTTCGCTGCGTCGGTCCAACGGCCGTTGGGATTCCAGTGCCAATAATCGATGGTCTCCGGAGTATGCAGGCGATAGCTGATCGGACCCCAGCCCGCAGACAAGCAAAGGTTTACGTTTTCGGGCGTGTAGAGCTTATTGATCGCCTCGCGTGACTGAATGTCCATCGAGGTCGCGAGAGCCTGATCGGGATCGAAGGAGTTCACGACCTGGGCGGGCGCTGCGTGTACCCGGACAGGCGCGGGAGTCGCCGTAGGTGAAGTTGCATTCTGATCAGACAGAACGAATGCGTCAGCCAGAGGGCGAACCATCGTCGACGCGGCCGCGCCGACGGTTACTCCCAAAAAAGTACGCCGCGAAGTAGCCATAGTATGCCTCTGTCGCCGCAGTAGCTGCCGTCCAGTCCAATTGCCTCTGAACGAAGACGCAAACCGAATCCACCGCTGAAAGTCAACGTTGAAAGAACCTGATTACACTCATAACCGGGTTTAAATCCACCCTCGTGGGGCAGGGAAGGTTACTGTCCCCTGCCTAAATCCCGCCTTCGAAAATCTTCTTCGACAAATAACGCTCGGCCGAGTCCGGGATGATCGTTACCACGCGCTTCCCTGCTCCCAGCCTTTGCGCAATCTTGAGTGAGGCGAACACCGCCGCTCCACCGCTTGATCCCGAGAGTACGCCTTCCTGGGCCGCCAGCGCCTTCACCATGCCGAATGCGTCGTCATCCATCACCATCATGACTCCATCGCACAGCGAACGATCAAACGTCCTTGGAATGAAGCTGACCCCGATGCCCTCTACCTTATGCGGCCCAACTTCTCCACCGCACAGGATGGACCCCTGCGTCTCAACCGCGACCGCCAGCGCACGCGGCAATTTTTCTTTCACATAGCGTGCCACGCCGGTAAACGTCCCGCAGGTGCCGCAACCCAGCACAACCGCATCAATGCTGCCTTGCATCTGATCGAAGATTTCATGCGCCGTGGTTTCGTAATGGTAATCAGGGTTGGCAGGATTCTCGAACTGCCCCGCCATAAACGCCCTGGAATCGCCCGCCACGAGTTCCTTGGCGCGGCGGATCGCGCCCTGCATACCCTCCGCGTCAGGAGTGCGCTCCACGTCGGCGCCCAGCGCCCGCATGATCGTCACTTTCTCCTGGGAAAAATTCTCGGGCACGAACAACTTCACTTTATAGCCACGGTTCACGCCGATCAGAGCCAGCCCGATGCCCGTATTCCCGGCAGTCGCTTCGACAATCGTTCCGCCGCGAGTGAGTTTTCCCTCCCGCTCCGCCCGCCGGATGATTCCAATCGCCGCCCGGTCTTTCAGACTCCCGCCCGGATTCAGATACTCCAGCTTGGCGAATACCTCCGCCGATCCGGCAGGAACTATCCTCTTCAATTGCAACATGGGAGTCTCGCCAACCAGTTGGGTAATGTCGTCGGCGACGCGCAGGCGGGACATTGCAGGATTTTTCGTCAGCATTTTACAGGGTACGGGGAGAGTGAAAAATCGTCAAACGGACCGCCGAAGCCGCTTCTACTTCCCGCTGCCCGCGGCCGGTTGCGGCCCCGCGTAGTAGCCGCTCTTGGTGCGCACCACCATCTTGCCGTGTCCCTTGGCCTTGGCCTCCACTCGCACCATGCGGAAACCGCCCGCTCCCCGCGGATTGGTGGGCTTGTAGCCGATCGTGTACTGATGGCGGATGTCGTGGGCTACGGTCTTGCTGATCTCATCCACTTCATCCAGCGTTTTCGGAAAGAACGCGATTCCACCGGTGCGCTCGGCAATGATCTCGAGCGCGCGCCTGGCCCGCTTGGGATGTTCTTCCTGGCCCAGGATTCCGATGGCATACACCTGAGGACCGTTTTCTTCCTGCAAGTGTTTCACCGCCTGCTCGAGATTCTCGTTGCTGGCATTGTCTTCGCCGTCGGTTACGACGAACAGCACTTTCTTATCCAGCCGCGCATTCCGCTTCAAATGTTCCGCCGACGCCACTAATGCATCGTAGAGGGCGGTTCCTCCGCGCGCGTCAATTTTCTCCAGCGCTTCCTTCAGCTTCAACAGGTCGTTGGTAAAGTCCTGGTCGAGATAATATTCGTCGTTGAAATTGACGATGAACACTTCATCCCGCGGATTGCTCGACCGTACCAGATTCAATGCCGCCTGATTCACCTTGTTCCGCTTTTCCCGCATCGATCCCGAGTTGTCAATCACGATGCCCATGGCTACGGGAATGTCCTCGTTGTGAAACGAGATGATGTTCTGCGGTTTGCCGTCTTCATACACGGTAAAAGCGTTACGGTCGAGATTGGTGACGATGTGCTGCTTGTCATCGACCACGCTGGCGTGCAGCAGGACTTCATCCACGTCTTTGTGGAAAACGAAGACTCCCTGATCAGCCAGTTTCTTTTCTTCCTGTTGGCTGTCATGGGCCGGAGGCGTGGCGGGCGTGGGGGAAGTCTGCCCTGCCGCCGAATCGGCAGCCGGCTTGCCTTCGTTCTGTGCAGGGGCAGTCTGGGACCGGGCCGGCATACCGGCGAGGATCGCGGCCCAGATCACAAGTGTGGAAAGAAACAGAACCCTCGCGGCCTTATTCTTGAGGCGCGTAATATCCCGTCCTGGCATACACCCGTAGAGGCGGTAGTCCTTTCGGCGGCAACAGCTTCACCTTTATCTTACGCCATTTGCCGTCGCGCACGACTTTGCTGGGACGGTAGCCCAGGACATATTGATTGCGCAGTTCCACTCCGATCTTGGTCGCTACGTCGCCCAAGTCGTTGGGATTGTCAATGGTAAAGGCGCGCCCGCCCGTCAGTTCCGTGATGTCACTCAGCAGTTCCGGTCCCAGCCGCTCCTCAATGGCGGAGGCATAGCGATCGTAGATGCCAATGGCGTAAATCATCACGTCGGCTTCCTTGACCACCGATTTGATCTCGTTCTCGGTATAACGGCTGTGATTGTCGCCCCCGTCGGAGATGATGAGCAGCGCCTTCTTCGGGTACTTGGCCTGCCGCATTTTGTTCACGCCCATGTAAATGGCATCCAGCAGCGCGGTGCGATGCCGCGGCACCGCAAAGACCAGCTTGTTCTGGATTTCATCCACCGAACTGGTGAAGTCGCTCACCTCCTCCGGTTCGTCCGAGAAGGTGATCATGAAAAATTCGTCCTGCGGATTCGCGGTCTTGAAGAACTCCATCACCGCTTCTTTCGCCCGGTCCATCTTGCTGGTCATGCTTCCGCTGGAATCGAAGATCACTCCCAGAGAGACGGGAGCATCTTCGCTCGAGAACGTCCGGATGTCCTGAGCCGTGCTGCCTTCGAAGAGCTGGAAATTCTCCTTCTCCAGTCCGGTCACCAGGCGATTCATGGGGTCGGTAATGGTGACCGGAACCAGCACCAGGTCCACTTCCACCTTCAGCGGACGCACGTGCGCACTCAGCCCCGAATTGGAAGAAACCAGATCCTGCTTGGGAGCGTCTTTCGGTTTCTCCATTTCTCGCGGCACAACGTGCACGTCATTCACATCGGTTTGTGCAAGCGCTGAAACCCCAAGGCAGACGATGGCACAGAGAGGCAGGACAATCCCTTTCCGCAGCCGCATGGAATTCCCCAATGAATGATTTTTGCGCAACCCTGGTTTAGCCGGATTCCAGGCAGAATCGGCACGGACGCTTCGAACTAAGGCCTCAGGGCGGGATGACCGGCGCCCATCACTAATTAGGCGGGCCATAGGTACCTCATTGTCGCGGATGTTACCACAGCTCTTGCCGCGCGGCGCAGGCTTTTTGTCAAAAAACGGTTAACAAAGTTCCAAATTGCACAAGCGCTTTTCCACAGCCGGAACGCCTGTCGGCGGGCTGGCTCCGAGGTTCTCGGCTGCGGTCCAGGGCTATCTTGTTACAATCAAACGTTTCCTATGGCCGACCTTCATCCTTTTCGCGCCCTGCGCTACGATTTGCGGCGGGTGACCGCAACCCAAGTCGTGACCCAGCCCTACGACAAAATCACTCCCGCCATGCAGGACGCCTACTACGCGGCCAGCCCGTATAACCTCGTCCGCATCATCCTCGGTCGCCACCAGCCTTCCGACGATGCCGCGCACAATGTATATACCAGGGCCGCAGCCTGTTCCCGCGATTGGCGTGCTCGGGGAATCCTGCTCCCGGATTCCCTGCCTTCATTTTACGTCTATTCCCAGGCCTTCATTGCCCCTTCGGGCAACCGTTTTGAGCGCCGCGGATTCATCGGCCTGGGCCGGGTCGAGGACTATTCCGCCAAGGTCGTCTTCCGCCACGAGCAGACGCTGGCCAAGCCTAAGGCGGACCGCCTCGACCTGCTCCGCGCCACCCGCGTTCATTACGAACAGCTTTTTCTGCTCTACGAGGATTCCGGCCAAATCGATTCCCTGCTCGCGCCCTCAACCCAGACCGCGCCCACGATCGACGTTGCCGACGAATACGGTGTCGCCCATCGCGTCTGGCAGATCTCCGATCCCGGCGTGATCGCGAGTGTCCAGGAAAAGATGCGCGACAAGAAGCTGGTCATCGCCGACGGCCATCATCGCTACGAAACCGGGCTCAGTTTCCGCGACGAATGCCGCGCCGCGTCCACTCGCCCTGACCCGCAGGCTCCCCACGAATACGTCATGATGACCTTCGTCAACATGAACGATCCTGGGCTTCTCATCCTGCCCACCCATCGCGTGGTCCATTCGCTTGCTTCATTTTCAGTGGACGACTTTGTCAACTCGAGCCGCGCTCTTCTTGCCGTGGAAGAGATCGACCCTGCGCTCGAAGGCACCGGTGCCACCGCACTCCTCCGTGAGCGGGGACGCGCCGGAACCGCTCTCGTGGCCGTGACCGCCAGCCGCGCTTTCCTTTTGCATTCGCCAAAGGCCGCCACAGCCCAATTCCTGTCCGGGCTCTCGGCTCGCCAGCAGTCGCTCGACGTCGTGCAGTTGCATAAATGCCTGCTGGAAGGAGTACTGAAGCTCTCGGAAGAATCCATCCGCAACCAGCAGAACATTTCTTACCTGCGCGAAGCTTCTGAGGCGCTGGCGCAGGTTCGCAACGGAAAGGCAAACATTGCCTTCTTGATGAATCCCTGCCGCGTACAGCAGGTGCGCGACGTGGCATTTGCCGGTGAAGTCATGCCGCAAAAAACCACCGATTTCTATCCCAAGCTTCTGAGCGGACTGGCCGCCTATGCCCTGGACTAACCGCTCTCGTAACGCGCCGTTATCCGTCGCCGCTGGCATTCTGTTGGCAGCGATCCTTTCTGGCGCAGTCCCCGAAAAACATCTCTCCGTCTATTCGGTCGTGGCCAATTACTCGCTGACCCTGGTTCAGCGCAATGGCCACGACTACGTTGGCTTGCTCGAAGTGCTCGAACCTCTGGGCAAGGTCAGCGCCCGGACCGACGGCGCGCACTGGCGGCTCCGTTACAACAATGTCGAGGGCGACTTCCAGGAAGGCAAGACTCGCGCCCACATTCAGGGCAGCGACTATGAACTTGGAGGAAGATTCCTGGTCGAGAACAGTCGCGGGCTCGTTCCCCTCTCTTCGCTCAGTTTCCTGCTTCCGCGCTTTCTGGGTGGACCGATCAACCTGCACGAGGAGTCCGGCCGCCTGTTCATCGGCAACGTGGGCACTCACTTCACCGCATCGCTCTCCGCCGAGAAGCTGATCTTCAATTTCACTGCGCCGGTGAATCCCACGATCGCCACTGCCCCGGGAACCCTGAGCATGACTTTCTCCCGTGAGCCCCTGGTCGCGTCCGCTTCATCCACGCTGACTTTCGGCAGCAAGACCATCCCTTCAGCGAGCTACCGCGAGAGTAACGGTGCGGCCGTGGTCACGGTGAGTTCCACCATTCCCGTGATGGCCAGCTTCAGCAACGGTGGGCGCACGATCACGATCTCTCCCGCCCCCGCCGCCGCTGCGCAAAATGCGTCTGCTCCCGCTCCCGGGTCCGCCTCGCCTGCTCCGGCCGCGCCTGGTCCGCCGCCTGCGTCCGGAACGCCGCCAGCCCCGCCGCAGCCGGCTATGGCAGTCACCAATCCACCGCCCCAGGGCCCGCGCCGTTACTTTGCCATCGTCGATGCCAGTCACGGCGGCGACGATCACGGCGAGACTCTCAGTCCCACGCAGCTCGAAAAGGATGTCACTGTCGCTCTCGCCCGCAGCCTGCGTCAGGAACTGGAAAGCCGCGGCATCACGACGCTGGTTCTGCGCGACTCCGATGCCAACCTCTCTCTCGACCAGCGCGCCACTTTCGCCAACGCCGATCACGCCACCATCTATGTTGCCCTGCACGCTGCCTCCAGCGGTCACGGCGTGCGCGTCTACACTGCCCTGCTTCCCTATGGCGAGGACGATCTCGGTGCCTTCCGTTCCTGGACGACCGCCCAGCGTGCCTGGCTGCCGCGCAGCCAGACGGCGGCCTTGGCGGTTGCAGCCGAAATGCAGAAGCGGCAGATTCCCGTCCGCACCCTGACCGCTCCGCTACGGCCGCTGAACAATGTGACCGCAGCCGCCATCGCCGTCGAAATCGCTCCCCAGGGATCGGATCTCTCGCAGCTCACTGCTCCGGACTATCAGCAATTGATCACCAGCGCGGTCGCTACCGCCATTGCCGCTACACGCGACCAGCTAGGAGTTGCACCGTGAGGTATAGAAGATGAGGTGCCAGGAATGATCCCGCGCCATCTCGTCATCGGCTTGACCGTGCTGCTGGTGGTAGCGCTGGGCATGAGCCTTTACGCCTGGCACGTGCGAAAGACGGTCGTGACTTCAAACGTGGCCTCGACCGATACTCGCCCCCTGGCGCCTCCCGTGGCCGGTCCAACCGAACAGGTCTTCCTCTTCGTCGCGCATGATGAGGACAGCAGTCTGCGCCCGGAGTCCACCCACATACCCATGCCTTCCGGGCGACAGCAGCGCGCCGAAGAACTGCTGCGCGCCCTGCTTTCGATCTACCTCGACAAATCCTCGCCTCACGTTCTCGGCCCGGGCTCCGACGTCCGCAGCGTTTTTCTGGTGGATCCCGGCGTCGCCGTCATTGATCTGAATGCTGCCTTTGCCGACACCCACCGCTCCGGCATCCTGGTCGAGGAGTTAACTGTCGCGTCATTAATCCACACTGTCTCCGCCAACACCCCCGGCGTTTTGAAAGTGCGAATTCTGGTGGACGGCCAAGAACGCGAAACGCTGGCCGGCCACGCTGATCTGACCGGCTACTACGACGTCTCCGCCGTCAACCAGCTCGCCACCCAGCTGCAATCAGCGCAATAAACCCCGGACCTCGGACGTCGGACCTCAGCAAGACACATTCAAGAAATTCTGAAGTCTGAAGCGGGCCGCGTGGTGCAAGCCTGCCCTGAGCAAGCACCGCCTCGAAAGGCGCTTCTTGCGACGAAATAATCGCGCGTTCGGCTCGCTTCCTTATCAACTGCGCCCCCGCAGTCCGCCACCACCTGCCAATCATTTACAATCCCGCATGATGTTCTACCGCTCCGACAATCGCTCGCCCGCCCAGCTTCGCGCCGTCACCATCACCCCCGACTTCATCACCACGGCGGAAGGCTCGGTACTCATCGAGGTCGGCCACACCCGCGTCATCTGCACTGCTTCGATCGAAGAAACTGTCCCGCAGTTCCTGCGCAACTCGGGCAAAGGCTGGATTTCGAGCGAGTACGCCATGATTCCCCGCTCCACGCTGACCCGCACGCCGCGCGAACTCGCGAAGGGACGGCCCAGCGGGCGCACCCACGAAATCCAGCGCCTGATCGGCCGCAGCCTGCGCGCCGTAACCGATCTCGCCCGCCTCGGTGAGCGCACCATCTGGATTGACTGCGACGTCATCCAGGCCGACGGCGGCACGCGCACCGCCTCGATCACCGGCGCCTTCGTCGCGCTCAGCCTCGCCCTCGAAAAGTTGGTGGAAGCCGGAACCCTTGCCGCCGTCCCGCTCAAGGATTTTGTCGCCGCGGTGAGCGTGGGCATTGTGGACGGAGAAATTCTGCTCGACCTCTGCTACGAAGAAGACTCGCGCGCCGACGTGGACATGAATTTCGTCATGACCGCCGGCCACAAGCTGGTCGAAGTCCAGGCGACTGCCGAACGCCAGGTGTTCGACGAGGCGCAACTCGAGAAAATGTTGACCCTGGCAAAGCAGGGCATCGAACAGCTGATTGCCAAGCAGCGAGCGGTGCTAAGCAAGCTGACGCTCGGACGATAGGAAGACCATGTGTGGACAGCCGCCCTCGGCTGTCCGGCCGGGAGCCGGGTGCCCCACTTCTCGCCGTCTTTGCGAGAAGTGGGAATCAAATCGACCGAGGTGGGGCCGGCCTCACTGTTCCATTTCGGTTTCTTCCCGAATCGGCATCTCGCCCCCGGCTTTGGCAATTAAACCTCGCTGAGAAACCTTTACTCCCTTTCCCCTTCACGCTACCGTCAATGAAGATGGGCATTGCGAGTCCAGGCATCCAGAACTGAGCTGGACCACGCGCCGCTCCTACACCACGGCCTGGCTCTCGGCAACGCCCGCATCCGCAAGAACACGAGTTCCGCCTGCCGAATGCCGGCAGGCTAAGGCAGAGAAGCAACTCCGGCACAGAGGCTGGCCTCTGGCCTGTGTCCACGGGAGTCATGTGCATGATCGAGCGCCGCAACGAACCTCGCACCAAGCTCGACCTCGCGCTGCGGGTGTGGGGTATTGACGGGAAAGGCGAGCAGTTTCTCCAAGAGGCCCGCGCCCGCGACATCAGCCTAAGTGGCGCTCTGCTATCCGGCCTCGATCTCAACCTCCACTCCGGCGACGTGATCGGAATTCTGTACGCGGGCAAGAGCGCCCGCTACCGTGTCGTCTGGGTTCGTTACGATGGAGCCGGCGAGAAGATGCAGGTGGCCGTGCACCGCGTCGAAGCCGATGCCTGCCCCTGGCTGGATCTGCTGGTAGAAGCGTCCGAGGCCGAGGCCGCGCCGGTTGCCACACAAGCCCCGTAACCGTAACCGCCCTTCAGGTTCGACCACTGCGACCTCTGTGTCCTCTGCGGTTAGGACCTTCCTACGCGATCCACACTGTCTTGGCGTTCACGAACTCGCGGATGCCTAGCACGCTGAGTTCGCGCCCGTGGCCCGAGGCTTTCACTCCGCCAAACGGAATGCGCGGGTCGGAAGCGACCATCTTGTTGATGAACACCATCCCGGCTTCCAGTTCGTTGATGAAGCGCTCGCGTTCTTTCTCGTCGTTGGTCCAGGCGCTCGCGCCCAGGCCGAAGCGGACGTCATTGGCCAGCCGGATCGCCTCATCCAGGTCCTTCACGCGAAATACCGAGGCCACGGGGCCAAACAACTCCTCGCCGTAAGCCGGCGAATTCTTCGGGATGTTGGTCAGCACCGTCGGCGCGTAGTAATTTCCCGGGCGCTTCAGCGGATGCCCTCCCGTCAATACCTTCGCGCCCGCCTTCACGGTTTTCTGCACGTCGGCGTCGAGGTCTTTCACCCCGTCCGGCGTGGCCAGCGGACCAAGCTCAGTCTTCTCGTCAAACGGATCGCCGATCTGCAGGCTCGCCATCTTGGCCACAAACTTGCGTTCAAACTCGCCCGCGATCGGTTCGGCCACGATGAATCGCTTGGCCGCAATACACGATTGCCCATTGTTCTGCACCCGGGCCTGCACGGCCGTGGCTACCGCCGCGTCCAAGTCAGCTGAGGGCATCACGATGAACGGATCGCTGCCGCCCAACTCGAGCACAACTTTCTTGATGCGCTTGGCCGCGCCCACGCCCACCTGAATCCCGGCCTGCTCGCTTCCGGTGAGCGTTGCCGCCACCACCCGCGGATCGTTCAACAAAGCGTCCACTTGTCCCGAACCGATCAGCAGGGTCTGAAACGCGCCTTCAGGAAATCCAGCCTCCAGGAAAATGCTCTCAATCGCCAGCGCGCACTGCGGCACATTCGAGGCGTGCTTCAGCAGTCCGACGTTGCCTGCCATCAGCGCCGGCGCCGCAAACCGGATCACCTGCCAGAAGGGAAAGTTCCACGGCATCACCGCCAGAATCGGGCCGATGGGAAGATAGCGGATAAAGCTCTTCTTCGCGCCCGTCTCGACCACTTCGTCAGCCAGAAAGCGCTCGGTATTCTCAGCGTAGTAGCGGCAAGCCGTGGTGCACTTCAGCGCCTCAGCCACGGCGGACTTGTATGTCTTGCCCATCTCGAGCGTCATCAGGTGCCCGAACTTGTCCTTGTCGCGTTCCAGAATCTGTGCCGCCTTGAGCATCCGCTTCGCGCGCACGGCATACGGAGTCTTGCGCTCGGCCCGGAAGACACTCACCGCCAGTTGCAGCTTTTTCTCGATCTCGGCTTCCGTCAACGGCTGAAATGTTTTGACGACTTCACCGGTAGCGGGATTGATGGTTGCAATAGCCATGTTTGATGGATCCTCGCGCTCTCTAAGAAGTGTGGGGCGCCCCACTTCTCGCCGCCTTTGCGAGAAGTGGGAGACTAGCGTGGTGGCCACTATACCACTCACGCCCGGTGCAGTGACCCCGCCTACTTCTTCGGATAACCGACGGTCTGCGCCAGAATGATCTTCTGGTCCGGGCGCAGCTTCATCGCCTTGGCCAGAGCACCGCGGTCGATCGAGCCCCGGACAACGGTGGCCAAACCTTCCGACGCGCAATACAAGTAAACATTCTGGGCGATGAAGCCGGTGTCCGCCGCCGTGTACAAGTCCGCGTCCGGCTCCGAGCCAGCCTTGGCGAAATCCGCCACATAGACCAGACCCACTGGCGCCGTAGCCACGAACGGCTGCGTACCGGTAGCCGCACGAACGTCCTGCGCCAGCACCGGATCGAGCCGGTTTGCCTGGGCGTTGTAAACAAACAGCCCTTCGCCCGTTGCGACATAAATATCCATCTCCTGCCGGTTCATCGCCGAAGGCGCTGTGCGCCTGCCATCCGGCCGGTTGACGCCGAACGCCGCCCACAACAGGTTCGAGAGAATTTGCGGCGGAAGCTTGTCGGCGGCGAACTCCCGCGTGGTTTTTCGGTCTTTGAGCACTTGCATCAGCGGCCGGCCACCGTCGGTCTGCGGCTGCGGCAGAGGAATCGGTTTCAAATCCTGCGCCAGCAGGCAGCTGGCAGTCATAAGGGCGACAAAAAGCATTGATTTCCGCATCAGGACCTCCTGCCGAAGAGCGCGTTGCGATCTTCGGTGCAGATCGACCGTAGTTCGTTTCGCGACTCTTTTCAGTGATGCTGCTCACCTCCTGGCGATGCCCGGAATTCGACCGTTTGAGAACCACTCTCCGCACTTCCCGATAAGGAATCCCTGACGTTCAACGTCCGCGGTCCGGCGCCGCATTTCTCTCTCCCTTGGTTTACAATGAGTAGTTTCCCAGTCATTCATCTTCATTCCTATCAGGAGGATTCTCATGAAGCTCACCCCGGGCAAGCTTGCCGGTCTGAAAAAGGTTTCCAACGATCGTGGCATCATCGCGGCCGCTGCCATGGACCAGCGCGGCTCTCTGCAGAAATCGCTGGCCAAGGAAAAAGGCGGCGAAGTCACCGACGCCATGATGGAAGAATTCAAGACTCTGGTCAGCGAGGTTCTGACTCCGCACGCTACCGCCATCCTGCTCGATCCCGAGTGGGGACTGCCGGCCTCAAAGCGCCGCGCCAAAAACGCCGGCCTGCTGCTGGCCTACGAAAAGACGGGATACGACAAGACCGGCCCCGGCCGCCTGCCCGACCTGCTCGACGTGTGGTCGGCACGCCGCCTGAAAGAAGCCGGCGCTGATTGCGTCAAGATTCTGCTGTACTACACGCCGTTCGATCCCAAGCACGTGAACGAAATCAAGCATGCCTGGGTAGAGCGCATCGGCGACGAATGCCGCGCCAACGACATCCCGTTCTTCCTCGAGTTCGTCGGCTACGAGGAGGGTGCTGACGAGAAAGGCCTGGAATACGCCAAGAAGAAACCGCACATCGTCACCGAAAGCATGCGCGAGTTTTCGAAAGACCGTTATGGCGTCGACGTGCTCAAAGTCGAAGTGCCGGTGAACATGAAGTTCGTCGAGGGCGCGAAGTCATTCGGCGGGACCAAGGCCTATACGAAGAAGGAAGCCATTGACCTGTTCCACAAAGCGGCAAATGTCGCCACCAAGCCGTTTATCTATCTGTCGGCGGGCGTCAGCAACGCGGAGTTCAGCGAGACGCTCGAACTCGCCGGCGAATCCGGCGTGAAGTTTAATGGCGTGCTGTGCGGCCGCGCCACCTGGAAAGACGGCATTCCCATCTATGCCAAGCAGGGCGCAGCCGCCTTCCGCAAGTGGCTGGAAACCGAAGGCGTGAAGAACATCCACAACGTGAACGACAAGCTGAAGGCCGCGACCTCGTGGCACTCGATCTACGGGGTGGAGCTGGTACACGCGTAAAGTGTGGCGCGGGCACTCTTGCCCGCGGGTGTTTTTCAGGGCGCGGGCGAATCACCCGCGCCTTTTCTTCTTATTAGATTGTCCAAGTGCGTGCCATGGTGAAACAAAGAATTCTTCTCTCCTGGAGCAGCGGCAAAGACAGCGCATGGGCCCTCCATATGCTTCGCCGGCGCGACGATGTGGAAGTGGTCGGACTGCTCACCACGATCAATACGCATTTCCAGCGCGTCGCCATGCACGGTACGCGCCACACTCTGCTAAAGGCCCAAGCCGATGCAGCCGGGCTTCCACTCTGGGAAGTCCCTTTGCCTTGGCCGTGCAGCAACGATATCTATGAGCAAGCGATGTCCGCGGCCTGCACCTCGGCAGTTCAGCAAGGCATCGCGGCAATCGCGTTTGGCGACCTTTTCCTTGAAGATGTTCGTCGCTATCGCGAAGACCGCCTGCGCGGGACCGGTCTCGAACCCGTATTCCCTTTATGGGGACGGAACACAGGAGAACTGATTTCAGAGATGATCGATGGCGGCCTGCGTGCCCGCATTGTTTGCGTAGATCCCTTGAAGCTGCCCGCGGATTTCGTCGGTCGCGATCTCGACTATGAGACATTGCGTCGCTTCCCCGCGGCAGTTGATCCCTGCGGCGAGAACGGTGAGTTTCATACTTTCGCCTACGCCGGACCGATGTTTCGTGAACCAATTCCGATCGAGGCAGGGGAATGCGTGACGCGCGACGGCTTTCTTTTTGCCGACGTCCTTCCCCGACTTCAAATAGCCGCACCATAGGACGTAAAGACTAACGGAAGGAGCTCTATGCCTGCTTCCACCGTACTCATCACCGGCGCCTCGGGCGGCATCGGATACGAACTGGCCAAACTCTTTGCCCGCGACCATCACAATCTCGTCCTCGTCGCCCGCAGCGGAGACAAGCTCGCTCAAGTTGCCGCCGAGCTGCAACCGCAGGGCGTCAGCGTCAAGACTATCGCCCTCGATCTGGCTGCGCCGCCCGCAGCAAAGTTTCTTTTCGACCAGCTTCAGCGCGAGGGCCTGGCCGTCGACATTCTTGTCAACAACGCCGGCTTCGGCGCCTTCGGCGAATTCGCCACGATGCCGGAAGAGGAAATCCTCGGCCAGATCAGCCTCAACATCACCGCACTTACCGAACTCACGCGCCGGTTTCTGCCGCCGATGCTCGCCCGGCGCAGCGGCCGCATTATGAACGTCGCTTCCACCGCGGCTTTTCAGCCCGGCCCGCTGATGGCGGTTTACTACGCGACGAAGGCGTATGTGCTGTCCTTCTCTGAGGCGATCGCCAACGAACTGCGCGGCTCCGGCGTCACCGCGACCTGTTTTTGTCCGGGAGCAACGCACACCGGCTTCGCCCGGCGCGCCGGCACGGAGAATTCTCGGCTGTTCAAGCAACTCGGCGCCATGAGCGCGGAAAAGGTCGCGCTCGATGGCTACCGCGCCGTGATGGAGGGCCGCACCACGGCCATCAGCGGCGCGCACAACTGGATCGTCGCCCAATCCACCCGCTTCGCACCACGCAGGATGGTAACCGCCGTCTCCCGCTGGGTTGCCGAAAAAGTCGAGTAGAGCAGTTGCGGGCAACGTCTCCGTGGGAACATTCAGCTTCTCACAAAGGACGCGAGAAACAGGCGGATCTCGGCCGATTCGGCAGATCCTGTCAAACTCCGCATCCCGCGCCTTTACAAATCCCTACGATCTCTTTGCAAACTTTTACTCGCCTGGATAACCTTTTCGGTGAATTCGCGAGTCCAACTGAATGACAGCGGGTTCTATTCACTGAGTCCGCTAGAAATCGAAAGCGCCACTTGAAAAGCTTTCGAGGGAGGTGCCACATGCTGTGCAGTCTCCCCATTCGTCAAACCGCTTCATCCACCTCAACCTCTTTTGCCAACAACACAGCTCATCAGAAATGGATGCTACCGGCGATTGTCGCCGTCGTCTTGTTCGCTGCCCTCAACTGCCTCGCGCAGGACCCTGCGCAAGACCAAGACAAGGACCAACCGCAAGCCAGCCAGCAGCCAAATTCACAGCCGGCCCCGACACAGGCGGCAACCAACTTTTCCACCGTGACCATTCCCGGCGGGACCAGGATTGCTCTGGTGCTCACCCAGCCGATTCAGACCCGGTACATCCATCGCGGGGATGATATCTACGCGCAGATCAATTCCCCCGTCAGTTCCGGAAACGAAGTCGTGATCCCGGTCGGCACATTTGTTCAGGGCAAGGTAGACAAACTGGAACGCCAGGGCGGACGCGGGGAAATTCGTCTGCAATCGATGTCGATCACGTTCCCCGACGGCTACGTCATTCCCATCACCGATCCAGCACTCCTGGTAACCGATGAAGGCTATGCTCTGAAAGATCCCGGTAGTCGCCGGGCAGCTGGCGTATTTGCTCTGCCGGCGGCGGGCGCCGGTCTCGGCGCGTTGATAGGTTATGGCGTTGCGAACAAGCAGCCGGGTACCATTACCGCTTCAATTCCGTCCGGCTGCGTCGGCCCGCCTCCAGGTTGCGTGTCGTCCAGTATGACGGTTCCTGCACATCCCGGAATGAGCATCGGGATCGGCGCTGGTGTGGGTGCGGCCGCTGGTATGATTGCCTCGTTATTCGTCCTGACTGGCACACACAATTTTTTCCTCGATGTCGGAACGCCGGTTGAAATGACCCTGCAGCACTCGGTTTCGCTGCAGCAAAACGAGGTCGCGAACGCGGTGCAGCAGTCCGAGCAGCACCCCGTCGAGGAGCAACCCGTCGCTCCTCGCCCGCTGCCGCCGTCTACGCCGGCAACGCCGACAGACCACGGCACCTGCTGGACACCCGGCACGCCGGGCACTCCTCCAACCGTGATTCCCGGACCGCCTGGTCCTGATGGCATACCGGGACCTTCGACCATCATTCCGGGCACGCCCCCGACCCCAGGCACGCCATACCCGTGTCCGTAAGACCGCTCTCGCCTTCCCGGTCATACTGAGCGTCGTGGCTGCTTCCTCTCGGCGAAGCAGCCACGCTGTGGTAAGGAGGCGTTCCCGCCTCGCCTTGACTTCTGCCTCGCTGCTAAAACCCGCAACCGCCGCCGGAAGTCCGCGCGGGAGCGCTCGGGACACCTAAGAAGGCACTATGGAAAACTCGCCATCCCTTCCCCGTCCAATGCTAAAATGGCGAACGGACTTTCCAGTTGCTCAGTGCGAGACAGTTCCCTGCGCGACGAACCAGCCTCTTCGACCCGGGACAAACGTCTACGTGTGCAGGAATGGCCTTGTTGGCCCTGGGAGCAGTTCCAGATTGGTTGAGGAGCAGGCATGGAATTCGGACCCCTAGTTCAGGCGAATAGCCCCATCGTTCGCGAAATGCAGCAGGCTCAAGGCTTTGACCCCGGCCGACGCCCGCGAACCTTGCTGACAACCTTCTTCATTTCCGCCTGAATCTGCGAGTCTGGGAATCCTACCTTCCTGATCCTTGCCCGTCAATGGCTTTTGTGCTAGGTGCGGTGGAAAACTCATGCTGGACTTTAGGGCTGCATGCCGCGATGGGCGGGCGTTTAGGTCAGCGCCAGCGGTCAACCGCCGTCCACCACAGCAGGCGCAACCACTCGTCCACAAGGGTTTTTGCCCACTGCCGATGCGTCCACCACCGGGTTCCGAACTGGGTGTCATCGTAGGCGGCGGCAACCGCGAACGACTTTCCAGGAATCTCATGGCGGAAAATGCTGAGGGCACGGCGGGTGTGGAAATCCGAGGTGACGATCAAGACCCGGCTGCCTTGCTCCTGGGCCAGGCATTTTTCGGCATCGTGGGCCTCGTCCCGCGTCGAAAGGCCGGCGATGGGACAGACTGCCACCGACGGGGCCTGCGGAAGATGTCGCACGTACTGCTCGGCTAACTCGATCTCATTGAATTGGTAAACCATGGCAGCCGCGGGCACATCTAACACCACGCGGCGGCCATAGCCCTGCCCAAGAAGCTCCAGGGCACGTGCCGGGCGAAGCTCGGTCTCCCCGGCCAGAACCAGAATCACGTCCGAACGCTGCGGCGAGTCGACCACCAGCATCCGACCAGCGTTGGCCGCGAACACCACAAGGACGACGGCCACCATCAAAGCAAAAACCCAGACGCGCCTCTTCTTCAGGATTGCCATCACGTGTGTTTGCCGCCAAATATCAGTTCCCGTGCTATTCCCAACCGCGGAATCCAGCCCCTGTTCGGCCGTCCGTGAAGACTGCTCATTGTACCGTGCTAGAATTTGGACGGTTCTCTTGAGCTTCATCTCGAATCACTAATCAGTCCCGGAATTCTTATGCCGCCTTACTCCCCCGCAGAGACCGCGCTTGACCAACTCGTGACCAGGATTCAGCAGCGTCTGGCCCGGGTGGGCATCATTGGCCTGGGCTACGTCGGGCTTCCCCTGGCCTTGCTCTACAGCGAGCAGAAATTCCCCGTCACCGGTTTTGATATTGATGTCCGCAAAGTGCAGACGCTCAACCAGGGCGGCTCTTATATCTATCGCATTTCCGCCGGGGAAATCCAGGGGGCGCGGGCCCGCGGTTTTTCCGCCACCTCCGATTACTCGCAACTAGCCGCGATGGACGCCATCATCATCTGCGTTCCGACTCCGCTGAACGAGCACCACGAACCCGATCTCAGCTTCATCACCGACACGACTCACTCCATCGCTCCCCATCTGCGCGCCGGCCAGTTGGTTGTGCTCGAGAGCACGACCTATCCCGGCACCACGGAAGAAGTAATGGTTCCGATTCTCGAGAAAGAAAACAAGGCAGGACTGCGAGCCGCACGCGGCGAGCAGTCCACCGGCAAAGAGTTCTTTGTCGCGTTCTCACCCGAGCGCGAAGATCCGGGCAACACAACCGTGGCGCGCCGTGATATTCCCAAAGTCGTAGGCGGGCTGAACCCGCAGGCGTCGGAGCTGGCCCGCGCTCTCTATGGATCGATCTTCAACCGAACCGTCGGGGTGTCGTCGCCCGCCGCAGCGGAGATGACCAAGCTGCTCGAGAACATTTATCGCTGCGTCAACATCGCACTGGTCAACGAACTCAAGCTGCTCTGTCTCCGCATGGGAATAGACATCTGGGAAGTCATCGAGGCGGCTTCGACCAAGCCTTTCGGGTTTCACCCGTTCTATCCCGGACCGGGCCTGGGCGGCCACTGCATTCCGGTCGACCCGTTCTATCTCTCGTGGAAAGCCAGAGAGTGGGACTTCCGCACCCGCTTCATCGAACTGGCCGGCGAGATTAACGTCAACATGCCCTATCACATCCTGTCGTCGGTGAGCAGCGCGTTGAACCGCCATAAGAAATCGCTCAATGGCGCGCGCATCCTGGTGCTGGGCGTGGCTTACAAGAAAGACATAGACGATCTGCGCGAGTCTCCAGCTCTCACCATTATCGAGCTCCTGCAGAAAGACGGGGCGCAAGTCAACTATCACGACCCCTACTTCCCGTTCATCGGAAAAGGCCGCAAATACGATCTGCAGCTGAAGTGCACAGAGCTGAAAGATCTGGGGCGATACGACTGCGTGGTTATCGTGACCGACCACTCCGATTACGACTACCGCCGCATCGTCGAGGAATCGCAGTTGGTGGTGGACACGCGCAACGCCACGCGGGGCATGGCAAGCGACAAGATTGTGCGCTGCTGAGACCACGCCGCTCGGACCCAAGATTGGGCCCGCGAAAAGGAAATCTATCCCGCCAGGTGTAGCGTTTTTGCATGGCCTGCGCCCAGGGTTGGCTGCAGCTTCCGCAAGTCCCTTGTAAGACATTGACGCCTCGTGCTTTATCGCTTTATTCTCAACCGCAGGAGTGGTCTCTGTCGTGCATATATGGGGTCGTGGTAGTACACTTGGCATAAGCAACTCCCCCAGGATTTCCATTGGTTCAACAACAGGAAAGAAAAACTTTTGCAGGCTGGCCGTTGTTTGAACGGTACGGCCGGAATTGATTATGGGATCTTCGGTACCTGCACCCAACCTGTTCTCTTCACTTCCCAGGTGGAAAACGCCGTGGTCCGAGTTTGTCTTCGGCTATGGCGTGCAAGTCATCGCGATCGCGATTCTTGTCTGGATCCCGGTGCTCCATCCCGAAGTTCTTGATCCGCCGGCACGCGATTATCACGCCATCGAGCTAGTCCCCACGCCTGTCCCGGTCAATCATGCGCCGCAGCAGCAACTGCCGAAGCCGGTGCTGGTGGCGGAAGTCGACCCTCCGACCGCGGCCCTGCGTCTGCCCGCGCCGCAGCCCAAACCGAAGGCGGCGGAAGATGCGCCCGCTCCCCAGGTGAAGATTCCAACCAGGAAGATGGAACCTCTGCCGCCGTCGACCGCGCCGGTCATTCCAAAAGCTGTCAGGACCAACGTGTTCTCGACTGGAAGTTCGGCGCCGCAGACCATTGAGCGCGCGGCAGAGCAGGTGCAGACCGGCGGATTTGGCGATCCGAACGGCGTCCCGGCGAAACTCAACACCGGAAAATCCCCCGTGAACATCGCGCAGGCGGGCGGCTTTGATCTGCCCACCGGACCGGGCTACGGCAACGGAACCGGAGGCGCCAACGGCGCGCGCGGCGTGGTGGCCAGCGCGGGATTCGGAGGTGGCGCCGCCGTTCAGACTCCGTCTTCTCCCCGAGGCACGGTGCACCAGGCTGGCTTTGGCGATGCCGACGTTCCTGCTCCTCCTACGGTGCAGGCGCGTCCCGCGGTGGTGACAATGACACCGGCGGAAATCATCTCCAAGCCGACTCCTGTCTACACGGCGGAGGCCCGCGCCAAGCGGATTGAGGGCGAGGTGCTTCTGGAAGTAACCTTTGAGGCGTCAGGGAAAATCGAGGTGTTGCGGGTCATTCGCGGGCTGGGATATGGTCTAGATGATGCGGCCATACGGGCCGCCGAGCAGATTCGGTTCAAACCCGCGCTTCAGGATGGCCGGCCCTCGGACTCAACCGCGGTCCTGCACATCATTTTCCAATTGACGTGATCGCAAAAACAAGAAGAAGGATCTTATGCGAATGGTGCGGTTCGGCGCAGTAATGTTGCTCGTGTTGCTGGCGTGCTTTCTGCCGGCAGCTTCTCAGGATTCGCCTGCCGCTGCAGCGCCGTCTGCGCAAGGTTCGAGCCCAATTTCCGGCGCGCCCGCCCAGAGTGGGGCGCCGATGCCCGCAGCCAGTCTGACCTTGAATGACGTGATCGACCGAGTCGTCCAGCGAGAACATCTTTTTCTGGCGCAGATGCGCCATCTGCATCCCCTGGTCGAGACCTACCTGCAGGACCTGAAGAACGACGGCTCGGGAAATCCTGTCCCCGTCAAAGACAAGTATTTTCTCGGCCGCCTCGACATGTCCGAGGGTCCGGAAGACACTTCCTTTGTGGGCCAGCCGGGATTCGGCCATCGGCTGGTCACCAAGCTGACCGGGATTTACTCCTTGCACTTCCTTCCTTTGGGTTTCGCTCAGATGGTCGTGCTCGACACCGATTTTCAAAAGCGGTATTACAACTTCAATTTCATACGCCGCGAATTTCTCGGTGACGTCCGCTGCCTGGTCATCGATGTGCAGCCCAAAGAGGGCGATAAGATTCCGCGATTCATGGGCAGGATCTGGGTAGAAGACCAGGATTACAACATCGTTCGCTTCAACGGAACGTACACCCCCCATCCCAAGATCAATTTCTTCTTCCACTTCGACAGCTGGCGCCTGAACCTGCGCCCGGGAACGTGGTTGCCGGCGTACATCTACACCGAGGAGTCGGACCTGAAAACGGGTCTGACCAAGACGCTGCATTTCAAGGCGCAGACGCGGCTGTGGGGATATGACCTCAAAGGATTGAGCAAGACGGAGGAGTTTACCCAGATCCTGGTGGATTCGCCGCAGTCGGTGAAGGATCAGAGCGAGACGGCGGCCGACGCGACTCCGGTGGTGGCCGAGCGCATGTGGGAGAAGCAGGCCGAAGAGAACGTGGTTGAGAGGCTGTTAAAGATCGGTCTGCTTGCGCCTCCGGGAGAGGTGGACAAGATTCTGTGCACCGTGGTGAACAATCTGCTGCTCACCAACAACATTGACCTGCAGGGCGACCTGCACTGCCGTGTGTTGCTGACCGCGCCGCTGGAATCGTTCACCATCGGCCACACCATCGTCGTAAGCCGCGGCCTGCTCGACGTGCTTCCCGATGAAGCCTCACTGGCCATGGTGCTGGCTCACGAACTCAGCCACATCGTGCTGGGGCACCGTCTCGATACCACTCTCGCCTTCGACGACAAGATGTTTTTCCCCGATGAGGACTCGTTCCAGCGGCTCGATTTCAAGCGCAGCACTGCGGATGAGGAAGCAGCCGACAACAAGGCTTTGGAATTGCTGAAAAATTCGCCGTACAAAGACAAGCTGGGCAATGCGGGCCTGTTCCTGAAGGCGCTGCAGCAGAAGGCGCCCGACCTGCCGAATCTAATTCGCCCTCACCTGGGCAACAGCCTGTTCCAGGGCAAGGGCGTCCGCATGTCGAGCCTGCTGGCAGCGGCCCCGGCGCTCGACGAAAAGAAGCTCGACCAGATTGCGGCCCTGCCGCTCGGCGGTCGCCTCAAGGTCGATCCCTGGAGTGATCAGGTGGAACTCTCCAAGGCCAAAGCCGTCGCGCTGAACTCAGCGAACGAGAAGATGGAGTTCGAGATCACTCCGTTTTTCCCCCACCTGGCTCGGTTGTCCACCGGAGGCCCGGAGAAGATGGCACTCACTACGTCCTCGCCCGTTACACCGCCGGCCGCGCCGGCAACACCTGAGCAAAAATAGTTTTGTGAAAAAGAGAATGCGCCGGGTGGCGCAAGTTTTCAGGTCTGCGGTAGCAGTTGCCTGGATTCCTAGGCGTTAGCCACCGAAGTACATGCCGGACTGCAGGCGGCTGGGGCAACCCCAGGTTGCCTTCGCGCACACCACGGCGACACGTATTCTCTGCCACCTGTCTTTCGGGGATTTTACGAAGTAGTTACTGGATGGCACTACCCACTTGCGAGAAAACGTTGTTGGCATTGGAACCGATGAGCCGCACCGTGCCGATAACAATCACCAGAATCACCGCCAGCATGACGGCATATTCGGCGATATCCTGACCGCGCTCGTCATTCCACAGTTGCTGCAGCAGTTTTGCCACGGGGGCTCCTCGTTTCTGGCCAGATCCAACGACACGGAATTACGCCCGCTCTAATTCCACACCCTGATTTTCAGGCTGGTCTAGCTCGATAATAATAATGGCCGGAATGCGTCTCGCCAATGGCACAAACGTGCCAGCGGGTCGCCATGGCAGCCGTCAACCCGGAATTCAGGCAATACTCTTGAGCGGCAAGGCTTGGTTGACTGCAAACAAAGCCAGTTCCAGCCGGGTCGAAACCCCTAGTTTGTCGAAGATGTTACTCAGGTGATGTTTGACCGTGTCTTCGCTGATCTTGAAATACTCTGCGATCTCCTTGTTGGCGTATCCGGCAACCACCGCCGAAACAATCTCCAATTCGCGCGGCGTCAGCCCGAATTTTTTCTGCCGCGCCTCGTCGACCGAAGACTGCATCAGGGTGCGCAGGTACTGCACCAGGTTCGACACGCTCTCGCGTCCCACCCAGTATTCTCCCGCCATCACGGTGTGAATCGCTTTCAGCAGCAGTTGCGTGGCCGAATCCTTGAGCACTACGCCGCGGGCGCCCAACTGCAGCGCCTCCACGATCTGGCTCTTCTCGGCCGCCGCGGTCAGCAGAATAACCCGCACCGGAGAAGCGCCGGGCACGACACTGAGATCGCGCAGGGCCTCCAGCCCCGGATGCTTGGGCATGGCCAGATCGAGCAGCAGAATGTCCGGCTTCAGTTGTCGCGCCAGCTTCACCGCCTCGGCACCGTCGGCAGCTTCGCCCAGGACTTGGAGGTCTGCTTCGGCTTCCAGCAACCGCCGCAGACCATCGCGGAAGATGGGGTGGTCATCGGCGATCAGAATGCGAACGGTTTGCGCTTTCCTAAAATTCATGGGGCACTTCCTCGCGCGGTAGGGTAATCTCCAGGCGCGTTCCTTTTCCGGGAGTTGATTCTACCGTGAGTTCGCCGGCAATCAAACGCACCCGTTCCTTAATGATCATAGGTCCTTTGCCCACGCTTTCCATTTGATCGTGGTTGAGCCGCCCAGCGAAGGGGAACCCCTTGCCGTCGTCTTCAATCGTAAGATTCCACTGGTCGCGGCTGCAGCCAAGCCGCACCAGGGCGTGACGCGCGCCGCTGTGCTTTCTAACGTTGACCAGTCCCTCCTGCACGATGCGGAGTACTTCCCGGCACACGCGCTGCGGCATGTCCAGTTCCTCGACGTCGGTAACGAAGCGGGCGCTGATGCCAGTCTCGCGCTGGAAGCGCTCGACCGCATCGCTCAAAACGCCCAGCAGCCGTTGCGCATCCACGTCGATGGCTTTCATCTGTTGCATCAGCTCGCGCAGCTTGAGCACCTCCTCGCGGAGCAGTCCCTGGATGCGCCCCAATTCTTCGCTGATGGGCCGCTTGGCCTCGGCCTGGCGGCGCAACACATCGACCTGCATCTCGACCGCGATCAGCGACTGCACTGCGCCATCGTGCAGTTCGCGCGCCACGCGGGCGCGCTCGGCCGCTCCCGCCCGGCGGCGCAGCCGGTGCAAAAGGTAAACGTTGTAGATCGCCGGTCCCACCTGCTGTACCAGATTCAGCAGAAAGCGAAGTTCCTCCTGCTTCTCGCCTTGCCAGAAGGGGTCGAACAGGAAGACGCGCCCTCTCCATTCTTCTCCGAACAGGAATGCCACCGTAATCAGCGAACCGAACGTCTGCGCATCGCGCACGCGGGAAATGGACGATGGGTCAGCCGCGGGCAATGGGTTGCCGTCGCGATCGAGCGCCAAGATGAACCAGCGACCCTTCTTGCTTGCGGCATGGCAGACTTCTCCCGGGAAATCGTCCAGATAAGTGCTCGCGTCCGCCGGCTTCGAATCCAGCCAACGAAACTCGCCAAACGCTCCGTCGCTGGCCTTGTTCAGTTCCCCCAGAAAAACCCGGTGGCTGTGAGATTCCTGCGAGGCTACCAGCAGGCGCGACGCGCCATACATGGCCGCGGTTTCCTGGAAGATCCGCTGCATGGTTCCGGTCAGCCCATCTTCCACCCGCACTCGGGACAGAAAGCGGGTAATCACCGTTTTTTCGGCTCGCAGGCTTTTTTGCTGCTCGGCCAGATAGCCCAGCAGCAGCCCCATCACAATCAGGTAGACCGAGAGCATGAACAGACGCTCGGGTTCGAACTCAGGCAGGTTCACGCGTAAACCGAGGAACTGCCTCAGCGCCGGCGAACCACCCGGACCCAGCCAGCCGTGGAGCAGCACAAAACCTCCCATCCACAGCAAGGCCACTTCGGCAGCAGCCGTGCCCAGCGTCTCCCAGAGACCCCAACGGTAGGCGGCCGCGGCCAACACGAAAAAGAAAAACAGAAAGAAGGGGCTTCGGGGTCCTTCGGCGAAAATCGAAATCAAGGCGGGCCATACGATATCTCCCGCATGCACCAGGACGCGAAAAGCAGCGGTGGACTGCTGCCGCCGCCGCAGCAGCATCATGATGAGAATGCCGTTGGCCAGATAAAACACGAACAGACCGTAGGCCGCCCACGAATGGCCCAGTTCGGTTGGGTCCATGCGGATGGCTGCCAGCGCCGCAGCGGCCAGGAACACCCGGGCGGTCGCCAGCCAGCGCTCAACCCGGCGGGTCTCGCTCGGGTCTGGCGCAATTTGCAATCGCCACGACTGTCGGTAGCGTTCAGCGTAGGAAGGCAATTAGATCAATCTCCGCGCGGCAGGGCAGGCTGTGACCCATAGGATTGAACCAGAAACGATTACCGACCAGCAACGCTTTCGGTGTGCGCCGCCCATCTACCACGGACTCCTTTAGACTTTGACACGCTAGGTTACTACAGTAACCACGATCGCTCCACTTCCCCGGTCTAGAATGGCTGCGGAGGCCATGGCTTGAGCAAACTCTCCAAAGTGTGGCTGGCCGCGCTCATAGCGGCACTGGCCACAGCCGTATCGGCAGCCCTCTTTCTGCCCCAATCCTTCCGCCTGAGTGCCCTGAGCGATCTGATCCAGTGCTTTCTGTTGCTCTCTGGTGCTGTCTCGTTCGTACCCCTGGCACTGCGTTCGCGGGGACGCATGCGGCTGTTCTGGTCGCTGGTTACTCTGGGCATTGGTTTCTGGTTTTCCTATCAACTGCTGTGGACTAACAACGAGGTTGTGCTGCGCCGTGACGTGCCCGACCTTTACGCCGGCGACATCATTCTCTTCCTGAACCTGGTTCCCTTGATGGCGGCGCTGGCTTTGCGTCCACATGTGCCGCAGGATGAATATGCCGCCCGTCTCAGACGTCTTGACTTCGCACTCCTGCTGGTGTGGTGGTTCTATCTTTACGTCCTGGTAGTCATTCCCTGGCAATATGTCGTGCCGAACGTAACGGCGTACGATCACAACCTGGACGCGGCCTACAACGCGGAGAAGTTGGTCGTCCTCACTGGCTTGGCAGCCTGTTGGCTGACCAGCAAAGGTCATTGGCGCAGGCTGTATGCCAGTTTGTTTTGCGTGAACCTCAGCTACTCCGCCGGTTCTACCTTTGCAAACTGGGCTATCGAGCGGAAGACGTATTACAGCGGCAGTCTTTATGACATTCCGCTGGTGATTGCCATGGCTGGCCTTACCTGGGTTGGCTTGTCGACCAAGGCCGACACGCCCGAGGCCGAGGGCAAAGTATCAACCGTGTATGGCGTGTGGGTCGCCCGCTGCGGCATGATTGCCGCGTTCTCCCTGCCTCTATTGGCAGCCTGGACTCTTTCCGATACAAGGATTCCTTCGCGCATCCGCATGTTCCGGCTGGCACTGACTCTGGTTGCCGCATTGGCGATGGGCATCATGGTGTTCTTCCGCCAGCATCGTCTCGACCGCGAATTGATGCATCTGCTCGACCACTCGCGGAAGTCTTTTGACACTCTCAAACATCTTCAGGCCCAGATCCTGCAATCGGAGAAGCTGGCTTCGATCGGGCAACTGGTCGCGGGTGCGGCGCACGAACTCAATAATCCGATCACCGCCATGCTGGGCTATTCCGACTTGCTGCTGAGTACGCAGCTCACAGCCGAACAGGAACCTCTAGCGGCAAAGATCGGCCAATACTCCCGCCGTACCAAGGCGCTGGTCGCCAGTCTGATCAGCTTCGCCCGGCAGGCGCCTGCGCCGAAGATGCTGATTGATCTCAACACCCTGGCGCGCACCGCCGTCAAACTGGCACAACCGCAATGGGAGCCTCTCCACATCGAAGTACGGGTCCAGTTCGACGCCGCCCTGCCGAAGGTGCTGGGAGACTCCAATCAGCTGCTTCAAATGTGCCTGCAACTGGTGGGAAACTGCCTTCATATCATGAGCGAGAGGGGCGGCAAGATCCTGACCGTCAGCAGCCAGCGGCAGGCCGACACAGCCGTGCTGCAGATTTCCACTGGCTCCGCTCCTTCCCCCTCATCGGCGGGCCTGCATGCGGCTGATCCTGAAGACAGCCTCGGTCTGGCCGCATGTCAGGGCATCTTGCAGGAACATCGTGGTCGGATTTCATGCCAGCGGTGCGACGATGGCGCGTTGCTGCTGCGCGTGGAACTGCCCACTGCGGAAACTGCCCCAGCCCAGTCCGAAGAAACTACGGTGCCGGCATCGTGGCAAGCGCAACCGTTCGCTTGAGTTGACCGCAGGCCGCGTAGATATCGCGGCCGCGCGGACGTCGCACAAAGGTTGGGATTCCTGCCGCGATCAACACTTGCTGGAAAGCGGCTACCCGCTCCGCCGCGGGAGTGGAAAAGTCGATGCCCGGCCCCGGATTCAGCGCAATCAGATTGACTTTGGCGCGCATGCGGCGCAGCAACTCCGCGACTTCCTTGGCGTTCTCGGGCGCATCGTTGACTTCGTTCAGGAGCACGTATTCGAAGGTGATTCGTTCGCGATGGCGCAGAGGAAAATTACCCGCCGCCGCCAGCAGCTTTTCCAGATTCCATTTGCGATTCAGCGGCATCAGCCGGGTGCGCAATTCGTCATTCGACGCGTTCAGCGAGATGGCCAGCTTCGGCCGGACCGGTTCTTCACCGAAATCATGAATGCGCGGCACAATGCCCGCGGTCGAAACCGTCATGCGCGATTCGGCCACGCCGACTTCCTGCACCAGCAGACGCACTGCTTTCATGAAATTGTCGTAATTGAGGAACGGCTCGCCCATCCCCATGAAGACAAGATTGATGCGATCCTCGGGTGGCGAGACTTTCTGATCCTTGAGCACCGCGCATACCTGGCCCACGATTTCGCCCGCGCTCAGGTTTCGTTTCACGCCCAGCAACGCGGTCAGGCAGAATTGACAATCGACGGCGCAGCCTACCTGGCTCGAAATGCAGATCGTCGCGCGATCCCAGCCGCGAGCGGCGTTCCAGAATGTGTGGGGGCGGGCGTCCTCGCCCGTCCGGCCGAGCGAAGGCTCGGCGGCACTTGCCGAATCGCCCGCCTCGCTTCCATCCCCGGCTTCGCCGCCGTCGCCTTCCGGCATCCACACCGTTTCCACACTCTGACCGTCGGGAAATCCGATCAAATAGCGCACCGTTCCGTCCTGTGACACGAATCGTTGTTCGATCGCAGGCAGGCCGATCGAGACGCCTTTTTGGGCCAGACCAGCGCGAAACTGCTGGGGCAGAGTGGAAATCTGCTCAATCGAATCCACGCGCTGGCGATACACCGCCTCTAGAAGCTGCTGCGCGCGGTAAGCCGGCTCGCCTGCGCTCTCGACGAGCGCGGCGATCTCGGTGCGGTCCAGCCCGAGCAGCGCGACTTGCGAGGAATTGGTCATGAACTGGAATCGGCCGGCCTGACCAGAACCTCGCCAGGCCCATCATTAGCAGCTAACCCCCAGCACCGAACAGCCGTTTAACTCACTGATTCTAAATCACTAAACTATTCTCGCACAGCCGCCGCGCGGGTTCAGAATAATTGTGTCAGAATAGTAAAGATCCTTCCACGGCAACTTTACTGGGGTGTAGAAGTAATTTTCATACGAGCAAGAAGCACTCATGGCCCGAGAAGTTCGCAGTATCCGCCGGCAGGCGCTGCCCAATGGTCTGACGATCATTACCGAGCAGATGCCGCACATCCGTTCCGCTTCCATTGGCATTTGGCTCGAGACCGGTTCCCGCGACGAAGACGCCGAATGGAACGGAATCTCCCACTTCATCGAGCACATGGTGTTCAAAGGCACGCAGCATCGCACGGCGGAGGAAATCGCCCGCCAGGTGGATTCGATCGGCGGCAACATGGACGCGTTCACCGCCAAGGAGTGCATCTGTTTCAACGTGAAGGTGCTCGACGAACATATTCCGACGGCGCTCGACATCCTGAGCGATCTGGTTCTGAATCCGGTCTTTGATGCCGCTGACATTGTCCGCGAGCGCGGCGTGATCCTCGAAGAAATCAAGATGGACGAGGACAACCCCGACTATCTGGTGCACGAAATCTTCACCCAGAATTTCTGGAAAGATCATCCTCTCGGCAAGCCGATTCTCGGCACCAAGGAGACGGTAAAGCGTTTCGAGCGTCAGACGGTGCTTGACGCCTACGCTCGCCGGTTCGTGCCCGGGAATATCATCGTGTCGGCGGCGGGCAATCTCGATCATGAGCGCTTCGTCGAGCTGGTGACGCGGCAGTTCGAGCACATGAAGCCGATGAAGAATGGCTTCCATTCCTCGGCGCCGAAGATCGCGGCGCGCATCATTCTGCGCAACAAAAAGGCGCTGGAGCAGGTGCAGCTGTGCCTGGGCGTGCCGGCGCATCCGATCGCACATGAGAAACGCCACGCCGGCTATGTTTTGAATACCCTGCTCGGCGGCGGAATGAGCTCGCGCCTGTTCCAGAACATTCGCGAGCGCCAGGGACTGGTTTACTCCATCTACAGCGATCTCAATCCCTATCGCGACACTGGATGCCTCGCGGTCTACGCCGGAACCTCTCTCGCCTCAGCCGCCAAAGTGGTGCAGTCAGTGGTCAGCGAATTCCGCAAGCTCAAGACCGAAGCGGTGCAGGAAGAGGAATTGCGCCGCGCGAAGGCCCAGCTCAAAGGCAGCCTGATGCTTTCCCTTGAGTCCAGCACCGCCCGCATGTCGAACCTGGCCCGCCAGGAAATGTATTTCGAGCGCTACTACGATCTTGACGAACTGATCGAGCGCATCGAAGCCGTGACCGCGGAAGATCTGGCCAATCTGGCTAACGAGTTCTTCAAGACCGAGGCAGTCGCCGTAACCGTGCTGGGGAACCTGCCTGGCCTGAAAATCACTCGCGGTCAGCTGGCCTGCTAGGGACCCCCAACGTTGACTGTGGATCTGGCAGATGCCTGGCGTCCTGGCGCTCGAGTCAAAAGCCCAAAAAGTCGCCCCAATATGGCACGAATGGGCCATAGAAAGGGCCTGGAAACCCCACGCTTTTTCTGGCCTTTGAAGGCTTTTCGAGGCATACTATGCGTAGAGTCGTCCCCCAGGAGCGGCCCCAGGGATCCCCATGTCCGAGCCAAGAACCTTCGAGCCCAAGACGTTCGAGCCTAAGGCGTTAGAGACTAAGACGAAGCAGCAGTTTCTGACTGCGCCGCCTGGGCGCAGACCCACCGAGAGAAGCCAGCAGCGCCTGATGATAGGCGCTCTGGTTCTGCTGCTCGCGGCGCTAGGATTGCTTCTGTACCACGATCGGGATTTCTGGTTCCCCGACACGCAGGAAGCGGAGGACCAGGCTAACGAGAGCGCGCCGGCCACCACCGCGGCAGCGCCGCTCCCCGCGGCGCCATCCACTAAGCGACCGACGATCGCGAAGACGCGGCACAACGCCAAAGCGCAAGCGAAAGCGGCACCTCCTGCAGCGCCACCCAATCCGCCCGCGAACACCACGGCGCAAAGAACCGTGCTCCCGCCGCTTGAAGTAGAGGTGGTCGCAGGCGACAGTCATCGCAAGGTTCATCCCGGAACAAATTCTGTTCGCGTTGACTTGCAGCCCGGCACGGCGCCGCAAACGGTTTCCGAAGCCGCCAACGGGGCTGCCGACACGGCAGCGGGCATAACTTCGAACGCCGCGGAACGGGTGCAGATGTCGGCCGATACTACCGCCATCGTGAGCCATTCGGTGCAGCCGGGCTATCCTTTGCTGGCCCGCCAGATGAAAGTGCAGGGCTCGGTAATTCTGCAGGCCCTGATCAGCCGCGACGGAGCGATTCAAGACCTGCACGTGCTCAGCGGGCCGCCGATCCTGGCCAGCGCGGCGCAGGAAGCCGTGAAACAATGGCGCTTCAAACCGCATTACCTGGGCAGCGAAGCGGTTGAGACCCAGGCCAGGATCACGGTAAACTTCACCATTTCCACCAACTAAAGCTGTCCGCCGAGGACGCTTTGCAATCCTCCCTGCAGCCCGGCCAATCCGCCCGACACTCAAAGAGAGGCTCCATGCGGCGTTACACGACTGTTGCTGGCATCACCGTCACCTTTTCCTTGATCGCACTCTTCTTGCTCACTTTCTTGTCAATGCTGTCATTCAAACCGGGCGCGCTCGCGGCTTCAGCCTCGCCGCGCTCGCAAACCGGAGGAAAGACCATGTCTCTGACCATTTCCAGTCCGAGCTTCTCCAATGGCGGCGACATCGCGAAGAAATTCACCTGCGATGGGGCCGACGTGTCGCCGCAGCTTTCGTGGACGGATCCACCGGCGGGCACGAAGAGCTTCGCACTGCTCGCCGACGATCCTGATGCTCCCGTAGGAAACTGGAATCATTGGGTGCTGTGGAATCTTCCACCCGAGGCGCGCGGGTTAGCCGAAGGGATCAGCAAGGCCGCGCGTCTGCCCGATGACTCGCAGCAAGGAAACAACGATTTCGGCAGGACGGGATACAACGGCCCCTGTCCGCCGCCGGGCAAGCCGCATCGCTACTATTTCAAGCTCTTTGCGCTGGATACCAAGCTCGATCTCAAAGCCGGAGCCGGCAACCGCGAACTGGAAGCGACCATGCAGGGCCACCTGCTGGCGCAAGCAGAATGGATGGGGCGTTACGGACGGTAAGAAAGTATCTGCCCCATACACACCGTTCCGGCAGGTCGGGCTTCGAATCGTCGACGATTGCTAACCTGTCCTGCCTGCTCGATTCCGTACCTCGGAAAAGAAGCATAAGTGATTCTGCGTGCTTTTGCGGAGTTCCCGTTTGTCGAGATTGCGAATGCGGAACGTACGGCCTGCGGATCCCTGATTCGGTGAAATGCGGCCCAAAAAATAACGAGCGCCCCGAGACTCTTGCGAGTCCAGGACGCCCGGGCAGCCCTCCCCCAGAACTGCTCACCGCCGAGGCTAAACGCGAAAAGCCTTGCTGCCTATGGCACTTCGGTGCCATCGGCCTCCCCGGAAGTGCCAGTCTCCCATCTCTTTGAAGGACCGTAGCTTCCCACCGCACAGCGAGACTTGCGAAGCAAAGCACGTTGAAGTCCCGGTGCGCTTTGCCGATGAAACCTTAGTCCGGGGCAATCTGCCGCCGACCGTGCCATGTCCGCATTTGACGATGCCGAGGTCTATCGCAGCATTCTGGAGAGTCTGCAGACCGGCCTGTGCGTTGTGGACGTACAGAAAAAAATCGTGCTGTGGAGCGACGGGGCGGAACGCATTACCGGCCATCTGCGCTATGACGTGATCGGACACTGTTGTATCGGAGAGGCGCTGCTGCACTGCGACCAGCAGGATTGCGAATGGTGCAACGAAGATTGTCCGCTGGCGCGGGCCATCAAGACCGGGCACGCCGCGGAAGCGCTGGGCTTTCTGCACCACAAGGCCGGGCACGAAATCCCGGTTCGCGCGCGGGCAGTTCCGGTGCACAACGGGCACGGCTCGATTATCGGCGCGGCAGAAATCTTCGAGGACCAGCAGCAGGCCACACTCACCGACCGCGTGGGCGGCCTCCACCTGGCCGGTTGCGTGGACGAAGTCACGGGCGTCGCCAGCCGCGCCATGATGCAAGCCCACCTGCGCGAAACCCTGGGAACGCTTGCCGAGGTGCAACGGCCTTTCGGCGTGCTATGTATTCGACTGGAGGGCCTCGTGGATTTCCGCGCCCACTATGGAATCGAAGCCGCTGGTTCTTTGCTGAGCATAATCGGGCGCACGCTGGAAGGCTCACTTTGGAAGACCGATCTGGTGGGCCGCTGGAGCGACGATCAGTTCCTGGTGATTGTGAATGGCTGCAGCGAGGAGGCCTTGCGCTCGGTGGCGGAACGCGTCCGGCGCATGCTGGCCAGCAACGGAATCGAATGGTGGGGAGAACGACGCTCGCTGCCGGTTTCGATGGGCCGGACTGCGGCCGAACCCGGCGACACTGTGGAGTCGATCCTGGAAAGGGTACAGAAATCCTCGGACGCGGCCTCGGCCACGCGCGTCCGCGTCGCCGCTGCCAGCGACAACCAGACTGCGGGGAGCTAGGAATGTTCGCCATTATCGGCATCGTCATCGTTTTCGGCTGCATCGTCGCCGGTTACCTGATGGAGCACGGCAATTTGCGCGTACTTCTGCAGCCGGCGGAACTGCTCATCATCGGCGGAGCGGCGGCGGGCACGGTGCTGATCGCCAACCCGCTGCACATCATCAAGAAGATCGTAGACGGAATCGGTTGCGTGTTCGGAAGCTCCAAGTTCAGCAAGCAAGCCTACATTGACACCCTGAAAATGATGTACGACCTGCTGAACAGAGCCCGCAAAGACGGCCTCATGGCGCTGGAATCGGACGTGGAAGAACCCGAAAAGAGCGCCGTGTTTTCCAAGAATCCGGCCTTCCTCAAGAACCATCACGTGCGCGACTTCGTGTGCGATTCGCTGCGCATGGCCATCACGGGTGTGGATACGTTCGAACTCGATCAGATGCTCGACCTGGATATGGAAGTTCACCATCACGACTCCACCCAGCCCACTGCGGCCCTGAGTACCATGGCCGACTCCCTCCCCGGCTTGGGAATTGTGGCTGCGGTTCTCGGGGTGGTGATCACGATGGGAGCGCTGGGCGGTCCGCCCGAGGAAATCGGGCACAAAGTCGCAGCCGCTCTGGTGGGAACGTTCCTCGGCGTTTTGCTCTGCTACGGCCTGGTCGGACCCGTCGCGGCCAACATGGCCAAGGCGGCCGAAGAAGAGCACGCATTTCTCGCCGTGCTGCGGGTGTTGATCGTTTCTTTCCTGAAGGGCAGCGCTCCCATCATGGCGGTGGAAACGGCGCGGCGGGCGATTCCGGGCCACGTGCGGCCTTCCTTCCAGGAACTGGAAAAGGCCTGCCGCGGCGGAGGTGCGGCGGCAGCAGCCGCGGCGGCAGCCTCGGCCTGAGCTTTGGACAGCGGACAAGGGCATGGACAAAACGCGTCCCATCATCATCCTGAAGAAAAAGGGCGGCCACGGCGGCCATCACGGCGGCGCCTGGAAGGTCGCCTACGCCGACTTTGTCACGGCCATGATGGCGTTGTTTATCGTGCTCTGGCTGCTGAACTCCAGCAAACAGATTCAGGTGGCGGTGGGCGGCTATTTCAAAGATCCCACCGGCACGGCGAAAAAAGTCGGCTCCAACATGGCGGGCACGGGAGAGAATTTCACTCTCAGCCGCGACAACATGCCGAAACTGAAAGACCAGCTGCAGACGGCCATCCGGCAGGTGACGGACTTTGAAAAGCTGAAGAACCACATCGAGATGACCGTAACCGCGGAGGGTTTGCGCATCGAGCTTTCCGAGTCGGCTGCCGGAACATTTTTCGACAGCGGCAGCGCCAAGCTGAAGGCCGATGGACGCGACCTGCTGATCACCCTGGCGCAAGAGCTGGGGCAACTCCCCAACAAAATTTCCATCGAAGGTCACACCGACTCCAACCCTTACGCGCCTTCGGCTAACTACGGCAACTGGGAACTCTCCGCCGATCGCGCCAATGCCGCCCGACGGATCATGCAGGCGAACGGACTCAAAGCGGATCAGGTCACGCAGGTGCGGGGCTTTGCCGATCAGCGCTTGCGCAAGCCCGATGCTCCGCTGGACCCGTCGAACCGCCGCATCACGCTCATCGTGCTGTACACAATCAAGAACAGCAGCGAGGAAGATATGAAGCCCGCACCGATACCGCCTCCCGAAAACTCGGCCTCGAAGTAACTTCTTAATCCCGCAGCCGTCCAACTCCGCTGCAGTTGTATAATCGCCGCTTTGATCCCAGTTGATCCCACTTAGGAGCTTCCCGTATGAAAAAGTCCAGCAGACTGGTCTGTTCTCTCGCCATAGTTCTGTTATTTGTTCCCGCGCTGTGGGCTCAGGAAAAGGTTGATCTCGAGGCGATGTCTCGCATTCGCTACGAGGGATTCCGCAATTCCAAAGTCATGGACTACGCGTCTGGACTGATGGATTCGATTGGCGAGCGGCTCACTGGATCTCCCAACATGAAGCGGGCCAACGAGTGGACCCGCGACCAGCTCACTGCCATGGGCTTGAGCAACGCTCATCTCGAGGCCTGGGGCCCATTCGGCCGCGGCTGGGCCAATCAGTACGTCAACGCCCGCATGACCTCGCCCGACATCGCGCCGCTGATTGTTTACTCGAAAGCATGGACGCCGGGCACGAATGGGGTGGTCACCGGCAAGTGTGTTCGCGTCACCATCGAAGAAAAAAAAGACTTCGACAAATATCGCGGCAAGCTGGCCGGCATGATCGTGATCGCCGGCCCTGACGCCGATTTGAAGCCCATCGCGGAAGCACCCTTCAAGCGTTTGAGCGATGACGATCTGGCCAAGATCGGCGAGTATCAGATTCCAGGTGAGCGTCCCATGTTTCGTATGGCGGAGTTCGCCCGGCGGCGGCAGTTCATGAAAGACTTAAACCAGTTCTACGCCGACGAAAAGGTTCTGGCGGTGATTGACCACAGCCGCGACTCCGCCGGCGGAGGCACGGTCTTTGTGCAGTCTGGCGGCTCGTACAAACCAGGCGAAACCACGACGGTCCCGCAGCTGACCATGGCCTCGGAGCACTGGAGCCGCATTGCGCGGCTGCTGCAGCAGAAGAAAGACGTGACCCTGGAACTGAACGTCGTCAACACTTTCTACGATGACGATCCCATGCAGTACGACACCCTGGCGGAAATCCCCGGCACCGACAAGAAAGATGAAATTGTCATGCTGGGCGCGCACCTCGACTCCTGGCATGCGGGCACCGGCGCTACCGACAACGGAGCGGGCACAATCGTCATGATGGAAGCCGTGCGCATACTGAAACAGATCGAAAAGGACTCCGGCATCAAGCCCCGCCGCACCATCCGCATCGGCCTGTGGAGCGGCGAGGAAGAAGGCTTACTCGGCTCGCAGTACTACGTCGAGCAGCACTTCGGCTCGCGTCCGCCCGTGGACGATCCCGACATGAAGGGCATGCCCACGGTTACGCGGCGCCAGGCCGGCGAGGTAACGGTGAAACCCGAGCAGGCCAAGGTCTCCGCCTACTTCAACGTGGATAACGGCACGGGCAAGATTCGCGGCGTCTACCTGCAGGAGAACGAAGCCGTGGCGCCGATCTTCGAGGCCTGGATGAAGCCTTTCAAAGACCTGGGCATGACCACGCTCACCATGCGCAACACCGGAGGCACCGACCACCAGTCGTTCGACGCCGTCGGGATTCCGGGATTCCAGTTCATCCAGGATCCCATGGAATACGAGACGCGCACGCACCACTCCAACATGGACGTGTTCGATCGCCTGCAGCCTGAGGATCTCAAGCAGATTGCGGTCATCGTAGCCGGCTTTGTCTATGATGCTGCCATGCGCGACCAGATGCTGCCGCGCAAGCCGATCGAGCCAGCGCTGCCGAAAGAACCGCCGGCGAAGGATGGTCAGTAGTTGCGGTAGATTATTAACGGGAGGTTATTAAGATGATCTCCAAACGGACCAGAAGAATCGCTCTTGCCGTTTTGATAAGCGCGCTTTCGGCTGCTATCTTTCTTGGTCAGGCGCCGGGACAGGCGACTTCCATACCTTCCTCGCATCTCATCAATCCGGAAGATCTGGTGAAGATCCTGCAGGCTACGCAGGGCGAGAAGCCATTGATGCTTCAGGTGGGATCTTACGTGCTTTACGCGCAGGCTCACATTCCCGCCTCGGAGTATGTTGGACCTGTCACTTCCGAGGCCGGGATGCAACAGCTCCACCGGCAGGTTGACTCCCTGCCTAAGAAAAAGTTCATTGTTCTCTACTGCGGTTGCTGCCCCTGGAACCATTGCCCGAACGTCAAGCCCGCTGACGACGCCTTGCGCGCGATGGGGTTCACCAACGTAAAGGTGCTCTACATCGCCAACAACTTCGGGGCAGACTGGGTTGAAAAGGGCTATCCGGTCGCGAAAGGACAGTAAGGAACGTGGCGTCGCGAAGAAGAATTCTGATTGGCGCAGGGTTGCTCTTCGTGGCCGTCGGCGTCTACGTCGCATTGCATCGTGGCGGCAGTATAGCTAGAGGCCCGACGGCAAAACAGCATTCCGTTGCACCCGATTTTTCCCTGCCCCAACTGAACGGCCAATCTCTTCAGCTCTCTGCCTACCGCGGCAAGGTGGTGCTGCTTGATTTCTGGGCGACCTGGTGCACACCTTGCCGCGAGGAAATTCCCCACCTGGTGGAATTGCAGAACAAGTACCGCGACCGGGGTCTCGAGATCATCGGCGTTTCGATGGACGACAGCCCGGACCCGGTGCGCGACTTCTACCAGCGTTTTCAGATGAACTATCCCGTGGTCATGGGCAACGCTGATATTGGCGAGGGTTACGGCGGTGTTCTCGGTCTGCCGATTGCGTTCATCATTGATCGCGACGGCCGCATTTATGCCAAACATATCGGCGCAACCGAGGCTTCCGTGCTGGAGCAGGATGTGAGGGCAGTGCTGGCGTCGCAATGAAAGAAAACCGGTTTGCCGCGATGAACGGAGCCGGAAGAGGAATCTGAATCATGCCTTCGTCCCAAACCATGTTCTCTCCGCGGCCAATCGGATATGTGAAAAGTCCGTACAAGAGCACGCAAGAAGTCCCCAAGGGGCTGGGCGCTCAGCACGACGCCCAAGGAGTGCTCGAGATTCTGCCGGAATTGGAAGCCGGACTCGCGGACATCGAAGGCTTTTCCCACCTGATCGTGCTGTGGGTTTTCGATCGCCAGATCTCGGAGGGAAAAGCAGGATTCGAATTAGTGGGCACGCCTCCCTGCGACGACCGGCCGCATGGCGTCTTCGCAACCCGCTCTCCGCGCCGCCCGAATCCGATTGGGCTAACCGTGGTTGAGCTTCTCCGCCGCGAAGGCAGGTTGTTGCACGTCCGCGGCGTCGACATGCTCGACGGAACGCCGGTTCTGGATATCAAACCCTACTTGTCCAGCGTCCTGGCAGAAAAGTTGAGGCGGGGTTGGCTGGCGGAGGCCGAAGCACGGCGGGGAAAGTGATGTCATCGTATCGAGAACTCGTATCACCGTGCACGAGCGGCCCTTTAGGGCCGCGTTCAGTTCGCCCTCGAGGAACTGGCCTTTAGGCCCCGTGCCACCAGGGCTTAAGCCCTGGTGGTTTTGTGGCGTTGTAACGCGGCGCTGAAGCGCCGCTCTTCCACGGTTGCGCAGAGTTGTCGGAGCAGCATCAGCGGTGAGCTCGTGGATAACATCCTCTCACTTCACCGCTTATATCCAATTTTCCGCAACAGATCGTGGCGCCAGGCAACATCAGTCTGACCTTCAACGCCCTTCGGCGAACTGCCGTCAATCACGCCCAGCACTCCCCGCCCCTGCTCGCTTTCTGCGACGATGATCTGGACCGGGTTGGCGGTAGCGCAAAAGATGGAGCAGACTTCGGGCACGTTCCGGATGGCGTGCAGAACGTTGATGGGATATGCATTCTGCATCACCAGCACGAACGTGTGCCCTGCCGCCAGGGCCTGGGCGTTGCGCACGGCGCAGTCCCGCAAACTCTGCTCGTTTCCCTCCGCGCGGGTCAGGCACGCGCCCGAGCTTTCGTTGAAGGCCAGGCCAAACTTGGCCTGCGGCGCGGTCGTGCTCATCGCTTCGTACAGATCCTCCACGGTCTTGATGAAGTGCGACTGGCCCACAATGATGTTGGCGTCCGAGGGGAACTCCATGGCAACAGCCTTGATCTCCAACATTGGCTACCTCCGTGGAATCTTCATCTTACGCGATTCGCTTGCGATCGTTGTCCGGGCCGGTGTCTGGGCTGGTGCACCATCTGTGATTGACCGCACAGTCGAGTGTGCTTCCAACAAGGCCCTTTCCGGCCAGGATAGCTGACGTGCAGACCGCCTGAAATGCCTGATTTGAGCGTCAATTGCCGCGAAACGTGACCACCATCACCTAGGCTAGTGATGCCTTTCACTGCCCATCCGGACCAGGAAAAGAGAGCATAGGGCCTGGGATGTTGCCGTGTTCTCAATGAGCTACAGCGAGCGGCAAGGTTACCAGAAGATCATCCCGCAAGGTGCATCCCCTGAGAATTCCTGCTTCGCTCCCGGCTGCTGCTGGCCGGAAGCCCTGAATCCTCCGGCTGTTCTTGGCTTGAGAGAGGGGTCGGCAACCCAGAATCGCAATCAACGCAAATCGAATACCGGACGCAGAGCAACCTCTGCCTGGAGAAACGGAAGACCGCATGGGCCGTCATAATTTTCTTTCCATCAAAGATTTTTCGCCGGAGGAGATCCGCTATTTCCTCGATCTCGCCCGCGAGATCAAGTCGCATCCTTCCGCTCACAGCGGAGCGCTGAAGGGAAAAACGCTGGCCATGATCTTCGAAAAGCCGTCACTGCGCACCCGCGTTTCGTTTGACGTGGGCATTCAGCAACTGGGCGGATTTTCGCTCTATCTGTCGCCGGCCGAGATCAGCCTGGGCAAGCGCGAGTCGGTCTACGACGTGGCCAAGAACCTGGAGCGCATGGTGCAGGCGATCATGATCCGCACCTACGCCCATGATATCGTCGAGCGCATGGCGGAGTACGCCAGCATCCCCATCATCAACGGCCTGACCGACTACAGCCATCCCTGCCAGGCCATGGCTGACTACCTCACGATCCAGGAACTTAAAGGCAACGTGGCGGGCCTGAAAGTGGCCTACGTCGGCGACGGCAACAACGTCTGCCATTCGCTGATGTTCGCCGGAGCGCAACTGGGAGCGCACGTGTGGGCAGCTACGCCCGAAGGATATGAACCGAAGCCCGAGGCGGTGGAGTGGGCTTTGCAGCGCGGCGCCAAAACCGGCGGCACATGCACGCTCACGCACGATCCGGCCGAAGCGGTCAGCGCTGCCGACGTCGTCTACACCGACGTCTGGGCCAGCATGGGCCAGGAAGCCGAGGCCGAGATGCGGCGAAAGCTGTTTCTGCCGTATCAGGTGAATTCCGACTTGTTCCGCAAGGCGAAGTTCGACGCCGTGTTCATGCACTGCCTGCCCGCTCATCGCGGAGACGAAGTGACCGACGAGGTGATCGACTCGCCCAATTCGGTGGTTTACCAGCAGGCAGAGAATCGTCTGCACGCGCAGAAGGCGATTCTTCTGGAGCTCATGCAGTATCGCGACGTCCCGGAGCCGGTGCCGTTCCAGGAGATGACGACGAGCGTGTAACAGACGAGCCTTGATGAATACCACGACGCTGGCAATGATGTTGGGGGGAACGTGGAAGAGCGGCCCTTCAGGGCCGCGTCCGGAGCGTACATGAGGGAACGGCCTTTAGGCCCGGGAAGCCGCAGGGGCTAAAGTCCCAGTGATCTGGGTCATCGCTGACGCGGCGCTGAAGCGCCGCTCTTCCACGGCGGTTCGAACCGTCCGGGAAGATGTAAAAGCCGGGGCAGGGTATGCAATCTGACGATCCTGCCGTAGTGAAGACTGACAACTGGCAACTGACTTGAGAACGATGCTCATCGCCGTGGGTGGCAACTCCCTGATACGGGCCGGGGAGAAAGGGACGATTGTCGAACAACTCGCCAATGCACGGCGCACCGCGGCGGCGATCATCGGCCTGATTCGCGACGGGTATCACCTGGTCGTCACCCACGGCAACGGGCCGCAAGTGGGCGCGCAACTGCTGCGCTCGGAGCGGGCCGCGGACCAGGTGCCCGGGCAGACGCTCGACGTCTGCGGCGCGGCCAGCCAGGGCGAAATCGGCTACATGCTGGCGCAATCCTTGCAAGATGAACTAGCCGCTGCGGGCTTGCATGTGCCAGTCGTCAGCCTGGTGACGCAGACCATCGTCTCGGCCAGCGACCCGGCGATGCAGCATCCCACCAAGCCGATCGGGCCGTTCTACTCATTAGCGCAGGCGGAGGAGCGCAAACGCCTGCTGGGATGGGAGATCGTAGAAGATGCCGCCCGCGGCTATCGCCGCGTGGTTCCGTCACCTGAGCCGATTGAGATTGTCGAACTGGAGGTGATTCGTTCGCTGGTGAACCAGGGTGCTCTGGTGGTCGCGTGCGGTGGAGGGGGCATTCCCGTGGTGCGCGAAAATGGCCGCCTGCGCGGCGTGGAGGCGGTCATCGATAAAGACCGGGCCTCGGCTTTGCTCGCTTCGCAACTCGGCGTGGACCTGTTCGCAATTTCGACAGACACCGATTATGTCTATCTCGACTACAAGAAGCCGGCCCAGCGGCCCCTGTCGCGCCTGACTGTCTCGGAACTCGAAGAGCATTACAAGGCGGGACATTTTCCGCCCGGAAACATGGGGCCAAAGGTCGAGTCGGCGTTAAACTTCCTGAGGGCCGGCGGCAAGGAAGTCGTCATCACTTCCTATGATCACCTGTGCGAAGCAATCGCCGGGCGTGCGGGCACACATATCGTTCCCGACGAGAAAGCAGCCGGCGGCAAACAGCCCGTGCACTTCGAAGTTCCGGTAGGAGGACGCTAACGATGTCGGACACGACTCTCTCGCCCGCCGCGCCCAGCGCCGCAGATCGCGCGATGCATCCGAAGAATGTCCCGATGCGAGTGCGGCATCTGGTCGAGTCGCAGCAGTTCACCGTGCCGCTGCTGATGGAACTGTTCAACCGCTCCCGCGGGATGGAGCGCGTGGTGGCCCGCGGCGGCTCGCTCGACTACCAGAACAAGATATTGGCCACGCTTTTCTACCAGCCTTCCACTCGCACCCGCTTTTGCTTTGAGGCCGCTATGCAACGGCTGGGCGGCAAAGTGCTCTCCACCGAACAGGCGGGAGCATTTTCGTCGGAGATCGAGGCAGAGCGGGTTGAGGACTCCATTCGCATCATCGGCAGCTATTCCGATGTGATCGTTGTGCGTCATCCTCAGGCGGGTGGCGCAAAGCGCGCCGCGCAGGTCTCGCCCGTGCCGGTGATCAACGCCGGCGACGGCGAGGGCGGGCAACACCCTACGCAAGCTCTGCTCGATTTGTACACCATTTATCGCGAACGCCCTCTGGATGGCCTGAGTGTGGCCATTATCGGAGAGCTCGATAAGGGGCGCACGGCGCGGTCGCTGGCTTATCTGCTGGCCAAGTTCGAGCGAGTGAAAATCTACTTCGTCAGCCCGCCGGAATTGCAAATGAAGCCCGACATCCTGGAATATCTCAACGAACACAGCGTGCGCTACGAAGTTGAATCCGATATTGACCGCGTCATCCGGGAAGTGGATGTCGTCTACCAGACGCGCATCCGCCCGGATCGTGTGCGGGACCGGCTGGAACTGCACCGCTACGCCATCAATTCTTCGGTGCTGGAGAAGATGAAGGCCGACGCGCTGATTCTTCATCCCCTTCCCCGCACCGTCGAACTGGACAAAACCGTGGACGACGATCCCCGGGCGCTTTACTTCAAGCAGGCGGCCAACGGCCTGTACGTGCGCATGGCGCTGCTGACCATGCTTTTGGAAAATGACCCGTCATGACCAAACAGTTCATGACAAAACAGGAGACCCCATGTCCGTCACCGAAATCACTCACTCGGAACAGCTGATTGCGCTGGAGGAGCGTTTTGGCGCTCACAACTATCGTCCTCTCGATGTGGTCATCGAGCGCGCCGAAGGCGTTTGGGTTTACGACGTGGACGGCGAGCGCTATCTCGATTGCCTGGCCGCCTATTCCGCCGTCAACCAGGGCCATTGCCATCCCCGGATTCTCGAAACGCTTATCCAGCAGGCCCACAAGGTAACGCTGACTTCGCGCGCCTTCCGCAACGACCAGTTGGCCCTGTTCTACGCGGAATTGCATGAACTCGCGGGCTTCGATATGGCTCTGCCCATGAACTCGGGCGCCGAGGCGGTCGAGACCGCCGTGAAAGCGGCGCGCAAGTGGGGACACAAAGTTAGAGGCATACCCGACGGCAAAGCGGAAATCATCGTCTGCGCCAACAACTTCCACGGGCGCACGGTAACGATCATCAGTTTCTCGACCGATCAGCAGTATCGCGACGGCTTCGGGCCGTTGACTCCCGGATTCACCATCATTCCTTACGGCGATGCCAAGGCGCTGCGCGAAGCGATCACGCCCAACACCTGCGCGTTTCTCGTCGAGCCGATTCAAGGGGAAGCGGGAATCATCATTCCGCCCGACGGATTTCTGAAAGGGGCGGCCGCGATCTGCCGCGAACACCGCATTCTGCTGATGTGCGATGAAATTCAATCCGGCCTGGGGCGGACCGGCAAGCTGTTCGCTTACATGCACGAGGATGCAAAGCCCGATGTGCTGATCATCGGCAAGGCGCTTTCTGGAGGCTTCTATCCTGTCTCCGCTGTGCTCGCGTCGAAAGAAGTGCTCGGCGTCTTTAACCCCGGCGATCATGGCAGCACGTTCGGCGGCAATCCGCTCGCTTGCGCGGTGGCGCGCACCGCGCTGCGCGTTCTGATCGAAGAGAAACTGGTGGAGCGGTCAGCTGAGATGGGGACTTATTTCCTGAACCGTTTGAAAACCCTGCGCAGCCCCGACCTGAAAGAAGTCCGCGGCCGGGGACTCTGGATCGGCATTGAACTGCACAGCGCGGCACGGCCCTACTGCGAGGCGCTCAAAGACGAGGGCATCCTGTGCAAGGAAACTCACGACAAGGTTCTGCGCATTGCTCCGCCACTGACCATCACGCGCGAAGAGATTGACTGGGCCTTCGACCGCATCCGTAAAGTGATCGAGCGGGGTTAATCGCTTGTTGCACAACTTGCTGCTACGGAATCCCGCACCACTCGCGGGAGGGCCTCTCATCCCGTCTGTTTTCAATAACTGGAGCGTCCGATACTGATTGCTTTTTCGCGCACCATTACCATGGTTATGTTTCCGCAGGCTCTCTTGCAGGCTCTAATGGTCACATCTGGGGAAAACCATGCATCGGGTTCGGGATGAGATCGTCTTGACGATGGTAGACAATAACTCCGGAGCAATCGGAATCGTCAACGTCTACTCCATCCACGGTCATGTCAAGGTCCTGAAGGTGGACGAAAAACTGCCGATGGAACAAGGGTACCCGCTCCATGGCAATTGATCCGAAGGAATGAAATGAAGCTCCTGCGTTTCTCATTTGTGCTGCCGGTGATGATTTGCTTGGCGATGGGCGCGGCAGACGAAGCCAGCGCTCCCAAGCTGCCGGTTACAACCGCGTCGCAGGCGGCTGCGCGCTATTTCGAGACTGGCATGGTTCACTATGAGAATCACCGATGGAATCTTGCCCTGAGCGATTGGAACGAAGCCATCAAGATCGACCCGAACTTCGCCCAGGCTTACGTTTGGATCTGTCTCACCACGGCGGATCCCGCCGAAGAAGCCCGCGACCGGGCAAGGGCCGAAGCGCTGAGCAAAGAAGTCACTCCAGGAGAGCAGTTATTGATCCGCTGGATGGCGGGCGTCCATGAGAACCGCTATGTCGAAGGCATTATGGCCATGAACGATATGCTGGCCATGTTTCCGCATGACAAGCGCCTGAATTTTCTGGTCGGTTACTGGCTTTTTCGATGGCAAGACGAGTACGAACTGTCCAGGAAGTTGACGCTGCGAGCTTTGGCCGACGACCCGAATTATGCGACCTGTTACAACCAGCTGGGCTATCTCTATTCACGTCTTGGCGATCTCGACAAGGCGCTGGAGTACGCCGCAAAATACGTCCAGCTTCTTCCCAATGAGCCGAATCCACACGATTCCTACGGTGAAATGCTGCGATTCGCCGGACGCTATCCAGAGGCCTTGGAGCAATACCGGATCGCCCTGAAGATCGATCCGACCTTCTATATATCGCAAAAAGAGCTGGGCGAAACCTATTCGCTGATGGGCGAAGAAGATCGAGCCCGCAGGGAATATAAGAAAGCCATTCACGAGGCTCCCAGCAACGGGGTCAAAGCCGAATACCTGCAGAAGCTGGCGTTGACCTATATACGTGAGAAGAAATATGCGGAAGCAGACCGGGCCTATCTCGATGCCGCCGCTAAGGCTCACGCAACCGAGCAGTGGATCTGGGAGGCGCGGGCGCACCGCGTGATGGCTATGTACGAGCCAGATCAAGTCGCCGCCATGAAGAACCTGGATCAGGCGGAAGCCCTGCTCGCAGCGGCAAGCGGGAGAATCGCCCAGCTTGATCTGGATGAAGAAAAGGCTCACGTCCTCCGGGTGCGGGTAGAGCGCGCGCTAACTTTGGGCGACAGCAGCACAGCCCAAAGGCTGGTGGCGGAACTTGAAAAGATGGCGTCGCCGGGCTCCAGCATAAACATGCAGAGGATTTATCACGGCGCTGCGGGAACATTGCTCGTTGCCCAGACGAAATATGACGAGGCCATTCCACACTTGGAAGAAGATGTGGCAAATCCCCTCTCGATGAAACTCCTGATCATTGCTTATCGCAAGACAGGGGCTTCGGGCGAAGCTGCCAGTTTGAGCAAGAAGCTGGTCGCATGGAAGGTGCCCAGCATCGAAGAGGCGCTGGCAGCGTCCGATTCGCCCGCGGCAGGAAGTTCTGCGTCGACCAAGAACTGATCTTGCGGCTTCATTCGCCGACGCAGGCTGTAGGACCAGGCACGCAATCCCTATCCGAGTCAGGACCAATCGCAGTTCCTCTTAGATCCTCCAGCCCATGGCAGCCACGGGCTTCGGAAGGCGGCAATCAAGCCGCACTCCGTGTTCTCACGGTTCTCGCGTTCCGACTCCTCTCTCGACAGTCTCTTCTGTTCGTTCCCCAAGCATGTAATTGTTGACGCGGATAAACCAGCCAGCCTCCGCGCAGTACCACGGCCACGGGAAGCCAGTCTTCACGTATTTGTCTTGAATGGTGACGATGTAATGGTTCACTCGCGTTGTGTCGCCCATCAGCGCGGCTGCGCCCGAGACTAATACCCACGGGAACGAATCCGGGAACTTGAGGCTGGGCCAGTCTGGCCACTTGCTGTTAAAGGTCGCGTAGAGGTCGCGCGCGCGACAATCTGAAGGAGAGAGCACTCCATTGAGGACCGGGAAGAGTTGGGCAGTGGCATCCGGGTACCAAACCTTCCAATTCGTTGGCGGAGCACCGGCATAGGTCAGGTAATTTCGGTGAGCTGAATCCCACAGCACGGATCGGATTCCCTTCAGCTCCTTTGCGGCGTACGTGTTGTACCAGTCTCTCCCCGCCGAGTCATTGAAGGCATACTGAAAAAGATTCGCCAGATCGCTGAGTCCCTTATAGACCTCGCAGTTATCCATCAGATACTGAATCTGATAATCCGGCTTCGCCCAAGTCAGCCCGTTGCTTTGCTGCGTCTGCACCATGACGCCGCCGATGCAGTCCAACTGATAGCGCAAAGTTTTGATGTAGGCCTGGGCATCCGCGTCGCCCGTCTGCCAGTACGCCCACGCCAGCGAGACGAAGGTGGCCGCATAAGAATCGGTGGAGTCGGCGTCATTCGTAGGGGTCTCTGTGGTCCCGGAAACGTTGTAGTCGTACACGGTGCAGTACAAACCCCATTTGTCGGGATAGTTCAGGTGATGGATGTACCACTCCATCCAGGCCTTTACTTGCGGGTAATGGGCTGGGGTTTTGGCCAGCCCGATCGCGGCCAGGTTCGAGTAGTAGGGCACAATCTCGGTCGAGGTATACAGAATTGCTCCATCGGACAGCGACGATGCGCTCGAAGTTATCCAATTGGCAGTTGCCGTAATGTTCCTGTGATACCTAGGCGTCTGTCCCCAGGAAAGCACAGAGAACGACAACAGACACGCAATCCACATTGCGAGGAAACCGCTTTTCATTCTCGCCATCTGGAAGTCTCCATTTTCCTGATTTCATTCTGTAGTCGAACTGAAATCTTACGGACGCACTGCCCCATCACGGGTTGACCGCTTCCACACGCCTAATCGAACGGGAGAAATCCGAGCAGACCGATCGTGCAGAAACCCGCGACGTTGTTGTACTCAGGAGTCTTGGCATTTGCCGTGTCGTGGATGCCTCCCGTCGCCGGGTCGAACGGCTTGGTCACAAGCCACTGCAACGACTTCTCAGGTTGCGGTTGGCGGAGAGCAGCATCGGCCATGCCCAGCATGGCGACACTCAGGCTCTCGGCAGGTTTGCCCTTGGCTTCGACCAGAGCGCCGTCGCTCGCCACCTTGGAGCGCAGCCACGCCAGAGCTTGACGATTCTGGGGAGTATCTCCCCACATCCACGCCAGGTAGCCCTGGGCAAAAACGTAGGGCGCGGAATCGAAAGCTCCGGTTTCATTGATGCCTAATCCGTAGCGCCCCTGGGCCTTCGCAAAAAGCCGCTGCTGCGTCGATTCCCTGAGAAAGCGCGCGATGCGTTCGTATTCGTCAACGTGGTATAAGAGCGCCCCTGCGTGCATGCCGAGGTACACGTCTCCCTGATCGGCGCTGTACTTGAAGGCATACATATACCATCGCCCATCGGAGGCATGTCGCTGCCATGAACTCCGGCTGAAACCATCCTGGTCAAGATTGTGATGGATGGCGAAATCCAACGCTGCCTGGGCATTGGGAGCGTAGGTCTTGGCCAGTGTGTCGTTGCCGGTCAGTTTTTGATCGAGATACAACAGGTAGACAAACAGAGTTGAGGTCGCGTCGACTCCGCGCACGTCCGTGACGCCCGTGCCGGGTGAAGTCGGAATCGGCTGGTACGGGGGATTGGCCGAGTACACATACCACCAGCTTCCCTTCCAGCGCGGGTCCGTCATTTCTTCACGCGCGGCCAGCCACTGAATGCCCCGTTCCAGGCCGTCCCGGTAGCGCACATCCCTGGTCGCGGCATAGGCCGCGCCGAGCGCGATCAGGGCATACTCCATATTGGAGTCTTCGTTCACCGTGATCACGCCAGGCTGGTCAGGGATGGCCCCGGCTGCGTTCTCGAGGGAGAGAATGAAATCCGCGATACGCAGCGCCTGTGGCCAGTTGGCTGAAGCATGACTGTGAGGTGGCTCGCTGGATGGGAGCGTCTGAGCCATCACTGTTTGGGTTGTGAGGCAACTGAGCAGCAACCATGCGGCGATGCTTAATGCTTCACCCGCCCTCCTGTTCGTCACCGGGTTCAAAGCTTACCTCCCATGCTCAGGCGGCTGCGTCTCGCCGTTCCTCAAGCGCCGACTGTCCGGCCGCCGAGGCGGTCAGAACTCGAACCGGGCGCTCAACTGACCATAGCGGTAACCGGAAACGCTAGTCACATGCCCGAAGAACGAGCTGGTCATGTCCAGATTGGGAGGGCCCCAGTGGTGGCGGTTGAAGATATCGAAGAACTGCCCGCGCAAACTGAACTGATAGCGCTCGCCTGCGCCAAACCGGAAGTGCTTGGCGATGTTCAGGTCCTCATCCGCGTAGCCAAAGTCCCTCAGATATCCCATGTAGGAGTACTGCTCCGTGGAAAACGCTCCCGGGGCGGGCTGGGAAAAAGCGTTCGTATTGAAGGAGAGGCTGCCTGGGTCCGGTCCCACGCCGCCGTTTTGGACCCAGACTGGGTTGTACCCTTTGAACGTGCCGCTGGACAAACTCATATTCGGATTCCTCTGTGCGAAGACTCCAGACCAGCCTGGATACTGTATCGGGGCGGGGATGGTTCCGAGCGGCTCGCCGGTGTGATAGCTCAACTGAGTGCCGATCTTCCAGCCGCCCAGGAGGTAGTTGTCCAGCCATTCCCGGTTTGTCCTCCACTGCTTCCCTATCCCAAAGGGCAGATCGTAGAGCACATAGCCCTTCACCTCATGGGTATAGTCCCACGGGGTCAACTGAGCGGTGAGCTTGGGCAGCAGGTAGGGATCCTGCGTGAGGACTGTGCCCGACTGCGAATCAGCGAAAGCGCCGTTGGGGCTCGCGCTTCCCGTAGAGCGGGAGAGGGTGTAATTGACGTCCATGGTCAGGCCATGGACGTTGTTGGTTTTGACCTCAGCGACCATCGCTTCGTAGTTGCTCACCGAAATGTCGGCGTTCACGAGAAAGAGGCCGGTTTGCGGCGCCTGAGAGGATATCTGCGGGTACGGCGTGATGGCCTGGTAGGCGAGTCCTGAAAAACCGGGAAAGGGATAGGGAACGCCCGCGGCGGCAGCGCTGGCCGGATCTGTCACCGTGTCGAGCGCTTGCCCCGAGTTATACAGGTTCAAATAATTGCTTTGGGTGGAATAGTTGTATGGCCAGATGCTCCCATCATGCAAGTGGCTGCCGTGATTGCCCAGATAGTTCAGCGAAAGCACCGTGCCTTTGCCCAGTCCATACTCGCCGCCGACATTCCAGTTCTGCACCATGCCCATGGTCAGCGCGTCCGGCCAGACGTAGGCCACGCCGCCGCTGATATTGGACTGGTCCGGAACACGTTGCGGATAGACAGTCTGCCCGGTGTAGGCACCGGTTGCGGCGTCCCAGTTGAACGAGGGCACGCCGGGAAGGTTATTGACTACCGTGTTGGATCCCGCGAACCCGAACGCGCCCGCCGTGAAACCCGGCGGATAAAAGGCGGGAACGCCGTTCCACTGGTTCATGGCCAGCGGCGCGTAGGTGATTCCGTAGTGGCTGCGCAGAACCAGGTTGCGCATCGCCTGGTAGGATGCGCCTATCTGCGGTCCAAACTGATGGAGATTCTGGTTCAGCTCAAATGAATCGCCGCCATTCTGCGCCCACTCCCAGCCGCCGTTGTAACTGCCCCAAATGCCCCGATTCGCGTTAATGTCGAAGTTGGACCAATGGCCGTCCTTCTCGTGGAATCGTTCATTCATGTCCCACCGCAAGCCCAGATTGAGCGTCAGGCGGGCGTTGACCTTGAAATCGTCGGAGGCAAACAACGACATACGCTTCCGGCGTCCATATAAAGCCGAAGTGACGCTTTCGGAGCCATCGTGCACCTGGCCGAGCATGAAGTTGGCGAAGGCAAAACCCACATAGGGCCAGAGCTGATTGTTGTTCGGCGCAAAAGTCTCGCTGGTGAAGTCATAGGCACGAACGCCCCCTTCGTACACCGCGTTCATGCCGCGCGCCTGAAAGTCGCCGCCGAACTTGAGGCTATGCCGCCCGCGTACCCACGATACGGTGTCGCTGACGACGAAGTTGTAGGGAGTGTACTGGTCGCTATACGGTGGTCCGAGGGGGGTCTCGAAGTATCCGTTCACTCCGGCGCCACCATTATCCGAGAAGTTGATGCTAGGGAAGTTGCTGCCGTTCGTCCCTGGGATTCCCACCTGGCTGGCATCGTACTGCGCCGGCGGATGGTCCGACGCCATGTGCTGGTTGTATGCCACTGACGCGGTGTTCAGCAACATCGGGGTAACCGTGTAGAAGTGCTGCAGACGAACCGACCAGTCACGCTGCGGCTGATCGTCGCCAGTGCTCAGCGGCCCGCCGGCTGAACTTCCTGTCTGCCACAGCCCTCCGGGAGCCAGAGAGTTGAAGCTCCACAAGTTGAAGCCGCCGGAGATGCGCTGCTTGCCGTTAATGTTGTGGTCGAGTTTCAGATCCAGGTGCGTGCTGGTCACATCGGAATAGCCACCGCTGAAGGCGGGGAAATTGTTCACCAAGCCAAGGCCGGTTGGGGCGTAGACGTTGCCGTACAGTTTCTGTGCGATGCTCAAAGCAATCGGGCTGAGCTGACCCTGGGGAATCTTGTTCCCGGGAAACGGCTGATAGCAGGTGTTGCCGCCGACCACGATCGAATCGAGGGGATTGTAGATTTCTCCGATGTTGACCTGTCGCCCGCAGGCATCGGTGGCAGGACTGCCGTTGATCACCAGAGGCCCGCCCAGCAGGGCGCTGAAATCGCCCTGCAGGAAAGCCGCGGTCGGAACCGTGGACGAATCGGGCGCAAAGGTGAGTTGCTTGTTCTTGAAACGCTCGTACGACGCGAAGAAGAAAGTATGGTTCTTCCGGATCGGTCCGCCGAGACTGACACCCCAGTCGTCGAAGCGATTCCGCTGCCGCGGGATGCCGAGGTAATTGTTGTCCCAGGCGTTGGCGTTCAGCGCCTCATTCTGCAGGAAGCCGTAGCCGCTGCCGTGGAACTGGTTGGTGCCGGATTTCATTTCGAACATGATCGTGCCGCCGCCCGTCGAAGCCCCTTCTGCACTCGTGCCACTGATCTGCACATTCATCTCCTGCACCGCTTCCATGCCGATGTCTTGGATGAAGCCTTGCAGTCCGGCCGTGCTATCCACGCCGTCCACCATCACGTTCTTGGTAACGTTCTGCGATCCGGCAATGTGCCCGTCGTAGTTGCCGCCGTTGGTGGTCGCTATGTTGGAATAGATGAAGTTCGTGATGTCCCGCCCTACGCCCGAGGCATTGATATCCAGCGGCAGGTCTTTCATGGAATTGGCGGTCATGGCCGTGGCGATATCGGTGGTCTCCGTCTCCAGCATCACCGGCGCGGTCGTGACTTGCACCACTTCGGTGACCGCTCCGGGTACCATGTTGACGTTAATCTCAGCCACCTGCGCCGTTCCCAGGGGCAAACCGGAACGTGTCAGTTTCTTGAAACCATTCTTTTCGTATTCCAGCGAGTAGGTTCCTATGGGCAGTCCGGACACCCGGTAGATGCCGGCGGCATTGGACTCTCCCGTGTAGCGCGCTCCAGTCTCGACGCTCGTAACGGTCACGCTCGCGCCCACAATCACTGCACCGGATTGATCGGTGACGGTGCCGATGATGGTTGCTTTGTCCACCTGAGCCTGCAGCAACCCGGTGAACAGGACGAAAACTATCAACCCCGCTACCCCACTGGTCAACTTGCCTGCGATCGTCATGATGAGAACCTCTCTGGTTTAGTGCGCACATGCGGTCGCATGCGGCGTTCGGACTGACAAACGTATACCTGTCTATACATATTGTCAAGTAGTGATTAACCATGCACTCCCACTCCGGTGGAAGCCCCCTTCGCAGCGTAGATTGCCGTGCGCGGGCCGACCGGCGCATCGGCCGAAGTCGCTATTCCACAGCGGTGGCGGGAATGGCCAGTACTGCCCGGTAGCGGTCCCCGCGATAGACGGAATGGGCGGTCTCCACCGGTTTCCCGTCAATGCTCCACAAAGTGCGGGAGATGACCAGCACGCTCGACCGGCGGGGAACTTCCAGAAGCTCGGCCTCGTGGCGGCTGGCCGAGCGCGCTTCCAGAATCTCATCGGCTCGGCTCACGCGGATGCCATAGCGCTCGCGGAGTGTCCGGTAGAGCGACAGTGACGCGAAATCGAGCTGGTTGATGCCGGGGAATTGCTCCTGCGAAAGCCAGACTGATTCGACGGCCACGGGCAGTCCGTCGGCCAGGCGCAGACGCCGCAATTGAAACACGGGCGACGCCACCTCAACCCGTAGACGCGATGCCACCTCCGCCGAAGCGGGAACTGTCTCGGCATTCAGAGTGCGGGAAGAAGGCTCGAGGCCGAGGGCTCGCATTTCTGCCGTGAATCCACAAAGGTGAGTGATGTCCTTTTCGACCTTGGGGTGGCTGACAAAGGTGCCCTGCCCTTTGTGACGGGAAGCGAATCCCTGACTCTTCAGGGACTGCAAAGCGTGCCGCGCGGTCATCCGGCTGACGCCGCACGCGCGGCTGAGTTCTTCTTCACTGGGCAGAGCATCGCCCGCGCGCAGTTGTCCTTCCTTGATCAACTTGAGCAATTGCGTCTGGATCTGGAAGTACATGGGAGTGAAACTCGTCTTGTCCAGCGGCTCGAACTCCCACTTGCGCGTGGCCGAACTGGGCTTCATCGCGGATATTGTGGCTTGCGTTCGTTGCCTGTCGGCGTGCTTTCTTTCATGCATGCAGTGACTCCCTTCCGCAACTGCAGTCGCTCAGTAATTCGCCCGGCTTAGCACAACAATGGCGACCAGCAAGACTACAACACCGGAATACATCAGGCCTTTGGTGCGGCCCGGAACCCGCCGCCATTCCCCGAGGGCGACTCCGATCGCATTGGCCAGGAGAAGTCCCGTGGCCAGGCTGAGGGGCCAGCCGATCGAAGTGCCGAGCGGGCCGAGCCGCGGCGCCGCCGCACCATAGACAAAGATGCTCCCGCCCCATAAGAGCGCCATCAGCACTGACAAGGAAAAAAGATGCCCAACGCCCGGCTGCCGGAATTTCGCCAGGCTTCGATTCTTCACCAGCAAATACCCGCAGAATCCAAGATTGGCAACCGAACCTGCGGCCAGCATGAGCCACCAGATCAAGTTCGTGCTGGAAAACTGAGTGAGCCCCTGGTCGCGCCCATAGGCGGCAATCGGCTGCGCGAGAGCAAACCCGATGTTGAAAACCGCCGAAAGCACGCCCGCGCCCGTTGCCAGCAGCAGCGCCACGCCCAGGGGACGAGCGCGTCCCACGAGATCGCCGCGTTCGGCACCGACGCCAATCGTTTGCTCGCGCTGCCTTCCGGCTGTGCCGCAGAGCGCGATCCCGACAAGTTCGATGGCCACGCCGGCGACGATCATCTTGCCGGTCGGCGAGAATATCTTTTGGGGAGCCAGCAACAGCATCGGCAGAAACGCGCCCAGGGCGGAGCTGATGGCCAGCACCAGCGTATTGGCCAGCGAGATGCCGATGGCGCTCACGCTCTGTCCGAACATGATGGCTCCGAAACCCCAGGCGAATCCGGTTGCAATCGCGATCCAGACGGCATGGGCCGGGGCATGAGCAATGATTGCCCAGCTTCGTGGTGCGATGGCGGTGAGGATGGCCGCGGGCATGATCAGGCACGACGAGGTGATGAAAATACTCCAGACGTTTTCCCACTCCCAGCGCCCCAGAAACCGCATGGGCAGCGTGAAGCTCCCATTCATGAGGCCGGACAGGATCGCCAGCAGCGATCCAACAAGCACGGTGTCGCCCATCCTTTCATCCTTTCCTGCCCGCGAGAGCGCGGCGAAAACGACGATCAGGAAGCCTGAGCCATCGGCCGGAGACAAGTTCCGAATCCGGACCGGCTTCCGCAATTGTTGCGCGTAATTATTATAGTCTATACAATCATACAATGATATAACTATGATTGCCTGGGCAGGTTCGGAGAGAGGCGGGCAAAGATCATGGCAGAGATCCTGGAGAAACTGAAAGGCAAGCTGGTGGTGTCGTGCCAGGCCGCTCCCGGGGATCCTTTGGAAGACACCGAGACCATTCGGCGCATCGCGCGGTCGGTTACGGAAGCGGGAGCGGCGGGGTTGCGCGTCAACAGCCCCGAACATGTGGCCGCGATCCGGCAAGACTCGGACCTTCCGATCATCGGAATCCAGAAGCGATATGGCGGCGAGCTGATTCATATCACGCCCGATTTTGCATCGGCTGCGGCGCTGGCGGAAGCGGGCGCATCCATCATTGCCTTGGACTGTACGGATCGTGTCTGGGACCATGGCGACCCGTGGCGGGTAGTGATTGAGCGGATTCACCGCGAACTCAACCTGCCCGTGATGGCCGATATTGCCACGTTGGACGAAGCGCGGGCGGCGGCGGGCGCAGGGGCCGACATGGTCGGTACGACCCTGAACGGATATACCGAGGAAACGCGCAATCATGATTCTTTCAACTGGCCACTGCTGGCCGCGATGGTGCGACAAATTCATGCGCCGGTGATTGCCGAAGGCCACATTTCCTCTCCCGAGGAAGCACGGCGGGCCGTCTCGGCCGGAGCCTGGTGTGTGATCGTGGGTTCGGCGATCAGCCGTCCGGGCCTGATCACCTCGAACTTCGTTCGCGCCCTGCAACCGGGGGCCGCTGCTCCGGCCATCGGAGTGGATATTGGAGGAACGTCGATCAAGGCCGGATTGGTCGATGCGCGCGGACTGGTGACTCTGACCACGCAGGTTCCCACCGACGCGCCTGGCGGTCGCGACGCGATCGCGGCGAATTTGTGCAAGGCCGTGCAACCGGTGCTGTCTGCGGCTCGCGACCGAGACATCGTGCCGGCTGGTCTGGGCATTGCCAGCGCCGGGGCCATCGATGCTCAGGACGGTTCCGTTTTTGCCGCGACCGATAATCTTCCCGGTTGGGCGGGTTTCCCTCTGCAAAAGTTCGCCGAAGAGCGCCTCGGTCTTCCGACATGGGTGGTGAATGATGCCCACGCCGCGGTGCTGGCCGAATTGCACTTTGGCCTGGGCCGGAGCCTGTCGGATTTCGTGGCCATCACCATCGGCACGGGAATTGGAGGAGGCGTCGTCTGCGGCGGGAAACTGCTGCGCGGCCAGCACGGCTTCGCCGGAACCATTGGCCACCACGTGATTCGCGAGGGTGGACTCCCCTGCAACTGCGGCCGGCGCGGCTGTTTGGAGGCTTATGTCTCCACGGCTGCCCTGTTGCGCGAATATCGCGAGCGGGGAGGCTCAATTCCCGATGGCAGCGACGATGCTGCGGTGGCCTTGCAGATTAGCCAACTCGCAATCGCGGGCTCTCCTGCAGCCGTGGGAGCATACCGAGCTCTAGCCGGTTACCTCGCCGAGGGAATTGCCAACATCTTCAATCTGTTTGACCCGGAAGCGGTGCTGGTCTCGGGGGGGCTCGTGGAAGGCCAGGTGCAGTTCCTTCCCTGTGTGGCCAGACAAGTAGCAAGTCTGCTGCATTTCGGATCGAAGCGGCAACCGTGCGTGCAGGCTGCGCAGGCGGGCCTGTTTGCCGGAGTGCAAGGTGCGGCTAGCCTCGTGTTTGAAGGCGTGCGGTAGCTTTCCGGGCAACGCGAGCGCTGTGGCTTTATCGGAAAAACCCTCTACCAGGAGCGGAATCGCAATGAAAATGAACAGAGAGTCTTGGTGGCTTAGTTCCCTGCTGCTCGGAATGGCCTCGACACAGGCGGTAGCGCAACAACCGGTCGCGCGGCTGGAACTAATCCCTCCTTCGCCCGTCACCAACAAAATCGTTTTGGATATCCGCGGGGCGTTGGAGAATAACGCCGATTCGGAGCGGCAATATGCGATTTCGCTTTATCTCGACCGGGAGTCGCCGGACACGCTGCTCGATGCCGAAAACGTGAAGGTCCCCGCGCACGGCAACACGGGCATCTACTGCCGCCATTCCACCGAGCAATGGGCGGGCCGACATCGCATCATTCTGCTGGCGACCAGCGCGAGTGTGCGGGTGCGTGCAGAACGCGAACTGGAAGTGATGGCGTCTTCGATCCGCTCGACTCGCACCGTGGACGGCGCCTGGGTTGGCATTGCCCACTGGAGCGACGAAGAAGGCCGCTACTGGAACTCGACCATCCGCAAACTGACCGAAGACGATTGGCGCGAGCAGATTCGTGGCATGCACAGCCTCGGGATGGATACCGTGGTGATCCAGGAGAGCTTTCGCAACCAGGAGTACTACGGCCGGAACAACATCTCCAGTACCGGCTACAAAGGGCTGGCCTATTATCCGTCCGATCTGTTCCCCGGCCGGGCGCAGGTCGCCGCCCACGATGCGTTGGAAGCCATCTTGTCGGAAGCGGACCGGCTAAACATGAACGTCTTTCTCGGCGTGGGCATGTATGCCTGGTTTGATTTCAGCGCCGCGTCGCTCGATTGGCACAAGAAGGTTGCTGCTGAGCTATGGCGTCGTTACGGCCATCACCCCTCGTTTTATGGGTGGTACGTCTCGGAGGAGACTTATGGCAGCCTGATCCCTGACGAAGGAGAGCAGGCGAAGGAGCGCTACCGGCAGGAAGTCATCCACTTTTTCGCCGAATTTCAGGCTTTCTGCCGCCAGCTTGCCCCGGAGAAGCCGATCATGCTGGCGCCCAATGCGCACGGCATGTTGAAGTCGCAGGACGTTTGGCCGCTGGTGCTTAAACATCTCGACATCGTCTGTCCGTTCGCCTTTCATCGCATGCCCGAGGGAGACATCACCGGCGAGCAGTCAGCGGAAATCTGGCAGTCGATGTGCGACAAAGCCGGAGCACACCTGTGGATGGATATGGAGGCGTTTCTGTTCCAGGAGAACGCCCTGGTTCCGCGTCCGATCGGCGGCTTGCTCCAGGATCTCCAGCGTTTCCCGAATTTCGAGAAGATTCTCTGCTACCAGTATCCGGGCATCTTCAATTCTCCGCAAACCAAGGTACAACCGGGCGGTCCGCCGACCGTCGTGCTCTATCGCGACTACCTGCGATACCGGCAAGAAATCGATCGAAGCAATCAGAACAAGACGAATTGACCGGTCGTGTTGACAGTCCAAGTGCCTGAAGGGTGACCTCGGCCGTCTGGCGTTTAATCTTGCCGGCCGAGGATTTCGAGGGCAGTGCCGACAACCCGGTGTTCCCCTTGTTTGCGCGGCGTGTTAGCCTATCGGCGGCGGGGCGGAAGAGCGGGCTCGGGAGCCGGCGCCGCTCTAAGCTGGTAGCAGTCTTTCATGGCGCTCGATCCTAAACCCGGACGGATACCCGTATCTCCTTCATCCAAAGGAACTTCCGCCGCTTCTCCCGGTCACGGACAGGCGCAACTTTCCGGTCCTGACGGGGTTGAAATTAGTGTGAGCACGGCTGCACTCGACGGCGGCATGCTGATGGCTGCGACGACTGCGCAGGCGTCTGCGGTTTTCTCACCGGTGGTTGCCGGGGCCGAGCCGCCTTCTGACGCGCAGATCATGCTGCGAGTGAAAGCGGGCGACCAGTCAGCATTTGACTATCTGGTGCAGAAGTATCGCCGCCCGATGGTGAGCTTCATGTACCGGATGGCGCGCAACGCGGCGGCGGCCGAAGATTTGGCGCAGGAAGTTTTCCTGCGCGTGTATCGCTCGCGCGAAAGCTACGAGGCCAGCGCGAAGTTTACGACCTGGCTGTATCGCATTGCGACCAATCTCGCGGTGAATCACGCGCGCGACACGCGCCACGAGCGGCCGGAGGTGACAGTCAGTCTGGACGAGCCCGACGAAGAAACCGGCAACACGTTCGAGGTGCCGGATGGAAACTTGAACGCCGAGCAGATCATGGTGCGCCGGGAGCGAATGCTGGCCATCCGACGCAAGGTGGAAGCGCTGCCCGAGCAGCAGCGGATGGCGGTCATCATGCACAAGTACCAGCAGATGGATTACAAGCAGATTGCGGAAGTTCTGAAGCGGAGCGAGTCGGCGACCAAGTCGCTGCTCTTCCGCGCCTACGAGACTTTGCGGGAACAGTTAAAAGAATATTTATAGCAAGACGGGCTTTGGTTTTGGGTGAGGACAGCGGCGAAGAGAGAAGAGAGTTGAGGGGAAGCGGTTATGAAATGCGAGGAGATTCGCGAACGGATGCCCGATGTGGCGGCTGGACTCAGCCAGCCCACAGCGGAGGAGGGCCAGCATCTGGCCAGTTGTGCCGCGTGCGCGGAGCAACTGAAGGCGATGAGTGCAACCATGGCGCTGCTCGATGAGTGGCAGGCGCCGGAGCCGTCGCCGTATTTTGACGTCCGCCTGCAGGCTCGCCTGCGGGAGGAAATGACCGCGCCGCAGCCGGGCTGGTTGTATTGGTTCCGCCGCCCGGTGCTGGCGGCGGCGCTGACGGTTCTCGTGGGCATTGGCGTGGGATTGTTCTTCACGCGCAGCAGCGGAATCTACGCTCCGCCGGAGGAGGAAGCTGCCATTACCGAAACGGCAGAGCCGGGCAGCGCGGTGAGCGATCTACAGGCGCTCGACAAGAACCACGACTTGTATTCGGATTTCGAGTTGCTGGACGATCTGGATCTGCAGCAAGATGTGGTTGCGAATCCGTAAGCCAGAAATTGTGAAGTTGGAAGGCTGAAAACGGCGAAGCGCTCGAACGGGCGGACAAAATGAGACGGGGAAACAATATGACGGGACGGCTGGCCTGCGCCGCCATGGCTCTGGCAGTAGCTGCAACGTCTCCCTGCCTGGCGCAAAGAGGCTTCTCTCCCCAGCAAAGGCCTGCCGCCGCCCCCGCCTATCAGGCGCCACGACAGCAGGCACCCCGCCAGCAGGCGCCCCGCCAGCAGCAGGTGCGTCCGCAGCCGCGAGGCCACGCCGGAGACTGGTTGCGGCGCTATAAAGATATGCCTCCACAGGAGCAAGAGCGCGAACTGCAGAAGGATCCCGCGTTCCGCCGCCTGCCACCGGAAAGACAGCAACAACTGAGACAGCGCCTGCAGCATTTCTCGAATCTGCCGCCCCAACAGCAGTTGCGCGTGCTGAACCGCATGGAGACCTGGGAGCATCTGACTCCGGAGCAAAAGCAACAAGCGAGGCGGGTCTTCGCTCAGATGCAGCAACTACCGCCCGACCGCCAGCGCCAGGTGCGCACGGCGATTCGGAACTTGCGGGCAATGCCCCCGGAACAGCGGGAGCAGATCATCAACTCCCCACGCTTCAAAGGCATGTTCTCAGACCAGGAGCGGGAACTGATGCGGGGAGCCTCGCGGCTGCCGCTGGCTCCGGCGGAAGAGGGCGGGCCACAGGAGTAGGTCAGTGGCTAGGGATCAGTGGTCAGGGGTCAGGGGTTGGTTACTGGTAGAGGGCTCGTCGAGGCCAAGATCCTGTCTCACTTCCTGCGCACTGAAGATTCGTTCCTCGCCTTTCCTCAGGCGCTCGAGGACTTCAGCCGCTAGGTAGTAGTCCCCCGCCTCATCGATCATTAGCATCATCTCCTAAGTTATCATCACCACTTCGGGACCCTACTGTCGCAACAGATTTCGGGCGATGAAGAACACGTTCGCCGGGCGCTCGCCCAGTCGCCGCATGAAGTAGGGATACCACTCGGTCCCGAACGGCACGTAAACCCGCATGCACCATCCTTCGCGCACCAGGCTCTGCTGCAGATCGCGGCGAATCCCGTACAGCATCTGGAATTCAAACGAGTCGCGCGCGATCTTTTCCCGCGTGGCAAAGTCCTGAGCCTCGCGGGTGATGTTTTCGTCGTGAGTGGCCAGGCCGTGATAGACACCGCTCTTCATCAGGATCTTCATCAGCTTGACGTAGTTCGCATCGACCTCGGCTTTCCTTTCGAACGCGATGCTGGCCGGTTCTTTGTAGGCGCCTTTACACAGGCGAATGCGGATTCGCTCCGCCAGCAGTTTCTCGATATCGCTCTCGGAGCGCTTCAGGTAGGCTTGGATCACCGTGCCTACGCTGTTCCCATTCCCCGGCATGCGGTGTAACTGCTGCACAAAATCGAGAGTGCGCTGTGTATAAGGAGAGCCTTCCATGTCCACGCGCACAAAACCGGGTGGCGTCATGGAGGCCGCTCTGGCCACAAGCCCACCGACCAGATCGTGGGCGAGATTCTCGTCCACGTCCAGACCCATGTGAGTCAGCTTTAGGCTGATATTGGCGGTGAGTTGGTTGGCGGCGATGGCGTCGAGAATCTGATGGTAAAGCTGCGCGCTGAGGCGGGCTTCGTCGGGGTTGGTGACGTTTTCGCCAAGATTGTCAATAGTCACGCTCATGCCGGCGCGGTTGACGGCCTGGGTGACGCGCACGGCGTCAGCGATCTCGGTGCCGGCAACGAAGCGGCCGGAAACGCGGCGTCCGAGAGCGGAACGTTCGGCAAAATGGCGCAGAGAACGATTTTCAGAAAGATGGACAAAGAACGCCCTTAGCATGAAGTACCTGCCAGCTCCGGAAGGATTCGGTCCGGGAGGATAAGAAAAGGAGTGCGCGGAACCTGCATGAAGATCACAGAAATTTGTATCACAAACCAGGCACACGAGCGGTAGGACGGAGATCACATGTCTCTGGCCGGTGCCCAGGTCTATTCCGGCGAGAACTTGACTTCCACCAATTCGTGCGAATCATGAGCGGCGGGCTCCCATCTCCAGCGGCGCACGGCATTGGCTGCCGCCTGCACCAGGATCGGATGTCCCGCTTTGACTTCCATTGTCCTCACGCTGCCGTCAGGTGCCACCAAGACATCGACTTTGACAATCCCTGCCAGCGCCAAGGTCCGGGCCAGCATAGGATAGGCCGGAGTCACGCTCTCCACCACTCTGCGCTTGCCGGTATTGTCCTGGGCGTGACACGGAAGGGGAGCCAACGAGCACATCACAGCCAGAAGCAGAGCTCCAACTGCACTCAACCTCTTCAAGGTTTTCATTTGGAATGAAGTCTAAATCGCGTGGCGCCGACGGAACAGATCACAAAGGTCATGGGCAGGAAGTAGCGGGCGGTTCGTAGTATTTTTCAATTAGAACTTACTTACTTGCCGTGCCCCTCCAGGAGCTTCTCGACCTCGATGGCCGCCATGCACCCAGTTCCGGCCGCGGTGATGGCCTGGCGATAGCGCCGGTCCTGGACGTCGCCGCAGGCATAGACTCCGTGTACTCGGGTGAACACGTAGTTGTGGGTCTTGAGGTAGCCGTCGGAGTCGGTATCGAGCTGGCCGGCAAACATCTTGGCGTTGGGCTCGTGGCCGATGCCCAGAAAGAGCGCGCTGGTAGGAAAATCCCAGACTTTGCCGGTCTTCACGTTGCGCAGCTTGAGGCCGGTGACTTCCTGCTTGCCCACGTCGTAAACGTCTTCGACGACAGTGTCGAGCAAAAACTGAATCTTCTCGTGGCGCTGGGCGCGGTCCAGCATGATTTTCGACGCGCGGAAGGCATCGCGGCGATGAATGATCGTGACTTTGGTCGCGAAGCGCGTGAGGAATATCGCTTCTTCCATGGCGGAGTCTCCGCCGCCGACTACCACAATTTCCTTTCCCGAGAAAAAGAAGCCGTCGCAGGTGGCGCACGACGAAACGCCATGGCCGATGAGTTGCTGCTCGTGAGGCAAGCCCAGCCAACGGGCGGAGGCGCCGCTGGCAATGATCAGAGTCTGTGAATGAATCTGCTGGTGTCCGACATGCAGCAGAAATGGGCGCTGGCTGAGATCCGCGCTGCTGAGGTGGGCCATGCGATATTCCGCGCCGAAGCGCTCCGCCTGCTTGCGCATGTTCTCGACCAGCTGCGGGCCCAGGATGCCTTCGGGGAATCCGGGAAAATTCTCGACCAGCGTGGTGAGCGAGAGCTGCCCCCCGGGTTCGTGGCCTTCGATGACGAGCGGCCTTAAGTTGGCGCGCGCGGTGTAGAGAGCGGCGGTGTGTCCGGAACAGCCGGATCCGATGATGACAACGTTGCGAGTTTCGCTCATAGTGATTTGTATTAATCAATTAGATAACCCAGTTCGGATTTTGATGCACAGGATAATTGTCCGAGCGCGAGAGCAGGCTTCGAATTACTTCTTCTCATCTCCAGACCTTGTCTGGCCGGATTTTGTAGCGGCCTTGGGCTTGGCTCCGCTGATTTTCGCCAACTCTTCCGGCACGGTTTTTCGCACTCCCAGCAGCACGCGATAGTTCGCGAGCACCTCTGACGCGCCGCGGAACAGGGGCTCATACGCACTCTGATCCGGCGCCGGGCCGCCCTCGGCGGCCAAGCAGCGCGCCAGCGCTACTGAGGACTTGCCGAAGCGTTCCAGCCGGACTCGGCTGGCAGGCGTGTTGGCGGCGAGCATCGCCTCAGCCGTCGTGACCGAGGACGCACTATCCTCGAGCGAAACCTCGATCAGTTCCTTGGGATCGCGCACATGCAGCACCAGCGTCTCGATCATGTTCTGCCCGTCGTTACTGAAAGAGTACTGCACGCTGGAAAACAGCGCCTGCACCGAGAACTCGCGGCGAATCCGAACGTAACTCGCGACCGAGGGTTCGCCGGCAACGTGGCCATTCTGTCCGGGCTGCAGGAAGTTCGGCATGTCGGTCAGCGTCGAGCGGCCGCGAGAGACCTCGAAATCGGCACTGAATAGCGGCTGCTTGGGGATGCGGGCGAGCGCCGCGGCGATTTCTTTCTGTTCATCAGCCGAAGGCGTGCAGACATTCAGCATGTGGACCTGCACCTGCGGCTGAGTGGAGGGCGGGTTGGCCGGTTGCTGCTCCTGCGCTGACAAGGGCAGAACGGCCGCGAGCGCGACTACAGAAACGCCAAGGATGAAACCTGGACTCTTAGGCACGATGGAATTCTAAACGAGAAGTATCGAAAAATCTTGGACCGCAAAGGTCGCAAAGGATTTCGCCAAGGTCGCAAAGAAAGACTTAGAATTCCTGTATGGCGAATCTGACTCTGGTTTACGGCATGCGGTTGTTGCCGTCCGAGGACATAGCTGAGGTGGGCCTGGCTCCGGTGAAACTCACCAACGGCCGGGAAGCCCACGTCACCATGCACATCCTCGAAGGCAGCAAAGAAGATATTGAAAAGCAGTTGCGCACGAGCCTGGAAGCGTTCTTCGATCTCTATCCGGAGATTTGAAGCGGCGGAACGCAAAGCTCCCGGTCCGTCCGGCACGCAAGTTTCGCGGCCTTTCGGTGGTGAGATTGATCCTCTATCGCCGTATAATCCTAGGCCTCTGCCCAGCGTTGAATGAACATGGAATGGTCCTATCCAGAATTGCGGCGCCGGTTGATGGCGGCCGAATTGTGGCCGGAAGGCCGCATGGCGCGGCTGGCCTGCTACCTGACGGGCATGGCCGCAGTCCTGTTCGGTTTGCAAAAGCTGCTGGGATTGTTCGCCGCGTCCTGGGGCGAGCATTTGGGCGGTTGGGTCGGCTTCCTCACGTTCCTGGCCGTCGTTTTGTTTGTCATCCTCGCCTTCCGCTGGATCAAGCGCAGGATCCTGTGGCGTTTGCGCAACCGTCTGATCGTCACCTATGTGTTCATCGGCGTAATCCCCGCCGTCCTGCTGGTCGCGATGGCGCTCATCACGCTTTACGGGCTGGCCGGTCAGTTTGCAGTTTTTGTGGTCACTTCCGAGATTCACGCTCAGTTGAGAACCTTGGAGGCGGTAAACGCTGCGGTCAGCAATGAACTTGCGGCACGCCTGGAGCGCGGAGAAACTCCGACTGCTGAATCGCTGGCCGGGTTGAGGAAACGCGATCCCGCCTGGGGGCGGCGACAGGTCTGTGCCTGGTACGGGGACAAGCCCCTTCCGCTGTGCAGCGAGTTGAAGGGAGCGGCGCTGACTGCTCCCGGTTTCATGAAAGGCGCGTTTCGCAGTATCGTCCGGGGGCGCGACCACCAACTGCATTTGCGCACCGGCTCCTCGCTGTCGGTGGGGTCCGCCAATCTGACGGTCGTAACCAGCGAACCGTTTGATAAGGAATTGGTAGGAAATGTCGCTGCCGGTCTGGGCGAGATCACGCTTTCGACGCCTGCCGCCGTGGGGAATGAAACGTCCCCGGGTTCGCCGACAAGCCAAGACACCCAGCAGAGCGCCGAACCTGGCTCCTCGCCCTCCCGCAATTCATCGCAGAAGGTTGACCAAATCACCATCAGCACAGGCAAGCAAGACACAACCGTCCGAGTCGGTCAGCAGGAGTTCCGGCCCATTTTCACCGTGGGGGCTCTGCCCGCACCGGTGGGCCGATTCGATTCGCAGATCCAGTTCGGCACTCCGCTTTCCGTGCTTGACTGGGCGACAGGGAACGAGGAGCGCGGAGCACTCATCCATGTACGCACCCGCCCTTCTGTTCTCTACGGGCATCTTTTCGCCGCTCTGGGAGAATTCGTGCAGGGCGTGGAATACATTCTGCTTGGCATCGCGATTATCTTCGCCATCATCGAGCTGATCGCGCTGATCATCGGCACCCGCATGACGCGCACGGTCACCGGTGCGGTGGCGCAGCTGCATGAGGCGACCAAACATATTGATCGCGGCGACTTCAGCCATCGCATTCCGGTAAAGTCGCACGACCAATTGGCCGAGCTGGCCATTTCGTTCAACACCATGACCGCTTCCATCGAGAAGCTGATCCAGGAGCAGAAGGAAAAGCAGCGGATGGAAAACGAGTTGGCGATCGCGCAGGAAGTGCAGGCGCAGTTGTTCCCGCGCCAGGTCTCGGAACTCGAATCCCTCGAGGTGCACGGCTTCTGCCGCCCCGCGCGCACGGTCAGCGGAGATTACTACGACTTCGTCACCGCCAGCTCGCACAAGCTGATCCTCGCCGTGGGCGACATCAGCGGGAAAGGCATTTCGGCGGCGCTGTTGATGGCCACCATCCACTCCGCGGTACGCGCCTATAGCATGGAGAATTTGCCGCAGATGCGGGAGCCGGTAGCCGTGGGCGCGGTCGCCGGAGCAGGTAGAGTACTGGCGGCTTGGCCCGAAGGTGTGGAAGTTTCTCCCGGAGCCCTGCTCGCCCTGCTCAACCATCAGCTGTACGAGAGCACGCCGCCGGAAAAATATGCCACCCTGTTCTTGGGCATTTACGACGGTCGCGCACACCGGCTAACCTACAGCAACGGCGGGCATCTGCCCCCCATTCTGATCGGGAAAGACGGCGGAATTCGCAGACTGGAGACCGGCGGCACGGTCGTGGGCCTGTTCGACCGCATAAGCTATCAGGAAGGCGCGGTTGAGATGCACCCCGGGGAAGTTCTTGTGGCCTACAGCGACGGGGTCACAGAACCGGAGAACGACTTCGGAGAGTTCGGCGAGCAACGTCTGATTGATCTCGTCAGCGACAACCGCAATCTGCCCCTGTCGCAGATCAGCCAGATCGTGACCATGGCGGTGGACGACTGGATCGGCGACAAGGAACAGCCGGACGACGTAACCCTGGTATTGGCCCGGGCCAGATGAATGACGGGCATTGAGCCTCGGCGGACCATGTTGAACCCCTTGCCTCTCAGCCGGTCAGATCGCTGCCAGTCCATATTGACAGAAGTAGCACCATGCAATAACTTGGTGGATCGGCATCCAACAATTCGTACGCGGGAGTAGCATAACTTCGGCAATGCGCCGGGGCTCCATCCCGGAGATGACGGTTCGATACCGTTCCTCCCGCCCCAAGTCTTGTTGTCACAAAAATCGTTTCAAATCTTCCTTTTCTTCCAGCGTCCCTGCTTGAACAGGATCGCGCTCGCGACCGCCATGGAAGACTCCGCGATGGCAATCGAGAAGAAGACCCCGTTGGACCGCATGTGCAGCGGCATCGCCAATCCATACGCCAGCGGAATCTCGAACAGCCAGAAGCCGAAGAAGTTCACAATCGTGGGCGTGACGGTGTCGCCTGCCCCGTTGAAAGCCTGCATCATGACCATGAAGTAGGCGTATCCCAGATTCCCATAGCTGACGATGCGCAGGCAGGCCGCAGCCATCGGCACCACTGCGGGATCGTGCGTGAACAGGCGCACGACCGGCGTGGAGAACAGGATGAAGAACACTCCCACGGCTCCCAGAAAGATTACGTTGTAGAAACCGGTGCGCCACACGGCAGTTTCGGCGCGCTCGGGCTTGCCCGCGCCCAGGTTCTGCCCCACCAGCGTGGCCGCGGCGTTGCTCAGGCCCCACGAAGGGAGTATCACGAAGATGACGATCCGAATCGCGATCGTGTAACCGGCGAGCGCCGCTGCGCCGAAGACACTCACAATGCGCACCAGGCCAATCCAACTGGTGTGCGCGATGGCAAACTGCAAAATGCCGGTGAGCGAGACCCGCACTAGCCGCAGCAGCACTTCGAGATGCACATGAATCTGCCGCCTGAGGATGCGAATCCTCTCGGTCCCTTTCAGCAGCCGGTAGAACTGGTAGATCACCCCGATGCTGCGCCCGGTGAAGGTGGCCAGCGCGGCGCCGGTCACGCCCAGCTTTGGGAACGGCCCCCAGCCAAAGATCAGGCAGGGATCGAGGATCAGGTTGATGATGTTCGACACCCAGAGCAGGCGCATGGCGATGGCGGCATCGCCCGCTCCGCGGAAAATGGCGTTGTTCAGAAACAGCAGCAGCACCACGCAGCTTCCCCCCAGGCAGATTCGGGCGTAGCCGCTGCCCACTGAGACAATCTCCGGGCTCGCTCCCATCCACTGCAAAAGCCGGGGAGCGAACAGCAGGCAGGGTAGTCCAACCGCGACCGAGACGATCAGTCCCAGGGCAATGGCCTGCACCGCGGCGTCGGCCGCGCCCTCCGGGTCCTTTTCGCCGATACGGCGTGCAACCATAGCCGTGGTAGACAAACTAAGTCCCATGCCTACGGCGAACACCAGGCTGAGCATCGATTCGGTCAGGCCCACCGTAGCCACGGCGTTGGCCCCGAGCCGCCCCACCCAGAACACGTCGACCACGGCAAACAGCGACTCCAGCACCATCTCCAGGACCATGGGCACGGCAAGCAGTAAGATGGCCCGGTTGAGGCTTCCGGCCGTGTAGTCCTGATGCGAGCCGCGAACCGCCTCGACCAGCGAGGCCCATAGCGAGCGCGACCGCCCGCCGGCGTCCCGCCCCGCAGAAGTAGAAATCGCGTCCATAAGAACCTGAGCTTTCCGCAACCTCGCCCGCAAACACGTGCGATGAGCGATGCATTCAGAAACGCAAGATGAGTCAGAGAACCCGCGTGGGGCGGGTAAGACGGGCGAATTAGCGAGGCATGAACATGGCGTTCCCTAAGGGCACGGCTTCAGCCATGCCGCTCGGATGAAACTTCAGGTTTCCTGGGAAACCAACAACGATGAAGGGATTTTACCCCAGGTTCACGGTCTCTGCCAGAAAAAACAGAAAAACGGCGGGTGGTTGGAGGCGCCCACCCGCCGTGTCCTCAGGAGGTTATGAGTGATGTCCGCTTTCTA
>OMOD01000141.1:0-859 GCA_900290255.1 Candidatus Sulfotelmatobacter kueseliae
TTTTCCTCCAAGTGGATTCTCTCTCATTCCACTTGGTACAAATTTCGCCGGTCAGGTCACTCGGACTACGAGGCGGTCAGTCTGAGCCCAGAAGAGTCGTTCGCGATACTGGAGCGGATCGGCGATCCCTTGGTGCGCGTGCTCCTCATCGTGGTGGCGGTCACCGCCACTCGAATCGGGGAAGCTCTCGGACTCATGTGGTCGGATATTGATTGGAAGAAACTGAAGATCAACATCNNGACTCATGTGGTCGGATATTGATTGGAAGAAACTGAAGATCAACATCCGACGCGATTGGGTAGGTGGCGAACTCGGGCGTCCGAAGTCGAGGGCGTCTAAGGCTCCAGTGGAGATGCACGAGACGCTTGCTGCGCTATTGCAGGCGTGGCGTCAACAGACACCGTACAGCAAGGACGCGGATTTCTTGTTCCCGTCGTTCAAGCTGCACGGCAAGCAGCCTCGAATCGGTAGCATGATCGTGCAGGACTATGTGAGACCTGCGGCTGTCGCTGCTGGAGTGATCCCTGAGGATTGCCCGAGATTTGGGTTCCACAACCTGAGACACGGGCTTTCCACCTTCCTGATCGAGAACGGACACGATCCTGTGGTAGTGCAACGTATGCTTCGCCAGTCGCATGTGGACATGACGATGCACTACGTGCACAACAGCCACAAGGCAAGGAACGCCCAAGCCCAATTCATCGAGCGGTTCCTGCCTAACGGTGGTACTGTAGCCGATGTGGAAGAGCCGAATGACGCTGAGCGGGTGCCAGTGCGGGTGCAGTAAATTGTCAGCAAATGCGCAAGTGCTGTAGAATGAGAGAACGAGCGGGAGTAACTCAGTGGTAGAGTGCGACCT
>OMOD01000141.1:869-93890 GCA_900290255.1 Candidatus Sulfotelmatobacter kueseliae
GCGGGAGTAACTCAGTGGTAGAGTGCGACCTTGCCAAGGTCGAAGTCGCGGGTTCAAATCCCGTCTCCCGCTCCAGATTTTCCTCCTCCACCCGCTCATTGTCCCGGATGGACTTTTCTGAGCGGGGACGCTAAGGTATTCAATAGGGCGCGGTACCCAAGTGGTAAGGGAGAGGTCTGCAAAACCTTTATGCGTCGGTTCGATTCCGACCCGCGCCTCCAATTCTCCCTGAGGTCCATGGCGGTGCCAGGTCCCTCGCTTCGCTCAGGATTTCGCCTGCGGGCTTCCGCTTCGCTCACGCCCGCAAGGGCGGCTCAAGTTCGATGCCGACCCGCGCCTCCAACCTTCAAAGTTCAAGAAGCCCCTTAAGCACTGCGTTTCCCCCGTACCTTCCCAAAGATGTCTCCCAATTGTGCTAATCCTGTGCTTTGAAGGGTTTGGAAAGCGCCGGAGAGCGCATGGTTTCTTCCATCACAATTTACATCCGGCACTTGGCTGGGAAGAGAAGTGGAGCTAGAAGACAGATCGGCATTTGCTCTGGATCAGTTTCCCCGCACACCTTTGAGTGTATGATTCCACTTTTCTCGCCGCTCGAAACTCCGAATGCGCCCACGGCGAGACTTCATCCCAAGGAGGAATACTATGTCTGGCATCTCTCGTCGCGACCTGCTTTGTTCCGGACTGGCGATTTCCGCGTCTTCCCTGCTGGCTCGATCTGCCTGGGGACGCACCGCTGCGCTCGTCGCCGGTTATCCGGAGGCTGGGTCAGCCGGGGCGTTGGCGGCGGTGGCGCCGCGTGAGCAATTGCTCTTCGACTTTGGCTGGAAGTTCCAGTTTGGCCACGGCACCGACCCAGTCCGGGATCTGGGCTTTGGCAACGACCAGGGCGACTTTGCCAAGACCGGAGAATTCGAGTTCTCCAAGGCCAAGTTCGACGACTCCAAGTGGCGCGCGCTGAACCTGCCGCACGATTGGGCCATTGAGTTGCCCTTCGTGCGCGACGAGGAGCAGAATTCGCACGGCTACAAGCCGCTCGGCCGCCGTTATCCGGAGACCAGCGTCGGCTGGTACCGGCGCGAGTTCGAGATTCCGGCCAGCGATTTGGGCCGCCGCATCACGGTCGAGTTTGATGGCGCCTTCCGCAGCGTGCTGATCTTTGTCAACGGCTGCTTCATCGGACGCAACGATAACGGTTACGCGCCCTTCCGCTTCGACCTGACGGACTTTCTGAGCTACGGTCAAAAGAACTACATTGTGGCGCGCGTGGACGCCAGCTTTGGCGATGGTTGGTTCTACGAGGGCGCCGGCATCTACCGCCATGTGTGGCTGACCAAGACCGATGCGTTGCACCTGGGCAAATGGAAGAGCACCGTACGCACCGCGGTCGGCGGCAATGTCGCCACATTGACGCTGGGCACGGTGGTCGAGAATCAGGGCAAGCAGGCGGAGAGCGCCAAAGTAAGCTGGCAGATTCTCGACGCCGCGGGTAACACTGTGGCTGCGGCTGATGCGCCCGTGCAATCGATTGCGCTGGACGGAGCGGCAACCTTCATCGCGACTGCGAAGCTGGCCAATCCGGCGCTCTGGTCGGTGGAAGCGCCGAACCTCTATTCGGCGATTGTGAGTGTCAAAGTCGGGGACAAAGTGCGCGATGCGGAGCGCGTAAGCTTTGGCGTGCGCACCGCCGTCTTCGACGCGGACAAAGGCTTCTTCCTCAACGGCAAGCCGCTGAAGATCCAGGGTACCTGCAATCACCAGGACCACGCCGGCGTGGGTGCTGCGGTCCCGGACCGGCTGCAATGGTTCCGCTTGGGAGTGCTGCGCCAGATGGGCTGCAACGCGGTGAGAACTTCGCACAACATGCCAACGCCCGAGTGGGTCGAGGGCTGCGACCGCATTGGCCTCATGATGATGTGCGAAACGCGCCAGATGAGCTCAAGTCCCGAGGGCCTGGCGCAACTGGAGGCGATGGTGAAGCGCTATCGCAACTCACCGGCGATCATCCTGTGGTCGATCGGCAACGAGGAATGGCAACTGCAGTACGACGAGGCCGAGCAGGGCGCGAAGATTGGCGCCACCATGGTGCGGCGGGTCCACGAACTCGACCCCACGCGCGTTGTGTCGGCCGCGGTGAACGGCGACAACCAAGCCGGCCCCTCCGCTGCGTTCGACGTTATCGGGTTCAATTACTCCCTGCAATTTCTCGACGAGTATCACAAGAAAAATCCCAAGCGACCTCTTTATGGCTCGGAGACGGCCAGCGCCGTTTCTACCCGCGGCGTATATTCGACCGACCCGCTGCGCAACACAGTAAGCGCCTACGACACCGAAGAAGGCCGAGGGCAGGATTATGAGACGGCCGAGAAGTGGTGGACGTTTTATGGGACGCGGGAGTGGGAGGCGGGCGGCTTTGCCTGGACTGGCTTCGATTATCGTGGCGAGCCCTCGCCCTACGGATGGCCCTCCATCAACTCGCAGTTCGGCATTGTGGATATGTGCGGATTCCCCAAGGACAGCTTCTTCTATTACAAGGCGTGGTGGGGCGCCGATCCGGTGCTGCATCTGTTTCCGCACTGGAACTTCGCGGGCAGGGAGGGGGACGAAATTCCAGTGTGGGTGCACTCGAACCTGGACGAAGTCGAACTCTTGGTCAACGGCAAGAGCCAGGGGACTCAGAAGGTTCCGCGCCTGGGGCACGTGGAGTGGAAGGTCAGGTACGAGCCGGGTGCCATTGAGGCGCGGGGCGTGAAGGGCGGCAAAGTTTTGTTGACCGAGAAGCGGGAGACAACCGGACCTACGGCGGCCATCCGTCTGACGGCGGACCGGAAGGAAATCGATGCGGACGGCGAGGACGTGGCAATCCTGAAAGTGGAGGCCTTGGACAAGGAGGGCCGGCCGGTTCCGACGGCCAGCAATCTGATTGGGTTCAAGATCTCGGGCGAGGGCGCGTTGATCGGCGTGGGGAACGGCGACCCCAACTGTCAAGAGAGCGACAGGGAACCCAGGCGCTCACTCTTCAACGGTCTGGCACAGGCGATCGTGCAGTCCAACAAGACGCCGGGCGAAATTCACATCGAAGCGGTAAAGGAGGGCTGGGATGGCCCCGAACTGACCCCGGCCAAGCTGGTGATCACGACGAAGAAGGTCGAGCCGCGGCCGGCGGTCAGTTGAGCGACACAGATCAATACTTTTGCCTCACTAATGGGTGCCCCGCACTGAGCGCGATGGACAACCGTCGCACCACGCGCTCTTCCCTGCCTTGCCTCCGTGCTCACAACTTCTCTACACTGGGCGAACCTGAATTGGGGCACGGCATTCTGCCCCGCGAAAGCAGAAGGCGCGTGAACTGGTACTTCATCTTCTTTTTCATCTCTGGCTTTTGCAGCGTTCTGTACGAACTGGTTTGGCTGCGGCTGGCCATGGCGCAATTTGGAGTCACCACTGCCATGGTCTCCATAGTGCTTTCGGTATTCATGGCCGGGCTTGGGCTCGGGTCCTGGGCGAGCGGCCGATGGCTTGACGCGCAGGCAGGCCGCCGGACGATTCCTGCCCTGCGGCTTTACGCGCTGACCGAACTGCTCATTGGAATGTCGGGCCTGCTCGTTCCTTACGCATTCGTTTTGGGCCGCCGCCTTCTGGAACACTTCGGACTCTCCTCGCTCGGCTACTACGGTGTGGCCGGCGTGTGGGTCGGAGTCTCGCTCATTCCCTGGTGCGCTCTCATGGGAGCCACGGTACCGGTGGCCATGGCCGCGATTGCGCAGATGATTCCGGCCGAGTCGCGCCGCTCCTTCAGTTATCTCTACACGGCCAACGTCGCGGGTGCGGTGGTCGGCACGCATGTGCCTTTGTTCCTGATTGAACTGTTGGGATTCCGTGGAACCCTGAAAGTCGGCATCGCTTGTAATTGCCTGATTGCCGTGTCGGCTCTGCTTTTATCGCGGAACCTGCCGCCCTCCGCAATCAAACCTGCCGCGGTCATTCCTTCTGCCGCCATCCCGGGAGGCAACAAGATTCTCGCGCTTCTGTTTCTCAGTGGCCTGACCTGCATGGCCATGGAAGTGGTCTGGGTGCGCTGCTATACGCCTTACTTCGGGACCGTCGTTTACGCGTTCGCCTCGATTCTCGGCGTCTATCTGCTGGGAACGCTCATTGGCTCGGTCGTCTATCGCCGCTGGAGTTCCCACCGGAGCGAAGAGAGCCCGGTGATCTGGGCACTGCTGGCGACCTGCGGTTTGCTCCCCCTGGTCGCGGCCAGTCCTTTCATTCACGTGCATCAACTGCTGCGCCTGGTAGTGGGCGTCGCGGGTTTTACCGGCCTGCTCGGATTCATCACGCCTATGCTGGTCGACCGCTTCTCCGCAGGCGATCCAGGCAAAGCAGGAATGGCATACGCGACCAACGTAGTGGGCTGCATTCTCGGGCCGCTGCTCGCCGGTTTTGTGCTCCTGCCCCTGATGAGCGAACGCTGGGCGCTGATTGTGCTTTCGTTCCCCTGGCTGGTCATAGGACTTGCTCCGCTGCGGCCTCAGGCTCCAACTCGCCCCGTCGCCCGCGCTGCCGTGTGTGCGTCGTTGGCGATCTCCGTCTGTCTGATGGCTGTGGGCAAGGGCTACGAAGACAGATTTTCCGAACACGTGGTGCTGCGTGATGCGACCGCGACCGTCATCGCCACCGGCACGGGGATGGACAAGAAGCTGCTCGTCAACGGCTACGGCATTACCAACCTGACGACGATCACCAAGCTGATGGCCCATGTTCCTCTGGCTTCTCTCGACCGTCGGCCGCAGGACGCTCTCGTAATCTGCTTTGGCATGGGCACGACCTTCCGTTCGCTGCACTCCTGGGGCATTCCCGTAACGGCGGTGGAACTGGTGCCCAGCGTCCCGCGTCTGTTCACCTACTACCACAGCGACGGTGACACAGTTCTCGCGTCGCCGCTCTCGCATGTGGTCATTGACGACGGCCGCCGCTATTTGGAACGCACCCGGCAGCAATACGACGTCATCACGGTCGATCCTCCACCGCCGATGCAAGCGGCAGGGTCGAGCCTGCTCTACTCCGAAGAATTCTATCGGGCAGCGCGGCAACGGCTGCGCCGGGGGGGAATTCTGCAACAGTGGATCGCCGCGACCAGCGCAGTCGACCCGGTCGACGTGGCTGCCGTCGCTCGTGCGCTGCACAATTCCTTCCCCTATGTGCGAACTTTCGCCGATGAATTCGGAATGCACTTCCTGGGCAGCGATCAGCCCATTCCCAACCGCAGCGCGCAAGATCTGCTGGCGCGCATGCCGGCGAGCGCGGTGGCCGATCTTGCGGAATGGGAACTGCGACCAGGCGACAACATTATGGACGCTGCCTATCGTCGCCTGAATGCCCTGCTCACGCGGGAATCGTCTCTGGATCAGATGATCGCGGCTTCTCCGCACACTCCGTCGTTGACCGACGATCGTCCGGTCAACGAGTACTACATCGTGCGCAAATGGGTGCAGCGATGGCACCGGTTCATGGCCCGTCATCATTGATATGAAGTCGCCTTGGCTGTAAACTCGCGGAGCTGAAAATCTGTCTTCGGGGACCTCCCGTGAATTTCCGCAAGTTTTTCAAATCAACGCCGCTGATCGGCCTTGGTCTCTTTTTCGCCGTCTGCGCGCCACAGGCGCAAAACCCCGCTACCGACAGCGCCGTTACTGACTACGTCAAAGCCGAGATGCAGCGCCAGCACATTCCTGGCCTGTCGCTGCTGGTGGTGAAAGAGGGAAAAACTCTTCGTGCCGAGGGTTTCGGCCTGGCCAACGTGGAACTGCAAGCTCCTGTGAAGCCAGAGACTCTATTCCAGTCAGGATCGGTGGGCAAGCAGTTCACGGCCACTGCAGTCATGATGCTGGTCGAAGAGGGCAAGGTCGGCCTGGAAGATCCCCTGACAAAATATTTTCCCGATGTTCCTGCCGCCTGGAAGGATGTTACCGTGCGCGAATTACTCAGTCACACTGCCGGCTTCGGCGACTATCCCGAGGATTTCGATTTCCGCAAGGACTGGACCGAAGAAGGATTGCTGAAGCTGGTCGAGGGCATTCCCCTGGCATACCCTCCGGGCACGAAGTGGGAGTACAGCAATCTCGGATATCTCACGCTGGGCATCCTGATTCATCGCGTGACCGGCGAGTTCTACGGCGACTTTCTTGAGCAACGCATCTTCCGTCCGCTGGGCATGACCACCACGCGCATCATCAGCGAAGCCGACATCATTCCGAATCGCGCCGCGGGCTACCGGCTGGAGAAAGGGGAGTTGAAAAATCAGGAGTGGGTCGCGCCCACGATCAACACGACCGCGGACGGCAGCCTCTACTTCTCGATCCTCGACCTGGCCAAGTGGGACGCTGCTCTCTACACGGAAAAGCTGCTGAAGCGCTCCAGTTTCGATCTGATGTGGACTCCGGTGAAGCTGAAGAACGGCCAGCCCAACAAGGATGGTTACGGCTTCGGCTGGTATATCGAGCAGAGGCACGGGCATCGCTGCCTTCACCACACCGGCTCATGGCAGGGATTCGAGAACGTCATTGACCGCTACGTGGACGACGAGCTGACCGTGGTCGTACTCACGAACCAGGGAGACGCGGAATCGGGAAAGATCAGCCGCCACGTCGCAGAGATGTACTTAGGGGAAAAGTAGCCCTGCCCATTAAACGGGTTTAGCGTGAACGTGGAAGAGCGGCCCTTTAGGGCCGCGTCACAGGTTGGGAAAACTCGTGGGCTTTAGCCCCTGTGAGGAACTCGCCTCTCTCACTGCCTCGCCGGTGTTGCCTTCTCCAGTCCATCCAACTCCGCCAGTACCTCCTGACTATGCTTCGCCGGATCCACGCTGGTGTAGACCTTCGCAATCTTGCCGGTGGGATCAATCAGGAAGGTGTGCCGGGCGGCAAACTTCACCAGGCACAGATTGGTCAGCGAGCCGTAGGAGTCGCTCACTTTATGCTCAGTGTCGGCCAACAGCTTGAAGTTCAACCCTTCTTTGGCGCAGAACTTTTTGTGCGAATCCACGCTGTCCACGCTCACGCCTAACACGACAGCGTCGCGCTCGGCATACTTCGGCTGATCCATTTGAAAGTTGTGCGCCTCGCGCGAGCAGCCCGGCGTTTGATCCTTGGGATAGAAATAGAGAACCACCCACTTGCCGCGGTAATCCTTAAGGCTGACCGGCGAGCCTTCCTGCGAAGTCAGAGTGAAGTCGGGGGCGTTCGTGCCCTCCGCCGGAGTTGCCGAGCGCGAGGTAAGCCGAAAGAGCACCACGATTACGATCACGACAACGATGAGCACCACGATCCGTAACAACATGGAAACCTCCTGCACCGACGGGATGCGATTCTAAACCAGCCGCGTCTCCCTTTCCGCCAGCAAAAATCTTCAGGATTGCTTTATGATGAAGTATTGCGCTTTGCGCGCCGGAGAAACCAGACGTGGCTCAGACGGAAACTGACGGCTCAGAGGTTTTAGAAACCAGGGAATGGGTCGACTCCCTGGACTATGTCCTGACAAAAAGCGGCCCCAACCGGGCTGGCCGCCTGCTGCAGCAGTTGGCGCTGCACGCCCGGCGCGAAGCCGGCGTGAATCTGCCTTTCTCGGCCACCACGCCTTACCAGAATACGATTCCCGCGCGGCAGCAGCCTCCTTTTCCCGGCAGCCAGGAGATGGAGCGCCGCATCAAGAGCCTGGTGCGCTGGAACGCCCTGGCCATGGTCGTCCGCGCCAACAAGATTCAGGAAGGCATCGGCGGCCACATCTCGACCTACGCCTCCGCCGCCACGTTGTATGAAGTCGCGTTCAATCATTTTCTGCGGGCCCAGACTGAAAGCGGCGATCGCGACATCGTCTACTTCCAAGGCCACGCCGCGCCAGGAATGTATGCCCGCGCCTATCTCGAAGGCCGCATTTCGAAAGAAAAACTGCAGAACTTCCGCCGCGAATTGAAGCCGGGCGGCGGACTCAGTTCCTATCCGCATCCCTGGCTCATGCCCGATTTCTGGGAGTTTCCGACGGTCTCCATGGGCCTCGGGCCGATTCAGGCCATTTATCACGCCCGCTTTATCAGGTATCTGGAAAACCGCGGGCTGAAGCAGTCCACCGGTGGCAAGGTCTGGGCGTTTCTGGGCGACGGTGAGATGGACGAACCTGAATCACTCGGCTCCATCACCCTGGCCTCGCGCGAGAAGCTCGACAACCTGATCTTCGTCGTGAACTGCAACCTGCAGCGCCTGGACGGCCCGGTGCGCGGTAACGGAAAGATCATCCAGGAACTGGAAGCCATTTTTCGCGGCGCCGGCTGGAACGTCATTAAAGTCGTCTGGGGTACCGACTGGGACAGCCTCATCCAAAACGACCGCGACGGCTTGCTGGTGCGGCGTCTGGGCGAGATCAGCGACGGACAATACCAGAAATATTTTGTCGAAAGCGGCGCCTACTTCCGCCAGAACCTGTTCGGCAGCGATCCGCGCCTGCTCAAGATGGTCGAACATCTCTCCGACGAGCAACTGGCGCGCATGCGCCTGGGTGGCCACGATCCGATCAAGGTCAATGCGGCTTACGACGCCGCCGTGAACCACACCGGTTCGCCCACCATCATTCTGGCCAAAACCATCAAAGGCTACGGCTTGGGCGAAGCGGGCGAAGGCAAGAACATCACCCACCAGCAGAAGAAGTTGAACGACGACGAATTGCAGATGTTCCGCTCGCGCTTCGGCATTCCCATCCCTGACGACGAATTGCACAATGCGCCGTTCTACCGCCCCGCCGACGACAGCGCCGAAATCAAGTACCTGCAGGCGCGCCGCCAGCAGCTTGGCGGATACATGCCGACCCGCAAAGTGCGCGCCACGCCGATGAAACCTTTCCCCGAGTCGCATTTCGAGGAGTTTCACAAAGGCACCGAAGGCCGCGAGGTCTCCACCACCATGGTTTTCGTGCGCCTGCTGGCCAAGCTGCTGCGCGATCCGGAACTCGGCAAGTTCATCGTGCCCATCGTTCCCGATGAAGCCCGCACCTTCGGCATGGAGGCGCTCTTCCGCCAGGTGGGAATCTATTCTAATGTGGGCCAAAACTACGAGCCCGTGGATATGGACACGCTGCTCTACTACAAGGAAGCGAAGAACGGTCAGATTCTGGAAGAAGGGATCACCGAGGCCGGTTCGGTGTGCTCGTTCATCGCGGCGGGCACGGCCTATGCCAACCACGGCATCAACACGATTCCCTTCTTCATTTACTATTCGATGTTCGGCTTCCAGCGGATTGGCGATCTGATCTGGGCCGCAGCCGACATGCGCTGCCGCGGATTCCTCGTCGGCGGTACCGCCGGCCGCACCACGCTCGCTGGCGAAGGCCTGCAGCACCAGGACGGCCACAGCCACGTGCTTGCGCTTCCCGTGCCCAACCTGCTCGCCTACGACCCTGCTTTCGCTTACGAGATCGCCATCATCATTCAGGATGGCATCAAGCGGATGTACGTCGATCAGGAGTCGATCTTCTATTATTTGACCGTCACCAACGAGCCTCTGCCCATGCCTGAAATGCCCGCCGATCCTGCGATTCGCGAGGGGATATTGAAAGGTCTGTACCGCTTCAAGGCTTCGGCAAAGAGCGACGCCAAGCTGCGGGCGCAGTTGCTGGGCAGCGGCACAATTATGTACGAGACGCTCAAAGCGCAGCAGATTCTGGAAGAGAAATACGGCGTTGCCGCTGATGTGTGGAGCGTCACCAGCTACAAGCAACTTTATCGCGATGCCAACGATTGCGAGCGCTGGAATATGCTGCATCCGGCCGGGCCAGCGAAAGTTCCTTACCTCACGGCAACTTTGAAAGATGCGCCCGGGCCGTTCATCGCCGCATCGGATTACATGAAGGTGTTGCCGGAGAGCCTGGCGAAGTGGGTGCCCGGGCAACTTGTGTCGCTTGGAACCGACGGCTTCGGCCGAAGTGAAAACCGCGCCGCTCTGCGTGACTTTTTCGAAGTCGACGCCAAGCACATCGTGCTTGCAACTCTGGGAGCATTGGCGAGAGAGAAGAAGATCGGCACAGACGTGGTGCAGCGCGCGATCCAGGAACTGGGAATTCATTCAGAAAAGGCGAACCCGGCGGTGAGCTGAGCCGCGGCTAATGTTCTATGATATGCGTCATTCCGAAGCCCCGCGCTTTCACCAGCGGGGCGAGGAATCTCGCGTGGAGCCAGTGAGGTTGCGATGCGCACGAGATCCCTCCCTCCGCCTGAAAAACGGCTTCGGTCGGGATGACGCCTCAAGCGCAAAATGCGGGTCGCAGAGGAATGACTCAATTGATTGAATTCAAACTTCCCGAGCTGGGAGAGAACATCGAACAAGGCGACTTGGTGCGCCTGATGATCGCTCCGGGCAAAACGGTCAGCCCCGGTCAGTCGGTCATGGAGATTGAAACCGACAAGGCTGTCGTCGAAGTGCCTTCGTCGGTGAGCGGAACCGTGCAGGAGATTCGCGTCAAGGAAGGTGAAAAGATCAAAGTCGGGCAAGTGATCTTCACCGTGGATGGAGCCGACGCAAAAGCTCCCGCCGTTCGCGCCGCCGCGGCGGTCGCTACTCCAGTTCCGCAAGACCCGCCCCCAATAGCGCTGCCGGGTGCTCCGCGAGTTCCAGCACGGACTCCTGCAGTCGCCGCTCCCGGCACGGCTTCCGAACTCGCCTCGGGGTCCGGCGAGTTTAGGCTCCCCGAACTTGGTGAAAACATCTCCCAGGGAGATCTCGTCCGGTTGATGATCGCGCCCGGCGCCAAGGTTTCCGAAGGTCAGCCGGTCATGGAACTGGAGACTGACAAGGCAGTCGTCGAAGTCCCGTCGTCAGTAAGTGGCATCGTCAAGGAAGTGAAAGTCAAAGAAGGCGAGAAGATCAAAGTCGGCCAGGTCATTTTCACCCTTGAAGGCGGAGTGCCCGCGCAACTCGAACCTTCCCGCGCCCGCACCGCGCCCGTGGAACACGTTTCCGGACAGCATGGAGCGCGCCTGGCTTTTCAGGCTGCGATTCGCGCCGAGGGCAAAACCGAAGAACAGGCGTTGCCCCCCGACCAACCGCTGCCCGCGCCGCTGGTCTTCAGCATGCCCGTGCAACTGGGCAAAGTCGCGGGCACCGAACAGCGCCAGCCGATTCCCGCGGCACCGCATGTGCGGCGGCTGGCTCGCGAAGTCGGCGTGGACATCTATGAGGTAAAAGGTACAGGCCCTGGCGGCCGCATCAGCGAAGACGACGTCAAGGCCTATGCCAAGTCCCTGCTGCAGGCCGCGTCAGCCGCGGCGCAAGCTCCGCCGCGAGCCACTCGCTTGGCCGCGCCTCCGCTTCCCGATTTCGCCAAATGGGGCAAAATCGAGCGCGTTTCCATTCGCGGCGTGCGCCGCAAAACAGCCGAGCACCTGGCCGAATCCTGGAACACGATCCCCCATGTCACGCAGCACGACCGCGCCGACATCACTGAACTTGAGCAACTGCGCGCCCGCTTCGCTCCCAAGGCCGAAGAAGCCGGCGGCAAAATGACCGTCACCGCGATCGCACTGAAAGTCTGCGCCGCGGCGCTGAAAGTTTTCCCGCAGTTCAACGCCAGCATCGACATCGAGAAGGAAGAAATCGTCTACAAGCAATACATCCACATCGGCGTGGCCGCTGATACGGACCGCGGCCTGCTCGTTCCCGTCATCCGCGACGTGGACAAGAAAAACATTGTGGAGCTCGCAGTCGAGTTGTCGCAGCTTTCGAAAAAGGCGCGGGAGAAGAAACTCACGCCCGCCGAAATGGAAGGCGGCACATTTACCATCACGAATCTGGGCGGCATTGGCGGCATCGGCTTTACGCCCATTGTGAATTATCCCGAAGTCGCGATCCTGGGCATCTCGCGGTCGCGCATGGAGCCGGAGTGGGTGCAACACAAAGGCGGCGGGAAGTTCGAGCCGCGGCTGATTCTGCCGCTCTCGCTTTCCTACGACCATCGGTTGATTGACGGCGCCGACGCCGCTCGCTTCCTGCGCTGGATCGCCGAAGCGTTCGAGCAGCCGTTCTTGCTGTCGGTGCAGGGATAAGGAAAGTTTCAAAGTTTCTCAGGTTTCAAGGTTTCAACGTTTCGGGGCTTTGGGGTCGTAAATTCTTTGAGCCTCGTGTTTGGGTCGTCATCCTGAGCGAAGCGAAGGATCTATGCACTTTGCCTGCACCGCCCGAGCTGCATTCACCAGCAGTTTTAACTTTGCAACCATGAAACTCTGAAACCTTGAAACTTTTTCTCACACATGCCTGACTCCCAATCGCTACACATCGCTGTCGTCGGCGCCGGTCCAGGAGGCTACGCCGCTGCTTTTCTCGCTGCCGATCTCGGCATGACCGTCACCCTCATTGATCCTGAACTGAATCCCGGCGGAGTCTGCCTTCACCGCGGCTGCATTCCGTCGAAGGCACTGCTGCACGTGGCCAAGTTGCTCGAAGAATCCGCGCAGGCCAAGAACTGGGGCATTGACTTCGCCTCGCCGAAGATTGATCTGGCGCGTTTGCGCTCGTGGAAAGAGAGTGTGGTGAAAAAGCTCACGGGCGGGCTCGGCGTTCTCTCCAAACAACGCAAGGTGAACTACGTCCAGGGCCGCGCCGCTTTTGAAGATTCCACCAGGCTGCGCATCACGAAATCCGACGGATCAGAAGAAAGACTGGCCTTCGACCGCGTCATTATTGCGACAGGCTCGCGCCCCGCGATCATCCCATCTCTCAAGCTCGATACGCCGCGCATGATGGATTCCACCGGAGCACTGAATCTCGAAGACATCCCCGGCACCCTGCTCGTGGTCGGTGGCGGATACATCGGCCTGGAGCTTGGCTCCGTCTACGCCGCCTTGGGCACACGCGTCACCGTGGTCGAGATGCTGCCCGGCCTGCTTCCTGGCGCCGATCGCGACCTCGTCCTTCCGCTGCACAAGCGTCTGGAAAAAATGTTCGACGGAATCCTGCTCAACACCACCGTTGCTTCTCTCAAAGACGAAGGCAGCGGCATCCGCGCCACCTTCGAAGGACCCGAGGTCGGGGTTGCCGAAGCCAACCCGCGCGAGAAAGTCTTCGATCGCGTGCTCGTTTCGGTAGGCCGCAAGCCGAATTCGGAAATTCCGGGCCTCGAAAAGACGCGCGTGCAAGTCGGCCCGCGCGGTTTTATTCAGGTCAACAAGCAGCTTCAAACCGAAGATCCTTCCATCTACGCCATCGGCGACGTTGTCGGCGAGCCCATGCTCGCGCATAAGGCCTCGCATGAAGGCCGCGTCGCCGTCGAAGCCATTGCCGGACAAAAAGTGGCCTTCGAGCCGAACGCTATTCCCGCCGTCGTCTTTACCGACCCCGAAGTCGCGTGGTGCGGCTTGACGGAAACTCAGGCGCAGAACGAAAACCGCGAGATCAAGGTTGCCAGGTTTCCCTGGGCTGCGTCGGGCCGCGCCATCACGATCGATCGCCCCGAGGGTATGACCAAGCTCCTCTTCGATCCGCAGACGGAGCGCTTGCTGGGCATGGGCATCGTTGGCGCGGGCGCGGGCGAGCTGATCGCCGAAGGGGTGCTCGCCATCGAAATGGCAGCTCTGGCCAAAGACGTGGCGCTGACCATTCATCCGCATCCCACGCTCTCGGAGACGATCATGGAATCGGCCGAGGTTTTCTTTGGCACCAGTACGCACATCTACCGGCCCAAGCGCGCATAGCGGCAGGAGACGATCATGCTCTCTTCCATCAACAATTCTGTCATCCTGAGCGGAGTTTGCGTCCGCGAAGAGCGGACGCAAACGCAGTCGAAGGACCCCGTGTCCCCCTCGACCACCAGCGGCCTCCATAGGAATCTGCGCCAATACGGGGAAAGCCCCCTCCAAAGCGCTCTCGTTCTTCTCGCTGGAATATTCTTTCTTGCCTTTTGCCTCCGTTCCCCAGCCCAGACGCCGCTCAGCCAGGTTCTGCAACCTTCCTCGACGGCAAGCATCCCTAGCGCTCCCCTCGATCCTCTCGGGCGCGGCACGCCGTCAGGCGCTGTTCTCGGATTTCTGCAGGCCGCGCAGTCCGGCAACAACGCGATTGCCGCGCAATATCTGCAGATGAGCGCCGCGCATCGCCAGTCGGAAGGCGAACCGATGGCAATGCAGCTCAAATTTGTCATGGACCACAGCACCTTCACCGGGCGAGTGGGCAACTTCACCCAGCCCGAAGGAACTCCACAGGAAGGCGTTCCCCCGGGCCGGCAGAAGCTCGGCACGATGTCATCCGGCGATGTTGAGGTCGATCTCGACCTGGTGCGCGTATCCGATCCCAACGCGGGCAAGATCTGGCTGATTTCTTCCGACACGCTGGCGCAGGTCCCCGAACTCTACGATCAGGTGCAGGCGCGCCAAGTGGAGAGCAAGCTCCCCAGCGTCGTGGTCAAGCACCAGTTAGCGGGAATGCCGGTGTGGCAGTGGCTGGTGCTGTTGCTCGCCCTCCCGTTGGCTGCGGCCGTCGGCTGGCTGATCCTGGCCCTGCTTGAGATTCCCCTGCGCTGGTGGGCGCGGCGGCGCGGCCAGATGGAACTCGCCAGTTGGCGCTCGGTCTCGGGTCCGGCGTGGCTGCTCGCCGGGACTCTTGCCCATCAAGCTTTCGCCCGCTACCTGGGCATGCCGCTGCTGGATCGTCACTATTATTTTCAAGCAACTTCGATCGCACTCATCATCAGCGTCACCTGGATTTGCTGGCGCGTCGTGCGCTGGTCGCTAGGCCGCGTGCGCAATCGCGCCCTGGCCCGCGGGCACGCCGGCACCGGATCGCTCATGCTGCTGGGCGAGCGCATCGTCAAAGCGGTGATTTTTCTGGTAGGCCTGTTTGCCGTGCTCGGCAGCCTGGGCTTCAATATGAGCACCGCGCTCGCCGGCCTGGGCATTGGCGGGCTGGCCATCGGCTTCGGCGCCCAGAAGACGATTGAGAATCTGTTCGGCGGCGTTTCTGTTCTCGGCGACGAAGTCATCCGCGTCGGAGACTATTGCCGCTTCGGCGATCGCACTGGCACAGTCGAAGATATCGGCCTGCGCTCCACCCGCATCCGCACCGATGAGCGAACCCTGGTCGCCATTCCCAACGGCACCGTCGCCAGCATTAACGTCGAAAACTTCAGCCGCCGCGACAAGATTCTCTTCAAAACCAATCTCGGCGTGCGCAGCGAGACCTCGGCTGATCATTTGCGCTTCGTTCTGTCGGAGGTGCGGCGCCTGCTGTACAGCCATCCCAAGGTCGAGACGGGCAGCGTTCGCGTGCGCCTCACTGACATCGCAGGCAGTTCCCTCAGCGTAGAGGTGTTCTGCTATATCCTGACGCGCGACTTCAACGAGTTCGCGGCCATCCGTGAAGACCTGCTGCTGCGCATGATGGAGATCGTGGAGCAGTCCGGCAGCGGGCTGGCTCTTCCTTCGCAGACTCTTTATCTCAGTCGCGACTCGGGACTGGAAAAAGAAAAAGCCGATGCCGCCGTCCAGAAAGTCGCGGAATTGCGCGACGGAAAACAGTTGCCGTTTCCGGACTTTCATGAGAAAGACATCTCTTCGTTCAAAGGATCGATCGAGTATCCGCCGGCAGATTCGGCGGTGCGGAAGAAGGCGGGCGAGTCCGGCAAGATCAGTTAGGCGCGGGGAAAATCAGCAACGTACCCGGCCGATCACTTCGCCGCTGAGCCGTCACCTGCGTGTCTAGAGCCGAATTTTTCCCCAAAGAAGTCGCCGTTGTTCCAGGTCGGCGCGGCATCCTGCTGCGCAATGTCATACCCGACGAGGAAGTTGACTCCTGCCGCTCTGGCTCCCGAGGCGTAGTCGAGCACTTGATCCATGTTGTCGAGCGGGGTGTGATATTTCGTCACCATCCATTCCTTCTGCACTTTGAGTCCGTCGATTTTAGGATCGACGCTTTTTATCCCGTCTCCGACTTCGACCGCGGGAACGCCCTGCTGCACGAAGGAATACTGGTCGCTGCGAATGAAAAAATTCTCTTCCGGCATGGGATCAGGTGTGAGGGAATAGCCGATCTGCTTCGCGGCCGATTGCACCTGCTGTTCGAGACTGGAGTGCTCGATGCCGAGCACGATCAAGTCCTTCATGTCGTAGTACAGACCGGGCGCACCGTCGATGTTGATGTCCGCAGCAATCGCGCTTCGCGGGACGGTGGGAAAGTGCGCGAAGTAATCGGAACCGAGCAGGCCCATCTCTTCACCGGTTACAAAGACAAACAGGATGGAGCGGCGAGGAACCTTGGGCAGGCTGGCAAAGGCACGCGCGATTTCGAGCAGGCTCGCAACTCCGCTGGCATTGTCGAGAGCGCCGTGGCAAACGTTATCGCCATTCTTCGGCGGGCAGATTCCCAGATGATCGACGTGCGCGGTGTAGACCACATACTGGTTGCGCAGCACCGGATCGGAGCCGGGGACCTCGCCGATGATGTTGGGGCTGTCGGCCGAGGTATGCGAACTGATCGTATGGATGCGGGCGGTGACGGGCAGAGCGAGCGATTGCGGCTGGCTGGCCCGGGCCGTATCGAAGACTTGGTCCAGAGTTTTGCCGGCTCCGGCGAACAGCTTCTCAGCTCCCGATTGATTGAGCTCTACCCAGCAGCGCAGGCCCGGAAATCCGTTGTGCGGGCCGCCATCCTTCTGCAGCCATTCCATGTTTCCCATCTGGACCTGCGGCATATTCCAGTCCCACGGATTGCGCTTCTGATCTTCCGGCGTCAGCAGGTCGATGAACCCAACCGCCCCGTGCGCTACCGCGTTCTTTGCCTTTACGGCGTAGTCGGAATAGTACGCTCGCACCGTGGAAGGAAACTTTGCCGGTGCATTGCCCAGCACGGCCACGATCTTGCCCTTCACGTCGGCGCTGGCGTAGTCGTCGTAATTGTGTTCCGGCGCGGTTACGCCGAATCCTACGAACACGACCGGAGCCTCAACGCTGCTGTCGGTCCGGTTCAGGTCGCCGTAGAGCACGTAATCCTTCAGGGAAACCAGAGTTTGCTCGCCGCTCTTGGTGATCAGCACCAGGGAACTCTTGCCGTCGTCAACTACCGACTTGCGCAGCGGCACCGTTTGATACCAGGTTCCGTTCACGCCGGCAGGATGCAGGCCTGCGGCCTCGAGTTGCGTTGCCACGTATCGGGCCGCGATCTCGTAGCTTGTTGTGCCCGTGCCTCGACCCTGTAGGAGCGAGTCCGACAGAAAACGCATGTGGGCACGAATAGCATCGGGGCGGATCGCATTCATAGCTGCCTGCTCGGGCGCAGACGGCGATCCTTGTGCGAAAGCGCAGGCACAAAGGCAAAGTATGAGCGACGACCTTAGAAGGCAGAGTTTCACCGGAATCTCCTTTTGCTTCAAAAACGGCACTGATCATACACCCATCTCGGCGTTCGCCGACGACGTCTGTCAACTCCGGATGATGGGCGCTAGGCTCAATCCTTCGCACTCAGACGACTACACTGTCTGTTCCAAATGTCGAGCCTCCCACCGGTGGCTGAGCCAGTTCAAAAGTAAATGCGTCGGAAAATAAACACACAGTGGCACTACGACCAAATAGCCCGCCAGATATGCCCATCCCGGCATGGCATGCTGCTGGTGGAAGAACAGGCCGCGAGCCCAGTTCACGTCCATCTCTGGCCGCCAGAAATAATTGATGGGCACCACAATCCACGCCGTCAGGGTCTGCAATTTCCATCCCCGCCGGTCGTAGCCCAGCCGCCAGATCGCCCAAACGAGCATTGGCGGCGTGGCTACATGAAACAGGCTCAGGAGACGAACGAACAGCCGCAGCCCCGGATCAAACATATACTCCGTGCCTCCGACGATGTGACGACCGGTCGCCAGAGCCCCGGCAAGGTCCACAACATAGAGCGACTGGAACAGCAGCAGCCCGCAGGCCACCCAGGAAAAAATCAGCGGACTCTCCAGCCATAAACCGATTCCGATCAGCACGTTCCCGATGTCGCAAAAGAACAGAAAGTTCTGCGGCCCGTATTGCCGCCAATACACCGGCGCCCAGACGATCAGCCAGACCGTCCACGCAATCTTGAGCCACCGCGGCACCCGCGACCTCATGGCCTGCCATTGTATGCCGCCCATTCATTCCTCAGCGATCTCCGCGTGCTCGGCGCCTGGGCTGCATCTGGCCCCCGGGTTTCCTCGCCCGGAAGAAACCCCACGAAAGCACCTGATCCCGGATTACTAGCGTAACTTGATGCCCCTTACGCCTGTACCTAGGATGAGATCGGTATGGGTTTCCAAGCTCTTCTCTTCTGTCCCGATGACAAAACCGCCCGCTCGGTGACGCAAGTCTTAAGCGAGCTGGAGTTCAACGTCGAGTCTTGCAACGAACCTTTCGCTGCAGTGAAGAAGTTGATGGGCACACACTTCGACGCGATTGTGGTGGACTGCGATAACGAGCAGAACGCCGCACTATTGTTCAAGAGCGCGCGGAATTCGACGTCCAACCAGGCGTCGCTGGCCGTAGCCGTCGTGGAAGGTCAGGCCGGGGTGGCCAAAGCATTTCGCATTGGTGCCAACCTGGTCCTGACCAAACCCATCAATATCGAACAGGCCAAGGGCACGTTGCGGGTGGCCCGCGGACTGCTGCGGAAGGGCGATCCGGCAAAACCGGCGGCGCCCGCAGCAACCGCAGCTGCGCCTGGAACCTCAGTTGCGGCGCCGGCCAAGGCGCCCGCGAGTGCTCCGGCAGCGCGTCCGGCCACGCCGGCCGTTGCCAAGCCGACCGCCGTTCCGGCACGCCCGGCACCGGCGGCGAGCGCGAGTGCGGCTTCGGTTGTTCCGGCCGCGGTTAAGAAAATTGATGCGCCGGTTCTTCCCGCAGCCAAGTCGCCTGTTGCGGCCGTCCCGGCAATGCACGCACCTGCGGCCGAAGCGAGCCCGGTCAAGTCTGCCGCACACGCTCCCTCCGCTTCATGGAGCAGCGGAGCTGCCAGCGCGCCTGCGCCGGCCCGTGAAATTCTGGAAATTCCGCCGGTGGAACTGAAGCCGACGAGCGCTCCCCGTGAAGACGACGAGATTCTTGAAGCCCCTGGCGCAGAACGGCCAAGCGCGTCAACCGAATCTGCGAAGAATGTGCCCGCGCCCTCTTTCACCTTCGGCGGAGCCAATGCTCCCGCAAAATCAGGCGGAGCCAAGAAGGTTGTGTTGGCAATCGCAGCGGCCGTAATCGTAGCCGTAGGATCATACGCTGGGTTGACGTACTATCAGGGACGTGCGAACCAGAACCAGCCTGTTAAAACCCCCATGCCCACGAAAGTTGCGGATTTGCTGGCGGAGAAGCCATCTGGCGCGCAGCCTGCTCCGGCGCCTGCAGCCGCCGCGCTGGAACCGCAACTTGCGTCGCAGCCAGCGGCAACCACGACGGCACCCGCCCCGAGCGCGGCAAATGACGACAGTGAATCCGCGCCCGAGGAAAGCGCACCTCCTGCAGCACCGACTTCCGTCAAGCCGAAGAGTTCCTCGTCCCCGGCCAGCAAAGCTGCCTCAGCCGCAGCGTCGGCACCTGCACCAGCGCCTCTTATGGTCAAGGGGGGCGCGGCCCCGGCGAAGACAGCACCAGTGGAGCCCGATGCTCAGGCTCCCAGCGTAATGGGAATCGCGGCAGCGGGTTCGAGCGGCCCCCTGCCGGACCTCGGCACAACCGACGGCTCCAAACCTGTGCTCCAGCGGTTGAACATTTCCCAGGGAGTATCCACGGGATTGCTCATCAAGAAGGTCGACCCGGTCTATCCGCCTACCGCTTTGCGCATGCGGGTTGAGGGCGCCGTCCAGTTGATGGCGACGGTTTCCAAAGCCGGTGACATCACCCAAGTGCAAGTGCTGAGCGGCGACCAGCAACTGACGCAGGCGGCAGTCGATGCCGTCAAGCGTTGGAAATACAAGCCATACCTGCTCAACGGCGAGCCGGTCGAAATTCAGACGCAGGTCACCATCAACTTCAGACTGCCGCACTAGAACAATCGGTCTTGGGTCTTAGGTCTTGGGTCTGAAGCCCGAGGTCTGAGGTCTGCGGTCTGAGGTCCGAGGTCTGAGGTCCGCGGTCCGCGGTCCGCGGTATGGCCTTCCCACAACTTTTCTGGCCTTCGTAACCCGTGAACTTCACTTTGGATTTCCACTCTCCTAATCTGGCAGCGTAGGTACCGAATGTGGACGCGGCGCCCGTCCCAGGAAACTCGCCGCCCCGCAACCTCCCCATGTGAGTGAGGGACAGAGGGACGACCGTTCAGGCGCTTCAGGTGAGCTACCCCAAATAACTAGGGGCTGGCGCCCGTGGTGGGAGTGATCACTCTCGAGCTTTCAAGAAACTAGAGGCCTCAATAAAGGGAAGCCAGAAAGGAGACCAGCAGGGAAGCCAGGAAGAAGCCCAAGAGACAAGAGGCCAGGAGCAGAAAGGACCAGCCTCCGCCGGAATCGGGCAAGGAGGGTGCGCCCACTGTTTCCGCGCAGGCTTCTTGCCCCTCCATCCTCATTGCGGGGCTCATTGCGGTTGCAGCACTTCATCCACCACCACCTTGTCGTTCTTATCGGCAGTGATGATCTTGTGTACGGGCGCGTAACCGGTCAGCGTGATGTCAATGACATAGTTCCCCGGATCAAGCGCCACATCCAGCGGAGAAGTCTTTTCCAGCAGGTGCTGGTTGATGGCCACTTGCGCGCCTTTGGGCTGGGTGCGGATGCTCACGGTGGCTTGCCCGGCCTGGACACCCTTGCCGCCGAACAGCTTCGACATTTTGCCGACGGTCTTGATGTTGTCCGCATTGCCCAGCGGCCGCAGTGTCGGCGAAAAGCTCAAGGTCTGCCCCAGAGCGAACTGGCTGTTCGTGGTTTCGTCCAGATAGCCCATCAGCCGCACCAGAACCACGTGCTGGCCTTTGTCCACGCTCACCTGAGCGGGTGTCTTTGCGCCCACGTCCCGGCCATCCACATAAATATTGGCTCCGGGCGGATCGCTCTTCACGATCAGCGTGGCCATCAACTGCGCCAGATGAGAGATGATGGTCACGCGGTTTCCCGAGACCCCTTCAACCGTACGTGTGTCGGTGGAGTAGCCCGGCTTGCTCACCGTGATGGTGTGCGGTCCGGGCAGAAGATTCGTGAAATTGAACGGGGTGAGCCACGCCGGTTGGGTGCGTCCGTCGATCTGCACCTGCGCGCCTTGCGGCGTCGAATCCACCGATAATTGTCCGGGAATGATCATTGGCGCAGGGGGCGGAGACTTCTTCCTTCCGGGAGCCGATCTCGCACTCACGACCGGCTGAGCCATAGGAGCCACCGGCTCGGGCGTCTCTTCCGGTTGGGATGCAGCGACTGGCGGTGCCGCAGGCTGAGGTGCGGGCTGGGGTGCTGGCTGAGCAGCCTCAGGCTGTGCCGGAGCCTCAGTCTGGGCAGCAGTACGTCCCGCGCCCGCGTCATCGTCGGTGCTGAGATTGTGTACGTACATCGTGAACCCGACTGCGATGACCAGAATGAGCGCGGCCGCGCCTCCCAGGGCATAGAGCATCAGCCGGGGCGGAACGTTCTTGATTTCCTGGATCGCCTTCTCCGCTACTTCTCGCGGCTGAACCTTGGGTTTCTCGTCCTGTTTCAGGCTGCCCCGGAACATGGTCGGCGTAGTGGGCGCCTTTGCAGCCGGCTCGAAAGCAGGCGGCGGTGGAGGCGGAGGCGGCGCGATATAGACTTCCTTCAGCGGTGGCAATTCGTCGAGATCAGAGAAACTGGTGCTGCCGCCGCTGCCGCTCTTCCCGCCTTCAGCCATCATCGGATCCACTGCGATTTTCGGAGCTTCGGCGACCTGGGGCTCCGACGTCTCGACCTGCGGCTCATCAGCTACAGCCGACGACATGTATGCGGATGGAGCCTCCGGCGACTCGATAGCCGGCTTCGCCGGGGCAGCCATGAACTGATCTGACAGATCAAGATCAACCTCTTCGCTGCCAGCCGGTGCGGTGGTGCTGCTGCCAGCGCCGGCCGCGGCCGCCGCCGCTTTTAGAGCAGGCAGGCTACTGGCCGGCTGGGCCAGGGTTGATGGCCGTTCTGCGCTTGCCGCAGGCATTTCTTTTTTCTTCTCCGCCGGCTTCGGAAATGTCGGTTTTGCTTCTGCCGGGCGCGCGGCCGGGGTCGCCAGCCCGGACGACCGAGGCATGCCCGGCGCGGTTGGAGCCGCTGGCTTGGCAGCGGGTTTTGCCCCGACAGATTTCGATGGCGCCGCTACCTTCCCTGTTCCAGAAGCCCCAGGTCCCTTGGGCGCCGCCTGCTTCTTGGCTGCGAGCGGCTTGGACTCCTTGCACTTCTCGAGATCGTCAAGCAGGGCCCGGCCGGTCTGGTAGCGCTCGGCCGGATCCTTGACTAGCACCTTCATGATGAGGTCGCTGAGCAGAGGATGTACCTTCGGATTCACCTGAACTGGCGCCACCGGCATGCTGCCCAGAATGCATTGCCGCAACCCCTCGGCCTCTTCCCGGTCGAACGCCTTCCGCTCCGTCACCATTTCGTACAGCATGGCGCCCAGGCTGAACAGATTCGACCGCCCATCCATGGGCTGGCCCAGAATCTGCTCTGGCGACATGTAATGCAGGAAGGAAGGAACTCCCTCGGGAACGTGCTGCACAAAGTGACCCACGGCGGAGACGCCGTAACTGAGAATCCTGACCGTACCATCCCAGCCGCACATGATCTTTGCCGGTTCCAGGCTGCCGTGAACGACGTTTTGTGACGTCGCGTAATCGAGGCCGGCGGTGAGCTGGCGCCCGATGTCGAGCAGATCCCAGATAGAAAATCCCTCTTTGCGAGCCAGCATGGTGGCAATGCTGTTGCCCTGGACGTAATCCATGGCGGCGCAAAACAGGCCCTCGATTTCGCCCGCGCCAAACACATTGGTAATGTTGGGACTGCTGAGGACTTTGGTGCTCTCTGCCTCTTCCAGCAGCGCCTGTTCCAGAGCCACGGCACTATCGCCGAACGCGCTCAATCGGATGGCTTTCAGCGCGATCGTTTGCCCGGTCTCGGGATCGGTGGCTTTGTAGACCGATCCAGTGGGCGACTTCGCCAGTTCACTGAGAATCTCAAATGGGCCGATTTTCGTTGCCATTTTCTTGCCGCTCCATTCCATCACGAGCTGGTCACGTCGCCGCGACAAGGCTCGGCCGGCGGAGGCCCGGGGGATGGGGTAGGCCTAGCATAGCGCTGCTGGTGCTTGTCTTCGAGTTACGAAAGTAAGCCAGGTATCCCCATTGCAGGACTCCCCTTCCGGCGTCCGCAACGATCCGACATCGTTATTGGCTGACGAGCCGACCGGCGATCTGGATAGTCATTCCGCGACAGAAGTTCTGGAGATTCTGAAGCGGCTGAATGAGGGTTTTCACAAGACGATCATGATGGTCACGCACGATCCGCATGCCGCCTCTTACGCGCACGTGACCCGTCACCTGGAAAAAGGGATGCTGCTCCCTCCCGGGTAGGGAGACAGCAGCGCGGGGTTCGGTAAAAGAGGACCAGTACCACTTACGCCACGGGCGCGAGGCCGATTCCGTTGCCGTTACCCTGCCCTGTGGCTGATTCCGCCACCCACCGCCAAGCCCGCCGGCCGGTGTTCAGAGCTACGGCCTCCGCTTCCCCATAGTCCACCAAGCGGTTCAGAACGGTGGTGACCGAAGCCATGGGATCCTTGTGGCGGGCCAGCATCGCCGGCATCTTCTCCTGGAAGCTCTCGCAGATATCGCGCGCGCTCAAGGGTCGGCCCGCTTCCATCAGGATCATCCGGCAGGCTTTGGTGAAGCCTGGCTGGCGGCCGTTGGTCTTGCGATCCACCAGTTCCAGCAGTTCTTCATTCAAGACGCCGTCGCCAAACAGGTTGGCTAGCCCGGCGATGGTCTGCTTGACGGTACCGATACGCTTCATGATCTCGGCGCGCTGTTGCAGAAGCAGATGCAGTTCTTCCTGCGCCTGTCGCACCACTTCCTGCACGTGACCGACGTCATAGCGGTCACTCATTTTGATCAGGCTGTTCCCGTTCTGCCGATTTTCCATACAAACTCCTCATTCGGTTGGACGTGCGTTGATGTCCGGCGCGATCACCCCGCGCCCGCAGACGAATCAGCATTTTCCCTACAGCCGGCGGCCGCAGAAGCGCGGTCCGTCCCCACACCCCAATTGGCCTTCCGCGTCGGAAGCGTCAGGCAGGGCGGCAGAAACCCACCAAAACCCTATACGCGGAATGTTCTCCTGGTGTTCCTATAATTCTCCCGCAACGGCCCCGGGCCTTTTTTGTTTAGACGCGGAGGTCCCCGATATGGTTAACAAGAATTGAAATTTCGCTGCGGTTTCTGTGAACCAGTTCAGCCAACCACCCTTTACTGCAAGAAGACCACCAGCAACCGGCCGTCGGAGTGGTAGCCGTCGCCAGTGGCGTTCTTCGCCTCCTGCACGGGGTTGGGAGGCAGGTAGTAAGTTAAGGTCTTCGTTTTGTTTGCCTTCTGCAGGCTACCGCCGATATTGTCACGCTCGCCATCCACCACGGGATCAATTTTGTGCGTGACATTTCCGTTGCGCTTGTCCTTGGCAAAGCCGATGTCGTGGGTGCCAGCACCCACCCAGACTTCCTGCCCCTTCCAGGTGAAGGGAGCCTTCCAGATGCGGAAATGGTGGCGGCTGGCGACCATGGCGATCGGCTCCGCCATCTCGTAGCCGAAATCCTGCATGCGCCCAAACAGATACAGCGTGCTCATCGGCATCTGCAGGTAGTCCTTGTTTTCGTAAGTCTCCTGGATGGCATCGAGCAGAGCTTTTTTCGTGCTGATATCGGCGACGTGCCAGTTGGCCGCGTCGAGCGCGGCCTGCACGTCTTTTTGCGAACCCACGATCACGAAGTTCACCATGTCGCCCAGATTGTTGAACTGGTCGTTGACCCGGCGCGGCAGGCTGTCCAGATCTTTTCGCAGGTCAGAGTCGAGAGGAGCATCAGAGACCTTGAGCGAGGATGAAGCTGCCGAACTTTCAGAAGTCGCGGTATTCCCCGGGCTAGCTGTGCCGGAGGAGTTCGCGCTGGAGTCAGTCTTGCTCGCACCAAACTGTCCTGACATGAAGATTTGCGCGGCAGTTCCGAGCTGGGACTTGAGCTGGTCGCTGCGGGACTTCTCCTGACTGTCGCTGGTCTCGGTCTTCGCAGCTGAACTCGCCGAAGTCCTGCGGACAATAACAGCAATCGCCCCTTGGCAGGGCGGACTGCCTGCGATGTTCATGCCAAGAAACAGATGAGAAGGTTCTTCGATGTTCAGCTTCGTGTGCGCGCCCACGAGAACGGGAGCCGCTCCCTGCGAGTGCAGGCGCGCGATGACGGCACCGGCGGAGGCACTGGGTAACGGCAGGTCCGCGGTAGCCACGCCCACACCCTCGGGAACACAATCGGGCGGATTGACGAAGGCCCGAGCGGAGGCGGCTGCTGAGATTTCCAGCGCGTCTCCGGATGCCAGGTCGAGACCCGTGTCCGTCCATGCCCGCGCGGGAGAGACCTGAAAGGTGAATTGCTGCGCCTGTGTTTGAGCTCTTAACTCAGGCGTACAGAATAGGAGAGCTGCGAGCAGTAGAGTCCATTGCTTGGCCATGGTGCACTTCCCCGATCAGGTCGCGTCACTCCAGCTTTTGGATTGTCGCCAACCCATCGTCCAACATTATCGTCCAGGTGCGGTACCTTGCAGCAAGTCGGACCGCAGGCATGGTCAGGAAGTGGGACACGGTTACCGGTCGAACGGTTCCGATCCCAAATCGGACCCTTCTCCCGAATTGGGATTTGCGCGCCCGGCTGACCGAATTAACTCAGGCTCGCGCTGCAACGCGATGGCAGTTCCCTTCCGATGGTAATAGGTTCAGTGAGCTAGTTTCCTTGTTGACGGCAGCTAAACCCGCCCCTGCTCCTCTGCGCGTCTTGTTGGTGAGCGCGAAGGAGGAGGACTTTTTTCTGATCCGCGAGATTCTCGAGCGGACCCGCAACACGCTGGCGGCGGAACTCGATCACGCGCAATCGCTGGGCGAGGCCCGGGCGATGCTGGAACGCCAGGCCCACGATCTGGTCTTGTTTGCCCACGAAACGGCAGACGCCGAAGCGGTCCAGTTGCAGGCGGAAGTTGTGCGCGCCGGGACCCCGGTCCCTTTTATTCTGCTGACCGAGGATGCCGACGAGAACACAGTCGCGGAGATCATCGAGGCGGGCGCGTGGGATTGCCTCTCGAAATCGCAACTCAACGGAGTGAATCTGACCCGCACCATCCGAACGACTCTGGCTCTGCACTTCCTGCGCCGGGACCAGCAAGTCGCGGGAGAGGCATTGCGCAAACTGTCGCAGGCGGTCGAAGCCTCCGCCGACCTGGTGGTGATCACCAACCGCGAAGGCATCATCGAATACGTCAACCCGGCGTTTGAGGCGCTGACCGGTTATCGCCATGAAGAAGTTTGCGGGCAATCGCCGCGCATCCTCAAGTCGGGCGAACAGGGGCCGGAAGTCTACCAGGAAATGTGGCAGACGATCCTCGGGGGCAATGTTTTTCGCGGCATTCTGGTGAATCGCAAGAAGAATGGCGAGTTGTTCTATCTGGAACAGAGCATCTGCCCGGTGCGGGACGGCACCGGGCAAATCACGCATTTTATCTCCAATGGACGCGACCTGACCGAGCGCCTTCGCTTGGAGGCGCAACTCACGCAGGCGCAGAAAATGGATGCCATCGGGCGGTTGGCTGGGGGCGTCGCCCACGACTTCAACAACCTGCTGACGATTATTACCAGCTACTCCGAACTCGCCCTCGACGCCGTGGCGAAAACCGGCGCGCTCGAAGCCAAGATCCAAGAGATTCTTCAGGCTGCCCGGCGGGCCGCGGAATTGACCCGGCAATTGCTCGCTTTCAGCCGCAAGCAGCCTCAGGCTCTGCGGGTGGTGGAACTCAATCCAATCATCGGCGACATCCTTCGAACCCTCCGCCGCCTGATCGGCGAAGACATCGAACTGACGTTCCAGCCGGGAGAGGACCTGGGACGCCTACGGGTGGATCCAGTGCAGATTGAGCAGATTCTGATGAACCTGGCGGCCAATGCGCGCGACGCGATGCCGCAGGGCGGCCACCTGCACATCGAGACCGCCAGCGTGATCCTCGACGATGCCTACATCCATTGCAAACCCGCCGTCATCGCCAAGGGGCATTACGCCCGCATCACCGTCAACGATGACGGCGCCGGCATTCCGCGCAAGGACCTGCCTCACATTTTCGAGCCTTTCTACACCACCAAACCTGAAGGCGAAGGCACCGGGCTGGGTCTGGCGACGGTCTACGGAATCGTGAAACAGAACAAGGGCTTCGTCTGGGTCTATAGCGAGCCGGGCCAGGGCAGTGTCTTCAAGATCTACCTGCCGTGCGTGACCGAGCACAAACCGGTCGCTGAGTCGAAGGACACGAAACCCGAGGCCCCGGCCCGCGGTTCAGAAACCATCCTGCTGGTGGAGGACGAGACAGCGGTCCGGCGTTCGACTGCGGAGTTTCTGGGTCTGCAGGGCTACACGGTGCTCGAGGCCAAGGATGGCCTCGACGCCCTTGCCGTAGCGAAGGACTTCGGCTCAGCCATTCATTTGGCGGTCACCGACGTGGTCATGCCTCACATGAGCGGCGGGCAGCTGGCCAAGGAACTCAAGCGCCTGCGCCCCGAAACCCGCCTACTGTTTGTTTCCGGATATGCCGGCCAAACGGTGTTGGAGCATAACGTATTCGATCTCGAAACCGACTTCCTGCAAAAGCCTTTCAGCCTGAAACAGCTCTCGTCCAAGATTCGTGAAGCGCTGAAGCGCGGGCAGGGGGCGGCCGCCACTCCGCACTGAACGCGCCGGGTTTGATCCCCCTCCCACAACCCCCTATAATCAGCCTGCACAAAAACTCCGCATGACTCCTGCAACCGGCCCTCAGGCTGTTTCGATCCGGCGGACCACCTTCCTATCACTCTCGATCCTGGTCGCACTGTGGCTGGCGATTTATGTAGCCAGCATGTTCACTCCGCCGTTGCTCGACGACGTGGACACCATTCACGCCGAGGCGGCGCGAGAGATGCTGCTGCGTCACGATTGGGTCACGCTTTACACCGACGGCCTACGCTACCTGGAGAAGGCGCCCCTGATGTACTGGAGCCTGGCCGCGAGCTACGAAGTGTTCGGCATCAGCGACTGGAGCACACGCCTGCCGCTCATGCTGGGCGTGCTGGCCCTGGTGCTGGCCACGTACGGGCTGGGCCGATATGCCTTCGGCGAGCGTGGCGGATTTTATTCGGCTCTGGCTCTGGTCACCTCAATCGGACCCTATGTCTTTACCCGCTTTCTGATCCCCGACGTTCTGGTGGGCCTGTGGCTGGTTATTTCGTATTACTTCTTCCTGCGTTCGCTGGAGGAAGAGACACCGTCGCGTTTTGTCTGCTGGGGATTCGCCGCGGCCTGCGCCTTGAACGTGCTCACCAAAGGCCTGATCGGACTGGTATTTCCTATCGGCACGATCGGGCTTTATCTGCTGCTGACGCGGAACCTGCGCCACTTGCTGAAATTGAGGGTGCTTTCCAGCACGCTGGTTTTCTTTGCGTTGGCCGCGCCGTGGCACGCGCTCGCCGCCATCCGCAATCCGGCCCAGGGCGAGGCGCGCGGGTTTCTCTGGTTCTACTTCATTAACGAGCACGTCAGACGGTTCCTCGGCACGCGCCAACCGCCCGGATTCGACACGGTTCCGCTCGTGCTGTTCTGGGCCTTTCTGCTTCTGTGGCTTGTACCTTGGGCGGTCTTCCTGCCGCAGGCGTTGCGGGACGTTCCACTGCGTGCGGAGCGGTCGCCCTCCCCCCTGCGATCGAAAGCGAATCTCCTTTTCTTTCTGTGGGCGATCGTGATTTTGCTTTTCTTCAGTTTTTCGACGCGGCAGGAGTACTACACCATTCCGGCGCTGCCGGGAGTTGCGCTGCTGGCGGGAGGCTGGCTGGCACGTGAATCGGGAGCGGAGGCAAGCGAAGGCGATCGCCGCGCCGGGCGTGCGTCTGCTCTGGTCCTGATGGTTGTGGGGATTCTTGCGGCTGTAATTGGCCTGGCACTTTTCTTCCGCACCCACCAGCCGCCGCCGGGAGTGGACCTGGCGGATCTACTGAAGAAAAATCCTCAAGACTACGATCTCTCTTTGGGGCACGTGCTCGACTTCACGACCGATGCCCTGGGAATATTCCGCGGGCCGCTGCTGGGCGCGTCTCTGTCGCTGCTGCTGGGGACCACCCTGAACTGGTGGATGCGGCGGCGCGGCCGGCTGGCTCTGGGCAACGCCGCGCTTTCTCTAATGATGGTCGGGCTGCTGACCTGCGTCCATGTTTCGTTCTCCCGATTCTCGCCGATTCTCTCGTCCCACGATCTGGCTGTGGCCATCCAGAAGGAATATCGGCCAGGCGACGTGATCGTGATCGACGGCCAGTATCACGAGGCTTCGACTCTCAACTTCTATACTCATGTTCCCGGCACCCGTGATCCCGTTCCCGTGCGGATTCTGCACGCGCCCAGCGGCAACCTGTGGTATGGCGCAAAATTTCCCGATGCACCCCATGTGTTCGAGACACCGCAGTCATTTGCTCTGCTATGGTCGGGGCCGGCGCGTGTTTTTCTCTGGACAGACCAGGACGATCCAAAAGAACTGGCGGGCATGCCACACTTTCTGCTCGCGCGCAGCGGCGGAAAAGCCATCTTCACCAATCGGGAGCGGTGAATCGGCGGGGAACACTGACTCCGGGTCTCCCGAGAGCTAAGATCAAGGGAACCAAATGATTTTCAGAACAGGGCATGGCCACAACAGTATCGTCGTAGCCGGCCACTTTGTTTAGCCACCCGCATCACAGTTTAGCAGTTGGTGCCAAGCCGGGCATGTAGCAACCGGCAACTCTACCCAAGGGGATCTCTAACGATGCACCGATCGAGTCTCACAAACACAAAAGAGGAACACGGGCTTTTTCCGGCGGGACACATCTTTCCGTTTGTGCTGGTGACGGCGTTGTTTTTCTTGTGGGGCATCCCGAACAACCTGAACGACGTACTGATCCGGCAATTCATGAAATCGTTTGCCATTAACCGGTTCCAGGCGGGGCTGGTGCAATCGGCCTTTTATCTGGGATATTTTCTGCTGGCCATCCCCGCAGCCTTGCTCATGCGACGGCTGGGGTACAAAGCAGGATTTGTGACCGGCCTCTTTTTGTACGGAATTGGAGCTTTTCTTTTCTGGCCGGCGGCGCTGAGCGGAAAGTATGCATTCTTCCTTATGGCGCTCTTTGTGATTGCGAGCGGTCTGTCGTTCCTGGAAACCGCGGCCAATCCTTTTATCGCCCAACTCGGCGATCCGGAGAGCTCGGAACGGCGGCTTAACTTCTCTCAGGCATTCAATCCGCTCGGCTCGATCACCGGAGTTTTGATCGGGACCGTATTCATTTTTTCCGGGGTAGAGCTGACTGCGCCGCAAATTGACGCGCTCAAAACCCAGCACATTTATGACGCGTATCTGCGATCCGAGACGTTGCGCGTGGTTAAGCCCTATCTGGTTCTGGGAACGTTCACCATTTTCTGGGCGTTGCTGATTCTGCGCACGAAGTTTCCTGCCATTCAAAGCGAGCACGAAGCCAGCAAGGAAGATCACGGGCACTTTCGGGATCTGCTCCGCTACCCGCATTTCCTGCTGGCGGTTGTGGCTCAGTTCATGTACGTCGGCGCGCAGGTGGGCACCTGGAGCTATTTCATCCAATACGTGCAGGAGTCGACGCACCAGCCGGAAAAAATTGCCGGGTATTTTCTGACCGGCACGCTGGCCGCGTTCGGATCCGGGCGGTTTATCTCGGCTTACCTGATGCGCTTCCTGGCACCGACCAGGTTGCTGGGCGCGTATGCCTTAATTAACGTGGCGCTAGTCGCGGTCGGTGTCTTGAGGCCGGGATGGGTGGGACTGTGGGCGGTATTTCTCACCAGCTTCTTCATGTCGGTCATGTTTCCGACCATCTTCGCCCTGGGATTGAAGAAGCTGGGGCCAAACACCAAGATTGGCGGCTCACTTCTGGTAATGGCAATCGTCGGTGGCGCAGTGTTGACGCCTGCTATGGGACTGATCTCGCAGGCCTATAGCATCGCAGCAGCCTATCTGGTCCCACTGATCGCGTACCTTTTCGTGGCTGCTTACGCTTTCTTCGGAGCGCATATTCGTCCCAGCACAGAACTCGCATGAGGGGACGCCATTGCCGGCCATCTCGTGCCACTGCCTCCGCCCAGAACAAAAACGGTCGCGGTGAAAGCGACTTTGCGTTAGTCTTTTCGGTTGGCACCGCCGCAGGATGGTGCGGCTGATTTTACGATTCCGACCCCAATATCGCCGAGGAAGCTTTATGACCTACGTTCCAGCCAGTTCGCGCTACGACACCATGCAATACCGCCGCTGCGGGCGCAGCGGATTGCTGCTCCCGGCTATTTCGCTCGGCCTTTGGCACAACTTTGGCGGCGTCGATCGGCTCGAGAACTGCCGCGCCATGCTCCGCCGCGCTTTCGACCTCGGGATCACCCACTTCGACCTGGCAAACAATTACGGCCCTCCGCCCGGATCCGCCGAGGAGAATTTCGGCCGCATCCTGCATGCGGATTTCGCGGCGCATCGCGACGAACTGATCATCAGCACGAAAGCCGGTTGGGATATGTGGCCCGGTCCCTACGGCGACTGGGGCTCGCGCAAGTATCTGCTGGCCAGCCTGGACCAAAGCCTGCGCCGCATGCAGCTTGATTACGTGGACATCTTTTATTCCCACCGTCCCGACCCGTCGACACCGGTGGAAGAAACCCTGTCGGCGCTTGAGCACGCGGTGCGCTCCGGCAAAGCGCTTTACGCTGGCATTTCCAGTTACGACGCGGTGCAAACCGCGGTTGCGGCCAAAGAACTGCGACGCCTGGGCACGCCGTGCCTGATTCACCAACCCATGTATTCCATGTTCGAAAGAAACATCGAAGCCGGTTTGCTCGAGCTGCTGGAAAAGGAGGGAATCGGTTGCATCGCCTTCTGCCCACTGGCCCAGGGCCTGCTCACGGATCGCTATCTCAAGGGCATTCCGGCCGATTCCCGGGCCGGCAAACCGGACACTTTTCTGCAGCGAGATGACGTCACGGAACGGGCGGTCGCGCAAGTTCGCGAGCTCAGCAAGCTGGCGCTGTCGCGTGGCCAGTCCGTGGCTCAGATGGCCCTGGCTTGGGTTCTGCGCGATGCGCGTATGACCAGCGCCCTTATCGGGGCAAGCCGCGTCGAACAAATCGAGCAGAACGTCGCGGCTCTAGCGAATCTGCGTTTCTCTTCCGCGGAACTCGCGCAGATCGACGCTATTCTCACTTAGTGCGAGCGCGGAATGAGTGATTGAACAATGTTGTGAGGGCTACCGTTCAGATGGCAGAGATCACCTGTGCCGGACGCACGTATGCTCGGCGCACTGCTCCAGAGCGTGCAATGCCTGGAAGGCGTCGTCAATGGCACTTTGCTCCTGCAGATGGTCTTCCGGAGTCTGGAAAAGCTCACGGGCACGCACGACCAATGCGCTCTTAGCTTCCGCAATCCGGCCTACCATGCGTTGCTCATCCTTCTCAAAGAGCGCCGCGACATAGAGTCCTCGCCAAACTGGTGATGCAGGTGCTCCTGGCGGACCGCTGGTGTCACTCATGTTTGTTTTCAGCGGTATGTGACTCCAGTGCGGAAGGAAGTGTCGAATTGATCGCATACTGAGCCTCGAAACTTTTTTTCTCACCTACTGCAACCGCAATTCACAAACCAATACGGCGGCGTCCCCGTTCGGCAGATTGCACTCCGCCGTGACCCGCGTGTTCCATTCATGGTAGGGAGAAGCAGAATCTTTTAGTTCGACTACTTCGAGCCAAGGATTTTCCTGAGGTGGCTGGTAGAAATGACAACGGACGCACACGTCGCGCTGCATCGCACCGCTCCTGCGGCCGGCCTACGCAGCATGGAGAATACTTTCTTGCCGGCGAGGCCGTACTCGCGCAAGAAAAGGGGACAGGCGATTCCCCGCCGTCTCCCGACATAAGACAACACTAGCGCTGCGTCGCGCGCAAGGGTAGAGACATCTCGGATACCCCCCGCAGAGCGAAGCCTAGGGCAAGATGGGCTTGATGCCGGTAACTTCGCAGAAATCGATCAGCGCGGGATACAGGTCGGCTCCGTAGCCGAGGCACGCGTATTCGTTCGTCCAGCTCTCCAGCATTTTGTCCATATCGCAATGAGCAGTCACAAAGCCGTGCGGCCAGAAGGGAATGCCGCACTCGTGAAGCCGCTTCTGAATTTTGTCCTTCGGCGGCTCGAAGATGGTCGCCCGAGTAATCACCATCTGGAATTCGCCGTTAACGCGGCCGAGTCGTGCTAGGACTCCTTCGCCTACTTTGCAAATCAGCTTGACAGAAAGCCCGCCGGCTTCGCCCTCGGTGGGAATGCCATGTTCGGAAAAACCCGCCGGACCGAGTTTGCCGGCAAGCGAGGGAGGACAGGCTCCATCGCCGATGATCTTGATTTCTTTGTTCTTTTTGTCAATGTGCTGAAGGTCGCCGTAATACACCGGTTCTTTGCTGAGCCTGGTTAAGAGCAGGACGGTCAGCGCCGTGTTGAAGTCTCCCAGAGTGGAGGTGCCGTAGCCATCCTCCAGCATCATGCTTTGCGCGAAGCAGGTGGCGGAATAATCGTCGCCCAAACCGGGAAAGGATTGGATGGTGTAAAAATCAAATTTCTCTTTTTCGACCAGCTTCCTGAGCGCAAGGTAAAGACGAATGGAACGTTCGTTGACGATGTCTTTTTCCGGCGCCGTGCCGAAAAGCTTCTTCAGGCGAGGCTGGAAACCGGAGATTTCCCTGGCAGTGACTGCCTCGGCGGCACGAATGAGTTCAGTTGTGTCGCGCGAGTCGATATCAACTCCAAACATCCGCATCCATTGTGAGGGATCGGCGACACCGCACGTCTGCCCCATGCCGCGGCCGCCGAACGTGCCCATCGTAGACATGTTCAGCAGATTCTTGCAGTGCGCGGCGCGGGCGTAGCTCGAAATCCTGAGGATGGTGTCCGCGTCACCGGCTTCGCCATAGACGAATTTATGCGGCACACCGATTTCGAGGAGACCGCCGTGCATCACCAACCCTCCGACCGGCCGCCAGCCTTGCGAACCCGGGTGCGTCCACAACAGAACCGCTTTGCCTGTAGCTGCGTAGTCGCGGATGGCCGCGACCAAGTGTGCCGCCCACACCCAGGTTCCAGAAAACAGCACGACCATGTCGATCCGATCGTCGGTTTTCATCTTCTTGAGCGCACTGCGGGCTTCGTCTTTCGTAGCAATCACAAGGTCGTGCTCAATGACCTTCAAGCCCGCTTGGCGGAGAGCGGCTTTGGATCGCTTGACGATGGCGTTGTCGATAAAGGGAGTTCCCATGGGATCTTTGAGCCCGTCTTTATGAACTCCATACACAATGAAACCTACTGTCGGTTGAATCACGCTTCCTCCTCGTCTGTCAGAAAAAATCTTTCGCTCTGTTCGACCACCGTGGATCTTAGCTGCTTGTAGCGTTTGGTTTGACCACGATAACTCGCGGCCATTGCCGGATCGGGATGGAGCACTGAGCTTTCTTCCACCACTCCGGCAACTGCCTGTTGAATGCTCGCGTATTCGCCAATGGCCACACCGGCCAGGATGGCGGTGCCGAGGCAAACGGATTCCTGCCGGCTCATGATATGCAGGCGACGGCCGGTGAGGGCGGCTCGAAGTTGCAAACCTAGCGCCGAGCGCGTGCCGCCGCCCGTGACGTAGATGTCCTCGAATTCTCCCACCGCCTCCGCCAACACTTCGGCGACAATGGTCAATTCGCAGGCGAGTCCTTCCAGAATGCCCTTATAAATGTGCGCCCGGTCAGTCGCGGGCGTGAGGCCGCTGATCAAGCCGCGAGCTCGAGGGTTGAACTCGGGATTGCAGGTTCCGATCAAATGCGGAGTGATGCAGAGGCCGGTTGGACCTTTCGGAGCGTGCGTTTCAAGAGACGCATAGTGGCTGCTTTCGAGGTCCTGGGCGTCGGAACGGACTTCGCATGCTCCATTGCCATACAACAAATCGTGGAACCACTTGACCATGATCCCGGAGGGAAAGTAAGCGATGGTCACAAATGTGTCGGCAACAACATGACAATAGGAGTTCAGCGAGCCATCAAGCGCTTTGTCATTCAGGATGGGCGCGGCAGAGGCAGCAAGCAGAGACTCGTACGTGCCGATCGAATCGTAGACCCGGCCCCCCCCAATCACCCCGGCGCCCAGGGCTCCGCAAGGCTGGTCGTGACCGCCTAACACAACGGGAGTCCCTGACAAAAGGCCCAGCTGGTTCGCCATTTCTGAATTCAGTCTTCCCGTAATCGTACCCGCAGGAACGGGGACGGGGAAGAGTTTCTTATCCAGTTCTACCGCCGCGAGAATCTCATCGGACCACGAAAGCTTTTGCACGTCGAAGGCGAGGAAGCGCGACGCCAGCGAATAGTCCGCGTAGGGAGGATGGCGCATCTTTTCGAGGAGATAGCCGATCAAAGTGAGGAACGACCGGGTGGAAGCAAAGACCTCCGGCCGGTTCTTTCGCAGCCAGAGAATCTTGGGGATGGGGTACATGGGATGCGCGAGGTGCCCGGTGATTTTAAACAGACGCTGGCGTCCGATCGTTTCTTCGCATTGAGCCGATTCACGCATTGCGCGGCTGTCCTGATTGAGGATTGCAGCCATCAGCGGCCTGCCTTGGGAATCAACCGCGACAAATGTTTCGCCATGCGAACTCAAACAAAGAGCATGAACGGGATCCTTCAGGTCTTTGGCCGCGGTGCGGGAGCAAACGCAGACGGCATCCCAGAACTTCTCAGGATTGATTTCGGCAAAACCTGGGCGAGGGAACTCCGGTATGTAGCTCGATGAGTGCTGCGCGAGGATCGCTCCACTGGCGGCAAAGACTACGGCTTTACATCTGCTTGACCCGATATCAATTGCCAGCAGGCTCACGTTTCGAGAATCTCCTCGCTGTTGCGGGCGAGACGCGCAATGTCAACGGTTGCGGCTTAACTTTGCCAATGTGAAGTTATCGTTTCGGCTGAAGCGCTTTGCCGTCAAGAACTGCGCGGGCTCGCTGCAGGAACAATTCCATGTCCGCAGCCTGGAACACATTTCGGCCAAAGAACACCCCGGCGGCCCCGGCGAGGACTATGTCCCGGATCGTATCCAACGCTTCTTGATCGGAGCCTTGACGGCTGCCGCCCAGCACGAGAATCGGGATGGGACAGCCCTCTACGACCGACCGCATCGACGTCGGGTCACCCGTGTAATCGGTCTTCACGGCGTCGGCGCCAAGCTCAGCCGCCATGCGAGTGTGCAGGTTCAGCCACTTTGGTTCTCCAGGATTGGCTACGTTCTTCCCGCGCGCCAGGGACTCGACGATCAGCGGTATGCCGATGCGTTCACACTCGCGCGCGACCTCGGCGGTGCGAGCGACTTCCTTGCTCTCGAAATCGGCGTCGCCTGTGCCCACCACCATGTAGGTCAAAACCGCGTCTGCGCCATGGCGCAAAGCGTCTTCCGGGCGGGCCAACAGAGCACTGCGCAGGGCACCACCTCCGTTGGTGGAGACTGCCGACCAGACCGTGGTCCAGTCAATGCGGGCGATGAGCGCCGGCAAGGGACCGGCAGGAATGGAATTCGCAAACTGACGAATGAGGCCGAGATTCAACAAAAGCGCATCGACCTTAGCCTCTGCGAACCGCCGAATCTGGCCGAGCGGGTCTTCAGTTCCGGGAATCGGCCCCAAAACCAAAGCGTGGTCGAAGGCAACGACCAAAGCGCGATGCCCCGCGCCGCCAAGCACCCGGCACAACCTTACTTTCTTGCCGCAGTCGCTCAAGAATCCTCCTTAATTTCTAGTTCCGGCGATAAAACTAGTCCGTATGTGAGCCCTCCTCCAACACCTACGGAACGGCCCAGCCCAGAGTCATTCAATTCGCAATGAAGTTCTCATTCTAAGCCGGAAAGCTAGAGCAGTTTCGTTTTTACTATAGTCCAAAGTTTTGTCATCCTGAGCGGCGCTCTTTGCCGCGAAAGCCTGCCCTGAGCGTAGTCGAAGGGGACCTATGCAACTGGCCGACAAGTGCTACATAGGTCCTTCGCTTCGCTCAGGATGACAAATGTATAGATCACACTATTTCCGAAAATGCTCTAATCGGGCTTGTACGGGCTCGGAGACGCAATAACCATCTCTCCGCTCACAGAAACTGACCCCTGCTTTTCCGCCGGAATCGCGTCGACGCCATCCACCACCAGCCGGACGGTAAAGTCGCCACTCTTCGTGTAGGCATGACGCACCTCCCTGCCGTCCTCATGCGTGCCGTCGCCAAAGTCCCAGTGGTAGCCAAGAGCAGGAACTCCTTTGGGATCCGCGGTGCAGGAGAAATTGAGATCTTCATAGATCTTCGCGTGCTGCGGAATCTCAGCGGCGATTTGGGGCGCCGCAGCCGGTACAGAAGCATCGATGATCTTGACGATCCTCACCGAATGGGCGGGTTGCTCCAAGTGGATGGAACTGCCGTCCGTTGACAGGTGATGCGCGGGGTCGAGTGCGTCTTCGAAATCGTAGGGGTGGCCGGGGACAAGACCGATCTCAGAAAGCGAGAAGCCATGCGACCTCGGTTGCTCAGTCCAATTGAAAACCGCGAGCATCGATTGCCGGGCGTCTTCGCGCAGCAGAAATACGCTGGGCTGCTCGTCTTCGGGACGATACGCCAGAAGATCGAGGGGGATCGCAGCACGTCCCAGCTTGGCCATCTGCAGCAGGTCCGGGTTCTTGAGCAGCGCTACCCGGTCAGGATCGGCTCCCAAAGTTGGGAGGTCATCGCCGATTTCGTACATTCCCCCTGAAACGGCGGAGAGCGCAATCGACACCTGTGCCTCGTTCAACGTAAGCGGAGCCTGGATTTCCCGCTCCTCGATCATTTGCCGCGATACGGTGAACGCGTCCGGATCACTGACAAAAAAATTCCGGTGCATGTAGTAGCGGGCGGCAATACCGGGAGCGGCTTCCTTGCTGCGCTCGAAACTATGGCCGGTGTCCTGCGATATGCGCCCGTCGTCGACGATGCCCACCGGACTCAACATCGGGCTGCCGTCTTTATCCAGCAGGCAGTCGTTGCCCACGGCTTTGCGGATGACCTGCAACCCAATTCGCTGCGTCTCCAGGGCAGTCGTGTTGGGCCGGAAGTGGTAGCCTTCGATCGCCGTGTTGTCCATGAAATCCAGTTTGATATATTTCACACCCCACTCTCGAACCAGAGTTCGGTAGGTCTGGCGGAGAAACTCCTGCGCTCCCGGGTGGGTGGCATCCAGCACAAAGACTTGCTCATTAGGAACCTCTTCGTCCATCGTGACCGGGATGGGATTTCCCTTCGCGTTGTGCACCAGCCAGTCTTTGTGGTTCTCATAGACCGAACTGCGCTCTCCGACCTCAAACGGCGAGGTCCAGATGCCAATCTTCAGGCCCAGTTGCTGGATGCGCTGGGTGAGGGGCCGCATGCCATGGGGGAACTTGGATGCGTTCGGAACGGCGTAGTCCACTCGCGCATATCCGTAGCCGAAATCGAAATGGAACCAGTCATAGCCGAGAGACTTCAGCCGCTCCGCCTGCCACAGCGCGTTAGTAAACGTGTTGCCTTCCGTGATCTTCATGTAGAAGGCCGTCCAACTCCACCAGCCCAGCATGTTGTCTTGCGGAATGCGGCTGTGGTGCAGGTCACGGATCGCAGCTCCATAATTCTCAAGCTGGGCGTGGTAATCGGACCCGACGGCGAACATCAGGCGTTCCGCAGACATGCTCTCGCCGTTCGCCAGAGGCAGGCTCAGTTCGATCAGGTTCTCTGCCGGGCCCTTGCGCATTCCCGATTCCTCTTCCGTCGCCTGAATCTCGGTTGTGCCGGTGGACTCCACGGTGAAGCTGGCAATCTGAGGGCCGGCCGCGGTTGGCTGCGTTTGCAAATGGAGAATTGTCAAGAGGCGATCCGAGGTGAGCGCCCCGAAAAATACGCTCTCCTTACTTTGCTGGTTGTAAACCTGTTGGCTCCCAACGGCCCGATGCATGCCGTTCGGCGCTTTGCCCAGATCGTAGATTTGCATCGCAGGCCAATCTTCGCTGTAGCTGTCAGACAACACGCGATCCGAGGCGGGACTCGCATGCAGATCGAGAATGGTCTTGCCCACGGCCTCCACACTGCGAATGCTTTCGAGTTCAAGCGACCGGCCGGAGTGGTTCTGGACCTGCACCTGGATCTCACCGAATGAGTGCGTCTGGTACAGGCGAATCGTATAAACAAGATCGGGACGATCGGCGAGGCCGCTTGCCCTTACCTGCACTTGCCGGCCCCGTCCCAACGTGTCTTCGAAATCTGCGGCGGTGACCTCATGCTTGGGATATTCGGCGGACTTGATCCAGTGATGATCCACTTCAGCCGCGACACCTGCGTATACCACGGGAGACGGCGTCCCCTTCGCCGAGATCGCATACGAACCGTCGGCCGCATCAATCCTGACGAGCACGGCATCGTTCTTGAGCTCAGTGTCTGCAGAATAGGCGAAGGCTGTGAACAGGCAGGCAACCGCCGCCGAGAAAATCAGGGTTTGGGCACGGAATCGGCGTGCGGAGGAAGAGCGAGTTTTCGAGACACTGCGAGATCCTTGCTTCAAGGGCACGTTTCACCTCGGGATAGCTGGGAGTCCGACCGCATTCAATCGCAAACGAACACGAATGACATGCAAGACGTCACAAAGGTATTGACCGCCGCGCGTCCTTGTCAACGAAAGGCGGCGTTTGTTGACCGGCAGGGACAGCCCAATCCCGCAGGGCGGCGCTCGCCGCCCTGCCGGAGAGGTGCACCTACTTCTTCGCTGGGGTGATCACAATGTTGCGAAAAGCAACGTGGCCGGCCTCACTACCCTGCAGATAGATGGGGCCGGGCAATGCTTCATGACTATCCAAAGCCCCGCCTGTGATGCCCGGAATTTCCTGTTTGTCAATAATTGTCTGACCGTTTTGCATAACGGTGACCATTCGTCCAACGAGCGTGATGTCGTAGGTCTGCCATACTCCTGGCCTGCGTGGCTGTTCCGGCGACGGGGCCAGGAAACCATATATGCCTCCGGTGCGCATCGTCGGCCCTTCTGGCTCCGGGTCGTCTTCGATCTGAAGTTCGTATCGACCGCGCAGGTAGACGCCGCTATTCGACCCTGGCGCGCAATTGAATTCCACGTGTAACTTGAAATCTTCGAACTTAGCATCGCTGATAAGCTCAGGACCATGTCCGGGACTCACCAGCGTTCCGTTTTCGACCTTCCACGCCACCGTTGGCGCCGGATCGCTCGCCGTCCAGCCGCTGAGATCCTTACCGTTGAACAACTGGATTGCCTTTCCCCATGCGGGAGCCTTGGTTTCGATCAGCGCGGGCGCGCGCTTCCCGGTCCACGACCAGGAGGTCCCGTCCGGAGCGGCTACCGATCCGGAGAGCGTTTCCCCAACCAACTTGCCCTCGAACACCATGTCGCTCTTGCTGTCTTCTTGTTCTTTGGGAGAGACAAAGGTGAGGCGCCCTTCCGTCAATTCAACTTTTGGGAGAGGCCGGGCGTTGCCCCACCGACCCACCATCTGGGCCGTCAGCTTTCCATTTTCTTCAAGCCTCAACTCCAACCATGAGGGGTACTCTCGGTCGGGAGCTTTCAACGTGAGGTCCCATGGGCCGAGGAAGGGCTTAACCGCCGAAGCGTCCAGCTTGTTGTCTTGGCAGACGGCGCAGGCTGAGAGAAGGGTTGCTATCGTTAAAACAAACAATGCGGTCTTGCGTACGATGATTGAGAACATGGTTCCTCCGGAGACAACTGGTCTCTGCGAATGATTGCGACTGCCAACCGTTTATGCTTCTCGTTGGCGCTTGTCAAGTCTCTGCCTGTAATTTTTCTGCATTCAGGCCGCAACCTTACGCAATTGTCGCCACTGTGAAGCCAAGGTAGATCATGTATTTGAACTAGGTTCCTCTTTGTCTCATCGTCCTCGCATAGTCCTATAATGACCGGAGATGTGAGGGTTGGCTTTGACTTGTTCGATCTTTAGCGCTGTTTCTTAATCCGTGGCTGCGAAACTACATCTAAGAAGCGGGGTTAAATTAATTGCAGCGCGGCTGCCAGCGGTCGCGCCGGACCCTTCCCCGGAAGTTGCCCACGGAAGACGGGTGGAAAGATTCCGTGGTCAGACGGGAACCGAGCAGAGAGTAACGTGACCCGGGAAAATAAGCCCTTGATGTTACTGAGTTGGAATCAGTAAAACGAATCGCAGGAGGACACTATGCGCTTTGCGTTCGTCCGTATGGTAGTGCTCGCGCTCGCTGTGCTGAGCGTGTCGACCGCAGCATTCGGTCAAATCGGCATTTCAGTGAATTTTGGACCTCCGGCTATCCCTGTTTACGAACAGTCCATTTGTCCCGGCGACGGCTATATGTGGACGCCCGGTTATTGGGCATGGGACCCTGATGCCGGCGACTACTACTGGGTTCCGGGAACCTGGATTCTGGCCCCGGAAGTCGGCTTCCTGTGGACTCCTCCCTGGTGGGGATGGGAAGGCAGCAGGTTTTTCTTCCATGATGGATATTGGGGACCGCATATCGGCTTCTATGGCGGGATCAACTACGGTTTCGGCTATTTCGGGGTGGGTTTCGCAGGCGGACGCTGGGACGGCGGACACTTCTTTTACAACCGCTCCGTGACCAATATTAATGTCGTCAACATTCACAACGTGTACAACGAGACGGTGATCAACAACAACGTTCACATCAGCTACAACGGCGGTCCGGGCGGAATCGAGCGGCGCTCGACGCCGGAAGAAGAAAGGTGGGGCCAGGAGCGGCACATTGGACCGGTAGCGGCACAGACGCAACATTTCGAACAGGCCCGCGCGAACCGGGAACTGCGCGCGTCGGTCAATCAGGGCAGACCACCCATCGCCGCCACGGGCCGCCCGGGAGAATTCTCCGGCCGCGAGGTCGTACCATCCAGGGAAGCCGGAGCGCCCTATCATCCTCCCGCCGAACACGGTGGAAATCCACCGTCCGGTGGTGGCGGTTCTCGTCCAGTGCATCCCAACGAGCTTCCTCCGTTTCAACGGCCGGCTCCGCCTAACACCGGCGATGTCAATCGCGACCGGAAATACCAGCAGCAACAAGACAAGTTGTTTGCCAAACAACAACAGGAGCGGCAGCAACTCCAGCAAAAGCAGGAGCAGGAACACCAGCGCATGGATCGCCAGAACGCTAGCCAGGCTCAAAGGCAACAGACGGAGCAGCGGCACCAGCAACAGACCCAGCAGCTGTCCGAGAAACACACGCAGCAGCAACAGCGGATACAACAAAAACAGCACAGATAACAAAAGGCTAACATCGCCCCCTCTTCGACTCGGTATGGTCCGAACCGACCCGGTCGAAGGGGGGCTACTTTCTGCAGAGAAGCTAATGCGGCTCGCTCCCATTTCGGGATCGAATCCGCCCGTCCACAGAAACCACTCGCCTCTTAAGCGAACACTTCGTCTCGCGGCGTGCAGGCGACGTTAGAATCCCCTCATGCCCAATTAAGTCACCGCCATCGAAAACGTTCCCATCCAATCGTCAGTGCTTCGTCCAAGGATCGCCCGAAAGCTGATGCGGCGCAGCCGCGGACTGTAAGCGACCAGCAAAAAGCAAATTGTGCGCGAAATCACACGCGTCAGCTAAGCCACCAGCCCGATAGTGTCTACAGATGATCGTTATGCCCAAAATGGGACAAATCACGCGAAGAGAACAAAAATGCGGCTATGAACGAGGTTGCTGGCCCTGCACTTGCAAGATGCTCCCGAAGGTCACAGTTACTGCCCGCTGCCTGATCGGGGGTTGTGATTCACATCACTTAGATGCGTGTTTGTAGTTCTGGCCGGCACTGACCCCGACTCGCTATGTTCTTAGACAGGGGAATTTGCGGAAAGGAATGCGATGTCCACACCTCTGCAAGTGCATCTTCCAACCGACGAGCAAGCTTTTATTGACAAACTGGTAGCTGAGAGCACCGGACGTCCCGGGGCGCTGCTGGGGATTCTCGAAGCGGTGCAGGAGAGAAATCCGCACAAGTATCTGCCGGTCGAGACGCTGCGCTACATCGCCGTGAAGACCAGAACGCCATTTTCACGGATCTACAGCGTGGCCACCTTTTATGCCCTGTTCAATCTGCAGCCGCAGGGAGAACACACCATCTGCATCTGCCGCGGCACAGCGTGCCACACCCGCGGCTCGCGCAATCTGCTGCAGGGGGCGCGGCTGGATCTGGGCCTGGGGCTGGAAGATGACGAGAGTAACGGGAACGAGGCGGACAAGCTGGTGCTGACCACTCCGGACGGAAAGTTCACGGTGCGGACGGTGGCTTGCTTCGGGCAGTGCGCGATGGCTCCGGTGGTGGAGGTGAATCACCGCATCTGCGGACACGCGACGGAACGCACGGTACAGCGCGAGATTGCCACGATTCAAGGGGGAGAGTGAGCGATGCCCCGGATTCAGGATATTGGAGCGTTTAACACAGTGCGTGAGGCCGGGCTGGCCAAGCTGGTGCCGGCGGTGCCCAGACTGACCGTGGGCATGGGGACGTGCGGGCGCGGCAACGGCGCCGAGGGTCTCTACCAGGCGTTTTCCGAAGCGATCGAGCGCAGCGGAGCCGATGTCATGCTGGCGCCCGTGGGATGTTTCGGCGCCTGCTTCCAGGAACCGCTGGTCAGCGTGCGCCTGCCGGGAAAACCGCTGGTGATTTTGCGGAAAGTGCAGGCCAATGACGCCAACCGCATTCTGGAAGATATTGCGGAAGGCAACCTGTCTCCCGATCTCGTCTACTGCAAGATCGAAGAGTGGGACCACCTGACCGGGCACGTGAGATATGGCGAGGGCTATCCCGAGGTGCAGGCGTGGAATGAGGTTCCGTTTTTCAAGGGCCAGCGGAAAATCGTGCTGCGGAATTGCGGGATCATCAATCCGGATGACATCGAGGAGTACATCGCCGTGGGCGGCTACCAGGCGCTGTACAAGGTGCTGATTGACGCGCATCCGGAGGCGGTGATCGAGCAGATCAAAGCCTCGAAGCTGCGCGGGCGGGGCGGGGCCGGCTATCTGACGGGCAACAAGTGGGAGTTCCTGGCCAAGGCCAAGGCCGAGCCGAAGTACATCATCTGCAACGCCGATGAAGGCGATCCCGGCGCGTACATGAACCGCAACGAAATTGAAAGCGATCCTCATGCGCTGCTGGAAGGCATGATTATCGGCGGCTATGTGATGGGCGCCAGCGAGGGAATCATCTATGTGCGGGCGGAATATCCGCTGGCGGTGCATCGCCTGAACCGGGCTATCGAACAGGCGCGAGAATGCGGCATGCTGGGGGAGAACATCCTCGGGCGCGGATTCAAGTTCGACATTTCCCTCGTAGAAGGTGCAGGCGCATTCGTGTGCGGCGAAGAGACGGCGCTGATCGCTTCGCTGGAAGGTGAGGCGGGCCGTCCCCGGCCGCGGCCGCCGTTCCCGGCGCAGAAGGGTTTGTGGGGCAAGCCCACCAACATCAACAACGTCGAGACCTGGTACAACATCGCGCCCATTGTCATGCGCGGGCCGGCATGGTTTACCGAAACCGGCAGCCCCAAGAGTTCGGGGACGAAAGTCTTCTCGCTGGTCGGCAAAATCAAGAATACGGGCCTGGTGGAGATGCCACTGGGCACATCGCTGAAGACGTTCATTTACGACATCGGAGACGGCGCGGCCGAAGGCCGGCAGGTGAAGGCGGTGCAGACCGGCGGTCCTTCCGGCGGGTGCATTCCGCACGAGATGTTCGAAACCCCGGTGGATTACGAAAACCTGGCGCAGTTGGGCTCGATCATGGGATCGGGCGGCATGGTGGTGATGGATGAAGACAACTGCATGGTGGATGTGGCCCGCTACTTCATCGAGTTCACGCACTCGGAGTCGTGCGGCAAGTGCATCCCCTGCCGGGTCGGTCTCAACAAGTGCCTGCGCATCCTGAACCGCGTCACGGAAGGAGCGGGCACGACGCACCACATTGAACTGCTCGATGAACTGAGCCGCTACATCCGCGACTGCTCGTTGTGCGGGCTGGGGCAAACGGCGCCCAATCCGGTACTGACCACGCTGCGCCATTTCCGCAGCGAGTTCGAGGACCACATTCTTGCCCGGCGCTGCGTGGCCGGCGTGTGCGAAGAACTGGCCCTGTCGCCATGCGAGAATAGCTGCCCGCTGCACATGAACATCCCGCGGTTCCTCCAGCTCTATAAAGAGGGGCAACTGGAGCAGGCATTCCTGTCGGTCATTCTCGACAATCCACTGCCTTCCTCGACGGGCAGAGTGTGCCAGCATCCCTGCGACAACCGCTGCCGGCGCCAGACCCTGGATCAACCAGTGAACATGCGCGAGGTGCACCGCTTCATCGCCGATTCCATTTTCCAGTCCGATAAATACGAAGCGATGGTCAAGGCGGTGGTGGCGCGCAAGCTGGAACCGACCGGGCGCAAGATCGCAGTCGTGGGCGCGGGACCGGCCGGGCTGACCGCTGCCTTTTATCTGGCTCTGCTCGGCCACGACGTCACGGTGTACGACAGCAAACCCGAGGCGGGTGGGATGTTGCGCTTCGCGCTGCCCGAATACCGGCTGCCGAAGAGCATTTTGAGCCGCGAAATCTCGCTCATCGAACGGATGGGCGTGAAGTTCATCTTCAACACGCGGTTGGGAACCGATCTCACGTTTGGCGAACTGGACGATCATTTCGACGCGATCTTCGTTTCCGTGGGGACGTGGAAAGAAAGCGGGGTGGATCAGCCCGGTACGGAATTGAAAGGTGTGTACGGCGCCTTGAACTTCCTGGAAGCCACGGCCGCTGGCGAGAACGTGGCCCTGGGCCGGAGAGTCGCCATTATCGGAGGCGGCAATGCCGCCATTGATTCGGCGCGCACCACCCTGCGCAAGGGAGCGGAGGCAACGGTTTTCTACCGGCGCGAGCGCAAAGATATGCCTGCCATCGAAGAGGAAACCAACGCGGCCAGGGAGGAAGGCGCAAGGTTCGTTTTTCTGGCCGCTCCCCACCGCATCGTCGGCGACGCCAAGGGCAACGTGAAGGCGATTGAAATCGTGACCACGCGGCTGGGTGCTTATGACACCTCGGGTCGAAGGAAGCCGGTTTCGACGGGTCAGATCCAGCGTTTTGATTGTGATTCCGTGATTCTGGCGGTGGGTGAGGGCGTGGACGCGGAATTCGCCAAGGAGTCCGGGATGGCGCTGAAAAAGGCGGGAACGATCGAAGTGAACCGTTTCACGCTGGAAACCAGCCGCGCCAAGTTTTATGCCGGCGGTGATGTGGTGAGCGGCGCGTCCAATGTTTCCGGCGCGATGGGCTATGGCAAGCAGGCAGCCCGCAACATTGACCGCCAACTGATGGAAGGGGAGCGCTGGAGCAGCCTGTTCCCCGAATTCGAATACGAGCAGGTCCCGCCCGAGGAGCCCAGTCCCAGCCGCCGGCATTCGGGAACGCATTTGCCGGCAGCCGCCCGCGTGCGTTCGCAGGATGAGGTGGTCTCCGGGTTGGACCAGGAGACCGCGCACGATGAAGCTTGCCGTTGTCTGCGCTGCGACGTGAAAGCCGTCGCTGTGGGCTAGCTGTACGGGAAGTGAAAGGAGCCAGTCTTGGCACAGAAGAAGCTGTCAATCCGCATCGACGGGCAACTGATCACCGCCGAGGAGGGCCAGACGATCCTCGAGGCGGCCAAGGCGAACGGGAAATATATTCCCACGCTTTGCGCCCTGGATGGTCTGACGTCGGTGGGAGCTTGCCGGGTTTGCCTGGTGGAAGTGTCGGGTGTGGACCGGTTGTTTCCGGCGTGCACCACGCCCATCCAGGACGGAATGTCGGTGACTACCAACTCGGCTCGGCTGACCCGCTATCGCCGCATGTCGGTGCAGTTGCTGCTGATCGAGCGCAATCACATCTGCTCGGTGTGCGTATCGAATGGGCATTGCGAACTGCAATCCATGGCGACCGCGCTGGGGGTAAACACGGTCGAATTTGCCTACAACTATCCCAAGCTGAGCGTGGACACATCCCATCCGCGCTACGTTCTCGACCACAACCGCTGCATTCTGTGCACGCGCTGCGTGCGGGTGTGCGCGGAACTCGAAGGCGCGCACGTTTGGGATGTTACGTCACGGGGCATTCACGCGCGCGTGACCAGCGAAATGAATGAAAAGTGGGGACAGAGCGCGAGTTGCACCAACTGCGGCAAATGTGTGCAGGCGTGTCCCACCGGGGCGCTGGCGGAGAAAGGCTGGGCGGTCGAGGAAATGGTGAAGAAGCTTGGCACCATTACCTCGCTGGCGCACAGAAGAGGAGTGCAGGTATGAAGAAGGCGAAAGTGGCGACCGTGTGGCTGGATGGCTGCTCGGGATGCCACATGTCCCTGCTCGACATGGATGCGGCCATCATTTCGCTGGGCCGCAAGATTGACATCGTGTACGGCCCCCTGGTGGACGCTCAGGAGTTTCCCGAGGACGTCGATGTCACCCTGGTCGAAGGCGCGGTGAGTTCGCAGGATGATCTGAACAAAATCCGCAAGATCCGCCAGCGGACGCAAGTGCTGGTCTCGCTGGGCGACTGCGCCGTAGCGGGGAACGTGCCCGCGATGCGCAACAACATTCCCGTGAACAAACTGCTGCAGCGCGTTTACATTGACGGAGCCGATGAGAGAAAGTTGATTCCCACCGACCGGGTACCCGCGTTGTTGAAACAGGCGCGGCCGCTGCGTGAGTTTGTGAAAGTCGACTATTGGCTTCCGGGCTGCCCGCCGCCCGCCAAAACGATTCTGGGACTGATTACCGACTTGCTGGAAGGGCGGAAGCCGGAAGCCAGCCAGCCGGTGAAGTTTGGATAAGGAGCGACGCGTGACCAAGCGCATCACCATCGAACCCATCAGCCGCATTGAAGGACACGGGAAAATCACCATTCATCTGGACGGGGAAGGCCACGTGGCCAGTTCAGAATTTCATGTCACCCAGATTCGCGGCTTCGAGAAGTTCACCGAAGGGCGCCCCTTCTATGAGATGCCGGGGATCACGGCACGGATTTGCGGGATTTGTCCGATCAGCCACCTGCTGGCCTCCGCCAAGGCTTGCGACGCGATCATGGCGGTGAGAATTCCCCCCGCGGCGCGCAAGTTGCGGGAACTGGTGCATTGTGCGCAGATGGTGCAATCCCATGCCCTGAGCTTCTTCTATCTGTCGGCTCCCGACCTTCTGCTCGGCATGAACAGCGACCCGGCTACGCGCAATGTCATGGGTGTCATCGCCGATCATCCCGAACTGGCGCGCGACGGAATTGAATTGCGCAAGTTCGGTCTGCACATTGTCGAGGGACTGGCACAGGAACGTGTACATCCCTCCTGGATTGTGCCCGGAGGAGTGGAAACGCCGCTGGCGCCGCAGGTGCGCGACCACATTCTCTCCGAACTGCCGTCGGCCAGAGCGATTACCGAACGCACCATGCGTTTCTTCAAGGGGGCGCTCGATAACTACAAGGAAGAGATCAGCGTCTTTGGCTCGTTCCCCACCATGTACGCGGGGCTGGTGGATGGGAAAGGCAACCTGCAGTTTTACGATGGCAATCTGCGTTTTCGCGGGGCGTCGGGCGAGATTATCGAGGACCAGATCGCTGCCGAGGATTACAAGCAGTGGATCGGCGAAGCCAGCCTGCGCGAGTCCTACCTGAAAGCTCCATATTTCATACCGCAAGGCTTTCCGGGGGGCGTTTATCGTGTCGGTCCGCTGGGGCGACTCAACGCGGCCGGAGCCTGCGGAACCCCCGCGGCGGACGCCGAGTTCCGTGAGTTCCACGAACGCTTCGGGGCAGTTGCCCACAGCGCATTTCTGTATCACTACGCACGGCTGATTGAGATCACGCACGCGCTGGAAAAGATCGAGATGTTGCTGAACGATCCGCATATTCTCGACACGCACGTGCGCGCGACCGCCGGAGTGAACGCTCTGGAAGGCGTGGGAATGATCGAGGCGCCGCGTGGGACCCTGATTCATCACTACAAGGTCAACGAAGAAGGGGCCATTACCTGGGCCAATCTGATCGTAGCCACCGGGCACAACAACCTGGCGATCGGACGAAGCGTTCAGCAGGTTGCAGCCCACTACGTCGACGGAACAAAACTGAATGAGGGAATGCTCAACCACGTCTCGGCGGTCGTGCGCGCCTATGACCCCTGCCTGAGCTGTTCGACCCACGCCGACGGTTCGCTGGCGATGCGGATCCGGTTGCTGGACGCCGAAGGGCGCCTGCTGGACGAAGTGGCAAATTGAATTTCGAAACGGAGGAAGAATGGCGGTACAGGCTGGTGATGAATTCAAGGCAACTGACGTCTGCCTGAGGTCTGGGATTTACAAAGTCACCCACGACCCGGCGCACGCGCCGGAGCACGAAGTAACCTGCATCAAAGGCAGAAAGTTTCCCCGATGCCGCACCTGCGGACACCCCCGCTTTGTACTCGTCAAAGGCGCTCACCGGGTCGAAACCCACGAACTCTTTCGGGACCAGTTGTAAGGGTTCGCTGGATTCGCCGTAGCGGGCCGAATACTACCCGGGGTCCTCTTCTCCGCGGCGATCCATGAAATGGCAAATTTGCGCCTTCAAAGCAGGTACGGAGGCGGCCACTGCAGCCGACAAAGCGTCGCCGGTGGCAAAGGACTCTCCTGCGATCGTGAGCAGATATGCGGGAGGACAGCGGCCGTAAAGCTCCTGCGCCAACTGCAGAATGCCTGCGGGCGATAAGTCATGAGAATGTCGACTGGGCGCGGCGGAAGGCATAATCCGTTCGCATTTGAACGTTCCCGGTTTGCCGCCATGGGCCGCATCAATGAACAAAACCTGCTGCGCGTGGCTCGCAAAATCGGATATCTCGGGCGTCAACTGCTGCGTAGCGATGACGTGAATTTCATCGTCCAGCACTTCGCGGGAAAGTTCGCGCGCGACGTGCCAGCCCAACCCGTCATCGGAACGGAGAGGATTGCCAACGCCAACGATAAGTATCCGGGCCATCTCCCTGAAATGCCGTAAGCGGCTTTCGCGCCTTTATTTCAACTCGGGTACGATTCTTGTCGCAGCCTCGAGGATTTCGCCATCCTTCGCGGCTTTCGCGAGGGTGTTGATGTCGTCAAACAACGGTCGATCTTCCTCGAGTTTCTTGACGCGCTTGCGGACCGCTTCGTAGGCAGCCTGAGTAGCCGGCGCAGGCTTCGCGGGAGCGCGGAAATCAAAAGCCTGCGCAGCAGCCATCAACTCAATTGCCACCACGTACCACGCGTTCTCGATGATCTGCCGCGTTTTGATCGCGGTGGTCATTCCCATGGATACGAAATCTTCCTGGTCGGCTGCGGCAGGAATGGATCCGGTGGCGGCAGGATGGCTTAGCACACGATTCTCGCAAACCAACGCCCCCGCCGTGTATTGCGTGAGCATCAGCCCCGAGAACATGCCGGCTCCTTTAGTCAGGAACGCAGGCAAGCCCATCGACAGATGCGGGTTCAGCAGACGGTTCAATCTCCGCTCCGAGAGCGTGGCCACCGTGGTCACGGACATGCCGACCGTTTCCAGCGCGAAAGCCATCGGCGTTCCCTGGAAATTAGCCCCGGTCAGTACGGTGTCGTCATCCGGGAAAAATGTTGGGTTATCAGCGGCGTGGTTAAGCTCGATTTCGAGCATGTAGCGCGCCCATTTGAACGCCTCTCTTGCCGCCCCGATAACCTGCGGACTGGAGCGCAGCGAATAGGCATCCTGCACTTTCTTGCCTGGCCGCTGCAGCATCTCTGATCCATCGGTGAGTTTACGGATGTTTTCTGCGCATTCCTGCGCGCCGGGATAGCCGCGCACCGCATGCACCCGTGGATCGTACGCTTTCATGTTGGCGTTGAGCGCTTCCAGAGTCATGGCCAGCGCGACTTCCTGTGTTCTCAGCCAGCACTCGGCATCGCTCAGCTCAAGGCAGCCCATCCCGCTGATGAAGTTGGAGCCATTGATGGCCGCCAGTCCGTCTCGTTCGCGAAAAACGATGGTCGGAATACCAGCCTCGGCCATTCCCTGTTTTGCCGGCAACCTTCTTCCCTGATAAAAAACTTCTCCCTCGCCCATGAGCGTGATCGCCATTTGCGCCATGGGCGACAGATCACCGCAAGCTCCGACCGATCCCTTCTGGCACACCACGGGAGTGACTCCGCGATTGAGCATCTCAACCTGCGTCTGAACCACTTCGAGGCGGATCCCGGAATGCCCCCAGCAATGCGTGTTGAGGCGGGAAAGCATCGCCGCCCGCACGTTCTCCTCGGTGCATGGATCGCCGCAACCGGCGGCGTGAGAGTAGAGCAGGAATTTCTGATATTGCTCGACCTGCTCGGGAGTGAGCACCACCTCGGAAAGCTCCCCGATGCCCGTGTTCACGCCGTACATGATTTCGTGCGAGTGGATTTTGCGCTCCAGCATGCCGCGGCACTGGTTGATGCGGGCGACGGCATCTGGGTGCAGGCTGATTCTTTGCCGGTTCCGCGCGATGGCCACTACGTCTTCAATGGTCAGGGAATGCCCGTCCAGACGATTCGTGCCATTACCGCTTTTTGTGTTCTGTCGCGAGCGTTCATCGGCCAGCAGCGTCATGAGTCCTCTAAAGTGTGGGAATTGAATCTATTCTGTTTAGCTGGTTCTGTTCAGTGGGAGTCTGCGGAATGATGCGGCATTTCATTGTCGATTTCTGGAACTGCAACGATTGTACAACTGTCTTGCGGCCTTTAGCCTCGTGAAATGGCGCAGCGACGCTTGCTGAGGCGCGGCGCCTTGGCGAATGACTTCCGGGTCGCAGATCCGGGCATCGGTCCAGTTGCCGACTCTTCAGACTTCAGAGTTGCGGCAGGCCCGTGCGCGCATCGAAGAATCAGTCGCCCGCTGCTCCTCTACCAATAAAGCTTCAGCGCCAGTTGCAGTTGGCGCGGGGCGTTACAGGTGTAGAAGATCTTGCCAAAATTCTGATCCCCAAAGCCTGTGTCCGGTCCGCAGAACTGCGGGTGATTGGAGGCATTGAAGGCCTCGAAGCGAAACTCCAGCCGCATCCCTTCGCGAATCCCGCCCATGGCGAATTCTTTGAAGACGGATAGATCCGCGTTTTCAGCTCCGGGGTTGCGCACCGCACCCCAGGCGCGAGGAGCGTTGCCCAGCGTGTAGTCGTTTGGCTGCGCAAAGAACGCGCTGCCATCGGCGCTTGTGAAATATTGATTTATCCAGTCTGAGTCCTTGCCGCCGGCACGATGCGGCAGGCCGATGATGTTCGGGCGCATCGGTCCGTACGTAGGAAGGGTGTTGTACGAATACAACGCTGGATTGATGGGCCGCCCGCTGTTGAAGCGCCAGATGCCATTGGTGCGCCATCCGCCCACGAAGGCGTTGAGCACGGAGTTCATTCCTCCTCCAATCCACTTGCCGCGCCCGATGGGAAGTTCGTAGGTATAACTGAACTGCAGCACCTGTGGTATGTCGAAGGAGGACAGACTCCACTCTCCACTGGGATTGTTGGGATTTTGCAGGCTGGCGAAGCTTCCCAGCCAAATGTTGTTGGTGCTGGTCAGGGAAGCGTCGTCCATGGACTTGGAGAGCGTATAAGTCGCCAGGAACTCGAGGCCATGCGAGAAACGTTTCTCCGCGCGGATTTGCAAGGCGCTATAAAAAGCGTTGGCGATGGGAGGCTCGTCGCCGCTGAACCCGTAGGTGAATTGCGGATAAGGCACCATCAACTGATCTTCCGGCACAGTAAGATTTGCCAAAAGCGGATTGGTCGGGTCGGTAATCAGTTGTGATGCATTGGAGAGCGTGGGATCAGTAAAGGGATTCGTGACATAGTTGTAAATAAGGCATTTCACAGTGAGGGTGGCCGTACAGGGGTCGGAAGTTTGGACGGGCAGACTCTCTACCCAGGAGCCCAAGTGGTTCAGGCTCCCAGCGTTGGCAAAGTACAGGTGTGTGCCTTTCTTACCGATGTAGGACACGTCCAGCACCATGTTCCCTGGCATCTGTTGTTGAACACCCAGGCTCCAGCTCTGTTCGTTCGGCACCTTGTTGCTGATGTAACGGATGGGACCGTAGCCGAAATAGCCGACATCATTCATCAGGCCCAGGCTGCTGCCCGGCGGCTTAAGCGGGCCATAGGGATACGGATTGCTCATGCGTGCCGCGGGCGTGGCTCCGTCACCCTGGAACGATGCAACCAGGTTCGTGACCTCGTCGAAACCCTGCTGGCCAACGCCCGACGTCCCGGCCACGGCTCCCCTCCAGGCCGAGAAATAGATGCCATAGCCGCCGCGGATAACCATCTTGGGAAACAGCTTATAAGCAAAGCCGAAGCGCGGTTGATAGTTGTTGTAGGAGGGAGCGTAGGAATAGCGGTCGTTGGAATTGGCAAACCGCTCGCCGCCCAAGAGGTTTTGGCCGTTGAGGGTAATGGGGGATATCGCTTTGGGATCGAGCCAGTTCAGCTCGTTGTGCCGCTCGGTGCGGGGCATAACCACTTCGTAGCGCAATCCCAGATTCAGCGTCAGCTTGTCGCTCGTCTTCCAGTTATCCTGAACGAATCCGCCAGCCTCGAAATTCTGGCTGGCCACCGAATTGGGGATCTCGTACTGGCCATAGCTGTTCGGTTGGGCACCGATCAGGAAGGTCGCCATGGCGTCCCCGCCGACGGGAAGGCAGTTCGATCCGCATCCCGGGTACTGGTAGTTCGATGTTCCGGTCTGATCGAAGTAGTTGGTCCCGCCGGGGGCGTAGTTAGGTTGCGTATAGTTAAGCCGGTGCAGGCGGCCCTCAGCACCGAACTTCAATTCGTGCGTGCCTTTTATCCAGCTCACAGTCCCGATCAGATGGTGTGTTTCCTGACCCAGTTTGCCGTAGGTCCAGGGATTGGTGCCGATGGCGTAGTACGAGGCGGAGGCGTAGTTGCCGCCGACACTGACTGCCGGAAACCAGTTGTAGCCGGAATCCTTCATATACTGCGGTTCACCGAGGGCGTCCACGGGGGATATGTTCTTGTAGGTGCTGGGCACTCCGGCGTAAAAATAAGTGCCGCGCGACAGACCGTAGGAGACCGTCAACAGCGTCTTGGGGCTAAAGGTGTGTGTGTCGTTGAGCGCGAACATATGTGCGCCGCCAGTGGTGGGACCGCTGCTGCAAGGATCGGCGGCGTTGCCGAAGCAGTTAAAGGAACCTGAATCGCTGTAGTTGCGGGAGTATTTGCCGCTCATCAGATTCTTCTGGTTGAAGCGGTAGTCAATTTTCAGGTCCCACTGGTCGCTGCGGCTCCTCACTGATCCCGAGTCCACGCGGTTGACATAGGGATTGTAGTTCCCATTGTTCACGTTGACGTTGGGTTCCGGATAGTAGTTCATCAACTTTTGGGCGACCGGGTCGATCAGATTTCCCGGACCGGTGGGCAGGCGGTAAGGAGCACCAGATGGATTCTTCGCCAGAACAAAGTTGCCGGGGTGGTTGGCGTCGACCGTGCTTGTGTAGCTGCCGAGATCGTTGAAGGGGATAGGTACGTTGCGCATCACGAGGCCCGCGGTCTGGTTTATGTAGCCGGAGTACGGATCCCAGAGCTGGCCTGCGGGATCGGAACAAATGCCGTTCGCATCGAACGACGCACCCGGCACAGGCCCGTTGGGACCATCCCCGCCGCAGAGTTCGCCGAAATTGCCCGCCCGCTCGGCGTCGCTGGGGACACCGTAGAAGACAGGCCCTGCCTGGCTATCCTCACGCACACCTTCGTAGTCGAAGAAGAAGAATGTCTTGTTCTTGAAGATTGGCCCACCGACTGTTCCCCCAAAATTGCTGCGGCGCAGCGCGGGAATAGGGATTCCCTGCTGGTTGTTAAACCAGCTGTTCGCGTCTGTCTTGTAATAGCGCTGAAACTCGTACAAGCCTCCGTGAAAGTCGTTGGTGCCCGAGCGCGTAACCATGTTGACGATGGTTGCTCCGCTGAAACCGTATTCGGAGCTGAAATTCGTTTCCTGCACGTTGAATTCTTCGACGGCATCAACCGAGGGCGTGTAGGTATCCACGCGGATGCCGCTGTTCTGCTCGTAATTCGTAGTGGTCACTCCATCCATCAGAATGTCCGCGGTGGCGTTGCGCGTGCCGTTCGAAATAAAGTTGTTGGCCGAGCAACCGATGCATGAGGCATCCACTTCCGTAACGCCGGGCGCGAGAAATGCCAGACCCCAAACGTCGCGGCCGTTCAAAGGAAGGTCGTTGATGAACTTCCGATCCACCACCTGCCCGGTGGTCGCATCCTGGGTGGCCAGCAAGGGGGCCTCGGCAGAAACATTCACCGTTTCTTTTCCGGCACCAACCTGCAGGACAAAGTCCGCTGATACGTTTTGACCCACGTCCACGCGAATGCCGCCGCGAGACTCATTCTTGAATCCAGTCATCTTGACGGAGAGCCGATAGGTCGCCGGCGGGACGCTACGGAAAAGATAGCGGCCGCTGGCATCCGTCGTGGCGGTAAAGGAAAAGCCTCTTTCCTCGTCCACCAGCGTGACGGTTGCTCCCGCGATCATTGCTCCCGATGAGTCCTTCACAACGCCGGTCACCGATCCGGCATAGAGTTGGGCGTGCGCCGGAGTAGCGAACGCCACTAATAGGACCACCGCCATGAGGGCCGATAGTATGAAGCCACCGTCAACGGGAAGGATCGAGGCCCTCTGCCAACTGCGGTCCCGGGATACGACATTCGACGTAGTAATTGCGGTCATCGCGGGTCTCCTTGTTTCTCCAAACTCGTTTTATGTTTTTCGCCAATTACGCGCAAGCTGGCGAGCCCACGCACGGTGTAAAGGCACCGCCGGCTGCTCGTGCCACGCTGACAATCCTTACTTCTGGTTCTTCAATGCCGCATCGATCGTGCTCCACAATGACCCGGAAGCGGGATCGTAAGGAACCATGTCGATGGCAAACTCCCAATAGAATCCACCGCCTACCCAGTTCGGAACGTTGGGATGAACGGCATAAGTTCTGCTGATCAGATCCTTGATGACCGACTCGTCCGCAGGCCTGGAGTCTGACCATCCGAACTCGGAGAACCCCAACTTGGCGTTTGGAAACAGCGCGGCCAGTTGGGTGAAAACCTGCTGCCAGTCGGGCCTGATTCCGTTGCAATCCAATTCGTAATAGCTCACCAGCACGTAATCCAGCCCAGTCTTCATGCGTGCCGGGACGTGATCGTTCACCCAACCGAACATCTCGTTGGCAGCGGGCCTGACACACGGCGTGTTGTAGTAAAGCGTCAACTCTGTGACTCTGCCCTGGGATTTTAGGTAGTCGTAGGTGTCCGTCATCTTGGTCACAACATCCGCCTGCGAGGTGGTTTTCACCGACGCCTGTGGCACGCACTCTTCCGTGGTACCGAAGAGCCACTCCCCGTTGATTTCATTACCCACTTCCCAGATGTCGACGACCTTGCCCAGCGTGTTCACGTAACCCTTGAAGCGGTTGAGGTACTCAGCCGGCGTGAAGCATTTCATGTAGAAGGAATCTACGGGCTGGCCGAGAACAGGTCCTGCGCCTCGAATCTGCGTGGTGGCGTCGAGGTACGAATTCGCGGAAAAGGAGCCGTTCTTATTTCCCGGCGCATAGACGATCCGGGTAGTCGGTGTTACTGAGAGATGGCCTAGCGATGGGAGCAACTTCTTGAGGAAGACGTCGTCTCGAATGTCGTTGCGATCGTCCACGGTGACGCCGTGAATGGGCACGGATATTGCGGTCTGCGCCGGAGAAATGGCGCGGCCCAGGAGGAGAAGCAAAACAAGGCAACAAATCCAGAGTGCAGGCCGATCCCGCCATTGCGAGTGCCTGTATCTGCCGCGCAACGAGGCGCCGGCGCACCGGCTGTTTCCACCGGCCGTGGCGGAGTAACACAACAGGGCGAGGAGTGAGGCTACGGCGCTGCGCATGAACCAGAACACGCCGCAGAGAACTCGAGGCGAAGTTCGGCACCCGTTGGCGGCGGACATGAGGTGGCCCCTCCAATTGGGGCGCCTTTGTTTCAACGGCAATACAAACCTCTTATGCACATATGGTGTCAAGACATATTTTTGTCGGTGTCGACTCTGGCCAATTCGGAACATTGTCTATAACTTATTGCAGGGACTGCATGTTGTTGGGTTTTCGTATGGTGGGGGGACGTCCACACCCGAGGGCCAGGCGGGAAGTCCTGCAAACATTGCATACAATGTACCAATGTCGACCGCCGACCCTTCGCCGGCGTGCGGCAAGGTACACATCCTGGTCAATGCGGCTGGCATCACGAAACGCGCGCTCGAAGAACTGATCGGAGCGGCAGTTTTCCTGGCCTCGGATGCCGCCAGTTTTGTCACCGGCGCCGTGTTGCCCGTGGATGGCGGTGTGCTGGCCAGCGGCGTCAATCAGTAATGCGTTTCTGAAATGCGTTTCTGACTCGCTTGAGATCAAAGCGCCTTTTTCTCGGGCAACGCTGCCCGCGCGGAAGCGACAGCCTGCGCCAACTCACGCGCACCCGATGTGATCTTCTCCAAATTCCCGGCACGCAACGCTGCCGTATCCACCAGATCTGCACCCACGCCCAGGGCGAAGGCTCCGGCCGCAATGAACTCGCCGGCGTTGGCCGCGTTTACGCCTCCAGTCGGAATCAATGACGCGTTGGGAAACGGAGCTTTCAGGGACCGCAAGTACTTGGCGCCTCCCACATTCCCGCAAGGGAAGATCTTCACCAGCCGCGCGCCATGATCGTGAGCATTCATGAGTTCGGTTGGAGTCAGCGCCCCCGGAATGGCTAATTTCGCGCAGGTTTGCGCAACCGAGAGAACCGAAGTCGCCAAACCCGGGCTTACGAGGAACTCAGCTCCGGCCCGGATGCACAACTCGGCCTGTTCGGCAGTAGTCACGGTCCCGGCTCCAATTAGCACCTTGCCTTCGTACTGCTGCGCTACCTCGCGGATCACCGACATCGCATTCGGAACAGTCATGGTGATTTCGACAACTGGAATCCCGCCGGCGCAGATGGCCTGGACGGCGCGCATTGCTTCATCGATGGTCGATGCCCGGACTACGGGGACGATTCCGATTTCTCCGATCCTGCGAATCACATCGTCAATGGTCATAATGTTCCCAGCCTGCGTAATAACCGGCTGCCGGCTTCTCTCAGCGCTCGATCCGCGCGGTCTTTGATGTCATGGCCTGCATGACTTCAGCGAGCGTTGCCATGGTGGTGTCGCCCGGCGTGGTCATTGCCAGGGCGCCATGCGCGGCCCCGCATTCGACCGACCACCGCGGGTCTTTGCCCGACAGGAATCCGTAGATCAATCCTGAAGCAAAGGAGTCGCCGCCGCCCACGCGATCATAGATCTCCAAATTTTCGCGCACCGGCGCGTCGTAGAACTTGCCATCGTAATAACAGAGCGCTCCCCAGTCGTTCAGCGTGGCAGTCTTCGCATGACGAAGAGTAGTCGCAATCACGGCCAGCGACGGATACTCCTTCACAACGTTTTCAATCATCTGCTTGAACCCGGCTGCCTCCAGCCGGGAGTGATGTTCGTCCAAGCCGGAGACCGAAAAGCCCAGCGCGGCCGTGAAGTCCTCCTCGTTGCCCAGCATCACGTCGACCAGAGGCGCCAGACGGCGGTTCGTCTCCTGAGCCTTCGCTTTTCCACCGATCGACTTCCAGAGCGAAGCACGGTAGTTCAAATCGCAGGAGACAACCGTGCCAGCGCGCTTAGCCGCTTCCATAGCTTCGCAGGCCACAAGCGGCGTGGTTTCGGAAAGCGCGCAGAAAATTCCTCCGGTATGAAACCAGCGTGCTCCATCCTTGGAAAAAATCTGATCCCAATCGATTTCGCCCGGCTTCAGCTGCGAGATAGCGGTGTGGCCGCGATCGGAGCAGCCGAGCGCAGGACGTATGCCAAATCCGCGTTCGGTAAAATTCAATCCGTTGCGCACGGTGCGCCCGACTCCATCAAAAGGCACCCAGCGGACATACTTCTGGCTAACTCCCCCTTGCAGCATGAGGTCTTCGACGAGACGGCCGACGGAGTTATCCGCGAGGGCGGTGACGATGGCCGTTTCCATTCCGAAGCAGCGCCGAAGGCCGCGGGCCACGTTGTATTCGCCGCCGCCCTCCCAGGCGCGGAAATGACGTGTGTTGGAAATGCGCTCGTCGCCTGGATCGAGGCGCAGCATGACTTCTCCCAGGCTGACCATATCCCACATGCAGTCGTGTTTTGCTTTGATGTTCAGTTTCGCCATGATTTGGTCGTTTGCTACTGGGTAACTTCAGCCTCGCTCAAGACACCAAGGTCCGCGCCCTGCTCATCATCGAGCTGCAAGGAGACGCGAACTACTTTGGGAGCTACCTGAATCGTCTGGTTCAGTTGCACGGTATGCAGCGGATCCACCAGGCCCAGATTCATGTGCTGCTCCACGCCGCTCGTATCGTAAAACCGGGCGCTCAGCTTCCCCGGGAAAAAGACGCCAAACTTGCCTGCGAGCCGTATTCCGTCTGATTCGAGGACCGCGGTCAGCGAAATCTCAACCACTCCAGCCGACCCCACATATTTCAGGTTCTTGTCCGCACGCACCGGGTACCACTTGGTATCAAATGCGGAAGAAGCTCCCGGTTCCAGGCGAATCATTGGGCTGTTGAGCTCTGCCTCCATATAGTACGGCGCGCGCTGCGGATCGGAAGAGCGAAGCCGGGGCATGCCGCTAGCGTCCAGTTCGAGTGCCCCGCCGTTCTTGTAGAAGATGACCGATGCCCGCCCCGGATATCCGGCATCCTTGACGTAGTGGAATTTTTCAATCATGCCGAATTGCGAGGAATCATCCACGACCGCAATCCAACCCGCATCGGAGTCGAGCCAGACTTCGTTTTCCAGATACAGCCAGTGCAGAGTGAACCAACCGTCTTTGACGGAAAACGAAGGGTCGTCCGCCAGGCCGGCGCGCACCAGATAACCGTCAACGAAGGCACTCTGCGGGTTTGTGGGTGCGAACGCCCAGAAATCGTGGTTGTACCGCGTTCTGTCTTGTGTGTCAGCAGTGTCGTATTGGGTCACCGACTGAACCGACCAGCGGATGGGGTGGTCGCTGGCATTCTTCATTTCCGCGTGGAACGAAATCTCCGGCGAAGAAGTGCCGATGGCAATCTCGCGCGAATACTGCAGTCCCGTAGATAAATCCGACGGACCTTCGAGGCGAACGGTGCATGCAGTTTTCTCTAAGACAATGCGGAAACTGTATTCGCCGTCGTCAAGCACATCCGACACCGGCCCCGGCCAGTGCTCCGCGTCGCCCTGGCCCTCCGGCAGCGGCCACAGCTTGTCGCCGCCGTAGTTGATCCAGTGAGCTGTCTTGGCGGCTGCCGCGGGAGGAATGTACTGTCCCTTGTACCGGGCATTCACGAAGAGATAATCGTGTTCGCCGAATTTAACCTGCATCACCCGTCCGCCGAGTTGAGGCACGATGATCACATGAACCCATTCATTGAATAGCTCTTGGGCTTTCCATCCCTCATAGTCAACAGCTTGCACTTGGCAGCCCTTGGGCGATGCGGCCGGAGGCAGCGCCCAGGCCCCTTTCGTGATGAACTGAATCAGCAACGCGAAAATGGTGATCCGCAGAATTGCCGTGATCAATCGGGACATGGATTGAAGTCTCTCAGATCTCTTGACCGCTTCCACCAGCGACTTGAATTGCTCGATGACGGTGTACATGGAATGCTCCTTATAATCGATCTGCTGGGCCAGAGCAAGCACGGGCTGAGCCTGCGCTCTCGGCACGACGTCGGCCGTTTCAAACCGCGTGGCATTGAGAGAATGTGAACCAGGCCGTAGAATCGGTCGTTGCATCAGGCGGAGATTCGACGGACGCTTCATGAGTGTTCGTATTCTTCGTCCAGGAGGGATCACGTGAACCGGAGACAGTGGCTCAAGGCGACTGGGGGTTTGGGTGCAGGATCGGTTTTGGCGAACTGGGTATCGCTGCCCGGGCTGGCACAAGAACGTCCGGCCTGCAGTTGGGACGCGAGCATTACGCGGCTCAAGTTGCGGCACACATGGACCACCACCATGTCGTCGAGCGAGTACCGCGATACCCTCCAGGTTCGTCTCTCCAGCGATGGAGTCACCGGGGTTGGAGAAGGGGCTCCGATTGTTCGATATCACGAGAACGCCGAAGACGGGAAGAAGGCCATCGCGTCGATTCTTCCCCTTTTGCAGACGGTGAATCCCTGGCATTTTGAAAAGACAATGACGGATGTCTTTCGGGCGATGCCCGGCCAATTTGCTGCTAAAGCAGCTTTGGATATCGCGCTGATGGATTGGGCCGGAAAGAAAATGAATGTGCCGCTGTACCAACTGCTCGGACTCGATCCGGCAGATACTCCGATTACGACTTTTTCTATCGGCATTGATACGCCGGAGATCACGCGGCAGAAGGTCCGGGAGGCGGAGTCATTTCCGGTGCTCAAGATCAAGGTTGGTCTGGACACGGACGAAGCTACCATCGCCGCCGTGCGCAGCGTGACCAAGAAACCGCTGCGCGTGGATGCCAACGAGGGCTGGAAAGACAAGGAGGAAGCCGTCCGCAAAATCAACTGGCTGGAATCGCAGGGCGTGGAATTCATCGAGCAACCCATGCCGGCGGAAATGATCGAAGAAACCCGATGGGTGAGAAGCCGTGTGCACCTGCCGATCATCGCCGATGAGGCTGCCGTAAGTGCCAGCTCCATCCGCAAGTTGATCGACGCTTATGACGGAGTCAACGTCAAACTCGACAAGTGTGGCGGCATACAGGAATCTCTGCGCATGATCTACGTGGCCAAGTCCCTGGGGATGAAAACCATGCTCGGCTGCATGGTTTCGAGTTCGGTCAGCGTCACCGCAGCGGCGCATCTTTCGCCGCTGGTCGACTATGCCGACCTGGATGGAAACTTGCTCATCGCCAACGATCCCTACACTGGCGTCACCGTTCAGAAGGGGAAACTGATTCTTCCCGAGGGGCCAGGATTAGGGTTGAAGCCAGTTTGACATGATGGTTCGACCAGCCCCGCGATCGGCTAAAGCACTTCTCGGATTGCTGTAGATCGCCAACCGAAACCGGGAAGGGCACGAGTTCACACGTGCCGCAACCGCTGCAGAGTAAGGCGGCTTCAGCCGCTGAGGGTCAGAGGGATTTTTCCGGGCCACTTTCGGCACGACTGAAGTCGTGCCCTTCCCAGTCGTGCCTTCCTCTACAAGAAACGCCTTCAGATGCAGGTCTGCTATCGGTCTGGTTCCTTCACCACGATGATCCGGTCTGCCGCCACGTCGTGCAGTTGCTGCACGACGCCCGAAGGCCAGCGGATTTCGACCAGATCTGCTGAAGCATTGGCTCCCAGTCCAAAATGAACCGGACCGGCGCTCGACGAGGCATAACCCGCGCTGGTGGTCATCTGGTTGTACTGCGCTCCGGACTTGGTGACGAGCTTGATTCTTGCCCCGATTCCGTCGCGGTTGCTCCTGGTTCCCTGTAGCTTGAACTCCAGCCAATGGTTGTTGCCCGGGCTTTGGTTGATCCAGACTTCCGCCGGCGCGCTGAGCGCACTCACGACGACGTCCAACCGCCCATCGCCGTTCAGGTCTCCGATGGCGGAGCCTCGGTGTCGCGCGGGAGGTTGCGCCGTCAATCCCGCCTCGGCGGTCAAAGCCTGGAACTTCATGCCGCCAAGATTGCGGAAGACGGTGTTGGGCTGCTCAATGGGCAGGTTCGCTGCCGACGCCAGCGACTGCACGTGACCGCGCGAGACAAAAATATCTTTCCAACCGTCGTTGTCAAAATCCGCGATGGTGGGAGAATAACCGGCCATGGGCAGGCTCATCCGGGTCATTCCGCTCTCCCGTGTTACCTCCACAAAACTTCCTTTCCCGGTGTTGCGATAGAGAGGGAATGTCTCGCCATCGAGAGCAACCAGAAAAATGTCGGGGTAGCCATCGTTATCGAGATCGCGAAAATCCACGCCCATGCCGGAAATATAGGTGCCATCCTCGCGCAGTGCGACATTCTCGTCGAAAGCTGCTTCCTCGAACTTGCCGCCTCCCTGGTTGCGGAAGAACGAATTCATCAGCTTGTCGTTGGTGACCATGAGGTCCATCTTGCCGGAAAGTGTCGAATCGGCGGCGGCGACTCCCATGCCTTTGCCGGGATGCGCGCGGAAACCCGCTTCCACCGAAGCGTCGCGGAAAGTGCCGTCGCCGTTGTTGATGAACAACTGGTTGGGAGTGGGTTTGTACATCTTGGGATGGCAGTAGTCGCGATGCCCATAGCCTTCGCAAACCGGCTCGTGGTCCACATCCCATTTCAGATAGTTGATGACCACGAGATCAAGCAGGCCATCGTTGTTCACATCCACCCACGCGGCGGCCACCGCCCATAGCGGCCCGTACTCCGGATCGGGTTTGTTCAGGCCCGCCTTGGCGGTCACATCGGTAAAGGTGCCGTCGCCGTTATTGTGATAAAGCGTGTTGCGATGCACGCCGGCGACAAAAATGTCTTCGTAGCCATCGTTGTCATAGTCCCCAATGGCGACGCCGGTGTCGTAGCCGGTTCCGGCCAATCCGGCTTTCTCGGTTACGTCCGTGAAATGTCCGTGGCCGTCGTTCTCGAAGAGACGGTTGTAGTATTTCGGGGAATCCTTGCGCAGCGTTTTGATATCCGCGCCATTGGTAAAGAAGATGTCGAGTTTGCCGTCGTTGTTGTAATCGAAGACGGCAACGCCGCCAGCCATGGTTTCCGGAGAGTGGCGCTCCGGCGTTTCGTCGCTGTCGAGCCTGAAGTCGATCGGCTGGTAGACGAATTGAATTGGAGCCTCGGCTGCGGCCGTCGAAGCCGCCGTGGCTTGCTTCGGCTGAGCTTGCACTGTGCCTGCCTGCGCGTGCATCAGCAAGCTCGCAGCCGTGCAAACGCATAACGAGGATGCGGCGAGTGCACAGCGAATCTTCCAACCATTCATATCGAGAGCAGCAGGCAGTGCCTGTTGTCATCATACCTTGCGTCGGGTTTCTCTAGCCTTGCACTTCCTGTAGCATGGAAGGCCGGTCCAAGGGGGAACCTTGCCGTCCAACAGCGACTCCGGTTTCAACACACACCAGTCCAAGCGGCTTTTCGAGCGAACGAAACGAGTGCTTGTCGATGGCGGGAGTTCTGCATCGCGTGGCCCTGCCAACTACGGCGAGTATCCGATTTTTATGCGTCGCGGGCGGGGATCACGTCTTTACGATGTTGATGGCAACGAGTACATCGACTGGATGATGGGTTTTGGTGCGTTGCCCTTAGGGCACGCCGATCCTGAAATCACCGAAGCAATCGCTGAGGGAGCGGCGACCGGCGCGCATTTCGCTACTGCCACGGAAGTTGAAGTGGAAGTTGCGGAGCTTCTGCAGCAGATTGTCCCTAATGCAGAAATCGTCCGCTTCGCCAACACCGGGACCGAGGCCGTGATGGCAGTGATCCGGCTGGCGCGCGGCGTGACCGGCCGGCCGAAGATTCTGAAATTCGAGGGGCACTATCACGGTTGGTATGACGACGTTTTGGTCAGTTCGAACCCATTACCGCCCGGGGCCGCCGGCCTGTCGGGCGATCCGGTCAAGAGCCCCGACAGCGCCGGCCTCAACCGCCATGCGCTCGAGGACACAATCGTAGTCCCATGGAATGACCTGCCTGCTCTTGAGCGCGCGATCCACAATCATGCCGGCGAGATCGCAGCCGTAATCACCGAAGGCGTGATGGCGAATATGGGCGTGATTCCGCCGGAGCCCGGATATCTGGAAGGCTTGCAGAACCTGACCCGGCAACACGGCATCCTGTTCTTTCTGGATGAGACCGTAACCGGGTTTCGCATTGCGCCCGGTGGTTGCCAGGAATACTACAAACTCAAGCCTGACGTTGTCAGTTTTGGAAAGGCACTTGGTTGCGGGCTTCCGGTGGCGGCATTTGCCGGACGCGCAGATGTAATGTCGGCGCTCGCCGGCGGCAGCGTGCTGCACTATGGGACTCACAATGCCTCCCGGATTGGCATGTTCGCCGCGCGTGCCAACCTGCGCAAGCTGACTCGCGACCAAGGAGCCGCGTTTCGCTATATCTGGAACTTGGCCGATCAGCTTGCGGGTGGAATCACGGAACTATTCCGCCGCACCGGCACGGCGGCAATCGTGCAACGCGTTGGTCCCATGTTTCAAGTCATGTTCACCGAGCGGAATGCGATCCGCGACTATCGCGAATTCTGCCAGCACGTGGACCGCACGAAGTATCAGCGTTTCTCCTGGAAGCTGTTCGAGTATGGAATCTACACCAGTCCGGCGGCGACGTTGCATTCGATCGTCACGCTGGCTCACACTGCAAGCGACGTCGAGAAAACGCTGGCCGCCATGGAGAAGGCTTTGGCAGCGGTGGCGTGAGGGTCGGAGAGCTACGAGGCCGGTAATATGGACTTCCAACAAATCTGCAATCGAGCGGGACAATCCCTTTCGCTTCAAGGTAAAGTTGCGATCGTGACCGGGGCTGCCTCCGGCATCGGGAGGGCAATCGCGATTCGCCTGGCCGAGATGGGCGCGGCAGTCGCCGTTCTCGACAAGAACTCTCAAGGCGGCAACGAAACCGTGCGGCTCGTTGTGCAGTTGGGCTGCCAGGCTAGCTTCATCCCCTGTGACGTTTCTTCTCAGGCGGAATGCCGGGAAGCGGTCCAGAGGGTCATCGAGAGCCATGGCTCGATCGACATTCTCTGCAACAACGCCGGAATTACCGTGCGCAAGGACGTCCTCGCGCTGGAAGAAGAAGAGTGGGATGCGGTCCTGGATGTGACTTTGAAAGGCGCATATCTGTTGTCGCGGGAAGTAATTCCGCACATGATTCGCCAGGGCGGCGGCGCCATCATCAACATGGGCTCCGGGTGGTCTTTGAAAGGTGGTCCGAAGGCAGCTGCCTACTGTGCCGCCAAGGCAGGAGTGCTGAATCTCACCCGTGCCATGGCAATCGACCACGGCAAGGACAACATCCGCGTGAACTGTGTCTGCCCCGGCGACGTCAATACGCCCATGCTGGAATCAGAATGCCTCCAGCTCGGCGAGGCCCGTGAGCAGTTCATGAAGGAGGCCGCCAACCGCCCGCTCGGCCGCGTGGGAACTCCCGAAGACGTCGCCAATGCCGTTCTCTTTCTCGCCAGCGACATGTCGAAGTGGATCACCGGAGCCCAGCTTGTGGTAGATGGCGGCGGGATCGCTTAAGGCTCGAGCAGACGTCTCCCTTTCCCAGACAGTAACCTTCCGGATGCACCTTTCTCCTTGACATTCTGTACCGATCGGGTAACATACAACAATATTTATTCACTAATCTGCATAAATATTCATCATGAATAAAACCATCCGCCAGCGCGCGATCCTGGAGTCCCTGAAACACGGCACCTTCGCCAGTCAGGACGATCTGCAGCGGCTTTTACGCAAACGCGGGTTCAAGGTGGGACAAGCTACACTCTCCCGCGACATTCGAGACCTGAATCTCAGCAAGACGCACCACGGATACTCCCTGCCCCAGAATGAAAGTGGGGTTGCTATTGCGCTGCCTCCCGTTCCCCGTCTGGTGCGTGAGTTCGTTCTCGGTGTCCGCTCGGCCCAGAATCTGCTGGTGGTTAAGACCATCGTCGGCAGCGCGCAGCCGGTGGCTGCGGCGCTGGACGAGGCCGATTGGCCCGAAGTGGTCGGAACCATCGCCGGCGACGACACCATTCTGATCGTTTGCCCCGACAAGGAAGAGGCGCACCGGCTCGCCCGCCGAATTGAGGAAATGCTCAGCTGATGTCCGCGAAACTCAAAGCCGCGGTGCTGGGCGCGACCGGATATTCTGGTCTCGAACTCACGCGAATTCTCCTGCGCCATCCTCGGCTGGAGAAGCCACTCCTGCTCCGCCGCGCCGCCGACAATGGCGCCTCTGACTTGGCCGACGTGTTTCCGGCTTTGTCCGGCAACGGAGGCTACCCTCTTCATCCGCTTTCGTGGCCAGCCCTGAAACAGCAGGGAGTGCAGTTGCTGTTCCTGGCCACGCCCCATGAGATATCGCGGTCGCTTGTGCCTGAGGCAATCGCTCATGGTATGCGCGTCATTGATCTGAGCGGGGCATGGCGCTTGAAGCAGGAGCAGCATCGCGCGATCTACGGTTTTCAGGATTCCGATGCCGCCGCGGCAGAAGAACTGACCGGCAAGGCGGTTTATGGGCTCCCGGAGCTAAACAGCGATCGTCTGGCGACTGCACAATTGGTCGCGAATCCCGGCTGCTACGCCACGTCGGTGATCCTGGCACTGGCGCCGCTCGTCAAATCCGGCGTCATCGATCGCAACCGCGGCATCATCTCCGATTCGAAGTCGGGTGTATCGGGCGCAGGGAAAGAACCCACTCCCAAAACCCATTTTGTCTCGGTGGCGGACAATCTCTCCGCCTATTCGGTATTCAGCCACCGGCACGTGGGCGAGATGGTTGAGCAGCTTGGGTTGAACGCGCATGAGTTGATCTTCACTCCGCATCTGCTTCCCATCCCGCGCGGGATTCTCTCGACCATCTACGTGTATCTCGATCGGCAGATGACGTCCGCGGAAGTGGAGTCGAGTTTTCGAGATTTCTACTCAGGCAAGCGCTGGGTGCGGGTTTTTCAATCGCCGAAACTTCCGGAGGTGCAGTTCTCTCTGCACACGAACTACTGCGATCTTGGTTTCTGTCTCGCCCAAGACGGCCGGCGGCTGGTGGTGATCTCCTGCATCGACAACCTGCTGAAAGGCGCAGCCGGGCAGGCGGTCCAGAACATGAACGTCATGTACGGATGGGCGGAGGACGAAGGCTTGCAATGACCATCGTGATCAAAATCGGCGGGGCCGCGCTGGAAAACGCTTCCATCCTGCGCAAGTGCGCCCGCGCCATTGCCGAATTGGCTCAGGACGGCCACCACGTTGCCGTAGTTCACGGTGGCGGCGGCGCGCTGACTCGGGTTTTGAAGCAACTCGGAAAAGAAAGCCAATTCGTCGCCGGGCTTCGCGTTACCGATGCTGAGACTCGCGACGTAGCGCTCATGGTGCTCGGCGGCCTGGTCAACAAGAAGCTGGTGGCCGCGATTCGGGCTGCGGGCATGCCCGCCATCGGATTCTGCGGCGGCGAGGGCATGACCTTTCGCGCCCGGCGCAAGCAGGTCCAGGGCAGGGATCTCGGCTTCGTCGGCGAAATCTGCTTTGCCGAACCCTGCTGGATCGAAGCTCTCTGGCAGCAAGGCGCCATCCCGGTTCTCGCACCGCTGGCTCTCGGGGCTGATGGCGAATACTACAACGTCAACGCCGACGAGATGGCCGCCGCCTGCGCCGCGGCCTGCCACGCCAACGCCCTCATCTTTCTGACCGACGTTCCCGGCGTCAAGGACGCCCAAGGAACCGTAATTCCGTGGCTCAGCACCAGCCGGGCCGAGGACCTGGCTGCGAACTCGATCATTGCCGGGGGCATGTTGCCTAAGCTGGAAGCCTGCAAAAAGGCGCTCAAGCAGGGTGTGGGACGCGTCCGGATCTTGCCCGCGACCGAAGCGGAAGCCTTGCCGCAATTCTACTTCGCCAAATTGGACTGCGGGACGGAGGTCACGTACGCATGAACCAAATTCGTGTGGGGACAGCCGCCCTCGGCTGTCCGGTCGAGCGAAGCTCGACGGTCGTCCCTCGTGAAGCGCCAGTTTCGACAGCAAACAGGAGTTTACATTGAACCATCAATTACAAACCAAGCCGCCGGAAGCGACGGAAACCTTTCCGGGCCTTTTCCGGTGCCCAGACTTGATCTCGACCCGTGATCTCGGGCCGCGGGGCGTCGAAGCCGTGCTGCACCTGGCGGGGCTCATGAAATCGCGCCCATCGGTTTTCCAGCGAGCGCTGGCAGGCAGACAGATGGTGATGTTCTTCGAGAAGCCTTCGCTCCGAACCCGGCTCACATTTGAAGCCGGCATGACGAGCCTCGGCGGGGCTGCGATGTTCGTTGACCAGACCAAGGCCCGGCTGGACGCCCGCGAGACCCTGAGCGATATCGCGCACAATCTCGAACGCTGGGTGGATGTGATCGTGTTGCGCACGTTCGCGCAAGAGACGATCGTGGGCATGGCCCAGTATGCCTCGGTTCCCGTAATTAACGCGCTAAGCGATCTGGAACATCCCTGCCAGGCGCTGGCCGACTACTTCACTCTGCAAGAGCGCTTTTGCGATCTCAAGAAAATTTGCCTCGCTTACGTCGGAGATGGCAACAACGTCGCGCACTCCCTCCTGTTAACCTGCGCCTTTCTCGGATCGTCGATCCGCGTCGCCACGCCGGCAGGCTATGCACCGAATGCCCAAATCGTGGCCGACGCGCTGGAAATTTCGAAGCTGACGGGCGCTCACATCGAGCTTCTCACGGAGCCTCATGCCGCGGTCGCAGGCGTCGATGCGGTTTACACCGACGCCTGGGCCAGCATGGGGCAGGAAGAGGAAGGCGAGAAGCGGGCGCAGATTTTTCCACCGTATCAGGTGAATCGGAAGTTGATAGCGCACGCCGCGCCGCACGCGGTGTTCATGCACTGCCTGCCGGCTCATCGCGGGCAGGAAGTCACTGACGAAGTCATGGATTCCGACAACTCCGTCATTTTCGACCAGGCGGAAAATCGCCTGCACGTTCAGAAAGCCATTCTCTATTTGTTGCTGGGCAGCTCAGTTCGCCTGCCCGTAAGGAGCCCGCATGCCTGAAAAAGTTGTTCTCGCCTATTCCGGTGGATTGGACACGTCCATCATCATTCCCTGGCTGAAAGAGAACTATGCCTACGACGTCATCGCCATGGTCGGCGACGTTGGCCAGGGAGACGATATCGAGGCCGTCGTCGAGAAGGCCTACGCGACCGGCGCCAGCAAGGTCATCGTCGAAGATCTGCGCGAGGAATTTCTCACCGGCTACGTCTTCTCTGCACTGAAGGCCGGCGCCGTGTATGAGCACAAGTACTTGCTCGGAACTTCGCTCGCTCGCCCCCTGATCGCCAAACGCCAGGTCGAAGTGGCTTTACGCGAAGGAGCCACCGCGGTCGCTCACGGCTGCACCGGCAAGGGCAACGACCAGGTGCGGTTCGAGCTGACCTACCAGGCGCTCGCGCCGGAGTTGAAGATCATTGCTCCGTGGCGCGAGTGGTCGTTGAAGTCGCGCGAAGACTGTCTCGACTACGCCGAGCAGCGCGGGATTCCGGTTTCTGCCAGCCGCGAGAAGATTCATAGCCGCGACCGCAATCTCTGGCATGTCAGCCACGAAGGCGGCGAACTGGAAGACGCCGCCAACGCACCGTTGGCAACGACATGGCAGCTCACCAGATCACCCCAGGACGCTCCCGATAAGGAAGAGCAGGTGAACATCGGATTTGAGAAGGGCGTGCCCGTTTCCGTCAACGGAATGGAAATGGATCCGGTTTCGCTCGTCGAATTGCTCAACGAAATCGGCGCCCGCAATGCCATCGGCCGCGTGGATCTGGTCGAAAACCGGTTTGTCGGGATCAAGTCTCGTGGCTGCTACGAAACTCCCGGCGGCACGCTGCTGATCACCGCTCATCGTGAACTGGAAGCTCTCTGTTTGGAGCGAGACGTCGCCCATTTCAAGCAGCACATCGGCCTGAAATACGCCGAACTGGTTTACTTCGGCCTGTGGTTCACGCCGCTGCGCGAGGCCCTCGATGCTTTCGTCGAAAGCACCCAAAAGGAAATGACGGGCAGCATCACGCTTGCGCTCTACAAGGGGAATGTCTCGGTGCTCAGTCGCGAGTCGGAACATTCGCTCTACCGCACCGATCTCTCGTCGTTCACCATGGGAGACAGCTACGATCAGAAAGATGCGGCTGGGTTCATTCGCATTCTCGGCCTGCCTTCGCGCTGTCGCGCCCGGTCGCGTATGGAGGTCGCTTGATGGGGGTGGACCAATGAAGATGTGGTCAGGCAGGTTCCGGCAGCCGCTGGATCCCGAATTCGAACGTTGGCAGCGATCGTTGAGTTTCGATCGCCGGCTGCTGCATTACGAGCTTGCCGCCAGCAGCGCGCACGCCCGCGCCCTCAAGAATGCCGGTGTGCTGTCTTCTGAAGAACTCATCGGCATTTTGCAGGGGCTGGAGCAGATCGGTGAACGTGCCGCGGCATCTCCGTCTTTTCTGGATGACGATGAAGCCGAAGACGTCCATCACTTCGTCGAAAAGCAGCTCGTCGCGCTGATCGGAGAAGTTGGCTACAAGCTGCATAGCGGCCGCAGCCGTAATGAACAGATTGCCGCCGACCTGCGCCTTTACGTGCGGGCGGCCATTGATCAGCTGCGGCAAGAAATCGCCGAATTGTGCACCGTGCTGGCGGATCGGGCTGAGCATGCGGGTGATGCCGCCATGCCTGCATATACGCACTTGCAGAGGGCTGAGCCGGTTCTGCTTGGTCATTGGCTGCTGGCCTACGTCGAAATGTTTCTCCGCGACGCCGATCGCCTCGCCGACTGCCGCAAACGGCTGAACCTTTGTCCCCTCGGCTCAGGCGCGGTGGCCGGCGCGACGCTGCCGCTTGATCGAGACTTCATGGCGGAGGCTCTCAGCTTTGACCGCCCGACCGCGAACAGCATCGATGCCACCAGCGACCGCGATTTCGTGCTGGAGTTCGTGAATGACTTGTCGCTGCTCGCCCTTCATCTGAGCCGGTGGGCGGAAGAAATGATCCTGTTCTCTTCGCAGGAATACGGATTCGTCGGCCTGCCTGAGGCCTATTCCACCGGCAGCAGCGCGATGCCGCAGAAGAAGAATCCGGACCTGCTCGAACTAGTGCGGGGCAAGAGCGGCCGCGTGCTCGGGAACGCCGTCGCGCTCATGGTCGCAGTCAAAGGCCTGCCTTTGGCATACAACAAAGACCTGCAGGAAACCCAGGAGCCGCTCTTCGACTCTGCCGACACCCTCCTGCAAATGATGCCGCTGGTGACCGCATGGATGAAGTCCGTGGACTTTCATCTCGACCGTATGCAGCACGCCGCTCAATCGGGATTCACGAACGCATGGGCAGCCGCAACTTATTTGGTCCACCGTGGCGTCCCTTCGCGGCTGGCCCATGAGCTCATCGGCAAGGCCGTGCAGATATGTCTCGACAGGAATTGTGAACTGAAAGATTTGCCTCTGAGCGAATTGCAATCTCTCAGTCCTGTCTTCGATCAGGACTTCTACGCCGCATTAGAACTACCATCAGTGCTGGCAATCCACGACGTTCCAGGTGGAACCTCACCGGCTCGCGTGCGCCAGGCCATCCCTGCTACGCGAAGGAAAATCGAACTGCTCCGCGAGGAGGTCCATGCGCACGCGTAAAGCTATCTTGCCCGACGCCGAGCAGATTTACGAGCTGATCTCGGCCTACTCCGGTGACGGCACGCTGCTGCCGCGCACGCTCGCCGAGATTTGCGAAAACGTCCGCGACTTCGTGGTTCTCGAAGACGACAGTCGCATTATTGGCTGCGGCGCGCTTCACCTCTACGGCACCCATCTCGCCGAGATACGCTCCATCACCGTCGCTCCCTGGGCGCAGGGCAAAGGCGGCGGCGGACGCCTGGTGAAAGCTCTGCTGGCCGAGTCCAGGCGCCATCGCGTGGACTGCATTTGCCTGTTCACCCGCAAGCCCGAATTCTTCGCGCGGCAGGGATTTTCCGTTGCCCAACGCGAAGACCTTCCCGACAAGATTTACAAAGACTGCCACGCTTGCCCCCGCTATCACTGCTGCGACGAGGTCGCGATGGTGCGCGGCGACCTGCCCAAGTTTGCCATCCTCCCGGAGCCGGCAAATTGGCTGGTCAAGCTACAACCGTGGGCGTCCAACATCGGCGGCCAGACCGGTTCGAGTTAAGGCAAGAAAAGCCAATCCAGTTCCAAAATGGACCCACACGGGCGGAGCCGGCGAGCGCATTCCCGCCGACGGCCGCTGCCGCCATGCTGCTGTCGAGCGTGTCGGTGGTGGGGAACTCCCTGCGGCTGGCTCGGAGCAAATTTCAGCCGAACGCGACGTGACTTTGAGTACTTATTGACCGCCAGCCACTCTACGCCGGACTCGCTACGCCCACGTCCGCAGCCCGATGATGCCCCAGTAGGCGAGATAAGCAGCGGCGATGAGCAACGCCACCGTCACGATCAGCGAAAACCTTCTCACGCCTCGGCGAACTATCTCCGCCGGCGCTCGCCACAGGGAAACGGCGCTCGCCACCGCGGCGACGGCGTAGGTAACGGTCAACAAGAACAAAGCTGCGGACCACACTGTCAGGTTTCCCAGCTGTACGATCATGTCGTCATTAATCAGTATGTAGACACCCATGAAGGCAACCAGGCTAAGCACAGCCAGGAGTGGCCAGGCGCGTATTCCTCGCTCCGCTGGGCGCCTGCGCCGTTTCCAGAGCCCGCCCACTAGCCAGAACGGTGCGTACACCACGACGGAGACCATGCAGAGACCCACGTAAGCTACAGTCAATATCTCTCCGATCGCGAACCAGCCCGGTATCTTTCTCATGGCGACGCCTACATCAATAAGCCGTCGCTTCATTCGGCGTCAGCAACACCAAAGTGGGGACCGGGTCCGGAAATTCATCCTTCTTCACGTGCCGGAACTGCGTGCCCATGACCGGAACAAAAGTGTCGTTCCACATTCCCACACCCGGGGCGCTGAAGATAAGCTTGCCGTCCTTGAACCGAATCCAGCCCATCCCGCCCAGGCGAAACAGGAAGTGCATGACTTCCCCTCGCGGCGTGTCTAACTCATACCAACCAGCATATTCGGCAGATTGGGGCGGCAACGACGCCACGGGAGGCAATGTTGGCCTTTGCAGGTTGCGTGTTATGTAGTCACGGATTGCCTGGCCACTCCTGTCATACGCATCTCCATTGCCGCTGTTGAGACTGAAAAAGTAGCCCACGCCATAGTCAGGCAGGTACTCCAATTCACTGCTCCCACCTATGACACTGCCGACGTGACCGTGATAGACGAAACCGTCCTCGACGGTCCAGTAATTACCCAGGCCGTATCCGTACTTCATCCCATCTTTCGCCGCCCACGTGGTCGCCGGGATTTCCATCCGATCAATCTCGGTCACAGAAAAAAGCTGTTTTCCGTTCACTGCACCGCGATTGAGATAGAACTGCAAATACGCCGCCATGTCTTTCGCGGAAGCATTTATCGCCCCCGCTGGGCGGCAAATAATGTTCCAGTACGGATAAGGCGTCTTGCCATCATCGTGGTAAAGAGTTGTGATCGCCGTATCGGCGGGTTTGAAGTAGGTTGCGCTCTTCATCCCGATGGGACGGAACAGATTCTGCTCCACAAAATCTTCAAACCGTTGGCATGTAATCTTCTCCACGATGTAGGCTGCGACTGTAGGTCCGGAACTGCAATACCAGAATCGCGTGCCGGGTCGCCAGCTGGAAATCCGCGAATGGTGGTCGTAGTCCAACGCCTCGCGCAACCCCATCGTGCCCGGCCAATCCTTGGCAACCTCGCGAAAGTGCATGTCGTCCCATCCCGTGGTGTGTTCTAGTAGATGGACGACCCGCACCGGATCCGTCGCCTCCCATGGGTTCTCAAACCACACCTCGGGAGCTAATTTGTGTACGGGGTCCTCCAGCGAAAGCTTGCCCTGATCAACCAGCATCAGAATAGACAGTGACGCGAATGCTTTCGACACTGACCCAATGCGGAAGAGCGTGTCCGCCGTGGCCGCGCGGCCGCTGGCCACATCCGCCTTGCCCAGCCCTGCAATCCACTCCGGCCCGTCACGATGAACGATGGCTACCGACACTCCCGGCGTATGCGTGTCCTTGAGTATCTTTTCCAGTTGCTGCTGTAGTTCGGCGATTGACTGGGCCGGCTTTAGCTTTTCTTCTTGTTTATCTGCTGCGACGCAAATTGGAGTGAGTACAGAGATGAGAGCGAGAACCACGGGGATCAACCATTTCACGGGTGCAATCCTCCGGGTGAGATCGGGACGATCCCAGCGGATGATCTTACGCCTGGAAGGCCAAGTTAGAGGACTGAATCTGGAGGACTAAATCTGGTAGTCAATATCTTCCATGATCTGCTGCAGCGACGCAGGCATCGGCTCGTTCTTCGCTTCCGGTCCTTCCAGTTGCTGCACGCGATCGCGCAGTTTGTTGACTTCGGTCGCTACCGCCGCCAGCGCCTCCGACAACGGATCAGCAATCTGCTTGGGATCGGTAATCACCACCCGCTTTCCTTCGCGCAGGATAATGTGCCCCGGCACCCCGACCACCGTGGAATTGTCGGGCACGTTACGCAGCACGACCGAACCCGCGCCGATGCGGCAGTTCTTGCCCACCGTGATATTACCCAAAATCTTTGCTCCGCCGCCCACCACCACATTGTCTTCGATCGTCGGATGCCGTTTGCCGTGCTCCTTGCCCGTGCCTCCCAAGGTCACGCCCTGGAACAGGGTCACGTCATCGCCCACAATCGCCGTCTCCCCGATCACCACTCCCATGCCGTGATCGATGAACAACCGCCGGCCGATTTTCGCCCCGGGATGAATCTCGATTCCCGTCAGCAGGCGTGCCACCTGCGACAGCCAGCGCCCCAGCAAGAAGAGGCCATGATTCCAAAACCAGTGATTGACGCGGTAGAACCACACCGCATGCAGGCCGGAATAGCAGAGAAACACTTCCAGGCGCGATTTGGCCGCGGGATCACGTTCCATCACCGTGCCTATGTCTTCGCGAATTAGCGAGAGCAAGTGCGGCATTTTTGAATGGAGATGATTCAGGCCGGGAGCGCCGCCGTCGGAATCTGCAGCGCTTTATCCCGCAACTCCTGAAACAGAATACTGCTGAGATAACGTTCCCCAAAAGACGGCAGAATGACAACGATCAGCTTGCCTGCATTCTCCGGTCGCCGCGCAACCTTGAGCGCCGCAACCACCGCTGCGCCGGAAGAAATTCCAACCAGCAGGCCTTCTTCGAGCGGCAGTCGCCGCGCCATCGCGATGGCTTCGTCGTTCGTGACCGTGATGACCTCATCCATGTAGTCGGTGCGCAGGATGCTGGGCACAAAACCGGCCCCGATGCCTTGAATCTTGTGCGGCGAGGGCTTGCCGCCCGACAGGACCGGGCTGTCGGCCGGTTCCACGGCTACGGCTTTGAACGATGGTTTCTTCGGCTTGATGTACTGGCAGACGCCGGTGAGCGTTCCGCCCGTGCCCACGCCCGAAATCAAAATGTCGGCGCGCCCATCGGTGTCGTTCCAAATCTCCGGACCGGTGGTTTCGAAGTGAATCTTAGGATTGGCTGGGTTATCGAATTGTTGCAGCATGTAGCCATTGGGCGTCGTGGCCAGAATCTCCTTGGCCTTGAGAATCGCCCCGGGCATTCCTCTCGGGCCGGGCGTGAGAACAATCTCCGCCCCGAAGGCCAGCAGCAGCACGCGTCGCTCCAGACTCATCGTCTCGGGCATCGTCAGGATCAACTTGTAGCCCTTCACCGCAGCGACAAAAGCCAGCCCAATCCCAGTGTTGCCGCTCGTCGGCTCGATGAGCACGGTCCTTCCCGGCTGGATCCTTCCCTCGCGCTCGGCCTCAAGGATCATACTCACGCCGATGCGATCCTTCACGCTGGCCAGCGGATTCTGGCTCTCCAGTTTCGCCGCCACTTCCGCGACGCAACCTGCCGTAACCTTATTCAGCCGCACCAGCGGCGTATTCCCAATAAGCTCCGTGACGTCTTTCGCGATTTTCATGCCACAGGTCTCCTACCCCAGCGGTTTGTACTCAGCTTGGGAAACAGCGTGTCTACAGGCTAGCATCCGCGGCTGATTCTTGGGAATTGCTTCGACACTCACCATCTACACAATACATCCGTCAATTGTTTAGCAACTTAGAACATAAACAAGCGAATTTTCGATCCGAACAATTACCACTTGTTTTCGGACTATCAAAAATGTTAGTGTTCGCGAATTATTGAGAGAACTTGGGGATGGGCACCGTTCGAGTTGGTCACATTGGCGCCTCGCCAGTTTCCCACACGGCTCCGAGAAGTCGTGTACGACCTAGACTCCCCGCGTGACTGCGGGTTCTCTTCCAGGAGGGCTGCACAATGCAAGTCCGTTACGAAGTGCGTTTATTCTTGGCAACGCTGGTTGCGTTGTTGATCGTCTCTATGGTGGTTGCTCTGCCCGCTTTGGGCCAGTCTACCAACGCCGGAACCATCGTCGGCACTATCATCGACCCCTCGGGCGCCATCGTTCAAGGCGCGAAGGTCACAATCACCGACACCGCTACCGGTGTCACGCGCACCACGAACACCAATGACGCCGGGCACTACGTTTTCGTCAACGTTACTCCGGGAAAGTACACCCTCGTGGTTAGCAAACAAGGGTTCTCGAACATGACGACTTCCCTGGAGGTACAGGTCGGATCCAGCACTACTGCCGACCTGTCGCTTCGGATCGGTGGCGCGAGCGTGACGGTGGAAGTGCAAGCTGCGGCCAACCAACTGCAGACGCTGAATTCCACGATTGGCAATACAGTCACCTCCAGCGCCTTGGAGAACTTGCCGACCCTTGGCCGCGATACCAGTTCGTTCGTCACCTTGCAGCCTGGCGTCAGTCCTGACGGCAGCGCTGCCGGCACGGTGGTGGACCAAACCGCTTTCATGCTCGACGGCGGCAGCAACAGCAACGACATGGACGGCAGTTCGGGCGTCTACAACCCGAATTTTGGCGACGATCCCGCCGGCGGGTTGTTCTCCAACAAAAATAATCAGATCAGCGGAATAAACCTCGGCATCAACGGAGGCCAGCCCTCGGGCGTAATGCCCACTCCGGTCGACAGCGTGGAAGAGTTCAAAGTGGCGACCACGAACCAGACTGCCGACGTCAACAATTCGTCAGGTATGCAGGTGTCGATCGTCACCAAACGCGGCACCAGTGCCTGGCATGGCACGGTTTACGAGTATTACTTGGACAACAACTTCTCGGCCAACACCTGGGAGAATAATCAATCAACGCCAATAACGCCGGTACCGGACTGGCATAGAAACTGGTTCGGAGTGGCGGTTGGCGGCCCCATCATTCCCAAAGAGATTCTTGGCGGCAAGACCTACTTCTTTTTCAATTACCAGGGCGCGCGGTGGCCCAACTCGGAGACCGTCACCAAACTCGTCCCCAGTGCTGACATGCGCACCGGGATCCTGCACGATCCCGCCAACCCTACGACAACTTCTTACAACCTGAACATCCTCGATCCACGGACAGTTGGGGGCACGCCCATTGGGATGAATACTTACGTGCAGCAGTTGTGGAGCAAATATATGCCGCTCCCGACTCCGGGGGCAGGTTGCAGTTCGCTCACGAACGACGGTTTCTGCGACGGGGTCAACACACTCGCCTTCCGGGCGAACATGGCGATTCCGCAGAACGACAACTTCGCGGTGGTGCGCCTCGACCACGACTTTGGACAGAAGTGGCACTTCATGTCCAGCTACCGCTATTACCATCTCACCCGCGCCACCGATGATCAGATTGATATCGGAGGATTTTTCTCCGGCGATAAGTTGGGCACTCCAGCTTCCCTCACCAACCGCCCGCAAGTGCCCTGGTATCTTGTCTTGGGGTTGACTACGAATGTCACCCCGCAAATCACCAACGACGTCCACTACAGCTTCCTGCGCAACTGGTGGCAATGGGGATCGCACGGCGACCCGGCCCAGTTTTCAAATCTGGGCGCGGCTCTGGAGCCGTTTGGCGAGCAGCGGGATGACGTGGCCGCTCCCTACAACGTCAACACCCAGCAGACACGAACACGGTTCTGGAATGGCAGGGACAATTTTCTGCGCGACGACGTTTCCTGGCTGAAACATAACCACCTCCTGCAGTTTGGCGGGCAGTACCAGCATAACTGGAACTATCACCAGCGCACGGACAACGGTGGTGGCATCAATTACTACCCTGTCTACCAGCTCGGGGATACTCTTGGCTCCGGCAACGTCGACATGACGTGCGGCGGAACCTGCTTAAACTCCCTTTTTAGCACCCCCCCGCTTTCCCGCGAGGCGGCCGCAGTCCTGGGTATCGTGACCGACACGCAGCAGGCGTATACCCGCTCCGGTTCGAACTTGACCCTGAATGCTCCGCTCGTGCCGGCATTCGATAAAGTCACCATTCCCTACTACAACCTGTACTTCAATGACACCTGGCATATGAAACCGTCCATCACCCTAACGTACGGTTTGGGGTGGGCGCTGGAGATGCCACCAAAGGAGCAAACTGGCAAGCAGGTCATGTTTGTGGGTCCAAGCGGCCAGGAGTTGGATACTCAGACGTACCTGGCACAACGCAAGGCAGCAGCGCTCGCAGGGCAGGTTTACAACCCGCAAATCGGTTTTGCCCTGATTGGCAACGTCACCCCCCGCCCGAATTACGAGTACGACCCGCTCTATCACGCGTTCAGCCCGCGCATTGCCGTAGCCTGGAACCCAGACCTGGGTGAGAAACTCGGCGGAAAGAACACAGTCTTTCGTGGCGGCTATGGGCGAATCTATGGGCGCTTGAACGGCGTGGGCCTGGTGCTGGGCCCACTGCTCAGTCCCGGCCTGATCCAGCCGGTAAGTTGCAGTTTTGTTTTGAGCACGCCGCCGCCCGATGGATCGTGTGCCAGCTCTGGACTCACCGCTACAAACGCTTTCCGTATTGGAACGGATGGTACTTCGGCTTACATTCCACCCGCAAGCCAGACGCTGCCGCAACCATTTGACCCCGGCGTCAACGGGAACTCTCCCGCCGCCACGGCTTCGCCCACAGACCCGAAGTTCCGCCCGAATTCTGCTGACTCGTTTGATTTCACGATTCAGCACCAGTTTTCCAGCAAGATCTCTCTGGAGTTGGGCGGCATTAGCCGTTGGATCCACAACGAGCTTCTGTCGGTCAATCTCAACTCGGTGCCTCACATGATGACCTTGGGGGGGCAGCGATTCGATGCAGCCTATGCCAACATCGAAGCGGCAATGGGTTGTACGACCTCACTGGCTGCCTGCCAGGCAGCAACTCCAGCTGCGCTGTCGGGCCTTGCCTCGCAGCCTTTCTTTGAAGCCGCACTCGCGGGAACCGGTTTCTGCACCGGTTTTGCGAACTGCACGCAAGCGTTGATCAATAATCCCACTGCATTCCCCATGCTGCAAAGCCAAAGCGTCTTCTCACTGTGGTCATTGCTGGACACCGGAGGAACTGCGCCGGGATTTAACTTCCCCGTCAGCATGATGAACAGTCCATCATCCATTGCACCTGCAGGACAAATCGCGAGCAACGTGGCCATGACGACGAGTCTGGGGAGTGGTAATTACAACGCCGCTTTTGCCACGGTGAAGCTCAATGACTGGAATGGCGTCACCCTGCAGAACAATCTCACCTGGAGCAGAGCACTGGGCCTGGGAGGCGTCGTTCAAGCCACTAGCAGTCAAGCGGCTGTGGACCCGTTCAACTTCAACGTGCAGTACGGCACACAACCATCGGATCGCAAGATCGTAAACACGATGTTCCTGGTTTACCAGGAGCCGTTCTATAGCGGCCAGCATGGCATCGTGGGGCACCTTCTGGGGGGCTGGACCCCTTCGTTTGTTTTCGCGGCCGGCAGCGGCGCTTCACTGTTCTGCGCCACCACTTCAGGTTTCCCTGAGGAAGGTTACAGCGGCGCTCAGGACTTTGGCTCCGCCGATGGCATCTACCTCAACACCGACGCGAACTGTGTACAGACGGTCAAGAATTCCTCGGCGTCAGTTCACAATGTGGGGAATGGGACTTACAGCATCTTCGCAAACCCAACTGCGGTGTTCAACACGCTTCGTCCTCTGGTCATGGGGGCTGATACCCGAAGCGGTGGGTACGGGACGTTCCGCGGCCTGCCGTACTGGAATTTGAACTTCGGGATAAAGAAGAATGTCCGAATCACAGAACGTTTTAATGTTGAGGCCTCCCTCAGCGTCAACAACATTCTGAACCACAACCAACTGCTGGATCCAACTCTCGCCGCCACAAACACGCCGGCGAGTTTCGGGCAGCTCTCGATCGAGGGGACTACCCCACGAACCATGGAGATGGGAATCCGGGTCAACTTCTGATTGAGTGGTGGTCCGAGAATTGCGGGGCGTCCTTCGGGGCGCCCTTTTTTCTGATGCTTCGTTTTCGCGAGGGAGATGGAGATAAGGACGGCAAAACTACCTGCGGTGCGCCAATCCGTAGCTCACCGCCCCCGCAGATGCTCCGATGTTGGCCATGGAGGCGACCCGTTCCAGCCGGTGATGGCCGGTCTTGTGGAAGAAGTAGCTGAGGCCAATCACGCCTGCTGTTTCCCCGGCAAAATTCACGGCTAGCCCGGGAGTGGACCGGCCGAACACGCGAACCACCGGATTCAGTTCTCGTCCGCCGCTTTGCAGGTTGGCGCGCGTCACTGCGAAATCGGCACCGCTCAACGCCGCGGACGCCGCGAACCATGCCCAGTTCTCGCGATCCCAGAACTTGTGCTCGCGGATCTCGCTCTGGGGTGTGAACTGAACCGGAGGCGCAGGCTCAACCGAGGGCACGGGTGCGTCGGGGAGAGGTCCCTGGGCAAGCAGGTGGCGGGATGGAACGCAGATCACCAGCAGGAGGGCGATGCTGCAGCCAAACAACTCGAATGATCTGCGGGAAGTCATAGGCGCTGGCCGAAGCCGGCCGAGCGCCCCTGGAGGCGCAATTAGCCCGCCAGCTTTCCCACATTAGAACTGAAGCAAGCGGCGCAGAATCAACAACTTAAATCCACGCGCACCCCGGGCACCCAGCGAATCGAACGCAAACTGTGCATTGTTTTGCAAGTCCGCGGCCAGGCTTTTGCCTTACTTCAGGCGTGACCGGTCATTTCTTGTAGATGACTCCGCCCTTCATCACGAAACTGACGTTCTCGAGAACGCCGATGTCCTCCAGCGGATCGCCCGGCACGGCAACCGCGTCCGCCAGATATCCCGGTTCCAGCGCCCCGATCTGCCCGTCCCACCCCAGCAGTTTCGCGCCGTTCAGCAGATCTGCCTGCAGCACCGCCAACGGAGACATCCCATACTTCACCATGAGCACAAACTCCCGCGCTTGCGTACCATGCGGGAACGGCCCTACGTCCGACCCAACCGCCATGGGGACGCCGGCGGCAACTTGTTTCTTGAAGTCTTGAATTTTTACCTCGAGCATTTCGCGCTCGCGCGCAGCCTGCGCCGCGGTCGGGGCATGTTCCGAGAAATATTCGAAGATCGTAAACGTCGGCACGGCGAAAATCTGCTTCTCCTTCATCAACCGCATCGTCTCGTCGGCAAGCTGGTTGGCATGATCGATCGAAGCCACTCCCGCTTGCGCCGCGAAAAGCGTCCCCGGCTCTCCGGTTGCATGCACGGCAATGCGCTTGCCCACACGCGCCGCTTCTTTTACCGCGGCTTCCAGCTGAGCTTCGGTGTACTGATAAACCGTCGTGAACTTCCCCTCCCGAATCCGGTCCGGCCCGGTCTCATAGATCTTGGTGAAGTCCGCGCCTTCCTTGAACTGCTGCCGCAGCACGGCGACCAGCTCGTCCGCGTTGTTTGCATATGTGGCGTTGGGCAGAACGTGTTGCTCAGGATTGTAGCCAATCGCATCTTCGTGACCGCCAAGGATGTTTACCGCGTTCCCGCTGATGCGCAGCCGTGGCCCCGGGATGAGCCCCTCGTTAATTGCATTGCGCACTGCGGTGTCGGCCGAGCCCGCGCCCTCGGTCCCCATGTCGCGCTCGGCGGTAAAGCCGGCCATCAGGTCATTACGCGCCGCCAGCGTCGCCAGGATCGTGCGCTGTGGCACCGATTCCTCGACTGTCTGCAGATCCTCCGCCCCGGGATGCAGAAACAGATGGATGTGCGCATCGATCAATCCCGGAAGCAGCGTGCGATCCCCCAGGTCAATGACTTCCGCACCCGGCGGCCGACTGACTGAACTTCTCACTTCGACGATGCGCTCCCCCTGAACCAGCATCTCGCCAGGCTTGATCATGTGGCCGTTCTTAACGTCCAACAGACGAGCCGCGTGCAGCACGATCGGATGAGGAGCCGCAGCCGGCGTCTGTCCGCGAGCAACCACGATTAGCAGGCAGAACAGAAAAAGAGTGAGCAATAGAAATGCCTGGGTGGGGAAAGTCGGATTTTGGGTGGCGCAGCGCTTTAGCGCTACGATAAGCGGTCTGTTTTCAATGACGGCTTCAGCCGCTGAAGTTCCACCTCTTCCGCAGACTGGTCTAAAGTTTCGAGTAGTCATATCGCCCGCGATGGTACCACCTCGTTTCCCCTGATTCCACACCGGCCGTCTGCATCAGCTCTTCTTCGCGTCCTTCGCGCCGCCTTCGCGATCTTTGCGGTCAAGCACGATCTCCAATTGCCGCAAAAGTGCTCCAGTTTTACCTGATGCGGCCCCAACTGTGATCCTAATCACAACACGCAGTACCGAGAATCACGACACAATCCACACCCGGCGGGCGAAACTCAATCAGCTGCTTATGGCCGAGTTTGCCGTCCTCACCAACCGCAAGCGCGCCGTGATCGCGCTCGCTCACTCCTTGGTTTTCCTGGGGATAGCGGTCCACGGCTTTGCCTCGCCGCGACCGGCTTTGGTGCTCCACGCGCCTGGCGCAGTTTCGGGCATGATTCTGGTCGGGATCTACCTCATCGTGGCCTCCATCCTCGGCTGGCTGGTCGCTATTTCGCGCTGTGCCGCCGAGCGCCTGTACTTCGCGCTCTGCACCAGCAGCGCGAGCTTCGGCCTGCTGCGCACCATCTTCGGCGACGCCGCTCTGCCCGTCGCGCAGTGTGGGCGGGTGGTCCTGCTGACTTCGGCAGTCGTGGTCGGCGTCTGGATTTTCCGTTTCTTCTCGCGCCTCGTGCCTGAAGACATACTGTCCGAGTAACCCATTCTCCCAAAAGCAAAAAAGGCCGCCCGGGAAAGATTCCGGGCGGCGATTCAGGAGGCTTCGGGCGAGGCTTACCCGGCCGTCGCTTGCCTTAGACAACGGCTTATGAAAGAAAGAATTCCTTGGTCAGCGTGGCCCAATCCTGGTCGGGCAGATGCTGCGTGATGTCGTCAACCGCCACGCCGCCATCCTGCGCCAGCGCACTCGCCATCGCGATCGGCATCCTCTTCCGCAGCCGCAGCGCTGACTCTTCGGTCCATACGCGCGCCAGCATACCGCCGAGCAGGTTACGGAAGTTGGTCTTGGCGTCAGGGGCCTGGACGGTCAGCAGCCAGCCTTCGCCAAAAGGATCCTTCCGCGCCAGTTCTGGATCTTTCACCACAGCTTCATTGATGTCGCTCACCGTACCTTCGATCGGCGATACCATGTCCACTGACTTACCGTCCCGGAAAATCGTCCAAATCTTCTGTCCCTGACGGATCCAGCGCCCCCGCTGTGGCAGCGCGATGCTGTCAATCTTGCCCACCAGCTTCGACGCAAAATCATCCATGCCCACGCGCACCAGGTCGCGGCTTTCGCTCAGCGCCCAGGTGTGTCCTGCGTGATAACGCAAATTCTCAGGAACCTGGAAGCCCGCAACCAATGCCGGGACGATGCGCGGCGCCGCTTCACGAAGAACGGCTTGCAGCACAGGTTGCTTTGCGGTCTGTCTTTGAGTGCGTACGTAATCAATAAGTAGGAAGATTCCGAATGTCATGAGTACCAGAATGACTGTCATAACTCACCTCGCCCGGAACGCCCTCTTTCTTTGGGGGCGCTCGTCGCCTTTCCTAAAGGCAATCTCCAGGCCAAACCCAGCTGTGCCCCGGGACGGCCAGTCTGACGTTCTGTATCTGTCTATTTGTCAACGAGATAGCGGGGACGACTTCCATCTGGTGAAGAGCTTGGCGCGAAAACTCAGCAGCGACACGCGATGAAAGTCGCAACAGGAAGTCAAGTGCGGGCAGCGGGACTAGGCTGTCGTGGTTCTCCGAAGGGTTGTCGTATCAATAAGTTGAAGGGCAAGCCGGTTGCTGCTGCAATTTTCATCAGGCTTCGATGCAAAAAACAACGCCGCCAGCGTTTTTGCCAGAGCCCCGAAAACGTATTGATCAGTATCACGCGCAAAAGTGACGCGGGTCACGGCTGAGAAGTTCTTAATCGTTGAAACTGTTAGCTGTCCGAAACTGCTGAATTTCGCGACAGCCTCTGATCTGATGAGGTTAGCAGCTCACTGCCGGTTCCGGTTTGGTCAGGTTACTCCGGTAACCGTGGGCCTCTCCCTCCATTATTCAGTTCAAGCCGTCAGCGGAACTACTTTTCCGGGCGGGCTTTGTCTGCTCGAACAGGCCTGCCCGAGGAGATATTCTTCATGGGCAAAGCACTCTTATACGATTCCACAATGTGCATCGGCTGCAAGCAGTGCGAACAAGCCTGCGCCGATCAAAACAAACTGCCCTATAGCGAGGCAATCGCAGCCGAGTCGGTGCAATCCGCACATAAGTACACGGTTGTCCTGACGAAGGGCGACAAGTTCATGCGTCGGCTGTGCATGCACTGTGAACATCCCGCGTGCGCCTCAGCCTGTCCGGTTGGAGCTCTGCACAAAACAAAAGAAGGTCCAGTCGAATACGACGTGTGGAAGTGCATCGGCTGCCGTTATTGCATGGTAGCGTGCGCCTTCAACCAGCCTAAATACGAATGGGGCTCGCTGAATCCGCGCGTGCGCAAATGCATTATGTGTCCGGACCGTGTCGTGGCCGGCAAACAGACAGCATGTGCCGAGATTTGTCCCACCGGCGCCACCAAGTTTGGCGACCGGGACGATCTCATCAAGGACGCGCAGGAGCGCATCCGGCAGAATCCATCCACCTACCTTCCCCGCATCTACGGACTCAACGAAGTTGGCGGAACCTGCGTCCTCATTCTCGCGGGCGTGAAAGTGGAAGAGTTCGGCTATCCCGCCTCGGAGAAAATCGGCGACACCCCCATGCCGGAATACACCGGGCGCGTCATGGAGAAAGTTCCGGACTTTATTCCCGTATGGTCGCTTGTCCTGGGAGGCATTTATTGGATTTCACATCGTCGCGACGAGGTGGCTGCCGCCGAAGCTGAGGAGCGGGCGCGAGAAGGGAAAAACGGGAGTACGCGATGAAAATCAAGCTTACTTTCTGGCGAGTTGTATTCCTGGTGATCATGGCCCTGGGCATTTATTCCACAATCATTCGCTATTCCCGTGGCTTGGGCACAGCTACAAACATGTCGGACCAGTTCCCCTGGGGCTTCTGGATCGGCTTCGACTGCCTGTGCGGCGTCATGTTGGCCGCCGGCGGCTTTTGCATCGTGGGTGCAGTCTACCTGTTCAATGTCAGAGGGCTGCACAGCGTCGTGCGTCCCGCAGTGTTGACGGCGTTCCTGGGCTATCTGCTTTTTATCGTCGGCCTGCTGTTCGATCTCGGACGCCCCTGGTTCATCTGGCACCAGCTCATCTACATGAACCCGCGCTCGGTCATGTTCGAGGTGGGCATGTGCGTCATGACCTACACTACCGTGCTCTTCTTTGAATTCCTTCCCAACGTGTTCGAGCGGTTCAATCTCCACACGCCGATCAAGTGGATTCACAAGATTTACCCGGTATTGATCGTGCTGGGCATCCTGCTCTCAACCCTGCACCAGAGCTCACTCGGATCGCTGTACTTGATCATGCCCAGCAAGCTCCATCCTTTCTGGTACTCGCCCGCTCTGCCGTTCTTCTTCTTCGCTTCGGCGGTTGCAGTCGGGTTGGCCATGACCATCTTCGAGTCCACGCAAAGCTCGAAGGCCCTGGGGCGCCAGCTCGAACTTTCGGTTCTGGTCCGCCTGGGCGGAGCCTTACTGGTCGCTCTCTGGGTCAATGCTCTGCTTCGTTTCGAAGATTACTTTCATCGCGGCCTGCTCCGCCAGATCGTTAGACCCAGTTATGAAGCGTACTTCCTGTGGCTGGAGCTGGCGCTCTCGTTCGTGATTCCAATTACCCTGCTCAGCTTCAAGAAAATCAGACTGTCGCCCAACGGCTTGTACCTGGCGTCCGTCATCAGTCTGTTTGGCTTCATCACCAACCGCCTCAATGTCAGCGTCATTGGTTTCGAGACCTACGTCGGACACCATTACGTGCCGAAGTGGACGGAGTTCTCGGTGACCCTGATGATCGTTGCCATGGGTTTCGCCCTGTTCCGGCTGGCGGTGCAGTATCTGCCCATCTTCCCCAAAGAGGAGTTAGTTTCGGAGCAGTTGGATGCGGAGCTGCTGTCTAAGGTAAAGACGGTAACCAGCCCAGCTGTTCCGGCCTTGGAGAATGCCGGAAACTGAACCAACTCGGATACGCTGGCAGCGTCTGACGCATAGTCTCAGCGCCAAGCTGAACCTGCTTCTGCTGGGCACGATGGTCATCATCTTTGCCCTGCTCGGATACCTCAACGTCCGTCTGCACCGCCAGCATCTGGAACAGATCACGCTGCAAAGCGCCGAGCGCGTCAGCGACGTGATCCGGCACAGCACTACCGACTACATGCTGCGCAACGACCGCGAGGGCCTTTACCGCTCCATCCAGACCATGGCCAGCGAGCCGGGCATGGTGAAAATCCGCGTCTTCGACAAGGAAGGCAGGATCACCTACACCACCGATCCAACTGAGCTCAATCATGTGGTGGATAAGAGAGCCGAGGCCTGCTACGCCTGCCATGCCCAATCGCAGCCGCTGGCGCGGCTGAACCCTGCCATGCCCAATCGCAGCCGCTGGCGCGGCTGAACCGCCCTGACCGCTTCCGCATTTACCGCAATCCCGCAGGAGCGCGCGTCCTCGGCATCATTACTCCCATCGAAAACCAGCCTGCCTGCTCCAATGCCGCCTGCCACGCCCATCGTGCCGACGAACAGATCCTCGGCGTGCTCGATACCGATCTCTCTCTGCAGACGGCCGACGTACAGCTCGCCGAGAGCAGCCGCCGCATGATCGCCTACACCGCCTGCGCTCTGCTGTTGATCGCTCCGCTGAGCTGGTTCTTTGTCTGGCGGATCGTCGGTGTTCCTGTGACTGCACTCCGCCGTGGCACCGAGCGCCTGGCGGCCGGCGATCTGGGTTACCAGATTGATGTGCAATCCAAGGACGAAATAGGCGAACTGGCCGATTCCTTCAACGGCATGAGCCGCCAGTTGCAGTCTGAGCACAACGAGAACGTGGCCTGGACTCGCACCCTGGAACAGCGCGTCGAGCAAAAGACTCGTGAGCTCAAACGCGCCCACGAGCATGCCCTGCACACCGAGAAGATGGCGTCCATCGGCAAGATGGCCGCCGTGCTCGCTCACGAAATCAACAATCCCCTTTCCGGCATTCTTACCTACGCCAAACTGCTGCGAAAGTGGATCGACCGCGAAGAACTCGACCGCCAGAAAAGCGGCAGCGAAGCCGGCGTGCGCCGCTACCAGGAGATTTGCGACTCTCTCGATCTCATCGCCAGCGAGAGCCGCCGCTGCGGCGATCTGGTCAGGAACCTGCTCACTTTTTCCCGCGCCACTCCCATGAACCTGCAGGCCACCGACGTGAACCAGGTCATCGACCGGAGCGTGCGCCTGATGCAGCACCAACTCGATCTCGCTGGCATTCAAGTGCAACCGCAACTGGATCCCGCTCTGCCGCACGTTCTCTGCGATGCCGCTCAGATTGAGCAGGTGCTCGTCGCCCTGGTGGTCAACGCCATGGATGCCCTGCCGCAAGGCGGCAATCTCTGGATCATCAGCAGCGCCAGCCGCGAAGACAATTGCGTCCGCATCGTGGTCCGTGACGACGGCACGGGCATCGCGCCTGAAATTCTGCCTCACCTCTTCGAGCCCTTCCTCACCACCAAAGAGACCGGGCGCGGCGTGGGGCTGGGCCTTGCCATCAGCCACAGCATTCTGGAACGTCACAACGGAAGCATCGAAGTGCAATCCGAAATTGGCCGCGGCACGACCTTCACCGTAACTCTGCCCTGGGACGCCGAAGCGGACACGACCGCTTCCTCCCCAGCCAGCGAAATTGCCGCTGCCCCGAGCCGGAGGTGATCAACGTGGAAGCACAAGGGAAGCTACTGATCGTGGATGATGAACTGAGCGTCCGCGATTCTCTCGGAAAATGGTTCCGCGAGGAAGGCTACGAAATCGGCACGGCGGAAAGCGCCAGCGACGCCCTTACCCGCATGGCGGAAAACAAATGGGACCTGGCTTTGCTCGACATCAAGATGCGCGGCACTGACGGCATTGAACTGCAGCGCCGCCTCCATGAACTGGATCCTGATCTGATCGTCATCATCATGACCGGCTACGCCTCGGTGGAAACCGCCGTGACCGCGCTGAAAAACGGCGCCTACGACTACGTCAGCAAACCGCTCGACCCTGACGAAATCGCGCATCTGGTAAAGAAGGCTCTGGCTCACCGCCGGGCCGAGAAAGAGAACGTCCGCCTGCGCGAAGCAGTCGCCGAGGCCACGCGCCCCGGTGATCTGGTCGGGCAAAGTCCGGTTATGCGCAAAGTCCTCGAGGCCATCGAAACCGTCGGCCCCACCGACGCCAACGTTCTCATCACCGGCGAGAGCGGCACCGGCAAAGAGCTCGCCGTCCGCGCCATTCACGCCGCCAGCATGCGCCGCTTCCACCCCCTGGTTGTCATTCACTGTGGCGCCCTGACCGAGACGCTGCTCGAAAGCGAGCTCTTCGGCCATGAGAAAGGCGCCTTCACCGGGGCACAATACCGCAAAAAAGGAAAGTTCGAAATCGCTGAAGGCGGCACCGTATTTCTTGACGAGATCGGCGACATCAGCCTCAAGACTCAAACCGATCTTCTGCGCGTGCTGCAGGAGCGCGAGATCACCCGCGTCGGCGGCAACCAGGTCATCAAAGTCGACTTCCGCTGCGTGGCCGCCACCAACAAGAATCTCGAAAGCATGATCGAAGAGGGAACGTTCCGTCCTGATCTTTATTACCGTCTCAACGTTTTTCATATCGAACTGCCGCCACTGCGTGACCGGCGGGAGGACATTCCCCTGCTCGTCGAGCATTTCGTGCAAAAGTTCTCCCTGGCCATGAACAAACACGTCACCCGCATCGCACCTGCCGCCATGAACCAGTTGCAGCAGCAGCCCTGGATGGGCAATGTTCGCGAGCTTGAGAACGCCGTGGAGCGGGCCATGGTCGTCGCCCAGGAGCCCGAACTTCGCGAGCAGGACTTCATTTTCAAGTCGCAGCCTTCGCCCGCTCCCAACGGTAAGTCCCTGGACGAAATCGAGCGCGCCCACATCCTGCACGTGCTCGAGGAGTGCGGCGGTAACCAGAGCCGCGCCGCTGAAGTGCTCGGCATCGACCGCGTCACTCTCCATCACAAACTGAAACGCTACGGTTGGTCGCGCACCCCGGTCGGAGCGCAATGAATCGGCATGGCTTGAAAAGTCAGAAGTCCGTTGTGGGAGTCACGGTTTGAAAGGGCGCGGCTTCAGCCGCGCCGAAACTGCGTGGTTGAAATCAGGGCTTTAGCCCCTGCTTCCCATGAATCTCGTGCACCTGCTGCCGGTTGGTAAGGTGGAAACCTCTCTGCTTGAGGAGTTGCGTGCCGCCATTCCTGAATGTCTTCACGTCGCTTGCGAGATTCTGCCGGTCGCGCTCGACCCCGACCCCTCCTACCATGCGGAGCGCCAGCAATATCATTCCTCCGAGATTCTGCAGCGCATGCACGCTCTGGTGCGCCCGGAGGACTGGCGTCTGCTGGGCATCGCCGACGTTGACCTGTACATCCCGATTCTGAAATACGTTTTCGGCGAGGCGCAAATGGGAGGTCCCTGCGCCCTTGTCTCCTTCCACCGCCTGCGCCAGGAGTTCTACGGCCTCAACCGCGATGATGCCCTGCTGACCCAGCGCCTGCTCAAGGAATCCATCCATGAACTGGGCCACACCCTCGATCTCCGCCACTGCCAGGACTACCGCTGCGCCATGGCCTCATCTCACGCTGTAGAGTGGATCGACCTGCGTGCATCAACCCTGTGCGACTCCTGCCAGTCGCAAGTGCAATCGAAGGTGCCTGCGGCCGGAGGGGTCAGCTTGCGGATATGAAAGCCTGCGCCGCAAGAAATACTAGCCATTCCGGGCGGCCCTGCCGAGGCCGAAAGGCAAGCCCAGACCGGAGTTGAACGAGAGGAACCTGTTTCTCTTGATCCCATCGGGACCCTCCGTCCGTCAGCAACCCGCCACCCGTAGTACACTCTTGGCCATGATGATCAGACGCACTGTAGCTTCAGCCGCTATCGTTCTCGCTTTAATCGTTCTCGCTCTTGCCGGTTTTCTTCTCGCCCAATCGACTTCCGTACAACCTCACGGAGTTCAACCACAGCCCTTCGGCTCAAGGGACGGGAGGCCCATCACCTTGTACACGCTTACCAACTCTCACGGCGTTGAAGTCCGAGCCATGAACTATGGCGGAATCATCGTTTCTATCCGCGTCGCCGATCGCAAAGGCCAGTTCGCCGACATCGTCCTCGGCCACGAAACTCTCGAAGGGTATATCCCGAATCCGCCGTATCTCGGCGCCATCGTTGGCCGCTATGCCAACCGCATCGCCAACGGAAAGTTCGCTCTCGACGGCAAGACCTACACTCTGCCCCAGAACGACGGCACCAACTCGCTGCACGGCGGCCTGAAGGGCTTCGACAAGGTCGTCTGGGACGGCGCGCCTCTCAAAGGCAAAACCGGCGTGGCTTTCACCTATCTCAGCAAAGATGGCGAAGAAGGATATCCGGGGAATTTTAAAGTCAAGGTTACGTATATGCTGACCGATACGAACGAACTCATCCTTGATTATGAGGCCACGACCGACAAGGCCACGCCGATCAACGTGAGCCAGCACAGCTATTTCAATCTCGCGGGCGAAGGCAACGGCGACATTCTGAATCACGAAGTCATGCTCAACGCCGACCGCTTCACGCCAGTGGATCAGAAGCTGATTCCCACCGGTGAACTACGGGCGGTTAAAGGCACACCGCTCGACTTCACCAAGCCCACCCGAGTCGGCTCCCGCATTGACGACAATTACGACCAGCTCACGCTCGCCCACGGCTACGACCACAACTGGATCATCAATCGCAAGGGCGCCGACAAGGGCCTGGTCTTGGCCGCGCGTGTTTACGAGCCCACCACCGGCCGCGTGCTCGAAGTCTCGACCACCCAGCCTGCGGTGCAGTTCTACACGGGGAATTTCCTGGATGGCACTGTGACCGGCAAGCACGGTCACGTTTACCAGCGCCGCTACGGCTTGTGCCTGGAGACCCAGCACTACCCCGATTCGCCGAACCACCCCGACTTCCCGAGCACGATCCTGAAGCCGGGCGAAACGTTCCGGCAGAAAACGGTGTTCAAGTTTTCGGCGAAATAGGTGCAGCGTGGGAGAGCGGCCCTTCAGGGCAGCGATGGAGCATCCGGTAGGGATGCCTGACAATAGCCCGGCGTTTTCAACGCCGGGTAGACGCCACGATTTTGTAACCTCCGTCCCGTAGGGACGGCTGAGATTGCGGGTCGCCGCGGCACGTTCAAGCGTGCCTACGGCACGCGAACGTTCGGGGCGCGCAACCCGCCGCTGAAGCGGCGGGCTACT
>OMOD01000140.1:0-58499 GCA_900290255.1 Candidatus Sulfotelmatobacter kueseliae
GCGGCAGCAAAGACATGGCACAAGGCGGCGTGGCCAATGGGGATGGGATCGATGCCGCCCTCAAGCAAATCGCGCAAAAGCTTTCGAGCGCCCCGGCAGTTCCGATGTAGCCCGTTGCCCTGGCAAACGCAGACCGCTGCAGTCGGGGCTGCGTTGACAGGCCGGGAAAAGCCTGAGCAGCCGTGGAAGAGCGGCGCTTCAGCGCCGCGCGGGCGATGATCCAGGAACGGGCTTAAGTGTGTGCGTGAGAACTCGAACTTGGGTGAGACGGTGGAGTAGGCGCTACCAAATCCTAGCCCCGCAGGGGCGGAATCTGATAGCCCGGCACGGGAGTGCCGGGAAGAAGTGGGACAACGGAGAGAGTCCCGAAGGGACGGCACTGGTTCTCACGCACACACTTAAGCCCCGGCGAGAGCGCCGCGAGCTCTACGCCTGATCGTGCGACCGGCGCGTCCATTCCCACCAGACCTTGGGATCGTCAGGGGGATTGAGCATCTGCGACAGTTCCTGCTTGATCTCGTGCAGCCGCTTGGTGCGCAGTTCCAGCGCGGTCCGGTCGAGCTCGGTGTGGCTGCCTCTTTCCTCAAGGCGCGCGTTCATCTCGCGTAACTCGGTGATTTCCTGGCGAAGGCTGGTGAGATGTTCCGTGATATAAGGCATCTCTTTCATCATACGCCCGATTTGCCGGATCGCCGGATTTATTCCTCCGCAGGAGTAACCACGCGAAAGACACGGCGCAGAACTACTGACAGGAATCGCTGATCATTTTCAAGCTGGTAACTTGAAAATCGGCATACGGTTTTCCCTGGGCTTCCTGCTTTTCGTGGTCGGCGAATTTTGCTTCATCGGCTGCAGAGCGGTGCAGGACATGGCCGTTCACCGTGACCTTGTGTCCTACGTGAGTGGCGTCGACTTTACCGCTCAGCTCCCACATCGTGCCGTCTTCGCCGAGAATAAAGAAGCCGCCCGCTTCAACGCCTTTCTGTAAACAACCGGTGACGGAGTGGGGTTGGCTCATATTTTCCTGAGCCTGAACTGCGGCCGTGCCGAAGCCCAGGAACAATAGAAGGATCAAGCAGAGAGAAAACCTGGCGTATGCGGACGACATGGATTAGCTCCTTGACTACTGCCACCGATAGTATCTGGAAATCACGTTGCTGTCGATCAACTGACGGAGACGAATCAGTGTGCCGGGTGCCCCATCCTAACGTCGCGTTCTTTGCGACGTTAGGGTGGGGATTTTGACTTTCGATTCGACAAAGAAAATCCCCGCCCAAGCAAAGCTTGGACGGGGTATGGAGCAGATCGTCACGCTGTATGAATCCAAGCAACGCGACCCGCTCGACGTCCTGAAGAAGAAGTATGTCGAGTTCATCCGCGCCTGCCCAAGCTGACGCCTGCCAGCCGCGAAAGCCCGCCCTGAGCGAAGTCGAAGGGCGGCGAAAGAATACAGCCCAGGGCGCAAGCCCCGTGCGTGAGAAGTCGAGTCCGGGCGGAACAGCGGAGGTCGGCAAAATCCCAGCCCCGGAGGGGCGTAATGCGATAGCCCGGCACGGCAGTGCCGGGAAAAAGTGGGAAATCGGCGCGAGTCCCGAAGGGACGGCACCAGTTCCCACGCCAGCCCTGAAAGGGCGAAAGAAACGCGCTACACGCGCCGCCGCAGCCCGGCAACAGGAACTCGAGAAAGGGAGGAAAGCCGATGCAAAAAAAGGAAGACATCCCCGAATTCGAAAAACTCGAGCAGCAGCTGCACTCATTCCTGGCGGAAATCTCCGAGCTCTCGCGCAAGAAACCGAATGACCCTCTCAACAAGTTCAAACTGAAATTCATCAACTCGACGCTGCAAGGTTTGAACCAACTCGTCGGCGACGACCGTCCCTTTCCTGACTTTGAATCCTTCGACGCCGACGACCTGCCCTCGAACAGAGATGTCGTCGTAATCCTGTCGCAATACGCCGCCGCGGTCCACCGCTTCCGCCTCGACAACTCAGCCGAGGACGAAGACGGCGACTGGTGCTGGATCGTACGCGGAAAGACCTCAGAGTTCGTGTCCGGCAACCCCGACGACTTTAGATATACACCCAAGAAAGACTAGATTTCCTCCCACTAGAAAGAACAGAGCGGGTGCCCCATCCTATCCGCGTTCTTTGCGGATAGGGTGGGGATTCTGACCTTCGATCCCCCAAAGAAGATCCCCGCGCTGCGGTTCGCCGGGTGCCGGATGCCCCATGTCTCGCGTCCTTTGCGAGACGTGGGGACGTCGCCGTCTCCATGCCCCAAAGGAAAATCCCCGCCCAAGCGAAAGCTCGGCCAACCGTCCGGAACCGTGAAATGGGCCGCCCACCACGATCAGGAAGGGCACGAGTTCACTCGCGCCGCATCAGCCCGCGAAAAGGAGCCCGGCTTCAGCCGCTGAGGTTCGCCAGGGACCGCTTGTCTTGCGCCGGGTGCGGGCGCCCCATCCTAACGTCGCGTTCTTTGCGACGTTAGAGCCTGCCCTGAGCCTGTCGAAGGGGCGGGGACTTTGATTTCCGATTCGATCAAGAAAATCCCCGCCCAAGCGAAGCTTGGACGGGGCACCTCCAAGGCTCGATGTGATCCCGATAGGCCGGGCCACTCGCCAACGCGCCGCAACGAGCCACTCTAGGTGTCGCCCCGAGCCACTCTAGGTGTCGCCCAGCACGGACAACGTCTGCTCAACCATGCGGGTGTAGTCGCTGAAGGCTTTCTCGAACGCTGCACACCCGCGGCCCCCAATTCCTTCCACGATGCCGTTATCGACCGCCCAAAAGGTCGACAAGAGTCCCTTGTCATTTCGATATCTTTCTTCGAGTAAGGCCGCGAAGCTAGCGTCCCTCAGATAGCCACAGATCATCTCGATGTCCTGCGCCGAAAGCGAAAACAACGGCGTAACCGTGACGGAGACCGCCTTACGATTGAGGGACTCCCGGAACTTTGATGCAAGGTAGGCGTTCATGACCAGAGCGGCGCCGATATCGTCCCTCGTGACGAGCAGGGGGAAAACCTTGCTGATCCTCGCCAGATCTGGGCCATCTATCCGGCGCCGCGATTTGCGATTGAAGACCAATTCAATCCGAGCGGCGAGCTGACAAACACCCTTCTTCTGCTCAGGCGTCCGGATCAACTTTTCCTCTATCTCCTTGGCCAAGGCCGCAGGGTCGTGACCGTACTTAGCCTCAGCCGTAAATGTTGCCCCCTTTGACTCCAAGAAGATGGCAGAGTCGTCACAAACAATAATGGCGTCACAAACCTCTTCCCCGGTGTCCGAGAGTTTTGGACTTGTGTAAACCCTGTTCCTGAGGCCGTCAACCGATTCGCTGAGAATCCAGTTTATGTATCGCTCGAAGGCGGTGCCCCATGCCCCGTGAAACAGCAGGCGCTCTTCGCGGGGTAGCGCATTGCTGATGCGCCAAAACGTTCCAGTCTCCCCCTTTTCTGTCAGGAAGGCAGGATCGACGACGAAGAACGTCTCTCCGTCCCTGAAGATCGGCTTGTCTTTAAAACAAGTGAAGTCGTTGGCACCAGAGTTCCTCGACCGAAGGAATGCCTGCAACTCGTCCGCAGACGCCGAGATATCCTTCAGAAACAGATCGACGGTCTCCTGCGGCAGGGAAATGGTCCGGTACCATGAGCGCGTGAGGAGGAAGTCGCCAGGACTGGTCTTGTACTTTTCTAGGTTCAGGTCGTAATACCTTACCAGCGTCGCAAAACAGAGCGCCAAATATTCCTCCAGAGGGATATCGAGAGCATTGTGAAAGATGGCGCGAATTCCTTCACTTCCGCCGGGAAAAAACCGGCTGAGCATTAGGTGGCTGCGGACGATCTTGTTGATCGGCCGATAAAACCCGCTAGCCTCCGCAATTGGAATGAACTCGGACAGCACGCTGACCATTTGTTGGGCGGTTGGCGCGGGGTTCGTGAGGCGTTTGGGAAGAAGATCGTTTGCCATCAGCAGGACCATCCCAAGCCCGCCCCAGTACGGCAGGGCTATTGGGTCCTTACCTCCAGATTCTGGGCACACGCTGATCGCCTCTTTGCTGACGAACAGGAGTTGCTGTCTGTGATATAGACCCCGAGGTCGACGCGCGTCATTGACGGCGGCGACAAGAATGTTGGCGATCTCGGGTGGAAAGGAGTTCTTCACGAGTTCATCGTGAGCTCGGTGGTTCCAGTGGCCTTGCCAGTCCTTCAGTACGTTGTTGATTACACTACAAGCGTAAATGACTGGGCCACGGCTGAACTTTCCAAGTTCACTCCGGAATTCCTCGATCGTTGTGCGCGGGACGCCCATGATCTCGGAGTACGTGAAATAAGTAGCCATGGTAGGTCGCATCTTTGTCACCTCCGAGGATTCTAGGCGCAGCATATTATCCGGCTGGTACGCGGTGGCGGCGACGCACGTATCCAGTGGTCATACATCGGGCCCCGGCCAGACAAAAGGCCCCGCTCTTGCGAGCGGGGCCTTTGATCTTACTGACGGCTGACGGCTGTTCTTAGTACATATCGCCCATGCCGCCACCGTGCCCACCGGGCATCGGAGCTTCCTTCTTTTCCGGAATCTCCGCCACCAGAGCCTCGGTCGTCAGCATCAACGACGCGATCGAGCCGGCGTTGGTCAGTGCGGTGCGCACCACCTTGGTCGGATCGAGCACGCCCGCCTTCACCAGATCCTCGTACCCGTTGGTGAGTGCGTTGAAGCCGTAGTTGGGGTCCTTGGACTCGAGCACCTTGCCCAGCACCACCGCGCCTTCTTCGCCGGCGTTCTCGACGATCATGCGCAGGGGTTCGGTGATCGCGCGCTTCACGATGTTGATGCCAATCTGCTCATCGCCTTCGGCCTTCAACTTTTCGAGCACGCTGGCGCAACGGGCCAGAGCCACTCCGCCGCCGGGGACAATGCCTTCTTCCACGGCCGCGCGCGTCGCGTGCATGGCGTCTTCGACCCGAGCTTTCTTTTCTTTCATTTCGGTCTCGGTCGCGGCGCCCACTTTGATCACAGCCACGCCACCGACCAGCTTCGCCAGCCGCTCCTGCAGCTTCTCGCGGTCGTAGTCGCTGGTGGTCTTGTCGATCTGGCTGCGAATTTCCTTCACCCGGCCTTCGATCTCCGCGTGCTTACCCTTGCCTTCGACGATGGTGGTGTTGTCCTTGTCGATAGTGATCTTCTTGGCTTGGCCGAGATCGCTGATCTGCACGTTCTCCAGCTTGATGCCGAGATCTTCGGTGATGGCCTTGCCGCCGGTGAGGATGGCAATATCCTGTAGCATGGCCTTGCGGCGATCGCCGAAGCCCGGAGCCTTAACGGCCGCGACTTGCAGCGTGCCACGCAGTTTGTTGACGACCAGGGTCGCGAGCGCCTCGCCTTCAACGTCCTCGGCGATGATGATCAGCGGCTTGCCGCCCTTGGCGATCTGTTCCAGCAGCGGGAGCAGGTCCTTCATCGAGCTGATCTTCTTCTCGTTGATCAGGATGTAGGCGTTCTCCAGAGCTACTTCCATGCGCTCGGGATCGGTGACGAAGTAGGGCGAGAGGTAGCCGCGGTCGAACTGCATGCCTTCGACGACTTCGAGCTGCGTCTCCAACGTCTTGGACTCTTCCACCGTGATGACGCCGTCTTTGCCGACTTTCTTCATGGCCTCGGCGATAATCTTGCCGATGGTCTCGTCATTGTTGGCGGAAATCGTGCCCACCTGGGCAATCATTTCGCCGGTAACGGGCTTGGAGAACTTGTCCAGTTCGCCATTGACGCGCTCGCCTTCCTTGTTGACCTTGCCGCAGATGCATTCGACGGCCTTCTCGATGCCGCGCTTCATGGCCATGGGATTGGCTCCAGCAGCCACAGTCTTGACGCCTTCGCGATAGATAGCCTGGGCGAGAACGGTGGCCGTGGTGGTGCCATCGCCAGCGACGTCGGAAGTCTTGGACGCGACTTCGCGCACCATCTGGGCGCCCATGTTCTCAAGGCCGTCCCGAAGTTCGATTTCCTTGGCCACGGTGACGCCGTCCTTGGTGATGGTAGGCGAACCGAATTTCTTTTCGATGACTACGTTGCGGCCCTTGGGGCCGAGGGTGACCTTCACGGCGTCGGCCAGAAGGTTGACGCCGCGGAGGATCGCCTGCCGCGATTCTTCTCCGTGAACGATTTGCTTTGCCATTTGTCTCTTCTCCTAAATGTCTGTTTGCAGGATGGACCTGCTGGATTCTTCAACTTGGGTCCTAGGTCTTGGGTGTTAGGTCTTAGGCCAACGACCAACGACCGACGACCAGCGACTATCTGCGCGATCCGGCGGTCTCTTTCTCTCTCTTGCCCACGCTGGTCAGGATGCCGAGCACTTCCTCTTCGCGCATGATGATGAAGTCTTCACCATCCAGCTTGATTTCGGTGCCGGAATACTTGCCGAACAGGATGCGGTCGCCTTCTTTCACGTCAAGGGGACGAACCTTGCCGTCCTCGTTAATCTTGCCCTTGCCGGCGGACACCACTTCGCCCTCCTGCGGCTTTTCTTTGGCCGAGTCGGGGATGATGATGCCACCGCGGGTGGTTTCGCCTTCTGCAATGCGCCGCACCAGAATGCGGTCATGGAGCGGGGTGAATTTTGCCATGGTTTCAAACTCCTTTTTGAGTAGGTAGAAGGTTGATCTGATTCGACTTGATCCTGGTGGATCTTTGTCGATCTACTTGTAACCCTATGATTCGGATGGGTCAGTCTAAGTTGCTAGCACTTAGGTCTATCGAGTGCTAATTCTAATCGTTGGGGTGGGGAGTTGTCAAGGGCGGGGCGGGTGCAGGTGGTAGGGTGCACCCTCCCATCGAAAACCGCGAAGGGTAGGGCATCCGGGCGGATAGGATGGGGCACCCGGGCTTTCCACAGGGCCTAAAGGCCGCTCCCGATGGGCGCTGGGACGCGGCGCTAAAGCGCCGCCCTTCCACGGTGGTCCCAAAGGCTACACCTGATAGCGGTCCGTGTATCCCACCCTTCAAAAACCGCGAAAGGTGGGACATCCTCGGCGAGTCCGATTTTCGGCAGGGCGAATGGGCCGGTCGAGGTGAGCAGGTATATGATTTCGAGAGAAGATCGCCCGGGATTCCGTCAGATTCCTCGATCTGGAGTGGCGGCATGTCTAGCATACGTCTCGCAATCAATGGACGCTCTTACACAGTTGATGCTGATCCTCAAACCAGCCTGCTGAACGTCCTGCGTGAACATCTCGATCTGACCGGCAGCAAGTATGGCTGCGGTGAGGGACTCTGCGGCGCCTGCACCGTGCTGGTGGAGGGGAAGGCGCAGCGGTCGTGTATCACCAGGGTCGGCGCGGTCGGGGAAAAGCAAATCACGACCATCGAAGGGCTGGCCAGCGGGGAACGGCTGCACGCGGTGCAGGAGGCGTTCCTGGAAGCGGGCGCGATGCAGTGCGGATACTGTACGTCGGGAATGATCATGTCGGCGGTAGCGCTGCTGGGGAAAAATTCGCAGCCCAGCCGGAGCGACATCATTGATTTCATGGATGGCAATGTTTGCCGCTGCGGGACGCATCCGCGAATTGTGGCCGCGATCGAGAAGGCGGCGAAGGTGATGGCGGGTTCTGCCGCTGCGAAAGGAGTGGGGCGATGAGGGACGAGAATCTTGCTAACGGAAGCGTCGACTCACGTGGACAGGCTGTCGAGCTGCCCCCTCGACTTCGCTCGGGGCTTCGGCAAGAACCGACCGGACGGACGAGGGCGTCCGTCCTTACATGTTCCGCGGCTGTCCCCGCATCTGTAGTTTTGGAGCCGGAGCGGTACGAACTGGCGGCGGTGGCTCCGTACCGGTTTGATCTAGGCCGAAGGGAGTTTTTCAAGTTTCTGGGGGCGGGCGTGCTGGTGGTTTCAGTTCTGAAACCGGCGGTGGCCGCGCAGGAGTCGAGCGCGGCGCGGCGGCGAGGCGGGGATGAATCATTGCCCAAGGAAATCGACGCCTGGCTGCATATCGGCGAGAACGGCAAGGTGACGGTGTACACGGGGAAAGTCGAAGTGGGGCAGAACATCCGGACGTCGCTGACGCAGGCGGTGGCGGAGGAGCTCAAAATGCCCATGGAGAAGATTGAGCTGGTCATGGGCGACACGAAGCTCGTGCCGTTTGATATGGGGACGTTCGGGAGCCGGACGACTCCGACGATGAATCCGCAACTGCGGCGAGTGGCGGCGGCAGCGCGGGATGTGCTGCTGGGGCTGGCGGCAGCGCAGTGGAAGACTGATGCGAAGCAGTTGGTAGCCGACGATGGCAAGGTGAAAGATCCGAAGACGAATCGTTCGGTGGAATATGCGGCGCTGACCAAGGGGCAGCAACTGACCGAGACGCTTCCCGCCGAAGATCCGCTGATCCCGGCGGCGGACTGGAAAGTGGCAGGGAAGTCGGCGCCCAAAGTGAGTGGGCGCGAGTTTGTGACCGGCGCGCACCGTTATCCGTCGGACCAGAAACTGCCCGGCATGATGTATGGAAAAGTGCTGCGGCCGCCGGCCTTTGGAGCGACGCTGGTTTCGCTCGATACACAGAAGGCGGACCAGATGGGCGCGACGGTGGTGCACGATGGCAACTTTGTGGGCGTGGCCGCGGCCAGCACGGATCTGGCGGAGGCGGCGCTGGCGGCGATTCATGCCGAGTGGAAGTCGGAGCCGCAGCCTTCGAGCAAAGAGCTGTTCGAATATCTGAAAAAGAATGCGGCTAAGGACTCCGGTGACGACGAAGATCGGTACGACTTGGGCGCGGTGGATCAGGCGCTGGCGGCGGCCGATCACCGGCTGCAGCAAACCTACACGCTGCCCTACATCGCGCATACGCCGCTCGAGACGCGGGCGGCGCTGGCGACGTGGGACGGCGACAAGCTGACGGTCTGGACGGGAACGCAGCGTCCGTTTGGCGTGCGCGGGCAACTGGCGGAGGCGTTTCGGATTCCCGAAGAGCGCGTGCGCGTGTTCATGCCCGACGGCGGAGCCGGGTATGGCGGGAAACACACCGGAGAGACGGCGATCGAGGCGGCGCGGCTGGCGCGGGCGGCGAAGCGTCCGGTGAAGGTGGCGTGGAGCCGGGAAGAGGAATTTACCTGGGCGTATTTTCGTCCCGCGGGCGTGATGGAAGTGACGAGCGGCGTGCGAGCGGACGGGACGATCACGGCATGGGAATTTCACAACTACAACTCGGGGTCGGCGGGAATTCGGACGTATTACGACATTCCGAACCAGCGCATCGTGTTTCACGAGACGCAATCGCCGCTGCGGCAGGGATCGTACCGGGCGCTGGCGGCGACGGCGAACCATTTTGCGCGCGAGTCGCACATGGACGAACTGGCGCACACGGTGAAGATGGATCCGCTGGAGTTCCGGCTGAAGAACCTGAAAGAGCCCAGGCTGCGCGCGGTGTTCGAGGCCGCAGGCAAGCAATTTGGCTGGGGCAAGGCGAAAAGCGAGGGGCAGGGCTTCGGAATGGGCGGAGGGCACGAGAAGCTGGGCTACATTGCCACGTTTGCGGAAGTTCATGTTGACCGCAAGTCGGGCGAGGTGAAAGTTGTGCGGGTGGTCTCGGCGTTTGAGTGCGGCGCGATTGTGAATCCCGACGGCCTGCGCAATCAGATTGAAGGATCGAACGTGCAGGGTCTGGGCGGGGCGCTGTTCGAGGCCATCGTCTTTGAGAACGGCAAGATTCTGAATGGCAGGTTGTCGGAGTATCGCGTGCCGCGGTTCAGCGATGTGCCAGTGCTGGAAACGGTGCTGATTGACCGCAAGGATCTGCCGTCGGTGGGGGCGGGCGAGTGTCCGCTGGTGGGGTTGGCGCCGGCGATTGCTAACGCCATCTTCGATGCGACGGGGGTGCGACTGCGCTCGCTGCCGCTGGTTCCGGATGGGCTGAAGATGAGCTGAGCGGCCGACTGGTAGGATCCAAGGGTGAGTGGGGCAGCCGTGGAAGAGCGGCGCTTCAGCGCCGCGTCTTCGTTCTCGAACGGGAACGGCCTTTATGCCCTGAGGGGCGGCGGCCGCTAAAGCCGGTCAGTCTTGTAGCATTTTACGCGGCGCTGAAGCGCCGCTCTTCCACGTCACCGTAACGCCATCGCTCGAACAATCCTGGGATAAGGGGGAAAGAGAATGCGCTCGGAAAACCGCTGGACATCCGCGTCGCTAGTTCTTGGTCTGATGGTCGCGGCTGCCGCCGCTGCGGCGCAGACGCCTTCTCCTGCTTTGTTGGTTCTGGAGAAGGATGACAGATCTCTGGCTATGATTGATCCCCAGAGCCTCAAGATTGTGGGACGAGTGGAGGCGGGGGATGATCCGCACGAAGTCGTGGCCTCGGACGACGGGAAATTCGCCTACATTTCGAACTACGGTGCCTTTGGAGCAACGCCTGGGCATACTTTGTCGGTCGTTGATCTGGACAGCCAGAAGCGGCTACCGTCGATTGACCTGGGGGCGTTGCTCGCCCCACACGGGCTCGAATTTGCGGCCGGAAAAGTCTACTTCACAGCAGAAGGAAGCAAGGCGATTGGACGCTACGACCCGGCGAGCCAGAAGATCGACTGGGTGCTAGGCATGGGGCAGAACCGAACGCACATGCTGGTCGTGGGCAAGGATCGAAACCGGATCTTCACCTCTAACGTAAACTCTGACAGCATCGGCATCGTCGAACGCAGCAAGAACGGCGATGTTTCGGGATGGACGGAGACGTACATCCCTGTCGGCAAGGGGCCGGAGGGGTTTGACGTGTCGCCCGACGGCAAAGAGCTGTGGGCGGCCAACTCACACGACGGTACGCTCTCGATTATTGACGTCGCCAGCGAGAAGGTTACGCAGACTCTCGACACGAACACGAAATTCGCCAACCGGCTGAAGTTCACGCCGGACGGAAAGATGGTGCTGATCTCGGACCTGGGAACGGGAGATCTGGTAGTGCTGGATGCTGCGGCGCGCAAAGAGATCAAGAGGTTGAACCTGGGGCATGGCGCAGCGGGAATCCTGATTGTGCCGGATGGTTCGCGGGCCTATGTGGCGGTGAGCCGCAACAATTACGTGGCAGTGGTTGATCTGAAGACCCTGGCGGTGAGCGGCCGCATCGCGACTGGCCGAGGGCCTGACGGCATGGCTTGGGCGGTAAGGAAGTGAGAAGTCGGAACCCGCCGCGAACTTGTGCCGTTCCTCGGGACTGGCTCACTCCATCAGTTCCGGGCAGCGTTCACGTGTGTGCGTGAGAACTTGTGCCGTCCCTCCGGGACTCGCTCTGTTGTCCCACTTCTACCCGGCACTCACGTGCCGGGCTATCCCATCCCGCCCCTGCGGGGCTAGGATTTGGCAGCGTGCTCCACCGTCCCATCGAAATTCGAGTTCTCACGCACGCACTCACGCGCCGGGCTAACCTTTAGCGCCCCTTCGGGGCTGGCTCGTACTGGGAACCTCCCTTCACACTTGTGAGCAGTGTTGCGGTTATCCGAAAGTAGAAGCAGTTAACTGCTCCGAACTCCGCAAGGGAAGGGAACCTGTGCAACCCATTTTTTGTCTGCGCTGCAGGCGCGAAATCGAGACAGGAAAAAAGTCGGTAGCGGTTTACATGTTTGCGCAAACCGTGGGAGTCAAGCCGCGGCAGAAATCGGCGGCACAACGCATCTGCTTCTGCCCGCAATGCGCGGTGTCGCTGGCGATGGGGCTGGCGCCGGAAGGCGCGCTCAACCTGGCGGCGTGGGATATGATCCGCGACCTGGTCAGCGCCGAACCGTCGCTGAATGAGGCAGCATGGGAAAGTCTGCGGGGAGTGGTGGGGCTGCTGGGCTCGGGTGAGGATGAGGGGGACACGGCTTCACAGGCGAGATTCCGCAAGGCGGGGTAAAAGGGGTTTTAACCACAGAGGACACAGAGTTCGCAGAGGGAGCAGTCGCTGCGGCCGTCGGGCTTCGCCCGACCGGACAGCCGAGGGCGGCTGTCCCTACATGAGGCTGTGCCCAGGCTCGCCTACTGCGGCTTCTGCTCGGCCTCGGGTTTCTTCTTGGCGAGGGAGCGAACGTAGTTCACCAAGTCCCAACCCTCGTCGGTCTTGATTCGCGGACCTTCGGGCGGCATGTCCTGATGGCCATTCTTAATGATGTAGAAGATTTCGCCGTCGGTGCGGTCTTTCAGGGTAGCGGGATCAGTGAAATCAGCGATGGTCAGTTTCATGTCGGTCGCGGTCTCGCCTTTGCCGTCGCCATCTTTCCCGTGGCACATCACGCAATCGAGCGTCCACCACTTCTTGGCGCGGGCGAGAGATTCCGGGGTGGACTTAACGGGATTCGGAGCCTTGGCGGCGTCAACCGGAATGACAGCGTAAGAAGGACTGTTCTGCGCGGCAGGCGCGGAAGCCGGTTGTTGCGCCGAGAGTGCGAGTACACAAACTACAAGTGCTGGAAGCACCAGTGCAAATCGAGACACAGGAACCTCCTATGCTGAGAGTGAATCTCAGGGGAATTGTACCATCGCGAGAGCAGAGGCGATCAGGGAGGGCCACGGAGGTTACTCTTCGCGATCGAGCGGCTGGCCGCTGCCGGCGAAGTCCCGCGTATGATATTTTCTAGAGTTCGCCGAGTGGGGCGCGGACTCTGAGACCACGTCGTCATGGCTCCCAAGTAATCATTCTCACGGCTCATTTTCGGAAAGAGACCTTCTCGAGAAATCATGGACAAGACATTTCGGGTTTTTGCCACCTGCGACATTGGAGAAGCCATTGACCTGCTGCGCAAGCGGGGATATGAGGTTGAGGTGTATCCGCACGAGGAAGCGCCGCCGAAGAAGGTGATCGTCGACAAAGTGAAATCCGGCATTGACGGGCTGATCACCACGCTGCGCGATGCGATCGACGCCGAGGTGTTCGAGGCGGGGAAGGGCAAGCTGAAAGTTGTGGCGCAGTTCGCGGTGGGGTTCGACAACATCAACCGGGCAGATGCCAACCGATACAAGATTCCATTCACCCATACCGCCGACGTGCTGACCGAGGCCACGGCGGAGTTCGCGTTTTTCATGCTGGGCACGCTGGCCAGGAAGATGTGGAGCGCCGAACATCTGACGCGCGAGAACCAGTGGGGATACTGGCATCCGTATTTGCCGTTTCTGGGCGATGAAGTGACCGGGAAAACGGTGGCCGTCATTGGCACCGGCCGCATCGGGCTGGCGTTCATCAAGAAATGTGTCGGGTTCGACATGAACGTGCTGTGCTATGACCCGGCGTATGAGAATCAGGCGTTCGTGAAGACGATTCAGGAAATCCACGAACTGCGGCATGCGCGGGGGCTGGTGAGGGAAAAGACGTGGATCAAATACGTTGGTTTTGAAGAAGCGCTGCGGGAGGCGGATTTTGTCAGCGTGCATGTGCCGCTGCTGCGGGCGGAGGAGAGCGCCACGCCGACCCATCACCTGTTCAATGAGCGGACTTTGAGTTTAATGAAGTCGACGGCGTACCTGGTGAATACTTCGCGCGGGCCGGTGGTGGACGAGGCGGCGCTGGCACAGGCACTGCGGGAGAACTGGATTGCAGGGGCGGCGCTCGATGTTTACGAGACGGAGCCGCTGCCGGCGGATTCTCCGCTGCGCGATCCGGCGATTGCGGACCGTTGCCGGCTGATGCCGCACTTTGCCAGCGCAGCGCGGATTACGCGGCTTTCGACGGATCCGGACAAAGGCATGGCGGGCCGGTGCATGCAGGGGCTGGTGGACGTGCTCGAGAGCAACTACGGCGGCGATGTCACCAAGATGCCCTATGTGGTCAATAAGGAGGCGTTTGGCCAGTGAGGGCGCCGCTAAGTGAATCTTGGGGGAGTTATGGGCTGTTTCCCGGGAGACTTGTGCGTTGACAGGTGGCGGCTGAGAGCTTAGTCTTTCGTGATATGATGAGGTAGTTCCTGCTCCTGGTGGGAATGATAGTTGTCGTGTTCGCCGCGCTACTGCTCAGCCTCTACATTCTCGATGTGATACGGCTTTCCGAGCTGCAGAAAGACATGGGGAAAATGTTTGGCGTGATGGGGATAGCGGCCGTGGCCGGAGTGCTGATCATGCTATTGGTCAAGGCGGCGGAGAAGAGGTAGAAGAGAAGGATGGTTAAGATGTCCCGTTGGCTGATTATGTTCGCGTTGCTTCCGGCGCTTTTTGCTCTGGATTCGGAGCCGCGTCCGCAGTTGAAGCTGGAGCCTGCGCCCAAGGAAGTGCGATTGCGCGACGGCGGGTTTCACGTGGGGCCGCGGACCAAGATATTCGTGCAGCTGGGACATCAGTCGGAAGATCGGATTGCCGCCGAGACGCTGGCGGAGCAGGTGGCGGACCAGTCGGGACTGCAACTCGACATTCTGGGCATGAAGGCCGCGGGCAGAGCGGAGGGCGGCGCGATCGTGCTGGCGCGTTTGCAGGACAAGCGGGTGCGGCGGTTTCTGGCAGCCAAGGGTTTGAAAGCCGATGAAGCGGTGGGCGAAGATGGGTATCTGTTGTTTTCCGACAAGTCGCACCTGATCGTCGCGGCCCGGAGCGGGCAGGGGTTGTTCTACGGCGTGCAGACGTTGCGGCAGTTGCTGCGCCCGGCAGTCAACGGATTGATATGCCCAGCGGTCGGGATTCGCGACTGGCCGAGCCTGGAAAAGGCCGAGCATCCTAACCTGAGCCGCGAAACCACCACGAGCTTCTCCATGAATTTCCGCGGGCCGGGCGCGTAATCGTCCCCAGAAACGCTGTGCCCCTTCGACCAACCAACATTCACCACGGAGGCACAGAGTCACAGAGAAAACCAGAGCAATTCACTCTGTGTCTCCGTGCCTTTGTGGTGAAATGACTTCGGTTTTCCCATCGCATAGAATCCCTGCATGTTTTCTGATCGCACGAACTGGAAGCTGGCGCAGAACCGGTTTACGCAGGCCGTGGAGCAGGCGCGCGCGGCCGGGGCAAAGATTCTCGATCTGACGGTTTCGAATCCGACGCGCGTCGGATTGTCGTATGACTCGGCGGCGACTCTGGCGGCGCTGGCGTCGCCCGCAGCGCTCGATTACGAGCCGCAGGCCAAGGGACTGCGGGAGGCGCGGGAGGCGGTGGCGGAGTATTACCGTTCCGACCATGGAGTCCGCGATCTGGATCCTGAGCGGATCGTTCTGACTACCAGCACGAGCGAAGGGTATTCATACGTGTTCCGGTTGCTGTCGAATGCGGGAGATGAGTTGCTGGTGCCGAAGCCGAGTTATCCGCTGTTTGAGTTTCTCGCGGACTTGCAGGATGTGAAGCTGGTGCCGTATCCGCTGATTTACGACCACGGGTGGCAGATGGATTTTCCGTCGCTGGAGACGGCGGTGACAGCGCGGACGCGGGGCGTGGTGGTGGTGCATCCGAATAATCCGACGGGGTCGTATGTGCATGCGGAGGAGTTGGGGCCGCTGAATACGTTCTGCCGGGAGCATGGGCTGGCGTTGGTGGTGGATGAAGTGTTTCTGGATTATGGCCTGGATACAGATGCGGGCGATGGCAATAGCCATGTGGGGACGGGCGCCCTCGCCCGTCCGGTCGAGCGGAGCTCGACAGCTTTCTTTGCCGGGAGCAGCGAACTGAAACCCCACACGAGCTTTGCAGGGAATCGGGATGTGCTGACGTTTACCCTGAGCGGGCTGTCGAAGATTTCGGCGCTGCCGCAGATGAAAGTGGCATGGGTAGTGACGAGCGGCCCAGAGGATGAAGTCGCGGCGGCGATGGCGCGGCTGGAGGTGATCGCCGATACCTATCTTTCGATGAATGCGCCGGTGCAGTGGGCCGTGCCGGTTTTATTGGAACAGCGCAAGAGCATTCAGCGGCAATTGTTGGCGCGGGTGCGCGCGAATCTGGCCGAGTTGGATCAGCAGCTTGCGGGGCAGAAGGCTTGCCAGCGGCTGATTGTCGAAGGCGGATGGTATGCGGTGTTGCGGGTTCCGGTGACGCGGTCGGATGAGGAGTTGGCAATTGAGTTGGTGCGGGAGAGGTCGGTCGTGGTGCATCCGGGGCATTTTTATGATTTTTCGAGCGACGGATATTTGGTGTTGAGTTTGATCACGGCGGAGGGGGAGTTTGGGGAAGGGATTAGGAAGGTGCTGGAGGAGTTGAACGTATGACGCGGAGCGCGCGGCTCGAAAGACGTGAAAGAGCGGCGCTTTAGCGCCGCGTATGTGATGATCCGAGGCGCACGGGCTTCAGGCCCGGTGGATTCCAGGGCCTAAAGGCCCTATCGTATAGGTTCTTGACGCGGCCCTAAAGGGCCGCTCTTCCATGGTGACTCCAGAGCGCGGTGCTTCCGCCTACCGCTTCACCAAGAACGGATTGCTCTCGCGCTCTTCGCCGATCGTGGTCAGCTCGCCGTGGCCGGGGATGACTACGGTTTCATCGGGCAAGGCCAGCACGGTCTCGTGCAGCGAGCGCATGATCTTCTGCATGGAGCCGCCGGGCAGGTCGGTGCGGCCGATGGAGCCGGCGAACAGCGTGTCGCCGGCGATCAGTTTCTTCTCCGGAGCGAAATACAGGCAGATGCTGCCTTCGGTGTGGCCGGGGGTGTGCAGGATCTGGGCGGTGTGCGATCCGGCAGCGACGGCGTCTCCGGTCGAGATGCTGCGATCAATTTCGACTTTGCCGGGCGCGGGCATTCCGCACCAGAGCGCCTGGATGTCGAGCATTTTGAGCAGGGCGTAGTCGTTCTGGTTGAGCAGGATGGGCGCGCTGGTGGCGGCGCGGAGTTTCATGGCTCCGCCGACGTGGTCAACGTGGGCGTGGGTGATGACGATCTGTTTGACCTGGAGATTGTGCTTGCGGATGAGGGCGAGGATGTCGTTGATGTCGTCGCCCGGATCAATGACCATGGCTTCGCGGGTGGCCTCGTCGCCGATGATGGAGCAGTTGCAGTGCAGCGGGCCGACGGGGAGGATTTCGTGGATCATGGATGTATTGTAGCGAGTTCGTGTAAACCATTGGCCGCGGATTCGCACGGATTTCCACGGATCAAGAAACAACTAAGACAGAACCGGCATTTTGATGCGCGCAAATCCGTGTTGATCCCTGGCCAGGAGTTCTTGCCCCGCTCAGGTACCCGGCACTTGCGCGGAGGCGGCATCGGGGAGACAATACTGGCCGTTGGGAGGGCGTGTGGCGAAATATCGTCAGCCTGGTTATCAGGACCGCGACCGGGAATCGAAGAATCAAGAGCCGCGCGGGGAAGGAACGCGGAAACCGCCCCCGGAGCGCACCAGCGGCCCGCCGCGCTGGGACCACGCCCTTGGACCGAAGCCGGTGAATTTGCCGGGGACACGGACGGTGTCGCGGTGCGCGCAGTGCGGGACCGTGCTCGATGGAACGGCGACGCTCGGGACTTGTCCGAAATGCGGGTTCGAACTGCATTCCTGCAAGCAGTGCATGTATTTCGATCCGGGCAGCCGATTGGAGTGCATGCAGCCGGTGAAAGAGCGGGTCGCGAAGAAGGACGCGCGGAATGAATGCGCGTCGTACGAGATTCGTGTTACGCGGGAAAAGGAGACGTCAACACCCGCCAGCCTGCGCCCGAACGATGCACGAGCAGCGTTCGAGAATCTGTTCAAGAAATAGAAGGGCGGACCTCGGACCCCGGACCTCGGACTTCGGACCTCAGACCTCAGACCTCAGACCTCAGGCTTCAGACCTCAGACTTCGGACCTCAGACTTCGGACCTCGGACTTCGGACCTCGGACTTCGGACCTCAGACTTCGGACCTCGGACTTCGGACCTCAGACCTCAGACCTCAGACCTCAGGCTTCAGACTTCGGACCTCAGACTTCGGACCTCGGACTTCGGACCTCGGACTTCGGACCTCAGACCTCAGGCTTCAGACCTCAGACTTCGGACCTCGGACTTCGGACCTCAGACCTCAGACCTCAGACCTCAGGCTTCAGACCTCAGGCTTCAGACCTCAGACTTCGGACCTCAGACTTCGGACCTCAGACCTCGGACTTCGGACCTCAGACCTCAGACCTCGGACTTCAGACCCCGGACCTCAGACTTCGGACCTCAGACTTCGGACCTCAGCCCCCGGACCTTCGGTGATTCTGCTGAGGTCTGAGGGCTGAAGTCCGAGGTCAGGTTTTCACGGCTTTTGCGTTGGCCGGATCAGAATCTCGCTGACAAAAGACTGCGGGGCTTGCGTCACCAGCATGGCGACAGCGTGAGCGATGTCCTCGGGCTGAAGCATTTTCTTGGGGTCCTTGCCGGCGTGCGGGCCGAGCTCGGTTTCGGTCGAGCCGGGGCAAATCACGGATACACGAATATTGTGGCCGCGCAGTTCTTCCGCCACGGAATAGCTGAGCCCGTTCAATCCCCACTTGGAAGCAGCGTAGGCGGCGCCGTTGGGCAGGGCGTTTTTTCCGGCGAGGGAAGAGATGTTGATGATGTGTCCGGAATAGGCCCGAATCATGAGCGGGGCGAGAGCCCGGATGGCGTAATAGACGCCGCGCAGGTTGGTGTTGAGGATGCGATCCCAGTCGTCGGGCAGGAGAATATGCAGCGGCTCCTGGAAGCCGCCGATGCCGGCGTTGTTGACCAGGATGTCGAGGCGGCCGAATGTGCTGTTCACGCGGGCGGCGACGTATTCGAGTTGGTGCAGGATGGTGACGTCGCAGGGGATTACTTCGGCTTTTCCGCCGGAGTTGAGAATGGTCACGGCGGTAGCGTCGAGGGTGGCCTGGGTGCGGCCGCAGAGCACAGTGGTGGCGCCGAGTTGGGCCAGCTGACGGGCGATGGCGGCGCCAATACCGCGGCCTGCCCCGGTGATGACAGCGACTTGTCCGACTAGAGGTTGCGCGGTGTCCATAGGAAAGGGTTCTCCCGGAGTCGCATCGGTGGCAGCGGGACGGACAGGAAACATCCGCCGCAACTGCTAGACGCATCTTACCAATAAAGGGAAGGATGATTGGGGGTAGTGCCTCAGTTTGAATTTTGATGGGGTGGAACAATCGGCGTGGCCTGTGGCATACTCGCACCCGTGGTTAAATGTACCCGACCCCGCGATCCTAATCAACTTGCCAAACTGGTATTCGATATTGCCAGCGGCGAAGTCGAAGACACCATCAGCGAGAGCAAGAGGCACCCGGAAACGGTGAAGGGTAGGGCTGGTGGGAAAAAGGGTGGAAAGTCTAGGGCGAAAACCCTTTCCTCGGAGCAGCGCACCGAAATTGCCCGGATCGCAGCGGAAGCGCGTTGGAGGAAAAAATGAACCCGCCGATATTCTGACGGGTTCCGTGGTAGGATTCGTTGGTTTTGGTTTAGGGTTTACATCCAATTAACCACGCTTGTAGCTGCGCTTAGTTGGACGCTGGACGAGGGCAGAACCAGCTAGGCTCTTGCACGCACGCCCTTCGGAGTGAGTGCGGAGCACTTTGCTGGCGATCTTGCCGACTCGCTTGGAAGTTACGTCTTTTGTAGCCATGTGGTTTGACAGTTCCTTTCACAGTTAACTGCATGGTTGGTGGTTTCCTCTCGGCCTCGGTCTGATACACCTTGGCCGGGAGGGGCTGCCTGTATCCCGTTTGGACACAGGGAACTCCTCAAACTTTAAGGTTGACTTGGGATCGCCACGGAACTACTCTGAGGCTGCCAGTTCCCAAGGGGCCGTAAAGTTTTGCCACAGAGCTACCGTTAGCGCGGTGGCTCTTGGCGTTTCTGATCTCTTCATTAGCTCACCTTCTTTTCTTCGTCTGGTGCGTTGACCCGCCATTCGATGTCATCAGTGAAATCCATAGGAAGATTGATCGGTTCTTCCTTGGGATTGATGTTGTTCCAGTGCAAGGCATCGAGTGTGAGTTGCAGTCCATCACCAACCATTTGCTCTCTGCGCTGAACCAAAGATTTCAACATCGGTTTTCGTGGAGCTTCATCAATGTCAACCCAAAGCGTCAACTGTATTGCGCCTTGCGTGGAGATGAACGCATGGTTGGCCCGATAGGGCTTGCCGCTTTTCTTGTCGTACCGTATTTCCTCACGCGCTGCTGCCGAAAATTCTTTAGCTAGGCGATCAATCGCCGCAATGGGACGGGGCAATGGCCATCCCTTATCCACCGCAAACTGCGCGACTTCGTGCATGTTGATTTCAGTTTTGCCCGTGACATCCTTGTAGTGCCGGATGAGACGTTGCATCTCCTGATGTTTCGTTGACATCACTTCTCCTATATTCCGACCGGAGCAACATCACCCCAACCATCCACCATCGCACTCGGAGCAACGGCGGATCGAATCTTTACTAAATGATTCCGAAAGCGGTCGTAGCGCTTTGTCTCGTGCTGCAACTGACCCGCTACCAATCCAGGATGAATATTCAAAGTTCGTGCAAAGCCAAGAATGTCACGTTCTGCGAAAAACGGAAATTTACGTGCTATGAAACGTCGGAGTGATTCTTTCGGTACACAAAAATTCGCCGCTGCCTCGTTCGCCTCGCTTTCTTCCCTTGAAACAGTTTCGCCTGTTCCAGCGCGTTCTCCCTCAAGTTCCACGTCCAGCATGGTTCCGCTTCGCCCGTGCCGACGCAAGATGTGTTCAATTTCATGCCTCAGCACAAACCAAAAATTGTCGATTCGATCATGCCGCAGCGTCATGCCGATCACCGGAGAACCTTCAAGCCAAAACGCTACGCCATCAACTTTTGCGGAGGGAAGAGATTCAACGATAACGTACCGCACTCCAGACTCAGCGAGAATGCGCGGAGCTTTACGTGCTTCCTCTGGCGCTAAGAGCAAGCCGCTAAGCTTCGGGAGCGCTTCGCGCAATGCAGTCTCAGAATAGCGATTCACGATCATGTCACCCGCGATCTGCTTCACACGGTAAATCCAAGCATTCTGAGTCGGAGTGGGATCGGAGTCATTACCTGTTTTTTTGGAGCTATGTTGAAAAACTTCAATGTCATCCAACGTGGGAGAATTGAAGAACTTCAAGAGGGCAGCTTCTACCTTTTCCAGATCGCGTATATTGTCTGCTTCTAACCAGCCCCGCTTTATCATTTCCGCAACAGGTAGTTCGCCGTAAACGCGCGCTCGCTTCGCCCGTTCCGGGTCGGGGCGAGTCACAAGCCGAGCCTGCGCTAAGTCGTATCGCCTCTGGAGCGCCAAGAAGTGCTCTGGACGAATTCCGAACACTTCGCCGAGACGTATTGCCATTGTTGCGTCCACTGGTCGCTTGCCAGCGATTAAGCGATTGATTCCTGTTTCGTCCGCGCCTAGAATGGCAGCGAGTATGCGACGACTCCAGCCGCGTTTGTCTAACTGATCTTGGATCAACTGTCCGGGGGTGCTGTAGTGAGGGATGGCCACGCCCAATACTTACCGCAGACCGACAGGACGGGTCAAGTGCTAACTTGGTCACTTTAGCCTTTAAACTGAACTTTATGCTTGACAACTGGGTAAGGTTCATTTAGGCTGTTCTCCATGAACCGCCTCTCCGTCGCTGATCGCGCTTCAATCCTGAGAATGTTGGTAGAAGGCAATAGCCTTCGATCTGCCAGTCGCCTTGCCGATGTTTCCCTAAATACCGTTACAAAACTGCTCGTAGATTTGGGGGCGGCCTGCGAAACAATCCACGATCAGTACGTCAGAAATGTGCACGTCCGGCGCTTGCAGGCAGACGAAATCTGGTGCTTCGTGGGCGCGAAAGCCAAGAACGTTACTCCAGAAAAGAAACAAGAGGGTTGGGGTGACGTTTGGACATGGACCGGGTTGGATGCCGATACAAAATTGTGCGTTAGCTATTTGGTCGGCGGACGAGATGGCGGATGGGCGAAGGACTTCATGCAAGACTGCGCTAGACGCATCAAGGGCCGCGTGCAGATCACGACAGACGGACACAAAGCTTATCTTGAGGCAGTCGAAGATGCGTTTGGTGCTGACATCGACTACGCGCAATTGCAGAAGATATACGGCGCACCTTCCGATGCCGAGATGCGCCGTTACAGTCCTGCCAAGTGCATCGGCGCTGACCAGAAAGTCGTCAGCGGCGATCCCGATCCAAAGCACGTGAGCACATCATACGTGGAACGTCATAACCTGAGCATGAGAATGGGGATGAGGCGCTTCACTCGCCTGACAAACGGCTTCAGCAAGAAGGTCCAGAATCACGAGGCAATGGTTGCGATCTACGCCGTACACTACAATTTCGCCAGAATCCACAAGACCCTGCGAATCACTCCGAGCATGGCTGCTGGCCTGAGTGATCACGTTTGGAGTCTTGAGGAAATCGTTATGATGGCCGACAGGTACGCGCCAGCGCCCAAGCCACGCGGTCCTTACAGGAAACGAACAGCTTAAATGCGGAGGGAAAAACAATGGCTCACCCGGATGGAGGACACGGAAATAGATTCCCAACACGGCACACCTTTGAGCAAGCCTATGCGCTCATTGGAAATGGGTTACATTTTCGTTCCACTACGAATGAACGCATAAATGCGACGTGTGGAGTGGCAGGCAATGGAGTAACACCGACAATCGTTTTCAATGGCGAGCGCAACAGGCATGGCAATGTTTGCCGCAAATGTTGGGGATCTCGAAATGCGTGCACCTGGAGCCACATCGGTCAGTGTGTTGAAGCCTTGGACCAAACTCTTCCCTGAAAGAATTTCAAACTGAGGCACTACCTGATTGGGAAGTAGCTTGCCTTCGGGAGAATAGGTACTTATAATCCGGCCAACCGGGAAAAAGGGTCAGCCGTGTTTCGCGTTGCAGCAGGTCGCCCTGGTCCCCGGGGCCACCTGCCAGGAAGCCGGCATTCCAGAGCAGGATCCGAACGCAAAGCGGTCCAGGCGGAATGCAGTAGTAACGAAAGTTGAAAAAGAAAACGTTTCCCAAAAAGAGCCATTTCCCGAATGTCCAAGGAGCCATTCTGATGAAAAAGATTCTGCTTGCGGTTGTGCTTGGGGTTGCAGTGGTGGCGGGAGCACAGGATACTGCGCAGCCAGCCCAGGGCCAACCGGCTACGCAGTCCCAACCGGGTCAACAGCCGGCGCAGCCGGCACCAGCGCAACCGGCGGCGCAGGGGCAGCCGAGTCAGCAAGCCGCGCAACCGGCGCAGGGACAAGCGGCAGCCCCGTCCCAAGCGGCTCAACCATCCGCGCAGCCGGCACAGCAGGCCGAAAAGCCGGCACAGCCCGCTGCGGCGCCGGTGATCAAGGATCCGGCCGAGTACAACGCATACGTCAACGCGATTCAGCAGAGCGATCCCAACGCCAAGATCAGCGCACTGGAGGCGTTCGTCACCCAGTATCCCAACAGCATCATGAAGAACCAGGCGCTGGAAATTCTGATGGGCACCTACCAGCAGACCAACAACATCAAGAAGACGACGGAAACGGCCACCAAGCTGGTGACGGCCGATCCGTGCCAAGTTCGGGCGCTGGCGCTGCTGGCCTACTTCGACCGCGTGCTGGCGCAAGGCGGAGATCCCAACGGGGCGCAGCTGCTGACGGATGGCAAGAAGTATGGACAGCAGGGACTGGATTGCCTGCCCAAATGGAACAAGCCCGAGGGGACCAAGGAAGATGACTTCGCGAAGATGAAGGATCAGATGACCGGGATCTTCAATGCGGCCATCGGGATCAAGTGTCTGCAGGACAAAGATTATGCCTGTGCGACCAAGTCGCTGCGGATCGCGGTGGACGGGAACCCCGCGGATTTCAGCGTGGTGTATCCCCTGGCGCTGGCGTATCTAAGTCAGGCGCCTCCGGATTTTCAGAACGGAATCTGGTTCGCGGCGCGAGCGGCGGCAGTAGCTCCGCCGACAGCGCAGGCGCAGATTGAGAAATATGCCCACGGCCAGTACATGAAGTATCGCCAGGATGAAGAAGGGTGGCCGGAAGTGCTGGCCGCAGCCAAGGCCGGTGGCGCCCAGGTTCCCATCAAGCCGCCGCTGACTCCTGCGGATCAGGCCCACAGGATGGTGCTGGCGACGCCGCCCGACAAGATGGATTTCGCGCAGTGGGAGTTCATCCTTTCCAACGGCAACCAGGAAGACCAGGACACGGTGTGGAATGCGATCAAAGGGAAGCCTGTGCAGATGAACGGCACGGTCATCAAGGCGACGGCGGATGGGTTTGACATTGCCGGAAGCCTGGACGACATTGACGCCAAGAAGGCCGACATTACGCTGACCTTCGAGGACAAGGTTCCGGTGAAACTGATTCCGAAAGAGGGAGCCAGCTTGGATTTCCAGGGGAATCCGGCTTCTTACACACCGAACCCCTTCATGATGACGATGGAAAAGGGCATGCTGCCGAAGCCGAAGGTGACGCCGAAGCCTCCGGTGCATCACAAGCCCGCAGCGTCGAACTAACGCATCCGATCGGATTCAAAACAGAGGCAGCCCGCAAGGGCTGCCTTAATTTTTGTCCGGACTGCACGTCGAAAAGTGGCAGAAACCGTCGGCGGCAAGTATCGGCGGCGCTGGTGGAAACTCCTCGCCGGGCCGCTGGCTGTGGCAACAGACACAGGGTCCTTCGACTGCGTGAGTGCTCCGCTAAGCGGAGCACTTACTTCGCTCAGGATGACAGGGGTGCGAAGCTTTGTCAGCGGACGATTTTCTTTTCCAGAGTGACGGGGCGAGCGCTGCGGGGCGGGCGCTTGACGCCTTCGCGGAGCTGGCGGGCGTCGATTTTCAGCTCGTTGATGGTGCGGCTGAGGGTGTTGCGGTGCATGCCCAGTTCGCGCGCGGCGCGGCACTGGTTGCCCTTGTTTTCTTCCAGCACGGTGAGAATGAAACGCTTCTTGAACTCCCGTACGCCTTCGGAATAGAGGATGTTGCTCTTGTACATTTGCAGGACGAGTGCTTCTAATTGGTCTTTCACAATGAATCTCTCTTCCTATAAATTTTTTCGAGCGCCAGCGCTATTTCTTCGCAGGCGCAGCCGGGGTGCCGCTCAACTTCTGCGGGGCGCTATGGAGTAGATCGAGACCCTGATAGAAACGGGCGCGCAGTTCCGCCGGCGCCGCCCAAATGGCGGCCCGGCCCACAACCAGAAAATAAGGCGCCAGTTGTGAACTCGCCAGGAACTTGCTAGTCGGCGCAAAAGCCGTCAAGCCCATCAGAATCACCGCTACCATCAAGCCGCCCTTCAGCAGTCCCAAGAGTCCGCCGAAAAAACGGTCCAGCCCGCTGAGTCCGGCTTCTTTCATCAACCAGCGGGCGATCCTGGCGGCGGCGCCGAACAGGAGCACGATGGCAAAAAAAATGACCAGAAAGCCGAGAACCTCAGCCAACCAAGGGTTCTTCAAATACGATTCCAGCCGATCCGCGAGGCTGCGGTACTGCCATGCAGCCACCAGGTAACCGACGACCAATCCAGCGATGGTGAGGGCTTCAGAAAAAAAACCCTGCATGGCCGCGGTCACAACGTTCACCAGCACTAACGCGCAAATGATCCAGTCCGCCGGAGTCATGGACCGCTCCCGCGGTGGGACATGGTATCAGACATTGGGTCACACATCCAGCCTGCGCCCCGTAAGCTGGAAGTAGGCCTCAAGGTACTTTTCGCTGGTGTGGCGCGCCACGTCGGGGGGGAGGGCCGGCGCGGGGGGGTGCTTGTTCCAGCGAATCTGCTCAAGGTAATCGCGAACATACTGCTTGTCGTACGATTCCTGCGACCGGCCCGGCGAATACTTGTCGGCAGGCCAGAAGCGGGAAGAATCCGGGGTAAGGACTTCATCGGCGAGGGTGATGCCCTTGGCGGTGCGTCCAAACTCAAACTTAGTGTCGGCGATGATGATGCCGCGCTGGCGGGCATAAGCGGCGGCTTTCTTGTACACGCGCAGCGTGAGATCGCGCAGATGGCTGGCGGTTTCAGTGCCCACGATCTGGCACATGGCGGCGAACGAAATATTCTCGTCGTGGCCGGTCGCGGCCTTGGTCGCGGGAGTGAACATCGGCTCCGGCAGAGCGTCGGATTCCTTCAAATTCGCCGGCAGGCTGATGCCGCACACCTGGCCCGTGGCTTTGTATTCTTTCCAGGCTGAACCGGAGACGTAGCCGCGCACCACGCACTCGACCGGGAACATCTCGGCGCGCTCGACCAGCATGGAACGTCCGCGTAATTGGTCGGCGTACTTGCGGACGGCCGGGGGGTACTGGTCCACGTCGGCGGTGATCAGGTGGTTGGGGACGATGTCGGCAAGGAAGTCAAACCAGAAAAACGAGATCTGGCTCAGCACGCATCCCTTGTGCGGAATGCCGGTGGCCAGAATGTAGTCGAAAGCAGAGATGCGGTCGGTGGCGACGAAAAGCAGCTGCTGGTCGCCGATGGCATAGACATCCCGCACCTTGCCGCTGGCGTGAAGCCGGAGGTCAGGGAAGTCAGTTTGTAACAGGACGGGATCGAGAAGGCCAGGGGTCATGATGGAAATCTATGAGTAGGGAGCGAGGCGTATTCTAACTGGTCAGAAAATTTTGTCAACGATTGTAATCACGATGAGCAGGCGGGGCCTCAAATCCGTTGAATGGAAAGAGATTGACAGCCACCTAGGGCCCGAGAACCAGCGCCAGATAAGGGTTTTGGCCGAGTTGGCTTGTGGAAAAGCTGAGGATGGCGGTGGATAACGGGGATGGATTCGGGCAAGGCCGACGCCAGAAGGGAAAGCCCTTAGGTACGCGGGCCTTGATCACAAAAATAACTTTCCAGACCTCCTACTACGCGCCGAAACGCACCGAAACGAGCTTGGAGACGCCGGGCTCCTGCATGGTCACACCATAGAGCACGGGCGCGATGCCCATGGTTTTCTTGCTGTGCGTAATCAGCACGAACTGGGTCTGCACGGCCATTTCCTGGACCAGATCGGTGAAGCGGCCGATGTTGGCTTCGTCGAGCGGAGCGTCCACCTCGTCGAGAATGCAGAATGGGCTGGGCGTGTACTGGAAGATGCCGACCAGCAATGCCAGAGCGGTCAGCGCCTTTTCGCCGCCGGAGAGCAACAGCACGTTTTGCAGGCGCTTGCCGGGCGGCGAGGCAATGACGTCAATGCCGCTCTCGGCGCTGTTCTCCTCGTCGGTGAGTTTCATCAGGGCGTGGCCGCCGCCGAACAATTTCTTGAACGTCGCCTGGAAATTCTCGTTGATCCTGGCGAACGCCTCTTCGAATTTCTGGCGTGAGATCTGATCGATCTCGCGGATCGTAGCGGTGGTGTTTTCGATCGAAGTGATCAAGTCCTTGCGCTGGGTGTCGAGGAAGGCGTGGCGCTCGGCGGTCTCCTTGTATTCATCGAGAGCCATCATGTTGACCGGGCCCATGGCTTCGAGCTTGGCCCGCATGTCGCGGTAAGCCTGATCTTCGGCGGCGAGTTGGTCGCCCGTGACGGTGATCAGCGTCGGATCGGCCAGCAACGCGGCGCGCTCGATGCCAAGTTCGTTCAGGCAGGTCTCGGACATGTACTGGGCGTCGGATTGAAGCCTGGCGGCAGCGGCTGAGAGTTCGCCGCGGCGATCGCGAGCCTGGTCGAGAAGCAGGCGGCTGGAGCGCAGCAGTTCGTCAATTTCAGCCAGGCGGGCGCGCAGTTGTTCGGTTTCGAATTGCAGCAGGCCTTCGCGCGCCTGGGCGGCGTTGCGCTCGGCGTCGAGGTCGGTGGCTTGCTCGGCGAGTTGCTGGTTCTCGGCTTCACGCTGCAGCTTCTCGGCGGCAGCGGCGTCGATTTGCGAGGCCAGGGTATGGACGCGCTCATCCATTTCGACGAAAAGAGATTCGATGCGATCGAGAACGGCAGCGGCCGAGCGGCGGCGTTCTTCCAGAGTCGCGACGCGGGCGGCATGCTGCGAGGTAGTGTGCGCGGCTTCCTCGCGGCGTTGACGCAGCGCTGCGAGCGACTCCTGTGCCGCCGCGATCTGCTGCTCCAACTGGACACGCTGCTCTTCGAAGGCGGCAATTTCTGATTGCCGGGCGACGACGATGTTCTCCTGCTCGGCGCGCTCGGCGGACAGGCGGCGCAGTTCGAGCTGAGAGACGCTGAGGCGCTCGCCTACGCGCGTCATCTCCGCATCAAGCTGCTGCAGCATGTGGCCGGAGGTCATGGCCTGATGGTCGGCTTCGCGCTTTTCCCCCTCGAGGCGGTCGAGCAGGGAAGTCAGATCTTTGATCTCACGGCCGAGGGTGAGCACGCGCATCTGTTCATCGCGCAGGGCACGCTCGAGATCTTCGAGCTGGCGCAGGACTTCCCGCAGCTCGCGCTTCATGGAAAGCGGGCCTTCGGCGCGCTGTTTGCCGCCGGTGACGGTCACGTTGTGGAAGCACTCGCCGGACTGGGAGAGGAAGAAGGCGTCAGGGTTTTCGAGAGCCAACTCGCGGGCCACGCCGGATTCGGGCACGATGTAGCCGTCGCGCAGCTTGGGCAGAATGACTTCCAGCGACTTGCCGAAGCCGTTGAGCACGCGAATGGTGTGCTTGAGGGGAACAATCTGCGCCGCGGGCGGAGCGCAGTGCGCGGCCTCGTCGAGGACGAAGGAGAACTTCGCTTGCGCATCCTCGGGATGGACGAGGAAGGTTGCCCGGCCGTCAACGTCGGTGCGCAGCATGCGCAAGCCTTCGTCGGCGGCATCCCAGGACTTGACCACGACGTAATTCAGCTCGTCGCGCAGGAAGTCTTCGACGACGCGCTCGAATCTGGGCTCGACTTCGAGGAAGTCGGCAAGGACGCCCACGGGCGCGCGGCCTCCCTGCATTACGCCAGATTGAAAGAGGCGGCGGACGGACTCGGTGGAATATCCGTGCTCGGCGATAACGGCCTCGAGCGAACCCTTCTTACCGAGTGCGGTCGCGTGTTCGGCGCGGAGAACGTCGAGATGGGTCTTGGCCCTGGTTTCCTCGAGCTTCTTCGATTCGATCAGGCGGCGAAGCTGGCCGATTTCTTCGCTGATGCCGCTGACGCGCTGGCTGATGGTTTCGAATTCGAGGGCGAGCTGGCCACGCTGGCCGCCAAAGGCCTCAATCTGAACGTTGGCGTTGGTGATTTCGGCTTCAAGGCGGCGAGCGTCGCGGTCGGCTCCGGCCAGGCGTTCTTCGGCTTGCGCGAGCTGGTTGCGCAGACGCGACGCGGAGGCAACCGTGTCGAAGATAGCGACCCGCGATTCTTCCTGCCGGCGCTCGATTTCAGCCAGACTCACGGCTGCAGCCGCGGCTTCCTGCTGGCAGAGCGCAAGATCGCACTGAGCCGCGGCGACGGCAGCCGCAGCCGATTCGAGGATCTGGCGATTCGATTCGCGTTCCGCTTCGAGCGCGGTGAGACGATGGCGAGCCTGGGCTAACTCGGCTTCGGCCGAGGCCGATCGCACCAGCAACTCGGCGCAGCGCTCCTGGTTGTGACGGCGGCGCGCGTGGGCGCGGTCGATTTCGATGGCGATCTGGCTGATGCGGTCGCGGTTCTCGCGCAACTCGGTTTCAATGGCATAGCCGCGCTGGGTGCGTTCAGAGTGCTCGGACTCGAGTTGCTGCACCTCGGCGGTGCGGTGCTGCAATTCCTCGGCGAGGGCGTTCAGCCGGGAGTCGATTTCAGTGCTCTCCTGCTCGACGGCAGTGAACTTGCTCGCCAGAACCAGGCGCAGCTTGGCGCGCATTTCCTCACGCAGCCGGGCGTAGCGCTCGGCCTTGGAGGCCTGGCGTTTGAGCGAATTCATCTGGCGCGTGACTTCGTCAAAAATGTCGTTCACGCGGGCCAGGTTCAACTTGGCGTCTTCGAGGCGGGCTTCGGCAAGACGCTTCTTGGTCTTGTATTTCGTAATTCCGGCAGCCTCTTCGAGAATGGCGCGGCGGTCGGTGGGACGGCTGCTCAGAATCTGGCCAATGCGCCCTTGCTCGATCAGGGCATAGGACTCGGGCCCGAGGCCGGTTCCCATAAACAGTTCCTGAATGTCACGCAGGCGGCAGAGCTTGCCGTTGAGCAGATATTCGCTGTCGCCGGAACGGAACAGGCGGCGGGTGACATGAATCTCTCCGCGATGGAACTGTTGCTGGCTGAACTTGCGGCGGCGAATCTTGAGGACCACGTGTGGCGCGGGGGTTCCCAGAGACGCCGCAGTCGCCGGCGGCGTGACGTTGTGCGCGGGCAGGGCGAACGCGGGTTCGTCGTCGGGGAAGGCCACCGAGATGGTATTGATCTTCGAACGGGGGATCTCCACTTCTTCCAGCCTGCCGGGCTGGGCGTCCTCCATGGCACTCTCGGTTTCCCGGGCAGAGCGGGCGCGGATGGCGGCTTCATCCCAGTTGTCGGTGAGGTGAGGCTCCTCCGACTCGGGCATGTCGTCCTGGATGTCAATTTCGGGTGCGGCCTCGGCGTCAGAGCCGGCGTAGAGCTCAGGGTCGATCAGGGTAAGCGTAACTTCGGCCATGCCGGTCGGCTTGCGGTCGTGCGTGCCGGCGAAAATGACGTCTTCCATGCGCGAACCGCGCAAGGTTTTGGCCGACTGTTCGCCCAGCACCCAGGAGATGGCGTCGGCGATATTGGATTTGCCGCAGCCGTTGGGGCCGATAATGGCCGCAATGCCGTCCCCGTGGAACTTGAGCTCGGTGCGGTCGCAGAACGATTTGAACCCCAGAATCTGAAGCTTCTTCAGTTTGAGCAACGTGGACTCCTTAACGGCCAGTGGTCAGTTGCCAGTCCGTCAATACCTGCATGGGATGCCCGATGCTTCTCGTTCTTGGCGAAACGCGAGATATCGAGTCCATGCGACGGAGCCGGACTTGGCCTGTTTACCAACCAGGTTCCTGCGGCAGCCAAACGCCTGCGCCGACCACAACCCTCCTGTTTCTCAGCGACATCTTCACCCCAGGCTGGACAGGGCGAGCACAGATTGAAGCTACTGTAACGGTGAAAACGGGCCGGGGTCAAGCAATATAACACCATATATGGTGTGGCCTTACGGGCGACCGCGTTGGGTTGCACAGACATTGCAGCAGAGGGCCGGTTTCTGGACGAGGAAAGACGAGGCGGGAGAACTGCGAGAGCAGGATAAGGCTAGCGCATTCCAATGGTGGTTGCAATGGAGATATCACGCCAACCAAAGGCGGATCCGGGTCTGCTCGATTACTGCGCGAAGTCGTACGTTACCGCTCCAGCCGAGACGCCAATGTTGATCATGGAAGCGATGCGCTCGAGTTTGTGGTGCCCAGTCTTGTGGAAGAAGTAACTGATCCCGATGACACGAACCGTCTCGCCGGCGAAGTTGACGGCAAGCCCAGCCGTGCTGCGGCCGAAAAGACGCGCCGCGGGATCCAGTTCTCTACCGCCGTTCTGCAGGATGGAGCGAGTCACCACGAAATCTGCGGTGTTCAGGGCGGCAGTGGTTGCAAACAGGGTCAGATTCTCCTTATCCCAGAATCGATGTTGGTACGGGGTATCCGGCAGAAGCGCTCTGGCAACACGCTCCGTACGGAGCGATGCACCAGGAGGAGGCGAGCCACCATCGGCCTGCGGTGCTTCTTGAGCGAAGAATGTGCCGCACAAGGCCAGAGAAGGGATCAATCCCTTGGCCATCGGTCGGAGGATCGCACGGAACCACTTTGAGGACATAACCGGTCGGGTTAGGAGGCCAAGCCGGCCCACTTCCATTCCACAAACCGCATTTCCCAGCCCACGGAGAGGCAGTTTTAGCCTCCCTTAAACAACACCGATTCATCGACTTACCGAGAACTTGCTGAGGAGTTGGCGGCCGAGCGTGCAGTTCTTTGCAGCAAGTGGGCAGGTATATGCCGAGCGTCAATTTCTCGCCGTCTGCTGCACGGGGCGGGCAACTCTCTTCCGGTGAGGCTTGCGGCGCTTCGACCGCCAGGAAGGCCGGATGGCGTCGTTACTTTCGTGTGTGCTGGAGACTGTAAGGTGGTGAGAACGCATGGACGATATTGCTATTGTGGGGTTACCGATCAACAAATCTTAAAATCTTACGACTGCCGAGAAAACAAGCGCCAAGCTTGAGATCGGTACGCTCGGTATGCGCAACTTCGAGGGAACATTCATGAAGAATCTAGGTATTTTCGTTCTGGTCGTTTCTTTCGTCTTCGTGGCTGTACTAGCTTCAGTGGCACAGCCAATTCCTCCTGCGACTCCTAACCCACAGGCAGCTGCCAACACGCCTCCTCCGCAACCGCCGTCAACGCTAAGATTCGTCCCGCCTCACGCCCCCGCGCCGGTGCCCGGGGTGCCTTATGCATTCGATTTATGTCATGGTGGAGCGGTTAACGTACCCATGGTAGCCGGGAGCAAGAATCCGGACTGGGCTGCGCTGGAAAAGGACATCTCGCAAAACCAGTGCGGCGGTCCGTTTGACACTCGGCAAACTCGAGTGACTGGAACCGATGGCCCGGTCCATTTTGACCTTGCCCCGGGCTACGGTTTTCCGCCGCTCGGCATGCACCTTGGACTGAACGGATTGCTGTATGGCACGCCTAAGCCACACCAGAGGTTGTGGACCCAGGCACAGTTCCGCGTGTGCGCCGTAACTCTCGGCGGCTATCAGGATTGTCACCCGGTGCCGTTTGACGGCGCACCCGCCGCGAGAAACAGTCACGCCGCAGCCATTGCATTGCTCGGTGGCGGGGCAGCTGCCGCCGCGCTGGGCGCCGGAATGGCCATGAAAAGCAGCAGCGGAGGAAGCTGCGGAACACCCCCCGCGAACATTTTCAACGACTGCTTCTCCAGCCCCCAAAGCCCGCAGTGTCCGACGGACATCCAGCAGTACAACACCTGGTGTAAGTGCGAAGGATATGCGGGCGGGTTTGACGCAACCAGCGGCGGCTGCGTGCAATGAACGGGAGGACCCCGGTTTTTTCGGGGTCCTCAAGGCACTCTGGGCTCGCTGCGGTTTTTGCCTTGCTGGTTGCGGTCAGCCATTGCACGGCAGAAACGCTCACTGGCACCGTCGTGGACCCTCAGCAACGTCGGCTTGCAGGCGCGGTCATTTCGCTGCACTGCGGCGACCAGACTGAGGTTCATCGGACAGACAGCCACGGCGAATTCAGCTTCAGCCGCGAGACGTTCCCCGGGAACTGCAGCATCGCCGTTTCATCTCCAGGCTTCGCCACTCTGGAACGCGCGGTGGGGCGAAGCCTGGTCCTTGTGCTGCAACTGCGGCTTGCTTCGGTCAGGCAAACCGTCTCCGTATCCGGGGACGCGCCCCCGCGACCAGCGCTCACTTCTGTTTCTCTCAATGCCACGGAACTTAGGAGTATTCCTGGAGATGCCCGCGATTGGGTGAACTATGCAGAACAGCTGGCAGGAGCGCAGCCAGGATCCGATCGAGTTTATGTGGACGGCCTGCCCACCGACACATTGCCGCCGGCCAGTACCATTGAAAGAATAATCGTCAACGCGGATCCGTTTTCTGCCGAATACTCCGACGGCAGCAACACCCACATCGACATCATTACCAGGAACGCTGAACGGAAGCTCGACTTCCAGGTAGGCGGTCTTTCCTTTGGCCCCGGGACTGGCAGCGTCCTCGGCCCGCATCTCGATTCAACCGCGGATATGGGCAACGCGATGCTGACGAGCCCAGTTCCATATCTGCCCCTTGCTTTTACAGTCAATGGGGACTTCGATTTGGAGAACGATCAGATACCAATCCAAGCCGTCGTTCCGTCCGTTCAAGGATCGCAGATTACTCCGGTTGATGCGGCACCCGCTACAATCTTTAATCGGTCTGCCACCCTCAGCGCCAACTACCTGGGAAGCGACACCCTCCGCGTGAACACTTCCTGGCATATTTTTCGAACCAGTCTTTCCAATATGGACGTCTCCGGACTGACCTTGCCAGATGCTGGAATGAGCAAGGGGCTTACGGCTCGGGAGTTTCGGGCAACGTTGACAAAATTGGGCAGCAGCTATGTCTATCGCGGGGGCGTGCTGGGAAGTTGGTCAGACAGAATTCTAAATGCGAACAGCAGCAGCCTGGGTGTGAGCGTGCAGGGCGCGTTTGTGGCAGGAGGCGCGGATATAGATCAAGAGACCGGAGCCAGCACGCGCTGGACGTTCAAGAACGTGCTCGAACTGAATCCAGGCGGCCATCTCTTAAGCATTGGGGTTACGGCTACGCGAGCGGGCGAGGGGCAATTCATAATCCCTAATCCATTCGGGCGGATTCAATTTGACGATCTCGAAGACTACGTTGCCAGCGCCAACACAGGCGCTCCAACCGGCACCTGGTTCCTCACCCGAGGGGGAGGAGGCCCGGTTCATTACGTTTCCTATAACGCTGCGCCTTTCGTGGAGGGGGAGTTGGTGCGCTCGGCCAACTTTTCCTTGCGCGCCGGTCTGAGGGCTGACTGTCAGACTGGGGGCGGCGTTCTTTACTCCCCCCGCCTTTCCGCAGCTACGGCAGTTCACAGTTTCGTGCTGCGGGCCGGGAGCGGGCTGTTCGTGCAGAATTGGCCGCCTTATGTTTTCGTCCAGCAAATCGCGAATGACGGCCATCACTTGGAGCAGTTGCTGGCGACAAATGTGTCTTTATACGAAGTCGAGTCAGCCGCGCTCCTTCCGCAGTCTCCCATCGTGTCGCAAACCGCAGCGGATTTGGCGCCCGCTCGCGAGTGGGTCTCTAAAGCTTCCATCGAACGTAAATTTGCGCACATCAGACCGGGCTTGGAGTATACGTGGACCGTGGGCACACACTTGCTTGGCTCGCAGCGTCTCACTGCTCCAGTAGGCTGGACCGACCTCTTGGCGTCGAACCGTGCTTCCCGCAAAGACCAGGTCCATGTTCGGGTGGGATATGAAATCAGGGGTCAAAGCTTCACCGCGCATTACGAATGGATCCATGCGCGCGATAACACCGACGGACCTTTCTCGTACCCCGCCCAGCAGAATGACCTGCGCGATGAATGGGGACCGTCTAGCAATGTCTCACCGCATAATGTCACCCTCATTGCGCATTTCAAGATAAAGACTACGTCGCTGACGCTGCTGCAATCCATGCGCAGCGCCGTTCCGTTGAATATCACCAGCGGGCTGGACCCGGCAGAAAACGGCCTGTACACCGATCGAGGTGGAAGGCCGCGGAACAGTGGAACTGGTCCCGCATTCCATTCCCTGGCGCTGTATGGACAGCACTTGTTCGCAATCCCCAAGTTATCCGCGAGGTCTACCCGGCAGCTGTACCTCGACACCGGCCTCCACGTCGAGAATCTTCTGAACAACCGGAATTACATCACGCTGGATGGCGTAGCCGGCTCGCCACTGTTTGGCCAGCCCTTGTCTGCGCTTCCAGGACGCTGCTTGCGGGTGTCCCTGGGCATAGTCCCCCGCTAGTTGGATCAAGCCAGCACTGCACTCCAAACACACCGACTCGTGGCTGCGGCGCGGCGTTCGCTTGGCGAACGCCATAGTTTCGTTCAGGATGATGATTCAGTCGTGCTCTGCAGGCGGCGTCTTCTTCCGGTCTTTGGGATTTCGCTGCGGCGGCGTGGTCGATTGTCCAGGCGGGTTAAAGTAGGCGTCGCTGAAGACGACGTCGCCCTGAAAGGGTTTCATGCTGTCGCGATAGCGTTGAGCAGAAATTGTGGCGCGGATTTCTGTTTTTTCATCTTCCAGGGTTAAGGTCTCTTTGCTGATCATTTTGTAGATGAAGTGGGCGCCGCCGGGATCGGAGAATACTTCCGAAACTTCGCCCGGATTCATATCCATGACCATTTCATGCCGAGGAGGCAGCGTGGAACGGCGCACCTTTTCCATTTTCGTGTTGGGGGTGATCCCCGGTATTCCAGCCGCCGTGTAGGCCTCGATTTGCAACTGGTCCGGATCTTCGCGGTTAACCGCGCGGGCGCGGAGATCGGCAGCCAGTTGTGTCATCGCTTCCTCGGACGCCTTTTCCTGCGCTTGGTCCGGCTGCGGTGCGCTCGCCTGCGCATCAGCCGTGGTCTCGGCTGCAGGCTGGGCACCTGGGGGACTCGGAGACTTATGGTCCGGGTGTGCTACCGCCATTTGTTTTGCGTGAGGGACAAAAATCCGCGCCAGGGTGGCCTGCTCGAAGGAAGACTCGTTCTTTCGGTAATAGTCTCCGATATCGGCGTCGGTGACGCGGTTGGCTTCCTCCTGCAAGACGCGGGCGAGGTCCTGCGAGAGCAGTTGCAGGCGCGCGTAGCGCATTTCTTCCTCGAACGCGGGCGTGTTGTCGAGGCCGCGTTTCTCGGCGGCGGCGGCCATTCTCATCATCTGCGCATAGGAATTAGCCACCTTCAGGCGAAGGGGCAGCGACATGCCCGGCTGCAGCGCTTCGGTGAGCTTCTCAAACTGTGCGCGAGTGATCACGGTTTTGCAGGCGCTGCCCTGACCGGACGAGTCTGGGCAGAAGCCATTCACCGTAATCACCGGGTCGTCGGGGCCAACTTGTACGGCGGGGGCCTTGTCGGTCGCGCCGGGCGCGACTTTTTCCGCTTGTGCCGCGGCAGCGGGAGAAGCAGCCGGCGGCGCAGTCTGACCATAAGCCAGGCTGGCCAGCAGCAGACAGACGAGGCAGGGAAGACGCAAGGAGAAAAAACGAACGGGGCACGCAAGAACTGCGTGCCCCGGGTGGAACCTACTGGTCATTGTTCATAGGCTCCCATGTTGATCTGTCCGCTGGAATTGACGCGGGGGTTGCCGTTGAAGTCGACCGTGCCGAAATCGGCCGAACCCAGACTGGCGTTGCCGGTGTTCTCGGCCGGGGAAGTCGTCGGGATGTCGAAATTCGGCGTTGGCGTGCAAGTCGTGATCGGAGTCGGAGGGCTCTTCGATGTGGTTGACTTGCAAGTGGGTACAGTAAGGTAGGCGGGATTCGCGAAGACAGAATTCTTATCCTGTCCAGTCCCTGACTTGTAGGAGGCGAACGTGGTGTAGCTTTTCGCGTTCAACTCGAAGGTTGTAGTCGAACTGGTCGTGTAGTAGTCGTTGTAGTTGGCGGTTACTCCGCTGCCCGATACGTAACCGTAGATGAACAAACCCTCCGCGCCGGTATAGACAATGTTGTTCTCGAACACAATACCGGTGGCGCGGTACTGGATCTGAAACTCGCCACTGCCGGTCTTCTGCGTGTCGTTATCGTAGAGACTGTTGTTCACAATGGTGATGTTGGTGCTTCCGCCGGTTCCGGACTTGGCATAGCCGCCCACGGAAATCCCGCACGAATTTGCGGCATAGACCAGGTTATTGCGAATGATGACGTTGCTCGAAACTTCGCCCGAGATTTCGCTGGCGGCCTCGATATTCAGGTCGTTGCCGTAAAGCGTGTTGCGCTCGAATGTCACCTCCGTGCAGCCATCGCAGTACAGGCCATCCTCATCGTAGGAATTGCCCTCGCCTGGGTTCTTGTAGGCGCTGTTGTTGTAGATGAGGTTGCCGTAGACGTCCCCGTTCTTGGCCTGATCGTAGCCGGTGGGGCCGACCCCCTCGAAGCCGATAGCATCCATGCCAATGTTGTCATTGTCGTAAATGGTGTTGTTGGAGACGACAAAGTTTTGGACGTTGCCGTTATAGGTGGTGGTTTCGCTTTCCCCGGTCAGGCATCCGGTGACCGTGTTGCCGCTGACGGTCACGCTGAGCGGAGTGGCGCTGATACCGAAAACGCCGATACCGTACGCGTTGCCGTTCTTTCCCGCCGTGGTTTGGATGTTCTTAACGGTGTTATTGAGGAAGTTGATGCCGGTCCCGCTGCCGACAATCAGGACTCCGACGGGTACCTTCGAGGCGCTCGAAACCTTGTAGTTTTGGATGGTGAACCCTTCGATGGTCAGGTAGTTCACGCCGGCGGCGGCTCCGATGTTGAACAGTCCTTGTGTGTTGGTGCCGATGAAGCCGTTGCTCTGGGCGAAGGTGGGCGACGTGCAGCAGGCTACGCCCGTGCCATCCACGATGGCCACGCCCTGGCCGTTGAAGACGATGGGAGCCGAGGAGGTTCCCGAGTTGGCGAAGGTCACGCTCTCGTTGTAAGTTCCAGCGCCCACATAAACGGTGCTGCCGGCCTGCGCCACCGAAGCCGCGTGGCCGATGGTGAGCCAGGGCGCACTGGCGCTGCCGCTATTGGAGTCGCTGCCCGTCTTGGCAACGTAGTAGTACACCTGGGCCTGCGCGCAATAAGAAAGCACGAAACAGATGAACAGGAACACAAGCACAGTACGAATCAGCTTGTGTTTCGTACTGCCGTGAAAGCTATCAATCATGGAAAGCCTCCTTAAGGTTTTTGGGTCAATTTCTGGATTGCAGTTTCGGATCCTGCGAGTCGCGCGGAATCCTGGGATGCTTCGTTTTGTTGCTATTCCAATCTCTGTTTCCCTTAGAGGACACGTGTCGAAACCGGACACTGGCGGCGAAAAGCTTGCTGCCGGAGTCCGGGGAGCCCGGCGGAGCAAAGCCTAGGCGCTTTACGACTGATTGTCAATAGTTATGTTTTATTGCGAATATCGGGCTGGGGGCTTTCGATTGTTTGCTATTGTGAGTTTCAGGAATGGGCTGGGCAATAAGAAAAAGCGCGGGCGAGAGCGCCCGCGCCACACGACAGCCGAGGGCGGCTGTCCCCACATGTTCCGAGCTGACTGCTACTAGCTGCCCAGCTTCTCGAAGAACAGGCAAATCGTCTCGATCCCGCGGTAGAAGTTCGGGATGTGGAACTTCTCGTTGGGGGCGTGAAGGTTATCGTCAGGCAGACCGAAGCCCATCATCACGCTGGGAATCTTCAGCACATCCTGGAAGTCGGTGACGATCGGGATCGAACCACCCGAGCGGATGAAGACCGTGTCTTTCTTGAACACATCGTGCAACGATTCGGTCGCGGCCTTGATGTATCGGTTGTCGGTGCCGACGACCGCGGCGGGGCCCTTGCTCCAGACTTTGATTTTCGTCTCGATGCCCTTGGGCGTGATCTTCTTCACGAAGGCGGTGTATTTCTTCAGGATGTCGTCAGGGTCCTGGTTGGGGACTAGACGCATGGAGACCTTGGCCTTCGCCTTTGCCGGTATGACCGTCTTGGCGCCGTCAGCGGTGAAGCCTCCGGGCATGCCGTGGACTTCGAGCGTGGGCCGCGCCCAGGTGCGGTAGAGAACGGAATAACCGGGCTCGCCGGTGAGGACCTTCGATCCGACTTCGGTCTTGCGATAGTGCTCTTCGTTAAAGGGCAGCCGCTTCCAGGCTTTGAGTTCGGCGGCGGTCGGGGCTTTCACGCCTTTGTAGAAGCCGGGAATCAGGACTTTGCCCTTCGCGTCTTTCATCTTGCTGATCATTTCGATCAGTGCGAAGAAAGGATTGGGCGCGGCGCCTCCGTACATGCCGGAGTGCAGATCGGTCTTGGCGCCGAAGGCTTCGATTTCGGTGTAGACCAGGCCGCGCAGGCCGACGCAGAGCGTGGGCAGATCGGGCGCGAAGAGTTCGGTGTCGCAGACCAGCGCGAAGTCGGCTTTCAGCCTGGCTTTCTGCTTGCGGAGGTATTCGGCGATGGATTCGCCGCCGACTTCCTCTTCTCCTTCGAACAGGATTTTTACGTTGATCGGAAGCTTGCCGCCGCCGGCCTGCATGAGGGCTTCGAGGGCTTTGACTTCCAGCCAGAGCTGGCCTTTGTCGTCCACGGCGCCGCGGGCGTAGATGTTGTTGTTGCGCTCGGTGGGCTCAAAGGGCGGGGAATGCCACTCGTCGAGCGGATCGGCGGGCTGTACGTCATAGTGGGCGTAGCAGAGAACCGTCGGCTTGCCCTGCGCATGCAGCCAATCGGCGTAAATGAGGGGATGCCCTTTGGTGGGGATGATCTCGACATTTTCCATGCCGATGCGGCGCAGTTCGTTGGCTACGAAGTCGGCAGCCTTCTGGATGTCGGGCTTGTGCTCATCGAGCGTGCTGATGCTGGGGATACGGAGGAGATCTTTCAGTTCGCTGAGGAACCGCTGCTGATTACTGCGGGCAAAGTCAACGGCGGAAGATGCCATAGGTAGATTCCTTTCTGTGATCTGGGCGGACAACGCGTGATAGCGGATTCAAGGTGCCGCGCAAACTCAACAGTATAGCGCGAAGACGACCACTAATGCCGAGACCAGCCGGCTATTCCGGGGTTGTTTCAGATTCCGTTAATTCCATCCTGGCGTTCCTGAGTTCATAGGTGTTCGTCCTGAAAACCTACCAAAAGGCAAGTCACCAGGCCGGCGGTGGAAAGTGCAGCGGTTCGGCTGACGCGTGCCACGCTTTAGGAATAAAATAGTGCGCATGAAGCAGAGGGTCATAATTTCTGGGGTAATAGTGGCCGTGCTCGCGATGGCTGGCCATGCCATGGGCCAGAAGGATGCCGACGACGAGCCGACTGCCCTGATGAACTTTCTTGTGCTCAAGGATGAGAACAGCAAGCCCGTGCGCAATGCCTCCGTGATCATGCATGCGGTGAGTTCGCACGGCAAGCAGGAGAGAGGCGACCTGGAGTTGAAGACCAATTCTGAAGGCAAGGCAAGCTTCGACGGCATTCCTTACGGCAAATTGCGAGTGCAGGTGCTGGCCTCGGGATTTCAGACTTACGGCGACGATTTCGATATCAATCAGCACGAGGTCAGCATCACCGTCAAGCTGAAGCGGCCGCAGGGGCAGTATTCGGTGTATGACGATCATCCCCGGGAATCGAACCCTCCGCCGAAACAGAATGCTCCGCCTCCCGATCAGAAGGATAATAAGCCGAACTAGATCCCGCGAGCCGGATTGCAGGTCTTAGATTTTGGAAGGCAGATTTCAAGATTGCAGGTTGCAAAGTCCGTTTCTCAAATCTGCAATCTAAAATCTGAAATCCGCAATCGAAAATCCAACAGTTATGGACTATCTGCTGAAAACCGAACCCTCGACATATTCCTTTGCCGACTTGCAGCGGGAGAAGACGACCGTTTGGGATGGTGTCTCGAATCCGGCCGCGCTGAAACATCTGCGGGCAATGAAGCCGGGCGAGCGGGTGGTGATTTACCACACCGGAGATGAGAAGAGCGCCGTGGGAACGGCGACGGTCGTGTCGGTGGATGCGTCGGACGCGCGGAATCCGCAAGTGAAGATCAAGCTGGGCAAGGCTAACTCGAAACCCGTAACCCTGGCTGAGGCGAAGGCGAATCAACTGTTTGCGGAGTCGCCCTTGGTGCGACAGGGAAGACTGAGCGTGGTCCCGCTGACCGGGGCGCAGTACAAGTTTCTGACGGGGGAGTAAAAGATTACAGTTCCCACCCAGGAAAGTTCCCTTACAGCCAACTCAGGCGCGAGCGGATGCTTCCAAGCAACTGGAGTTGCTTGGGTTCTTGCGGGTCATCATTCTGGAGAGAACAATGAAATCGGGAAGACTGCAGGGAACGCGTCTCGCGTCGGCTGCGGCTGGCTGCGTCGTGCTGCTATTCGTCGCTCCGAGACTCTGGGCGCAAGAAACGAAGGAAAAGGTCACCGTGGATGACGTGGACCGCACGTTCATGGTTCGGTTGCCGAAGGGCTACGACCCGCAGCAGCACTATCCGGTGATGATCCTGCTGCATGGCATGAACCAGGATGCCGACGATATAGAGCGGCTCACACAGTTCGACCAATTGGCGGATAAGGATGGGGTGATTGCGGTCTATCCTCTCGCGCTGCATGGAAGGTGGAATGTGGGTGTGCACCCGCAGGAGCGCTCACCGATGGGCATGGGCCCGGGTGGACATCGACGTTACGGCGGAGGCGGCTACCCCGGCGGAGGCGGTGGTGGAGGCGGATATCCCGGTGGAGGCGGAGGTGGAGGATATCCGGGCGGCGGCCAGCAGTCCCCAAGTCGTGAGCCGAGCGAGGAAAGAGGGCCTGCCCCGGCAGACGACGTCGGTTTCGTCAACCAGATGCTGGATCAGCTTGCGTCGAAGTTTTCGGTGGATACCTCGCGCATCTATGCGGCAGGCTTGTCCGAGGGTGGCTTTATGAGTCTGCGCCTGGGGTGCGCGCTGAGCGACCGAATTGCGGCGATCGCTGCGGTGGGTGCGGCCATGCCGAAAACGATGATTTGTCTGCCTTCTCGTCCGGTGCCCCTGGTGATGATCAATGGCACGTCGGACCCGGTGGTTCCATACGGCGGCGGAACCGAGCACAATCTGAGCCTGTCCACGCTCTCTGTGGAAAACAGCGCCAAGGCGTGGGCGAAAATTGATCGCTGCGCGGAGAAGCCGGAGCACAGCAAATTACCGGCGCCAGCGAAGGGCGGCATGGAGATCAAAGTCGATACCTACACCGGCTGCCAGCAGAACGCTCAGGTCGTGATCTACAGCGTGAAGGGCGCGGGAAACACCTGGCCCGGCGGCGAGCAATACGAAGCGGAGAACACGGTCGGGAAGACGAGCCAGGACCTCCATGCCAACGAGATCATGTGGAATTTCCTGGTCAGCCGGAAACTCCCGGACAAGGGCGCGGCTGCGCCGTAGTTCGCGTTCGCGCGTCACATCTTCGATTACCGCCATGCCGGCTCCTTCGGAGAATCAAAGATTCCGGTCAACTCATGGCCTTCCTCAACTCGCGGCGCAGAATCTTTCCTGAGGCGGTCTTGGGAACGGCGCTGACGAAGTGCACTTCGCGCGGCTGCTTGTAATGCGTGAGGCGGTCGGCGACGAAGGCGCAAAGTTCATCTTCCAGCTTTTTGCCATCCACAAATCCATCGCGCAAGGCGACAAAGGCAACGGGGATTTCTCCGGCTGAGGCGTCGGCGCGGCCGACCACGCCACATTCCTTCACCGCCGGATGCTCGAGCAAGACGGCTTCGACTTCCGCCGGAGCCACGGCAAACCCTTTGTATTTGATCATCTCTTTGCGGCGGTCCACGACGCGGTAGAAGCCTTCGCCATCGCGAGTGACGATGTCGCCCGACCAGTACCATCCGTCGCGCAAAACGGAGGCGGTAGCTTGCGGCTCCTTCCAGTAACCCAGCATGATCTGCGGTCCACGCATGACCAGTTCGCCGGGCTGGCCGGGTGCGGCTTCCGTGAGATTCTCCGGAGTTTCGGCGGGATCAATTTCTGCCTGCGCAAGCACGCGGCAATCGGTTTGCGCCAAAGGATGGCCGATTGAGTCGGGACGGTAGAGATCCGGCTCGAGGAATCCAACGTGAGTGACGGGAGAAGCCTCAGTCATGCCGTATCCCTGGCACACGAGGATGTTGGTGAGAGCGGTGAAGCAACGCGCCAGTTCCGGCGCGAGAGGTGCGGCCCCCGACTTGATCCAGTGGACTTTGTGATCGCGAGGGAACTCGCCCGCTTCGGCCGCCTGGCAGAGTGCGTTAATCGCGGGCGGGACCAGCGGCATCATGGTAATGGCCTCGTCGGTCAAGAGTTTGATGAATGGCTGCGGCTGGAAGCGCGGCACCAGTACAAGCGTGGCGCCCAGGATCAGCACAGGGTTGAGAACCACGTTCAGTCCGTAGATGTGATAGAGCGGCAGGCAGCAGAGAACGTTGTCGGCCGAGTTGAGCCTGGTCGCGTTCGGGCCGAGAAGTTGGTAGACGTTGGCCACGAGATTGAAGTGCGAGAGCATAACTCCCTTGGGCAGGCCGGTCGTGCCGCTGGAGTAGGGAAGCGCGGCCAGAATTTGTTCAGAAGACTGGTCGGGTTTGGGATAAGAGGCGGTCGCGGGCTTCAACAACGCTGCGAACGGTTCGGCGCCGGCAACGCTCTGGCGCGTGGTGTAGACGCGGCGAAGGTTGGGGAGTCCGGCGAGGTGGATGCCTTCCAGGTTGGCGCCATCGCTGATCAGAAGAACGGCTGCGGAGTTTTCCAGTTGATATCGCACTTCGCGCTCGCGGAAAGTCGGGTTCAAGAGTGTGGGAATGGCGCCGGCGAGAGTGGTGGCGTGATAGGCGGTGCAGAATTCCCAGGAGTTGGCGAGGAAAATCGCCACCACGTCGCCGGGCCGAACGCCTGCAGCAATCAAGCCGCGGGCCACGGACTCGACTGTGTCTCCATATTCGGCGTAAGTCAGACGGCGGCCGCAAGAAACGTCTACCAGGGCCGTCTTCTGCGCGTGGCGGCGGCAGGAATCGAGCACAAGGTCGTGCAGAAACAGGTGGTGAGGATCAGCGTAAAGTTGGCTGCGCAACATGCAGGGAGAGATTGTAGCGGAAAAACGTACGAGGAATGGGGGACGGCCGGAAAGAGGGATAGGGGCGGCAATCGTTTGCCGCCCCTTCGAGCTTAGCGCGGGTTGAGGCGCAGGGCAGCGGCGCGCGCTGCCAGTTGCTCGGACCACTTAATGCGGCCCGTCGCCTGCATCACCACAAACAACGTGATGATGGCAATCACCGTAATGGACAGCCCGGTGAAGCCCTTCCAGAAAAATGCATAGGAGAAAAGCACGAGATAGATCAACTGCGCCGTTCCGGCTTCCAGAGCGGCGAACCTCATGCCGACGACCAACCGCAGATAGCTGACCACCAGACCCACCGACACGACGGAAGCGATGACCATGGCCGCATGGATGGAAATGTGATCCACCAGATAAGCCAGCAGCAGGTGAAAGGCGAAGAATGCCGTGGCCAGGAAGAAGTAATTCATGGGATGCAAGTCGATATTGCGCAGGGTGGTGATGATGAATATCAGAAAGAAAAAGAAAAACAGGGACACCGGCGCGGCGTAGCTGATTTCTCCCGCCAGCGGACCGGGTTGCAGTTTCTGGGGCATGGTCATGCCGATCTGGAATCCGGAAACCAGGTTGGAATACTGCCAGGTCAGTTCCCAGCCGCCGGGGACGAGCAGTTTGGAGGTGGGTGAGAGGGTGTCGTCGGCGAAATCGATGTCGCGGAAGTTGGTGTGCATGACGAGGGAAAAGTTGCGCGCCTGCGCGATGCCGTCACCCAGTTGATAGCGCCACGAATCGAGGCCCTGCGAACGATAGGCGACGTGCAGGTTGGCGTCGGCTCCGGCTGGAACGTCAGCGCGCCCGAACGTGCCTTCGTTGTCGGTCGTCAGGGACACGGGTTGGTCGCTGATCTTCATCTGCAATCCGTCGTAGAGCGCTTTCTGAGCAGGAAACTTCAGGCGAAAAGCGACGTTCTGCGCCTGGCTGGTGCTGTTGTGGAAGGTGTAATCAGCCGCGAAATCGACCCCGTAGGTGCTGTACCACAGCAACCCCTTTTGGCGCGGATCGAGATGAAAATTGACGCGGATGCGGCTGGATTCGAGCGCCAGTGGGATATGGTGCTGCACGTTTTCGGTATGCTCGACCGCCTTGCCGTTCTCGAGCGTGGTTGTGCGCTTCGTTTCAGTCACGGTGTAGTGCGCAGTCGGGGGTAGTTGTTGCTGCTCGCTGCCCCACGTCGAAGCTACGTGGTCCTGCAGTTGCTGGTTACTGCCGTAGGTGCGGGAGAAAATGGTTGCGCCCAGAATGACCCAGGCGATGGTGGTGCAAACAAAAATGAACGCGAGTGCAAGAATCTGCCGTAGCAAGGAATTCCTCCTGTTGGGGGATGGCGTTGATTTAGATCGCAGCAGTTCGGATGCATGGAGGCTGCCGCCGCAGGCTTATTGACAGCAGGCAGGTTAGGGCGAGGGGCCAGGCATGGGAGTGTCAGAGACGACACGTGTGTGTCACAGCGGAGACACTATGGGAGTGACAACGGAGACACCGTCCTAGCTATCCAGTTTGCGGAGGAACTCCTGCTCGTCCATGCGGTATTTGAACGCTTTGCGGCCGTCAATGAAGACGACGGGAAGCTCGTCGTTGAACTGGCGGCGGAGTTCGGCGTCGGTATCCACATCAATCTCGCGCCAGGTGAAGCCGCCGTGGCGCGAGAGTCTGGCCAGGCTCTCCTTCACGACTTCGCAGAGATGGCAACCTTTGCGGGAATAGACGACTACACTGCGGGGCACCGGCATGCAAAGAGATTCTATCGCGAGGGATCGAGGCCTACCAGCAGGCGAAAAATGCGGCTCACAGGTTTGGGAGTCCGGATGACTCGACCGGCACAGGCGCGGAGACTTGTGATACCTGGAACACCGTGAGGCGGTAGAATCCCTGCATGCAGCAGCTTCAGGCAAAACCTCTTCGCGGCAAGACTGCGCTGATCACCGGGGCAGCGCGGCGGTTGGGACGGGCGTCGGCGCTGGCGCTGGCCCGAGCCGGTGCCGATGTGGCCATCACCTTCAATCACTCGGTGCGCGAGGCGAGGGAAACGGTAGTGGACCTGTCAGGTCTTGGCGTGCGGGCGTTCGCTCTGCGCTGCGACGTGACCGACGAGGCCAGCGTGCGCGCCATGATGAAAGAAGCGGGGCGGGAGCTGGGCCGGATCGATATCTTGCTGAACAACGCCGCGAACTACGAGACGGCTGAATTCGAAAAACTGACGCTGCGGCAGTGGGATGCAATTTTCGCTTCCAACACGCGCGGGCCGTTTCTGGTGTCGCGCGAGGCGCTGAAATGGATGCGGCGCGGTCGCGGCAAGGGCCCGATGGAAGCCAAGATCATCAACATGGGGTCGCTGGGCGGGCTGAGGCCGTGGGCGACGCATGCGCACTATTGCTCGTCGAAAGCGGCCCTGCACATGCTCACAAAAGTGATGGCGAGGGCGCTGGCGCCGGAGATTGCAGTGAATGCGGTAGCCCCGGGGATGATCGACCTGAAAGAGAAATCGGCGGCGGCTTTCATGCGGCGGATGGCGAAACAGACTCCCATGCGGCGCAACGGGCGCGCGGACGAGATCGCCGAAGCGGTCTTGTTTTTCGCCACGGCGCCGCAGTTCATTACCGGCCAGATCCTGGCCGTGGACGGAGGCCTGGGGCTTTAACGGCGGCTAAGCCTCGGCTGAGGTCGGATCGATCACCAGCTTGACCTCGGAGATGCGGTTGGCCGGGAAGCCGCCTTGCCGGGCATGCTCCCGCACCATCTCCTCGTTGGGCGCGATATAGACGCAGTAAATCTTATCCTGGGTAACGTAGCTGTGCAGCCACTGGATCTTCGGTCCCAGGCTGTTCAGCACGCTGCAGGATTTCTGTGAGATGGCAATGACCTGTTCCGGGGTCACATTGCCGACGTTGGGGATGTCGCGTTCAATCACGTATTTTGGCATGCTGTCCTCTCCTGAATGGCGGCGAACGTCCAGCCGCCTGGCGAACCGCCGGGGCAAGATTTTAAGCTACGAGTCTGGAAATAGCTATCCCTTCCGGGGCGCGGTATATTGAGGGCAAATGAAGAAATCAAAAGGCAGTCCTTCTCTTCCGGCCGCTGCTTCCGAGGAGCGCGCCTCCTCGGCGGCGGTTTCCGGCTGGCCAACTCCTCCCAGCCCGCGCATTGCGGTGGCCATCATGGCCGCGGGCAAGGGGACAAGACTCAAGTCGCAACTCCCAAAGGTGTTGCACGAAGCGGGCGGGAAACCGCTGCTGGAGCACGTGATCGGGGCGGCGGTGCGGGTTGTTCCCGCCCACGACGTTTACGCGATCATCGGCCATGAGGCTGACCGCGTGCGGGCGGCGATCGGACACACGGGCGTGAACTTTGTACTGCAGGCCGAACAACGGGGCACTGGGCATGCCCTCATGGTGGCGCGCGAGGATCTGGCCGGCTATGACCATGTGATCGTGCTTTCAGGCGATGCTCCCATGATTACGCCGGAGACGATCGGACACCTGCGCAATTTCCACCTGGAAGAGGAAGCGGCCATGACGCTGCTCAGCGCCGACCTGGAAGATCCGACCGGATATGGCCGCGTGCTGCGAAAGAGCGCCCGCAGCGCCGAAGTGGAAGCGATTGTCGAAGAAAAGTCGGCGAGCGCGGCACAGAAGAAGGTTCGCGAGATTAATTCCGGCTTCTATGTTTTTGCGGTGAAGGAACTTTATGCCAGCATCGGAAAACTTTCGACCGAGAACGCGCATGCCGAGTATTACCTGACGGACATGGCCGCGGTGCTGTCGAAGGCGCGGCAGCGCGTGGTGGCCTTCAAAACGGCAAATGCCCGCGAGGTGCTGGGCGGAAATACCCGGGAGGAACTGGCCGATATTGACCACTTCATGCGGATGTCGAAGTGCCGGCAATTGATGGCGGACGGAGTGACCATCTTTTATCCGGCGACCTGTGTGATTGACGCCGAGGTGGAGATTGCTCCCGACACAATCGTCGAGCCCTACGTGCAGCTGCTGGGGAAAACGCGAATCGGCACGGCCTGCCGCGTGCGTTCTTACTCGGTGATTCGCGATTCGAAAATTGGCGATGGCGTGATCATCCGTACGGGATGTGTGATGGAGGAATCGCGGGTGAGCGCCGGCGCGGTTATTGGACCCTATTCGCACCTGCGTCCGGGGAGCGAGATTGGCGAAGGCGCGCACGTGGGGAATTTTGTCGAGACCAAGAAGATCAAGCTGGGCAAGGGATCGAAGGCGAATCACCTGACCTATCTGGGCGACGCGGAGATTGGCGCTGGCGTGAACATTGGCGCGGGCACGATCACCTGCAACTACGACGGCTTCCACAAGCACAAAACCGTGATTGACGACGGCGTCTTCATCGGCAGCGACAGCACGCTGGTGGCGCCGGTGCGCGTGGGCAAGGGCGCCTACGTCGGGGCGGCGTCCTGCATTACGGACGATGTTCCCCAGGACTCGCTCGCGATTGGCCGGGCGCGGCAAGTGGTGAAGGAAGGCTGGGCCCGGCAGAAACGGACTGCGCGAAAAGCGAAATAGCGCGGTTCGAGAATAGGCGTGTTTTGCTCTATTGGCTCCCTCAACCGAGAGGGACGATTGTTTTTTGTTCTCGCGATCATGTTGGGGACCAGCGTGGAAGAGCGGCCCTTTAGGGCCGCGTCCGCGTTCCCCCCCAAAGGTAGGGCCTTCAGGCCCGGATCCACCAGGGCTGAAGCCCATGATTCTCGGATCACTCCCTACGCGGCGCTGAAGCGCCGCTCTTTCACGGTTGCCCTAGGTTCCCGAAGCAAAGCCAGCGTATTTCCTGAATTGGCGGTAGAACGGGATGAAACACGCTGTCGTCAGTAGCGAAATCCCAGTAGATTCCAGTAGTTCAGGTAGGCAACGAAAGCCAAAGCTGCCAGCGCAAAGACGGAGTGGAGAAAGCGCGGCCAGAACGACCACCAGGCCTTCTTCCAGGCGAGGATGTTGAGGACCGTCAAGAGTGCAACACCAGCGGTAGTCACAAGCGGAATCACGAGCAACCACTGAATGGGGGCTGGGGCTTTGTCGCCCAATCCGGCCGGACCGGCCGCGTTCAGCGTGGCCACTGTGCCGATGACAAAAACGAGATTCAGAAGACTCACGATCCAGACCAGGCGAACCGCATTTCGGGCTAACGGCGAAGTGCCGGCGGAGGGAAGTTTGCGCCAGCGCCGGAAAAGATGATGGCCTGACAGTCCCACGCAGGCGATGAAAAAGACGGCGAGCAGGATGGCCAAGAGCGTCAACTGAACCTTCGCCGTCTGCCACCACCGGAGTTTCTCGTAAGCGAATTCTCCCTGAAACAGGAAGGTGATGTTGCCCTGCGGGTCGGCGCGAAATCCGACGTCATCCAGGTTGGCGGAACCGGAGGCAGGGCGAAACAGCAGCGGCTCGAGTTCCGTTGCATGCAGCTGGCCCCAGGGGAAAAGTTCCGGGTAGGTGACGGTCAGGCTGCCATCCGCCCCGGGCGTTACCCGGACCTGCAGAAAGAAGGCCGCGATCTTTCCGATGGTCGAGCGCGGCGTGCGCGTATAGAGATAGCTGCCGGCGTAGCGCGACTGCGATTCCAGCGTAGTCGGCGGCATCACCGGCACTGGGCTGGCAGGGTAGTAGTGGTCCATGAACTGGGCCTTCAGTTGTTCTGGAAGCTCGTAGCTGCCAGCGTTAAGGGCCACGAACAAACCCACGTTTTTTTCGGGCAGCAGCAACAGAAAGCTTTGAAATCCAGGAAGATCGCCGCTGTGTTCCAAAGCACGAAGGCCATTCGTATAGGCTTCGAAAAAGCCGAGTCCCATGCCCGGCAACCTGGGATGGTTGGAAATCTGCCGCTGGTGCATCATGGCAGCCGCTTTTTCGCTGAGGATGCGCGCCTCTCCGTAGCGGCCGTTCTGCAGGTGGGCGATCATGAAATGCGCCATGTCGGTGGCAGTCGTGACCAGCGATCCGGAGGGAACCACTCCCTCGATCGGGGTCTCGGCTGGCTCGAACTTTCCGTCGTCAAAGCCGTATCCGCGAGCCACATCGGTCGTGGAGGCTGGAGGCGGAACGAAGGTGCTGTGGCTCATCGCCAGCGGTTGAAAAATGTTCTTCTCAACGTAATCCGCGAACTGAACTCCGCTCACGTCGGCAACCATCTCGCCGGCCACATCGAATCCGTAGTTGGTGTAGCTGATGACTTCGCCGGGTGGGAAGACGCGGCGGGGCGTGCCTCCCATCACGTTGGAAAGATCCTCCAGACCAGCGGTGTGGGTCAGCAGATTAAAGGCCGTGACCGGCTGGGGATAATTGTTGTCGAGGCGCGTGTGCTTGAGATAGTGGTTGACATCTTCCTCCAGCCGCAGCGCGCCCCGGTCTGCCAGTTGCACCACCGCGGTCGCGGTGAACAGTTTCGACACCGAGGCAACATAGAAGCGCGTTTTCTCAGGATCTACCGGTGTTTTTCCCGCGACGTCGGCGTATCCATAGCCTTTGGCTAGGAGGATCTTTCCATCACGGACCACGACCACCGCCGCTCCGGGACAATGAAGCTCCGCCAGCTTGGATTGAAAAAAAAAGTCGAGGAAACCCTCGACTTCCTTGGGATCGGCCGGACCCGCTGGGCGCAAGATCGAAGGGGCACCCTGAAGTCCAACGGCGACCCCGCCTGCCGTCTGGGCAGAGCACGAGACAAGGGAATGCGAGAATCCCAGCGGCAAGAGAGAAAAGTACAGGAGAACGGAGGCCATGCGACCGGCCGTAGACATAGCCTTCCTCATACAGGAGAGCCGGGGCAGGACGCAACCGAAATCTGTGGCGTCCGGAAATGAGAGAGGCACCGAGGCGGGACGTCTCGGTGCCCGAATTTCGCCGCCAGCCAGTCTTTAGTGCGAGACTGCCGCGAACAGGTCGGAATGCATCAGCGACTCAAACTGTTGATCGGTGGACTTAAAGTGCAATTGCAGGTTCGAACTGTCGGAATCAACGGTGGTGTTGTCGACGGCAACTTTTTCGGCAGCCGTGGCATTCATCTTCTTGTAGAGAATGCCGGCCTTGACCAGCGATGACAAGGTAGAGGCGGTGACCGAGTCGGAAGTGAGGACCGTCAGATCAAAATTGACGCCGCTGGAAAAGTTCATGGTATAGCGCGAGCCCAGCAGCCGCTTCTTGAGGGTTTCGTAATCGGCGATCCGGGATGCGTCGCCCAGGGCGGAGCGCATCATATTCTGGGTTCCTTGCTGGTCGAGGATGCTCCAGACTGGCGCCGAGTCAACATCCGGCATCATGTCGGCCATGTCGCCGTTGGTGTCGAGGCTCAGGGTCTTGCCATCGCGCGTATCCAGCGCGGCATGAAGGGCCGTCGATTCGCCGAACAGCAGCGTGTTGTTATCGAGGAAAGTCATCACGAAGCCGCCGTCCATCGGATAAACATCCGAAGTGCCGTACTTCCTGGGGACGAACTTCTGCAGTTTCATCTTCTTAAGGACAACCTTCATGTCGAAGGAGCCGCTGGCGGCACCAATGTTCTTGACCCCTTGTTTGCCGCTGCGGAACGAAGCGAACGCCAGCGTGTCTACATCTTTGTCGGGGTCGATGCCGATGCCCTTGAGGGCAGCTTCGAATTGCTTGATGTTGTCGGGCATCAACTGCTTCTTCAGCGCCAGGGCGGTTGGCGAATCCTTCAGCGCGCGGTAGTCCACCGAGATCAGCTGCATCAGTTCGGCCGGGATGCAGGAACGAGCAGACGAATTGAGGGGCATGGCATAGGCCATGCTGACCAGCAGAAGGGAAGCCACGCAAATCTTGAACAGTTTCATAACTCCTCTGGATTCAGAAGGCTAAAGCTCGCACACTTTCAGTTGGATGCGCGATCCGGCCTTGTTGATAGATCGATTTATTCTATTTTACTTGCAGCCGGGCACTTTGAACAAAAGTACCTGACCCGTTGACGGGTTGGAGTCGGGGAAGGATTGCCCGCACTCCCGACCGTCTCCTTTTCTTCACAGTCCTAGTCATCATCTGGATCGGTTGGCGGGCGCCGATCATGCATAAAGAAATCCGCACCGACCGGTGCATTGATGGTCTGGAAAACGATGGGCGTCTGGTTGTAGTCGAAGCAGTCAGAAAGATCATCGGCATAGGCATCGGCGTAGCCCAGCGACGACAGGCCAAACGTCTTCTCGATGAAGTTCAGAACGCTTCCGAAATCGTGATTTACGTGCGAAATATAGCCCGCCTTGGCGTACGGGGAGATCACAATCAAAGGCACGCGGAACCCGTAAACATAGCCTGATCCCCAACTTGTCCCGTCGTTAATTACTTTCGGCGGAGGAACGTGATCGTACCATCCTCCCCAGTCGTCCCAGGCAATCAAGATGGCGGTGTTGGACCAGTAGGGACTGTTGCCGAGCGCGTTCACAATAGAGGCGACCCAGGAGGGCCCGCCCGTGGTCAGCGTGGACCCGGCGTGGTCCGAATTTGCGCCGGCAGGGATGACCCAACTCACAGCGGGCAATTGGCTGTTGGCGATGTCGGTGAGGATTGGAGCGGGATTCTGGGTGGTGTAGAGGACCACGTTGTTTACCCAGTCCGAACTGGTGCACGCGGTGGCGTTGGGCGGAGTGGCGTTGGGACCGCAGAGGTGCTGAATTGCGTTGGGGGCGGTCCACAGAGAACCTGCCGAAGGCGTGTAGTAGCGCCAGCTAATGCCCTTAGTATCGAGCTCGTCGATGAGCGTGGGATGCTCGAAGCAAGGGTACATCACGCTCGACTCAGCGCCCGAGGGATCGATCAGGTAAACAAACTCTTGGGGCGGAGATATGCAACCCGTGTTTTTGCCGGCGTTGGTAACGCCTTGCGCATTCTCCGCGACGAAGAAGTTGCTGGTTGCCGAGGGCGCCGATGTGCCCGAAATGATGAACTGGTGCGCCGGAAAGCTGGGCCCCTGGTTCGTCTGAAACATGCGGTCGCCAAAGGTATACTGCTCGGCCATCTGAAAGTAGGGCGCGACATCGGAAGCCTGCACGTACAGGAACTGGGCGTTGGGCGGCGGGCAGTTGGTTGCGCCTTTGGAGCAAGACACTTGGACCCGGTCGGCCCCGTCCATCTTTCCTCCGTCATACATGAGGACGAATGCCGAGTGGGCATGACTCAGGTCGTAATCGACTCCCAGCGAAGTGGGCGTCAGTTGCACCGTCTGTCCCAACGAGTTGGTCCCGCTGCTGGCAATGTCGGCTCCGCTGGCGATCAGAGCCGGGTCGTGAAAAAGATTGTCGGGCGTGCGATTTTCCTGAAAGATGACGATCACGTGCTGGATTTTTGACGGCGGCGGAGTGGTGCCACCGCCAGACGAATTGCTTCCGCAACTGCTCAGGCTGAGCAGTAGCGCCGCAGCGGCAAGCAGTGAAACGGGCAGAGATAAGGCAGCGATTCTCTTCATGGCAGAGTCCCTCAACGCAGCGGGCGAACTTCCGTCGCCCGCCTTATATGAACCCGTCGGCCGATGTTTCCACTCGCGAGTTGAAGCGGTTTTTGTGAGGGAAGCGGCTGCCCGCGCCGGTTATGCGGCCGCTGGGGAGTGATGCCGTCTACATCAGAGCTGCAGTCCTTTGGCGTACGCCAGCCGCAAAGGCCTGATCTTTCAGCGAATCCAGGTTGATCTCCACATTGGCCAAAGCGCCCGCAATAGCGGCGCGCGTCAGGGCCACGGCAGTCGCCAAGTCAGACTTCATGTTGGGATTGGTGATGGGAGCAAGCGATTGCGCAATCTGCGCAATCTCGTGCGCTTTTTCGGCAACGCGCAGAGGGACAGAGGTCGCTTCCTTCAACGCCGCTTCGATCATGGCCTCGGCGGAGGCTTCCTCGGCGGTAGCCTTAGCTCGCTTGTATGCCTTCATCACGGAGTTGTAGGATTCGGCGTCAGTGTCGACCGCGGCCTTCATTTCTTCGCGCAGCGCAGCCAACCGCGCGATGGCTCCGCTCAGCTGCGATTCGTATTGCAAATAAGCCTTCTTGCCGCGCGACAGGGAGGCGACCATCGTGGCCAGGCCTGCCGCCATGGCGGCCGCGGCGGCCGATGCGCTGCCGCCTCCGGGAGTGGCCGTGGGTGCGGCGAGCTGCTCCACGAACGGCTCAATGCCGGCGCGCAGGCCGCCAACCGCCATCTTGCCGCTCATGACAGCGGCGAGGCGGTTCTCCAGAATCAGCGACGAATTGAAGTTTTCCACCTGCAGAAACCACTCGGCGGCTTGCTCCAGAGCTTTCTTGGGGATCAGGCCCACGATCTCGCTCGACACGGGCATGACGCCATAGCGGGCAGCCTCGCGCTTTACCAGTTCGAAGGCGCGGTGCACGGGAGTCTGCTCAAAGTCGGTCAGGTTCATGGAAACCTGGGCCAGGCCGCGCACCAGGAATCCGGCGCCCTTTACAAAACGCAGGCCGCCATTGGAGAAACGCACGGCCTTGGCGACTTTTTTCGCGATCTCAACGTCCGGCGTGTTGAGGAAGACGTTGTAAGCGATGAGAAACTTGCGCGCGCCCACGACGGTTGCGCCCGCTGTCGGATGCAGGCGGGGCTCGCCAAAATCCGGGCGGCGGGCGGGATTGGTCGCGATCTCGGCGCGGATGCCTTCGAATTGCCCGCGCCGGATGTTCTCCAGATTCTGGCGCTCCGGCGTGGTGGCGGCGGCTTCGTAAAGATAGACGGGAATCTTGAAGCGCTTCCAGATTTCTTCGCCGACATGGCGAGCCATGGCGACGCAGTCTTCAATGGTGACGCCGTCGATCGGGATGAAGGGGACGACGTCAGCAGCGCCCATGCGGGGATGTGCTCCGGTGTGAGCGTTGAGATCGATTAGCTCGGCGGCCTTGCCGACCCCGCGGATGGCGGCTTCCTGAATGGCTTCCCGCTCACCCACCAGAGTGATCACCGAGCGGTTGTGGTCGGCGTCGCTTTCGCGGTCGAGCAGGTAGACGCCAGGCATCTTCATGGCGTCAATAATGGCGTCAACTTTTGATTTATCACGGCCTTCGGAAAAGTTCGGAACACATTCGACGAGGGTGGACATAACCGAGAAGAATAGCTGGGGAGGTGCAGGGAAGCAAGGATGGCCCGGCAAGCTGAAAGCAAAGGCGATTCACCACAGAGGCACAGAGGACACGGAGAGAAGCGGATTCGTCCTTAGCGGCTCCTGCCGAAGAATCTTCCAATTCCCAGCCGCACCTGCACCGTGTTGATCCCTGGATTCGGCGTGGCCAGGCCGGCGTTTGAGATGTGCATGTAGCGCAGTTCCAGGCTCCAGTTGTATTTCGCGCCGAGAATGTGTGTGCCCAGCGCGGCCTGGTCCATGAAGTTCACCGTGTTGGTGCCGGTGGGGATGTTGTGGTCGGTGAAGACCGTGCCGCCGCAGAGTTCGAGATAAGGTGACAGGCGGCCGTGGCGCTCGAAATTCCACTTGAGGCCGAGCGGGTCGAAACCCACCCCGTAGGCGGTGTTGGCGGGCTGGAAGATAAAGAAAACGGGGACCGCGTCAACCGCATATTCGAAGCGCCCGCGAAGCAAGCCGGGAAGATGGGGGCCGGTGAGAATCCATCCGTAGCGCAGGCCGGCATTGAAGGCGCCGGTATTTTTCGTGCCTCCAGGCACGGAGTGCCCACCGCCCGCCCAGATCTGGACTTCATTGCCCCCGCGCTCAGGAGCGGCTTGGGCGACGCAGTAAGCCGATGCGAGCAATAACCAAAAGAGGAGCAGGGAAGATCGCATGATCACAGGAGCCTCGAGGACGGTAAAGCCTCGAGTCAAGACTCACGATACAGGAAGGGGTCCGTGGCGACAAACGGCGGTCGTGCCTAGGCAGGCAAAAAGGCAGGTCCCTCGCTTTCGCTCGGGATGACAAAGAAAAATCGGAGTAACAAGGAGAAAAATGACCAGGCGCTGCGACTCGCGGCTCGCAGATCAGCGCCGATCCTGGCGCTGGCCTTGGGCCCCGATTTCCATCAGGTCGCGGGCGACGCGGGTGGTGTTGTGGCGAGCCACGCCGGCTTCTTCCAGATAATCTCCCAGCACCGGGATCACCCCCAGCGCTTCGATTGCGTCAAGGTCATTCACGATCTGGCAGGCGCCTTCACCGGCGTACTTAGCCTTGAGTTCGTCTGACGCGGGGGTGCGGTTGAGGAGCGCGTAGTCGAAAATTTGTTTCTGCGCATGGCTGTCCAGTGCGCGGAGATGATCAGCCGCGGTCAGGCCCAGGCTCTCATTTGCTTGAGTCATCAGGTTGCAAATGAACACCTTGGTGGCGGGCGACTCGACAATCGCCTGGGCAATGCCCCGCACCAGCAGGTTGGGGACGAGGCTGGTGAAAAGCGAACCGGGACCGATGGTGATCATGTCGGCATGGGCGATGGCTCCCAGCGTCTGCGGCATCGGTTCCACGTCGGGCGGGACGAGAAACAGTTCCTGGATCCGTCCCTTGCTGGCTGTGATTTTGGTCTCGCCGCGAACCCGGGTGCCGTCTTCCATCAGCGCTTCCAGTTCAATGTTGGAAGTGGTCGCGGGATAAATGTGCCCGCGGGTGAGCAGAATCTCGGAAGAGAGGCGCACCGCCTCGGAAAAATCGGAAGTCAGCGAAGTGAGCGCCGCCAGAAAAAGATTGCCGAAGCTGTGACCTTCAAGTCCGGAACCCCGGTCGAAACGATGGCGGAAGAGCTTGGACAGGAGAGCCTCGTCCTCGCTGAGGGCGACAATGCAGTTGCGGATGTCGCCCGGCGGAAGCATGTTGAGTTCTTTGCGCAAGCGGCCGCTGGAGCCGCCGTCGTCGCTGACCGTGACCACGGCGCAAAGATCGCGGATGAGCGGCGAGTCCGGCCGCGCGGCAGAAGTCTCGGCCGGGGATAGAGCAAAACGCTTGAGTCCCTTGAGCAGCGTGGAAAGCCCGGTGCCGCCGCCGATGGCGACGACGCGCAGGCCGCGCTCGGCCACGGTTTTCTCCGAGGGCAGGGTCGCAGCCGTCTTGGTTTTCATTGCGCCCGTCCTCGTGCCGGCTACACGGATTCGTCTGCGTTGAAGTCGCCGTCGGAGTCCACTTCGGCGCCGGGATCCGGATATAGCAACTCCGTGAACCGGGGATCCTCAGCCAGATTCTGGAAGTCGGAATCGTTGCGGGCCTGGAACCGTAGCTGAGGATTCAGACGCAGAGCTTCATCCAGACGTTTGAGGGAGTCCTCGACGTGGCCCGTGAGGCAGTCCACTGCCGCCATGCCGTACACGACATAGTCCGCCTTCGGGTTCTGCTTCAGCAACTTTTCCAGATGTTCTCTGGCGCTGACATAATCGCCCAGGTTCATCAGCGAGACGGTATAGTCAAAGTGCTCTTCCGGAGTCTTGAACTGCGTGACCGTGGTGCGCTCCAGGTGCTGGTTGCAGGTGTTGAGGTGAACGCCGGCGCGGTCGGCCAGTTCCTTGCTGGGTCCGGCCACGACCTTCTGGAAATGAGGCTTCGCCTTGTCGAACTTGTGCTCCTGCATGGCGCGCAGGCCCGCTTCATAACTCTGCAGGGCCTGCGTGTAACGTGGGTCTTCCGCCACGGATTTCTTCGCGGTAGGTTTCTGAGCCATGTGCAAGACTCTTCCTGTGCTCTTGGGAATAAGGCGCTCCTTGGAGTGCGTGCTTTATAGCCGAGCAGTAAAGTATCACTCAAAGAGTGGGTAGAGGGCAAACACCGGGGGCCTAGTTGATGGCCGCGGCGGACTGCAGGTCAATCTGCCTCCATTCGCCTTTGATGATGCCGGCCCGAATCTGCGCCGCTGATTTGCCCTTCTTGTGCTGCTGGTAGGAGTAGTAAAGCTCCTTCAGGCAGATGTCACACTGCGCCCCGTGCGTGTTCTCAAAGCAGCTGCGCAAGCTGTTGTGGCCCATGCGGTCGCAATAGCAGTAGCACGGCTGCTGATGGAGCACGTCCGGAATTTTGGCCGCCAGTTCGTAGGCGTGGGTCTGGAAGTCGTACTGGGCGTCGGCACCCCATAGGTCGGCCTTGGTCAGCAGTGGCGGCAGCTTCGTTCCTTTCGGAGGAGGCGCGGCGTTGTAAGCCGGAACGCCGCTTTCTTCCTGCGGCGCGGCCCATTGCGCCGACACGCTCAGAGTCACCAGGAACAGGAAGGCCAGGGTCAAGCTGCGGTAGACAATCTTGTGCGGCAGAGATGTCAGGTGCGTCATAGGTTTCGCGAGTGAGAGTATTGTAACCTGCCGGCGGAACAGGCTAGAAACTCGGGGCCGATGTCCTTTTGAGTTTCCCCATCGCATATACAACCTCTGATCTTGGGACTGGTTCTGTATACAATAGGGAACGCATGCCAGAACCAGTTAGAAGCCAAAATTCGGCAGCTGTGTCGGCCAGGCCCTTGGCAGGTGCGCCCGCCGAGGCAGACCTGTCGGGT
>OMOD01000140.1:58509-59294 GCA_900290255.1 Candidatus Sulfotelmatobacter kueseliae
GGTGCGCCCGCCGAGGCAGACCTGTCGGGCGCAGCCCCGCATGTCCGGACCGGCTTTGGAGTCTGGGTGCGCGACCTGGTCATTTCGCTCGCGATTTCCGCCTTCATCATCATTTTCATTTATCAACCGGTAAAGGTAGAGGGCACGAGCATGATGCCTTCGCTCGACGACCAGGAACGAATCTTCGTCAACAAGTTTGTGTACCGGCTGGAACCGATTGAGCGCGGGGATATTGTGGTGTTCCGCTACCCGCGCGATCCCTCCAAGAGCTATATCAAGCGGGTAGTTGGGACAGCGGGCGACCGCATCCGCATTGACGGCGGTCAGGTCTACGTGAACGACGAGGCCCTGGACGAAGACTACGTTCCCGCAGCCTATGCCGATGCCCGTTCCTATCCCGAGACTGTGGTGCCAGCGAATTGCTACTTCGTGCTCGGCGACCACCGTTCCATGTCGAACGACAGCCGCGATTTCGGTCCGGTGAACCAGAGCTTCATTTACGGCAAGGCGGTGTTCGGTTACTGGCCGATGGATAAGCTGGGGCGGGTGCGGTAGACGGGAACCTTGTCATTCTGAGCGCAGCGAGGAATCTGCTTTCCGCTCGCAATGTGCTGAAATTTCTATCAATATCCACAGGCTTTGGGTTTCACCCCTGCTGCATTCCCTGCTAAAATCCTGAAAATCCACTCCCGGGAGCGAGAATGCAGGCTATCCTTGCGCTGGAAGACGGCCGCGTCTTCCGAGGCAAAGGCTACGGCGCCAAAGGCGAATGCTACGGCGAAGTC
>OMOD01000140.1:59304-94413 GCA_900290255.1 Candidatus Sulfotelmatobacter kueseliae
TCTTCCGAGGCAAAGGCTACGGCGCCAAAGGCGAATGCTACGGCGAAGTCGTTTTTAATACTTCCATCACCGGCTACCAGGAAATTTTCACCGACCCGTCCTACTCCGGGCAGATCGTCGTTCTGACCAATCCGGAAATCGGAAACTACGGCACCAATCAGGAGGATAACGAAGCCACGCGTCCCTGGATCGAGGGCCTGATCGTGCGCGAGTTCTCGAAAGTGAGTTCCAACTGGCGCTCGCAGCAGGTCGCCGAGGAATATCTGGAGCAATTCAAGGTGCCGGTGCTGTCGGATATTGATACGCGCGCTCTGGTGCGGCATCTGCGCGACCACGGCGTGATGCGGGGCGTGGTTTCGACGATCGAAACCGATCCCGAGAAACTGGTCGCCAAGTCGCGCTCCATTCCGAAAATGGACGGCACCGACCTGGCCAAAGAAGTCAGCACCAAGCGATCGTACGTATGGGAGCTCGGTGAGCGCTCGCATGAGCCTGTGGCCGTGGTCGGTGTGAAGGACGAGCCGCCGCGATTTCACGTGGTAGCGTACGACTTTGGCATCAAGCAGAACATCTTGCGCAAGCTGCGCGGCGAAGGCTGCAAAGTCACGGTGGTTCCGGCGCAGACTCTGGCGGAAGATGTGCTGGCCCTGAAGCCGGATGGGGTTTTCCTGTCGAATGGCCCCGGCGATCCTGAGCCGTGCACCTACGCGGTCGATTCGATTCGCCGGCTCATGGGACGCCAGCCGATCTTCGGCATTTGCCTGGGCCATCAACTCACGGGAATTGCCCTGGGTGGCAAGACGTTCAAGCTGAAATTCGGCCACCATGGAGGAAATCATCCGGTTAAGCAGCTAAAGACGGGCAAGATCGAGATCACCGCTCACAACCATAATTTCGCCGTCGACCCCGATTCGCTGCCCGACAGCGAAGTCGAACTGACGCACGTGGACTTGAACGATCAGACGCTGGAAGGCCTGCGCCACAGGAATCTGCCGCTGTTCAGCGTGCAATATCACCCGGAAGCCGCACCCGGCCCGCATGATTCGTATTATCTGTTTAAAGAGTTTACGAAGATGATGGAGGAGTGGAAAGGGTGAATGGCGCCCTGCACGAGCCGCAAGAAGCGGAGCGGTCCACGCTCGGGAGAATTGCCCGACGGCTAGCACTGTATTTGGGGCTAGCGTTCGCCGGGCTAGCGTTCATCGCAATCACGCTAGCGCTCAGCATTCACTTTGGAGTAACCGGCTACCTGACCGGGGGATGGATCGGATTTGCGGGATACACTGGCCTGCTCTTTTGGGTGATCGTGCGCCAGGCTAGGCCGCACTGGCATCACGGATCCTTCTGGTTTGTGATCCTTGGTCTGTTGACGACTCACTGCTTTGTTTTCGTGGCTATCCTGCGTGTATACCCGCAATGGCGAATGATCTGGTTCTGGCCGATCGCAGTCGTTGAAGCAGGCGTGATTGATGCAACTCTCGAGTGGCTTTTTCCACAGAGACACGCGAGACATCACCGAGGTGGGCAGCTTTGAAAGGGCGCGCCTTCAGGCGCGCCGTACGATGCAATAAGAGATTCGCGGCTTTAGCCGCTGAGGTACCGTTGTGAGGCCAACAGGAGAACACGCTACGAACATGGGACAGACCTACATGGTCACCTCCTCCACGTGGGGTCGTCGTTCTCTGTTTGGTAGGGAGCCGTGGGCTCGCCTCCTGATCGACACGCTTTACCATTACCGCGGCAATGCGTACTTCCTGCACGAGTTCGTTATCATGCCAGACCACATTCACGTAATCTTGACCCCCCTCACCAGCCTGGAAAAAGCTGTCCAATTCCTCAAGGGCGGGTTCTCATACCGGGCAAAGAAAGAGCTCGGATCGAATATGGAAGTTTGGCAGAAGGGATTCTCGGATCATCGAATTCGCGATGCGGAGGACTATTTGCGGCACATCTCATACGTCCGCGAGAATCCAGTCCGCAAGCATTTGTCCGAGCGCGCGGAAGATTTCCCGTATTCGTCGGCGTTTCCCGGGTTTGAACTAGACTCGGTACCCCAGGGGCTAAAGCCCGGAGTTTCTTTGGCCCTTAACGGCGCGGCTGAAGCGGCGCCCTTTCAAAGCAAGCCTGCCATTTCGGCTGAAACAACTCCGCCTCAAAATAGATCAGGAAAGATCGCATCATAAATGCCACGCCGCACTGACATCTCGAAGATTCTGATCCTCGGCTCCGGGCCGATCGTCATCGGGCAATCGGCGGAGTTCGACTACTCCGGTACGCAGGCCTGCAAGGCGCTCAAGTCCGAAGGCTTCGAAGTGGTGCTGGCCAACTCCAACCCGGCCACCATCATGACCGACCCGGAGTTTGCCGACCGCACTTACATCGAGCCGCTCACGCTGGAATATCTGGAAGAAATCATCCGCATCGAGCGGGAAATGGCGCCGGGCGCTGGATTTGCCGTGCTGCCCACGGTCGGCGGGCAGACCGCGCTCAATCTGGCCATCGAGCTTTCCGATGGTGGCGTGCTGGAAAAATACGACGTCAGCCTGATTGGCGCCAAGGTCGAGGCCATCAAGAAAGCCGAAGACCGCCTCTTCTTCAAGGACGCCATGCAGCGCATCGGTCTCGATGTTCCCAAGTCGGCGCTGGTCAACAACACAAAAGACGGGGTGGAATTCGCGGGCAAGATCGGTTTTCCGGTCATCGTTCGTCCTTCGTTCACCCTGGGCGGCACCGGCGGCGGCCTCGCCTACAACCGCGAGGAATTGATGGAAGTGCTGGGCCGCGGGCTCGACCTTTCTCCCGTGCACGAGGCGCTGATCGAAGAATCGGTGCTGGGCTGGAAGGAATTCGAGCTCGAGGTGATGCGCGACACCAAAGACAACGTCATCATCATCTGCTCGATTGAGAACTTCGATCCCATGGGAGTGCACACCGGCGACTCAATCACGGTGGCGCCGGCCCAGACGCTCACCGACCGCGAGTACCAGGCCATGCGCGATTCCGCGATCGCGGTGATTCGCGAAATCGGCGTGGATACCGGCGGGTCGAACATCCAGTTCGCGGTCAATCCGGAAACCGGGCGCATGGTGGTGATCGAGATGAATCCGCGCGTCTCGCGCTCCTCGGCATTGGCCTCGAAAGCCACTGGATTCCCGATCGCGAAAATTGCCGCAAAGCTCGCTGTGGGTTATACGCTCGACGAGATCCCCAACGACATCACGCGCAAAACGCCGGCGTGTTTTGAGCCGACGCTCGACTACGTGGTCGTCAAGATTCCCAAATGGCAGTTCGAAAAATTCCCCGGCGCCGATGACACGCTCGGCCCGCAAATGAAATCCGTCGGGGAAGTGATGGCCATCGGCCGCACCTTCAAGGAAGCGCTGATGAAGGGCATCCGCTCGCTCGACACCGGCAAGCGCGTGGGTGGAGAGAAGATCGAGCCCAAGATTCTCACGCAGAGATTGGTCACGCCGCATCCGGAGCGGCTGGCCTACGTGCAATACGCGCTGCGCCAGGGGCACACGGTCAAGCAGATCGCGAAGATGACCTCGATGGATCCGTGGTTCCTGTACCAGCTGAAACAGATCAACGACCAGCAGCTTGAGCTGGAAAAGCATCCGATGGAGTCGATTCCCACCGAGGTGCTGCGCGAATCGAAGCGCATGGGATTCTCCGACGGCCGCCTGGCCGCGGCCTGGCGGCTGGAAGGTCAGGAGAAAGTCCGCTACCTGCGCGGCAAGCACGGCGTTCTGCCGGTCTACAAGCGCGTGGATACCTGCGCCGCCGAGTTCGAGAGCTACACGCCCTATCTTTACTCGACCTACGAAGACGAAGACGAGGCCACGCCAACCGACAAGAAAAAAGTCATCATCCTGGGCAGCGGCCCCAACCGCATCGGGCAAGGAATTGAATTTGATTATTGCTGCTGCCACGCTTCATTCGCGCTGCACGAAGACGGCTATGAGACGATCATGATCAACTGCAATCCCGAAACTGTCTCGACCGACTACGACACCAGCGACCGGCTCTACTTCGAGCCGCTGACGTTTGAAGACGTCTGGGCAATCTACCAGCACGAGACCGCAAAAGGCGCTCCCGTAGGCGTGATCGTGCAGTTCGGCGGGCAGACTCCGCTCAACCTGGCGCTGCCGCTGAAGGCCGCGGGCGTGAACATCATCGGCACCTCGCCCGAGTCAATTGATCTGGCCGAAGACCGCAAACAGTTCAATCGGCTGCTGGAAGAGTTGCAGATTCCGCAGGCGCCGGGCGTGATGGCGACCTCAATCGAGGAAGCGGTCGAGGGCGCGAAGCAGATTGGCTATCCCGTGCTGGTGCGGCCTTCCTACGTGCTCGGCGGGCGCGCCATGGTGATCGCGTACGATGAAGAATCGGTCGTGCGCTACATGAAAGAAGCAGTAGAGTATTCCCACGATCGTCCGGTGCTGATCGATCACTTCCTCGAAGATGCGATCGAAGTGGACGTGGACGCGCTCGCCGATGGGGAAGACGTCGTCATCGGCGGCATCATGCAGCACATCGAAGAGGCGGGCATTCACTCCGGCGATTCGTCGTGCGTGCTGCCGGCAGTGGATATTCCCCAGCACCTGCTCGATCGCATGCGTGATTACACCTTCAAACTGGCGCGCGCGCTGAAAGTGGTGGGGCTGATGAATATCCAGTTCGCAATTCCGCGCGGGGACGGCAACGGGAGCGGCAATGGGGCTGAGGGTGGAAAGGTCTACGTGCTCGAAGTGAACCCGCGCGCCTCCCGCACCGTGCCTTATGTTTCGAAGGCGACGGGCATTCCCATGGCGAAGATCGCGGCGCGGCTCATGACCGGGCGCAAGCTGCGCGAATTTCTCCCGGAATACGTTGAGCGCCGCGCTGATCTCGACACCGGGAGCTGCTACTACGTGAAATCACCGGTGTTTCCGTGGAACAAGTTTCCCGGCATTGACACGGTGCTCGGACCAGAGATGAAGTCCACCGGCGAGGTCATGGGCGTGGCCGACAACTTCGGCGAAGCCTTTGCCAAAGCGCAAATCGCCGCCGGACAGAAGCTGCCCACGCAAGGGGCAGTCTTTCTCAGCGTAACCGACAGCGACAAGCGGCACGTTGCCCCGGTCGCGCGCAAGTTCGTGGATATGGGATTCAAGCTGGTGGCCACCGACGGCACCGCCCAAGTGATCGAAGCTGCCGGCATGAACGTGGAGCGCGTCTACAAAGTAAAAGAGGGCCGGCCCAACGTAGTGGACTTCATCAAAGGCCAGCGCATTCAGCTGGTCATCAACACGCCGACGGGCCAGGAACCGTGGTTCGATGAAAAGGCAATCCGCCGCGCAGCCGTCGTGGCGCGCATCCCTACGATCACGACGCTGGCCGCAGCGCGAGCCGCAGCGGAGGGCATCGCCGCGTTGCAGCGCGGGGAAGTGAACGTGAAGGCGCTGCAGCAGTTGCATGCGGAGAGGCAGGGTACGCGCACTTTGTCATCCTGAGCGAAGCGAAGGACCTCTGCACTCTGCCGGCAGCACCTCGCCGTAGGCAAATTGCGCAGGTCCTTCGCTGCGCTCAGGATGACAGCCGAAGTGACGGAACTGTTAAGCTAGAAGCTGAGGTTTCCCATGCTCCTACACGGCATTTTCCCTCCCATCACGACTCCGTTCTATCCCGACGGCAACGTGTATTTCAAGAAGCTCGAAGCGAATGTCGAGCGCTATTCGCGCACGCCGGTGGCCGGCATCGTCGTGCTCGGCTCGACCGGCGAGGCGATCCTGCTCTCCGACCAGGAGCGGCGCGACGTCCTCAAATCCGCGCGCCAGGCCGCTGCGCCCAATAAAGTTCTGGTGGCGGGCACGGGAATTGAATCGGCCGTCGAGACGCTGCGCCTCACCGAATACGCCGCCGAACTCGGCTACGACGTAGCCATGGTGCGCACCCCGCACTACTACAAGAAGCAAATGGCGCCGGCCAACATCCTGGCGTTTTATCGCACCGTGGCCGACCGCTCGCCGCTGCCGGTCATCATTTACAACTTTCCGCAGGCCACCGGATACGACATTCCATCCGAGGTGGTAATCGCGCTGGCTGAACATCCAAACCTGATCGGCATCAAGGAATCGAGCGGCGACGTGGAAAAAGTCCGCCAGATGGTCGAAGGCGCGCGCCACATCAAACGCAGCGCTACGGTTACCGAAACCTTCGATGCGGTCACGCCGCGCATGCTCGCCGCCGCAAGCGCCGGAACAACATCCGAGGGCGGGGAACTGGTTCCGGTGGGAGCGTTGTCAGGATCTGCGGACGCTAAGCCTTCCTCGTTGTCTGTTACCGTAGTCGGCAAAATCAAGACGCGGCAGAAAGAGATCGGCTTCCAGGTGCTGGTCGGTGCGGCGCAGAAGCTGCAGCCGTCGCTCGATGCCGGCGCGGTGGGTGCAATTCTGGCCTTCGCCTGCCCGTCGCCAACCGCGTGCTACGAGATCTATGCCGCGTGGAAAGAGGGCGACGCCAACCTCGCCCGATTGAAGCAAGAGCGTATTGCCAAAGTCGCGCAGCGCGTGGTCAGCGATCTCGGCGTCCCCGGCGTGAAGTACGGCATGGATTTCAACGGCTACTACGGCGGCCCGGCGCGCCTGCCATTCCTCCCGCTGACGGCGGACCTGAAGTCGGAGATCGAGCGCCTGCTGGCCGATGTCAGGAACTAAGGCTGGCTCGCGGTGAAACAGAAAAGATCGTCGCCACCGAAGCTGCCCGCCACCTCCGAGCAGATGAAGGCCTGGTCGGCCGCGCTGGCCGGCGAAGCTGGCGGCTGGCCGCAGATCAAGACGCGAGGCTTCTTCGGGTTCACGGCTCTTTACCGCAACGACCGCATCTTCGCCCTGTTGCCCCGCACCCGCGGCATGGAGACGGCAAACTCGCTTGCCTTCAAACTGGAGTCTGCGGCGGCCTCCGTCCGCCGGCGTCTCGAGAAGGATGCGCGCATTGGTTCCACCCAGATGCAGAACGCGCGCTGGTTCACCTTCGAACTCTCGTCTGACGGCGATCTGCACGATGCTCTCGGCTGGCTCTCCATGGCATACGAAGCGGCGGGCAAGACTACGAAATCAAGCTAGTTGCAAGTCGCTTGTGATCAGGATCACATTGCACTATACTGTATTCGAACGAACGTTCGAATTACGCGAACGCCGCTGGGGTTATGGGAAACCCTTCCACAGCCACACTGATTTCCGCACGGCGCCAGCACGCCGTACCCGCGCCGGCTACACGTTATGACCGGCGCTTGGCCGAGATCCTCACTCACGCCACGGAAGTCTTCTGCAAGAAGGGATACGAAGGCGCCTCGATGCGCGATCTCTCGCGGGCCAGCGGCATGTCGCTGGCCGGCCTGTATTACTACTTCGAATCCAAAGAGCGGCTGCTCTTCCTGATTCAGAAGCACACTTTCTCGACCATCGTGGAACGTCTGAAGTCGCGGCTGGAAGGCGTCGCCGATCCCGAACATCGCGTACGCATCTTCATCCTCAATCACCTCGAATATTTCCTGGCCAACCAGGCCGCCATGAAGGTGCTCTCGCACGAAGCTGAAGTGCTGAAAAATGGCTTCGCTTCAGAAGTGGCTGCGATCAAGCGCGAGTACTACCGTATCTGCGTAGGCTTGCTCGACGACTTGAAACGCGAACAGGGATTGCAGTTTTCCACGCGCATTGCCGTGCTCAGCCTGTTCGGCATGATGAATTGGATCTATACCTGGCACAACCCGCGCGTGGACGCCGACGCGGCGTCGCTGGCCGGTGAGATGAGCGACATTTTTTTGCGCGGTGTGATGGCGGGCGCGAAGGAGCGTAAGGACGAGCGCTGAACTAGAAGGCGTTTGTTGGCCCGGCGAAAGCAGGTTCCTCGCTTCGCTCGGAATGACAAACTTTACGAAGATAGCAAGGAGATACAAACATGGCCACCACAATGCAGCCGGAAACCGGCGAAACGGCGAAGCAATTAATCAACTACCGCACCGACGGCGGCGTCGCTGTAATTGAGATGTGCGATCCGCCCGCCAATACCTATACCTATGAGATGAACCGCCAGCTCGACGACGCCATCCTCAAGGCACGCATGGCGAACGACGTCTACGTCATGGTATTGACCGGTGCCGGCGACAAGTTTTTTTCGGCGGGCGCGAACATCAAGATGCTTTCGAGCGTCGACCCCACCTTCAAGTACTACTTCTGCCTGCACGCCAACGAAATGCTGCTGCGCCTGGAGCACACTCCCAAGCTCGTGATCGCGGCCATCAACGGCCATTGCGTCGGCGGCGGACTCGAGATCGCCATGGCCGCCGACATCCGCATCGCGCGCAAAGACTGCGGCAAGATCGGCCTGCCCGAAGTGAACCTGGGCGTACTGCCGGGAACGGGCGGCACGCAACGGCTCTCGCGCCTGGTGGGCAAGAGCAAGGCCATTGAACTGATGGTCACGGGCAACACCTTCTCGTTCGAAGAGGCGCAGGAATTGGGCATCGTCAACGACATCTACGAGCGCGACGGCTTCATGGAAAACATCATGGAGTACGCCAAACAGTTCTGTCCGCCCAACAAAGCAGCCAAGGCCGTGGGCCGCATCAAGCGCGCGGTGCAGACCGGCTGGGAGATTCCGCTGGAGTCGGCGCTGGCCGTTGAACGCGAGAACCAGCAACTGCTGTTCCAGAGCGAAGACGCGAAGGAAGGCCTGGCTGCCTACGTGGAAAAGCGGCCAGCTGTGTTCAAAGCAAAATAGCTCGTGTGGGGACGGGCATGTGTGGGGACGGGCACTCTTGCCCGTCCAGCCGAGCGAAGCTCGGCTCTGTGTTGAAGACAACGGAATGCTTTGGAACTCATTGAGGTTGATCTTATGCCCGGCAAAGTAGCCAAAATCGGAACCTTCAGCGACTGGATCGGTCTGTTTAACGACTGGCGCAAGGAGATCGGCGTCAACACCGACGACATCGAGGCCTTCCACTTCGACACGCTCTATGGCGCGATTGATACCGACGAAATCGAATTCGGTTCCTACAAAGGCCGCCGCAAGTGGGAGAACCTGCGCCAGATTCCCACCCAGCAGATGCGCGACGCGCTGATGAACATGATCGTCTACCAGGGCGACACCGAATTCGCCAGCGTCGAGCAGCAGCGCAACCTGTTCGAGATGGCGCCCACCGACTGGGACCGCCGCGCCCTTACCCGCGTCATGATCGAAGAGATGCGCCACGGCTGGCAGATGTGCGCCCTGCTCATGGACCACTTCGGTTACTCGGGCAAGGTCGAAGCACAGAAAATGCTGGAACGGCACGCCTTCGAGAACAAGCGACTGCTGGGCGCCTTCAATGTTGATGTGGACAACTGGATGGATTTTTTCACCTACACCGACTTCGTCGATCGCGACGGCAAGTTTCAGTTGCAGATGCTGAAGTATTCGGCCTTCGCCCCGCTGGGCCGCTCCATGTCGTACATGCTGCGCGAAGAGGCTTTCCACATGGGCACCGGCAACGACGGGCTGCGGCGCATCGTGGAAGCCGGTGTGATTCCCGCGCGGCTGATGCAGAAATATCTCAACAAGTGGATTTCCAGTTCCTACGACTTGTTCGGCACCGATCACTCCTCATCGGCTCACTGGGCGTACGTTTGGGGAGTCAAGGGCCGGTACGACGAGCCGAAGAATGAACTGGCGCCGGATCTCGACGACCTGAATGATTACAACCGAAATCTGTACCGCGACGAAGTTGCGGGCCTGATCGAGCGTTTCAACGGGTCGCTCAAGCCGGGTGAGCCGAGGCTCTACGCGCCGCACATCAAGTTCAACCGCGCCATCGGACGCTGGGCCGGGCAGAAATTCCACGCCCAGACTGGCGAACCGCTCGATGACCACACCTATGAGCAGCACGTGAAAGAGTGCATGCCCTCGGCGGAAGACAAGAAACTGCTGCTCGACATTATCGCCAGTGAAAAGAAGTGGATCGCCGAGAAAACGGGCGCGCACGATCCGCTGGCCAGCATTGGTGAAGTGCGCAAGTCGGCGATCAATTTGTAAAGCCAGAATCCTTGAACGGACGCAGCGGACAGGCCGGGGTTCTCGATTTGAAGGGGCGCGGCTTTAAGCCGCGCCGTAACGAGTGATGATAGGGAACACCGGGAAGGGCACGGCTTCAGCCGTGCCGTTAAGCGGCCAATTAAATCGCGGCTTCAGCCGCTGAGGTTGAACGTGGGGAATTTGGAAAGAAAAGTGTAGCTGATGGCTGAAAGCTGCCAATGAAGAAAGAGCTCATCGAACTCCGCATCAACGGCCGCGCGCAAGAGCTTGCCATCGAGCCCAACGCGCTGCTGCTTGATGTGCTGCGGCAGGACTTGGGCCTCACCGGCTCCAAGCGCGGCTGCGACGATTCTTCCTGCGGGGCCTGCACCGTGCTGGTGGACGGCGCGGCCATGATGTCGTGCACTCTGCTCGCGGCGAGCTGCGAAGGCCAGGAGATTACAACCATCGAGGGCGTGAGCGAGCACGGCAGTCTGGCGGCAATTCAAAAGGCTTACGGCGATTGGGGCGGGGCCCAGTGCGGCTACTGCACGCCCGGTTTCATTATGACCGTGAAGTCACTGCTGGCGGAGAATCCCAATCCATCGGAGAGCGAAGTTCGAGCCGCACTGAGCAGCAATCTCTGCCGCTGTACCGGCTACAACCAGATGTATGAAGCGATTCGGGCAGCGATTGCGGAGGAACAGAAGGGAACGCTGTCGAGCTTCGCTCGACCGGACGGACGAGGGCGCCCGTCCCCACATGAGCACTGCCATGGCTGATTTTTCCATCATCGGCAAATCGGTCGCCATGATCGACGCGGCTTGGAAGACAACCGGTGCGGGTAAATACACCGACGACCTGAGTCTACCCGGCATGCTGGTGGGCAAAATTCTGCATTCGCCCTATCCGCATGCGCGCATCAAGCGCATTGACCCGAGACGCGCCGAGCAACTCGAGGGCGTCGTCGCCGTTGTAGTCGGCACCGACGCTCCCAATCCCTACGGCATTCTGCCCGTGGGCCATGACGAGTACGCGCTTGCGCTCGACAAGGTGCGCTACGTCGGCGATAACGTCGCCTGCGTCGTCGCCGTCTCGGAAAGCCTTGCCGAGAAAGCTCTCGAACTGGTTGATGTTGAATACGAAGTTCTGCCGGCCTACTTCGATCCCGAAGAATCCATGAAGGCAAAGGCGGATCTCATCCACGACAGCAAGCCGGGAAACGTCGAGAAGGATTACCACCACGTTTTCGGCGACCCCGAGAAAGGCTTTGCCGAAGCGGATTGCGTGGCCGAGGCGCGCTTCATTTCGAATGAAGTTACGCACGCGGCCATGGAACCGCATTCCACACTGGCGTCGTTTGAACTCGATCCACACACCGGAAAACTCGGCCGCCTCACGGTCTGGTCTTCGACGCAGGTGCCGTACTACCTGCAACACAAGCTGTCGCTCGTGCTGGAAATGCCGATGTCGCAGATTCGCGTGATCAAGCCGCTGGTCGGCGGCGGCTTCGGCGGCAAAAGCGAAGTCATTCCTCTCGAAATCATCGCTGCTATCGCCGCCCGCAAGGCCAAGGCTCCAGTCAAAATCACCTACACGCGGGAAGAAGTTTTCTGGGCGCATCGCGGCCGCCCGCGCACGATCATTGATCTGAAAACCGGCGTAAAGCGCGACGGCCGCATCACTGCCGTGAAGGCACGTGTTGTCCAAGATGGCGGTGCTTACTGCTCTTATGGCGTGGTTACGATTCTCTACTCTGGCGCACTGCTGGGCGCGCTCTATGACATCCCCAACATTCAGTACGACGGATATCGCGTGCTCACCAACAAGCCCGCCTGCGGCGCGATGCGCGGCCACGGCACGGTGAATGTGCGCTTCGCCTTCGAGTCACAACTGGATGAACTGGCCGCGAAGATTGGCATGGACCCGGCCGAGATCCGCCGCCGCAATCTGCTGCAACCGCCCTGCATCACGGTCAACGGCCTGCGGGTGCAGAGTTACGGATTGCCCGAGTGCATCGCAAAGACGGTCGAACGCTCCGGCTGGAACGAGCGCCGCGGCAACCTGCCCCAGGGACGCGGCCTCGGCATCGCCTGCAGCCATTACGTGAGTGGCGCGGCCAATTCGATCATCCGCTCCGACATGCCGCACTCGACCGTCAACCTCAAGATTGACCGCGACGGCGCCGTGGTCGTCTACACCGGCGCCTCGGAGATCGGCCAGGGATCGGACACCATGACCGCGCAGATCGCGGCCGAAGCCCTGGGGTGCTCGCTCTCGCGCGTGCGCGTGGTCGCCGCCGACACTGACCTCACGCCGATTGACATTGGCTCCTACTCCAGCCGCGTAACCTTCATGGCAGGTAATGCCACGTTGCGCGCGGCAGAAGAAGTGAAGAAGCTCATCGCCGCTGCGGCCGCGAAGAAGATGAACTGTGAAGCGGAGGACCTGATCTTTCGCGATGACGCAATTTTCAAGAAAGCTTGTGTGGGCGCGGGCGACTCCGCGCAAACACCGCGCGGACCGGACGGGCGAGGGCGCCCGTCCCCACATGGTTCATCTTCGTCTCAACATCTCGAACAAGCTTCCGTCTCCGGCCGCGTCGAGGGCCAGATTCTCCGCGGCTCGCTCCAGCAGAAGCGCAAGGAAGAAGGCCCCAAAGACTCGATGACCTTCGAGGAGGCCGTAGTCGCCGCCATCGATTTTCACGGCGCGCTCACCGGCACCGGCTCTTACGCTCCTCCGCAGGAGGCCCGCGGCGGCAAGCATAAGGGTGCAGGGGTGGGACCGTCCCCGGCCTACTCCTACTCGGCGCAGGTGGCCGAAGTGAGCGTCGACGAAGACACCGGCGAAGTCACCGTGCACAAAGTCTGGGCCGCGCACGACTGCGGCCGCGCCCTCAATCCCGTCGCAGTCGAAGGCCAGATCATCGGTTCGGTTTGGATGGGCATGGGCCAGGCGTTGACCGAAGAAATGATCTGGAAGGATGGCATGCTGATGAATCCCGGCCTGCTCGAATACCGCAGCCCGTCGGCGGTGGAATCGCCGGCGGTCGAACCGATCATCGTTGAGAGCATCGACCCCGAAGGCCCGTTTGGCGCGAAAGAGTGCAGTGAGGGATCGCTGGCGGCCACGATTCCCGCGATTGCCAACGCGATCTACGATGCCGTCGGTGTGCGGTTGCACGAGTCTCCTTTCACGCCGGAAAGAGTTCTGGCCGCGCTGCGCGCAAAAAGAAATGCAAAGGCGCTGAATCTGACCGAAAGCGTCGATCCAACCGCTCCCACGCGCTTTCGCGAGCATGGAGGTTCGCTCTGGTTCCAGGGTAAAGGCCCGGAGCGGCATGCGCTCGATCCCTCTCGTCGAGGCTTTCCCGCTGGAGACACAGATTGAGCCTGCCGCAATTCAAACTCCTGCGTCCGCGCACCATGGATGAAGCCGTGGAGCTCCTGGCCAAGTACAGCTCTGATGCTGGCACAGACCATGTGGGGACGGCCGCCCCCGGCCGTCCGGCCCGCGCGTGGTTTGCGCGGGCAGGATCTCCGCAGAATCTGTCTGGCGGACGAGGGCGTCCGCCGCTCCACGTCCCGGTGCGCATCATTGCCGGCGGCACCGACCTGATACCTTCCTTGCGGCAGAGACTTTTTGAGCCAGAGTATGTTCTGGACCTGCGCGGGATTGCCGCACTGCGAGGAATAAAGCCAAAGCCGGATGGCGGCGTGGAGATCGGTGCCCTGACCACGCTGCGCGCGATTGAGCGCTCAGACTTCTTGCGGCAGCACTATCCCGTGCTGGCGGAGGCAGCAGCAACCGTCGCGTCTCCTGTTCTGCGCAACATGGGCACGATCGGCGGCAACATCTGCCTCGACACCCGCTGTCTCTGGTACAACCAGTCGCTCACCTGGCGCAAGGGATGCGGATTCTGCATCAAAAAGGACGGCGATCTCTGCCACGTCGCTCCCGGTGGCTTGAAATGCTGGGCGGCATTTTCCGGGGACACGCCGCCGGCGCTGCTCTGCTTGAAAGCGGAGATTGAAATCGCAAGCGCTGCTGGAGTGCGCCGGTTGCCGCTGCGCGACTTCTACACTGGACTCGGCGATACCTATCGCAAGCTCGCGCCGAACGAGATTGTCACCCGCGTATTTCTGCCCGCATCGTCAGCCGGTTATCGCGGCGTCTACCGCAAGCTGCGAGTTCGCGGATCGATTGACTACCCGCTGGCGGGCGTTGCGGTCGTGATGAAGCGATCGAACGGACACGTCGCCGATGCTCGCGTCGGCATCACAGCCGTGAATCCCGCGCCGCTGCTGGTCGAGGGCGCGCCCGAGTTACTCGCCGGAAAAGTCGTGGATGAAGCGCTCGCGGAGGCCGTCGGCGATCTTGCGGCAAGAACCGCCAAGCCGCTGACCACTTCGGCGCTGACCCCGGCATACCGGCGCGAAATGATCCGCGTGTTTACAAAGCGAGCTGTGCTGGCTGCCGCAAACAACCAAGTCATCTGATATTCTGCTGACGCCCGGGCGACTGGGTACTGAACTTACGAATGACCGTTTTTGGACATGGACACAGGACCTCGGGGGCTAAAGCCCGGTTCCTATGGGGCTCCAAGCGGCACGGCTGAAGCCGTGCCCTACCCAAAACCGATTCTTGAAACCCTTGAACCAGTTGTAGCCACTGACCACTGATCACTAACCACTAGCCACTCATGATCACTGACTGCCACATCCACATCCAGCCGATGGAAATGTTCAAGCCCCACGCGCTGGAGCTCATGAAAAGAAAGCGGGCGAACTTCGACCAGATCGTCGAGTTCTGCCGTTCGCCGAAGGCGTTCCTGAAATTCCTCGACGCCAGCGGCATTGACCGCGCCGTGCTCATCAATTACGTGGCCCCGGAAGTCATCGGCTTTACCAGCGGAGTCAACCAGTTCGTCGCCGATTTCGTCAAAGACGACCGTAGGCGCCTGCTTTCCTGCGGCAGCCTGCATCCCCGGCACACCACGAACGTGCTCGCCGACGTAGAACAGATTCTGCGGCTGGGACTGAAAATGATCAAGATTCACCCGCCGCACCAGTTGCTCTATCCCAACGACTATCTCAGCGGCGCAAGGGAATTGGAAATCATTTATCGCGCCGCCGAGGCCAACGGAATTCCTGTGATGTTTCATACCGGAACGTCAGTTTTTCCTGGCGCGCGAAATAAATACGGCGATCCGATCTACGTGGACGACGTGGCCGTCGATTTCCCCAAGCTCAAAATCCTGCTGGCCCACGGCGGCCGGCCGCTGTGGATGCAGACCGCATTTTTTCTCGTCCGGCGCCACCCCAATGTATATCTCGATATCAGCGGCATTCCGCCCAAAACTCTGCTGCAGTATTTTTCGCGCCTGGAAGAAATCGCCTCGAAAACTCTCTTCGGCACAGACTGGCCTGGCCCCGGCGTCCCCGACGTCAAGAAGAATCTGGATGAATTCCGCAACCTTCCGCTGAGCGAGACTGTTCAGCAACAGATCCTGAGCAAGACCGCGCTCTCGATCTGGCCAGCGTAGTTCTTCTCACCACGGAGACACAGAGGCACGGAGAACGCTACACCCGAAAATCGTAGAGACAAAAGCGCCACGGACTGCTCGGATTTGTAACGGATAAAACATGTTTTAATTGCGCTTTGTTTTGGTCCGTGTCAATCCGCGTGGATCCGTGGCGAAAAGAAGTTGCCTTTCTCTGTGCCTCCGTGCCTCTGTGGTGAATAATTTTGGAAAAGTCCTACTTTCCTGTCGTTGCCGCTTCCGCTTTCGTCCCCAGCAGTTCATCCGCCAGTGCCGTGGCTCCGTAGATCTTGCGCAGCGCCTCCTGGATGCCGCGCGAATCCACGGAAACTGCTCGCCCTTGCCCATCGCTGTAGGCGAAGTTCCAGGGCAGCGACTCGATGTTGCCATCGAAGATGATGCCCACCACCTCACCTTTCTTGTTCACGGTCGGCGATCCGGAGTTGCCGCCAATGATGTCGGCGGTTGAGACGAAGTTCAGCGGAGTCTTGAGGTCGAGCTTGGCTTTTGATTTCATCCAACTGTCCGGCAGGTTGTAGGGCGCCTGGTTGTTGTGCTCGGCTGCGTGTTCGTAAGCGCCACCCATGTTGGTGGCAAACGGAATCGCTTTGCCGTTCTCCGGGTACCCCTTCACCGCGCCGTAGCTCAGGCGAAGCGTAAAGGTCGCGTCGGGAGGCTGGGTGAATCCGCTCTGGGTGAAGCGCGCTTTTGCGATCAGCGTGCCGTTCACGCGAACCACGGATTCCACCTTATCCTCGAACTGTTTGCGGGCGGCTCGAGCCGAGGGGTCAATGGCCCGCATGGCCACGATGAGAGGATCCGTGCTGGCATCAATCGCCGCCTGCCCGCCTTCATACAGCTGTTTGCGGACGGCAACGTCATCCAGCTTAGTGTTGCCGATCATATCTTTTGCGGCGTCGGCAGGAGCCTTTCCCTGCAGCGCTTTTTGCACGTCGGGATTGTCCTTGCCGAGCGAGTCCTGCATTTCGCTGAGGGAGTCGCTCAGCTGCACGGCTTCCAGGTTCTTGTAGATCGGTTCCGTCGAAAACAACTGCTGCTCCAGCGATGGCAAGCCAGAGTCGCGGAACTCGCGCATGCGCTCTGCATTCGGCTTTGGTTTTTCCGCTGCCGCACGCACCAGAACCCGCGCCGTCTGGGCCAGGCGAGAGTTGAACCCGCGCAGGCGCTCCAGAAAAGTCAGGTCGGGATAGATCGACCGCTGCACCTTGATCGCTTGCGCAATCGCTTCCCAGGGGTCGGCCGCGCCGCCATTCTTGGGATCGGCCTTGAAAGCGGCGTGCAGCTTAGCCTCATCGGCAGCCTTGGCCTCCATGATCGCTTTGTCGAGCAGGCCCGACTGGTAACCGGTGATGGCCTTCTGGGAGTTTTGCAGTCCGAAGATATCTTCTTTGGCGATGCGCGCGTTTTCTTCCGATTGCTTGCTGAAATCCTGGAGCAGGGCGACGCGGCGCTCGAACAGTTTCAACACCATGGGATACTGCACATCGCGCAGAAACTCGATTTGGGCCATGGTCAGCAGGCGCCCCGTGCTTCCCGGATGGCCGGACACGAAAATCAAGTCGCCGTCTTTCACGCCGGTGCGCGACCATTGCAGGTAGTGGTCAAGGTGCGCCGGCTTGCCGTCTTCATAGACGCGGAAGAAAGTAATGTCGAGGTCGTAGCGGGGATAGGTGAAGTTGTCAGGATCGCCGCCGAAAAATGCGATGTCAAACTCCGGCGCGAATACCAGGCGCACGTCGGTGTACTTCTTGTACTTGTAGAGGTTGTAGACCTGGCCGGAGTAGAACGTAACCACGTCGCAGCGCAGCCCGGTCGCGGTGGCGCAATCCTTCTCGACCTGCGACATCGCGGCCCGCTGAGCCTGACCCGCTTCCGCGGCCGACATTTCCGGCTTCACGCCCGCGTTGATCTTGTCGGTGACATCCTCAATGCCCACCAACTCATTCAACTCGAGGTTGGGGCACTTGGCCTCTTCGGCCTGAGTCCTGGCGTAGAAGCCGGTCTTGATGTAGTCGCGACCCTCGGTCGAAAGCTGCTGCACGCATCCGGCGCCCACGTGATGGTTGGTGAAGGTCAAGCCGTCGGCCGAAACAAACGAGCCCGAACCGCCATTGTTGAATCGCACCGAAGACAGGCGCACGTGATCGAGCCACTCTTGCGTGACTTCGAAACCGTACTTGGCCTTGATCCGGTCCTTCGGCGGCGCGTTGTAAAGCCACATCCCCTCGTCGGCCGGGGCCATGGTCGAGAACACGAAGACAAGGGCAAGCAGAACGGCAAAATGTCGTTTCATTCTTAGGGATCCTCCATGGAGAATATGACGGGCGATCGCGAACAACGTCACAGGTCTGGGTCACAGGTCTGGGCGAACTTCCCACTATACGCTGGGGTTGGGAGCCGGAGCAAAAGCCCGGAGCTCCTCGCGTTTCGGGTTGCGGAAACAACTGTGTGGGGACAGCCGCCCTCGGCTGTCCGGTCGAGCGAAGCTCGACGGCGCAGTCTAGCTGAGCCACCGGCTCGCTCTGCGCGCTTGGAAAGTCGTCTTCGTTTCAGGTATAACCAAGAAGTTGCGCTTCCCGCGTCCCTCCTCGCGCGGTCCGGCAACAAAGCATCCAACGAATCGAGAGACGAATGTCCAGCGTGACTACAACTCATGCCCCGAAAGGCCTGGAGGGGGTCGTTGCCACCACTTCCAGAATCTGCTACATCGACGGAGATCGTGGCGTTCTCGCCTATCGCGGCATCGACATCCACGAACTGGCCGACCACTCTAATTTTGAGGAGACTTGCCATCTGCTCTGGTTCGGAAAGTTGCCGGCACGGTCCGAACTGGAGAAACTGCGCGAGCGCTTGGCTGCCGAGCGCCACCTGCACCCCTCCATCCTCACGCTGATCGGCAACGCGCCCCGCACCGCTCTGCCCATGGATGTGCTGCGCACGGCGGTCTCGGCTTTATCTTTCTACGATCCTGACGACAAGAAAAACGATCACGACGCCAACGTCGCCAAAGCCATCCGCCTGACCTCGCAGATCGCCATGATGGTTGCGGCCTACGACCGCATCCGCAAGGGAAAGCCTGTGGTCGAGCCCGATGGCTCGCTCTCCCACGCCGCGAATTTTCTGCTCCTGCTCAGTGGCGAGCGGCCCTCGCCGACCGCCGAGCGCGCGCTTGACATCGCTCTGATTCTTCACGCCGACCACGAACTTAACGCTTCGACTTTTGCCGCGCGTGTCACAGCCGCGACTATGTCCGACATGCATTCCGCCATTACCTCGGCGATTGGCGCGTTGAAAGGACCGCTGCACGGCGGCGCCAATGAAGCCGTCTTCCGCATTCTGGAGGCGATTGACCGCGGCGGTACCGACCCGGTTGAGTACGTGAAAGGCATGCTGGCGCAGAAGAAGAAAGTTCCCGGTTTCGGCCATCGCGTCTACCACACGGAGGACCCACGCGCTACGCACCTGCGCGCCATGGCGCGGGATCTCGGTCACTCCAGCGGCCAGGCCAAGTGGTACGAGATGTCGCACAAGATTGAGGAGTTCGTAAAGGCGGAGAAGAAACTGAATGCCAACGTAGATTTTTATTCCGCCTCTACCTATCACACTCTGGGCATTGACGTGGACCTGTTCACGCCCATCTTCGCCGTCTCCCGCATCAGCGGCTGGGCGGCGCACGTGATCGAGCAGCTCGACGACAACCGCCTGATCCGCCCACGTGCCGATTATCTCGGCCCGGAATACCCCGCCCGGTATGTGCCAATTGAGCAGCGGTGACGACCGGTTGCTGAGAATGCAGTTTGGATTGTATGAAAGTCCGCGATATCATCCGACTGTTGGAGCAGGATGGCTGGGTGCTGAGAAGAACCAAGGGGAGTCATCGCCAGTACAAACATCCAACCAAGGTGGGGCGCGTCACACTGCCGGGCCATCCGAATGACGATCTTCCACCCGGTACATTGAACAGTGTTCTGAAGCAGGCAGGATTGAAATGATGAATTACGTTGTCGTTTACGAGAAGTCCTCCACGGGCTGGGCAGCGTATGTCCCGGACCTGCCGGGGGTCGTGACTACCGGCCGAACCAAGGAAGAAACCCAACGCCTGATCCGCGAGGCCATCGAGTTCCACCTCGAAGGCCTGCGGGAGGATCAGCTGCCGATTCCCGAGCCGAGTGCGTCCGCCGAGGTAGTGACCGTTTCGTGACGTTCTGTAGGACCGTACTGCCTTTAGCGCGTTCCCGGGGAGACTCTGCTTGTAGCGTCTCCTCCACCATCGCCCGCAGTGGCGCCAGCAAGACGCAGCAAGCTACGTCCCTACGACCCCCGCAAGGTAAAATAGAAGCGGGTTCTGTATGCGCCGGGTTTACCTCGATAACAACGCCACCACTCCGCTTCTGCCCGAAGTGTTTGAGGCCATGCGCCCCTATTTTGCCGAGCGTTTCGGCAACGCCTCCTCCATTCACCATCACGGACAGGAGACCCGGGCCGCGGTCGAAAACGCGCGCGAGTCGGTGGCCGAGTTGCTCGGCTGCCGCGCTTCCGAGATCGTTTTCACCAGCGGCGGCACCGAGGCTGACAATCTTGCGATCTCCGGCCTGGCGAAGGGCGGCGATCACGTGATCACGTCGAGCATTGAGCACCACGCGGTTCTGCATGCCTGCAGGCATCTGGACGAGACTGGCTGTGAGGTTACCTATCTGCCGGTGGATGGCCGTGGCCTGGTTGACCCCGGCGACGTGCGCCGCGCGCTGCGCCCGGACACGAAACTGATCTCCATCATGATGGCGAACAACGAGACGGGAGTTCTTCAGCCAGTTGAGGAAATTGGAAGAATCGCCGCCGAAGCCGGCGTTTTGTTTCATACGGACGCGGTGCAGGCGGCCGGCAAAGTCGCAACCGAGGTGGTACGCATAGGTTGCCATGCGCTCTCGATTTCCGGCCACAAGATGCACGCCCCGCAGGGTGTCGGAGCGCTTTATGTGAAGAAGGGAACTCGCATCCAGCCGCTGTTTTACGGTGGCCGGCATGAGCGCTCGCGCCGGGCGGGGACAGAGAACGTTCCGGGAATTGTTGCCTTGGGGAAGGCCGCCGAGCTCGCGAAAGCAGCGCTGGATCGCGGCGACGACAAGAAAATGGCCGCGTTGCGCGATCGCCTGGAGCAGGGAATCCTCGCCCAGGTTGACGAAGCCGGCGTGAACGGCCGAGGAGTGCCGCGCGTGCCCAGCACAACCAACCTTCACTTTGACCACATCGAAGGCGAGGCAATCGTGATCGCCCTCGATTTGAAGGGGCTCGCGGTTTCGACCGGTGCCGCGTGTTCCTCCGGCGCGATTGAACCATCGCATGTGCTGTTGGCCATGGGCCTGCGTCCGGATCAGGCTCGCGCCAGCATTCGTTTCAGCCTGGGTAAGCAGACGACCGCAGACGATATTGATTTTGCGCTCGCGCTCGTGCCGGAAACGATCGCGCGCTTGCGCGAACTGTCGCCGCTGTACAAAAAAGGAACTGCGGTGATTTGAAAGGGCGCGGCTTTAGCTGCGCCGTAAGGGTAGGGAAATTATTGCGGCTTCAGCCGCTGAGGAGCCCGGACCACCAAACGCCTGCGGCGTCGTGGAAGAGCGGCCCTTCAGGGCCGCGTAAAGATGCTCTAAAGAAGAACGGGGCTCTAGCCCCTGCCATTAAGCTGGAAGCTAGGAGCCAGAAGCTGTCTATCAACACCATCGCCGTGGCCATGTCGGGCGGTGTGGATTCTTCCACCGTCGCGGCCATGCTGCGCGCCGAAGGGCACAACGTCATCGGCCTGACCATGCAGCTCTGGAACCAGCGCCGTCTGGCCGGGCACGAGGGCATGCCCGAGTCGGTGCAGGGGCGCTGCTGCTCGCTCGACGATGTTTACGACGCCCGCCGTGTCGCTCAGCAGATCGGCATCCCTTACTACGTCGTCAATCACGAGGAGCGCTTCGAGCGCGACGTGGTGCGCCCGTTTGTCGAAGAGTATCTTTCCGGACGCACGCCCATCCCCTGCAGCCTGTGCAACAATCACTTGAAGTTTGATCAGTTACTTATTGTGGCTCAGCAGATTGGAGCCGAGCGCATCGCCACCGGTCACTACGCCCGCGTGGCCTACGACCAAGCCCGGGGCCGCTGGCTGCTCAAGCGTCCCGCCGACCTGAGCAAGGATCAAACATACTTTCTGTTTGGCCTGACTCAGGACCAGCTCAGCCGCACCCTATTTCCGCTCGGCGACCTCACCAAGCCCGAAGTGCGCGCACTCGCCCGCCAGCACGGATTGGCGCTGGCCGAAAAGCCGGACTCGCAGGAAATCTGCTTTGTCCCCGGCGGCGATTACAAGCGCTTCATTGACGCTTACCTCGCCGAGCACGGCGAGTCGTTGCCCGACACATCGGGAGAGCTGGTGACCACCGACGGCCAGGTTCTTGGCGAGCACCCGGGCATCCACAACTTCACCGTGGGCCAGCGCAAGGGACTCGGCGTGGCCACGGGTTCGCCGCTCTATGTCATCCAGATCAGCGGCGAGAAGAAGCAGGTGGTCGTAGGCGGCGACAAGGATCTCTATTCGCACACTCTGCGAGCCCGCCGCGTGAATCTAGTCTCGGTCGCCGATCTCACCGCGCCCATGCGCGTCACCGTGAAGATTCGCCATCGCCACGAGCCTGCCCCGGCCACGATGGAACCATCAGGCAACGACGAAGTCCGCATCACTTTCGACCAGCCGCAGCGCGCCATCACTCCCGGCCAAGCCGCAGTTTTCTATGATGGAGATGTTGTGGTTGGCGGGGGTTGGATCGCGTAGCGCCGAAATCTGGGTGCCCCACCCTTGTCACCGCGTTCTTTGCGGGGACAGGGTGGGGATTTTGACCTTTCCTTCGGTCCGAGTCCTGGCTTGAAGTCAAAAGCCCCGCCCTGTCGCGCAAAACGCGACCAGGACGGAGCACCCGGCAACAGCGGGCGGTGCAAACACCTAGTTTCACCGTGGCCGGTTCGGATCGTGGGTGTGTTTCCGGTCGAACTTCTCCATCTTGCGTTGCGCTTTTCGTTGCGACTTCGCGTATTTCTTCTGGGCTTTCAGCTGTTTCTTTTCCATCTTCCTGGCAGCCCGGGCCTGGGCGTTAGCGTTGCCCGTCTGCGTACTCGCGGCAGCTGAGCAGCCAAGGCAGAGGATAGCGCTGAAGAAAATGGCGACAAGTTTTCTCATAGAGTCTCGACGATTTACACTCTAGCAGAACGCTCCGTTTCTCACGTTCTTGCACGCCCCCTCTACTGCAGCCCCGCCTGGGCCAGCATTCCCAGAAACTGACTTCTGGTGCGCATGTCAATGGACTGGACGACCAGCTTGCCGTCACGATCGTAAACAAAGCTCTTGGGAATCCCGTCAACCCGGAAGAGTTCGGTCACCTTTCTCCCGGGATCAAGCAAAACAGGATAGCCGATTTTTCGTTCCGTAATAAACGGAGCCACCTTGGCGGCTTCCTCGTCAGAAATCGCCAGCACAACCAAGCCCTGATCTTTGTATTTCTCATACAAGGCCTCGAGGTCCGGCATTTCCTTGCGGCACGGCGGACACCACGTCGCCCAGAAGTTTACCAGCACAACCTTGCCGCGCAGGTCCGCGAAATGCCACGTCTTTCCCGCGAGATCGGCCAGCGTGAAGTCGGCGTTCTGCCGCGCGGCATCTTCAGCTTCCAGTTGCGCCATGGCTTCGGCAAACTGCGGATTATCTGACGTCGCCTGCCTATGCTCGTAGCGCACCAGGGAAGCAAGTTCCAGGTAAAGCGAATCGGGCTCGCCCGGTTTTCCCGCCGGAGGCTGTTCCTGCAGCGCCGTCGCCAGCGTGGTGGTGACTTCCTGCAGCGTGTCGCGGCCGAAATCACCCTCGGTCGCCAGACCCGCCAGCCATCCTGCCAGCCGCAACTTGTTCGGAACTGCGGGCAGGGTGCGGATCTGCAGCGCTAGCTCCTTGGCCGTGCGGGCGCGCACCGCATCGTCGAGCTTGCGCAAGCCGCCGAGTTGTTCAACGATCGGCTTCTCTTGATCGCTCCAGACAACCTTGTCCTGCGCCAAAAGTACAGCGGACGAAAAAACCAGAATCACTGGCAGAAGATTAGTAAAAAGACGCGCCCGGCTAACACGCAGCATAAGGGTATCGCCTCGCGAGAAGGGAAGTCACGGCGTACAACATGTTAGAAAACAGGGAGCAGCCGACCCGGCAACTAAAACCAACCAGCAACAATCATCATTCAACAATGCCCTAGATAAACATCTCGTCCTGCGGCACGGGCCGCCGTTCTTCGCGCCGATCGCCATTCTTTCGTCCGCGGCCGCTAAGCAGGAATTCCAGCGCCACCGTGATCCCCTGCATCAACCCGGAAAGCTGGCGCACTGGCGAGATCACGGTTTTGTGCACCATGTCGGAAGTCTGTTCCACGCGGTCCAGGGTGCGGCTGAGCAGTTCGTCGGCGCGGATGACCTGCAACCGGGCGCGGTCCACCACATCGTTGACCGTCGCATCCACACGCTGTACCTGGCCGCGCACGGCGGAAGTGGTTTCCTCCAGGTTGGCGGCGATCACCTGCAGCCGGGGACGAAGATCGGTCAGCATCGTCTGGGCCTGTTCGACGGTGGGCAGCACCTTGGACTTTACTTCCGTGGCCAGCGCTTCCATGCGCGCGCTGGTCTTGCGCATAGCCACATACATGGCCAGCAGAATGCCGGCCTGCAGCATAACGGCAATCCCGGTCAGGAGGATGAACAGATTCAGCTTGTCCATAAGCGTACCTCCCCTCTGTCAGTTCGACGCCGCGCCCGGGAGGGATGAGCCGGCGCTCTGCGGTCTTACAGATTCTTAGATGTGCCCGTCTCGGCCGTGTGCTCCTGGTACGCCTGGCGGCCGGCTTCGTAAGCGGCGCGGAACTGTTCCTTCTGCTGGCCGAGCACTTCGCGGCCGCGGTCTGCCCACTCTGAGGCCTGATCCCTCGCCTCGCGCGCCCGGTTGCGGACGTAGTCGCGGCCTTCCTCGGCGCGCTGGCGCAACGCCTCACGGGTTTCGTTGCCCGAGCGCGGCGCATACAGCACGCCTACCAGCGCTCCCAGGCCCAATCCCGCAAGAAACCACACGAAACTATTGCTGTCACGATCCGACATGTGAGTACCTCCTGAATAGAAACGCCCCTCAAGCGGATGGTAGCATCCTGGGTCCGGGAATACAATTCCAGGCCTGTGGCTCGGATTCAGAGATCGGGGAAGGGACGGAGGGGAAGAAGAGGAGAAGAGCGATTTTAGATTGTAGATTCTAGATGGAAGATTCAGGTGTGGACCAGCGGGAGGCTGTCATCTTGAAATCCGCAATCTGAAAACTACAATCTGAAATCTGGTCTGCTATTTCTGTGCAGGCGGCGTCGTCGGCTGCTGTGCCGGTGCGGGCTGCGTCTTCACCGGTTGCGACTTGATTCCCTGCAGCACGGAAGTCGGGCCGGTCCGCTTGGAGGCATAGATCGACAGCGTGATGGAAGTGATCATGAACGCTACGGCCGACCAGGTGGTAGCTCTGGAAAGTGCGCTGGCCGCGCCGCGCGGACCGAACGCCGTCTGGCTGCCTTGTCCGCCGAACGCGGCGGAAATGTCGCCGCTTTTGCCGCTCTGCAAGAGCACGACCACGATGATGAAGAAGCAAACCAGAATGTGAATTGCGGTGACAAGATATGCCATAGATTCAGTTTTTCCGGGCTTGCACCTGCCCGGGAATGGATTCCTCAGTTGTCCGGTCGGAGCGTCTCACTGATGAACTTCCGGCGAACAGAATATGGTGCGGAAGGCGGGACTTGAACCCGCATGCCTTTCGGCGCCACCCCCTCAAGATGGTGTGTCTGCCAATTCCACCACTTCCGCGCTTCGTAAATTACTTGTAATCAATAGCTTAGCAAGTTAGTCCTGTGAGGGTATTTCCAACTGCACCGGATTTTGCACCGACTTCTTGCACCCGATGCGCTCCTCCGTCCGCTGCAAATCCGCCAGCCGCGCCAACCGCTTGTGGACGGCAGCCTCCCGGGTGTACGTAGCGCATCGTGGTCTTAATGTTATCGTGTCCGGCGACATACTGCAACGTAAAGGGGTCCGTGCAGGAAGGCAACGTATTCCATACTTATCTCTGTGCCGAAAGACTATTCAATCTGCTTTTGGCGGTCCAGCAATGAAGATCCGTCATCTCCGTACAACTGCGCAATCGTGTGACGCAGGGCCATCAGATTGCTACGCGAAGATGCGGCAGCGTGACTGGTAGGGTCGCTGGCAAGTTCTGCCTCGTACAGCCTTAGCAGCAAGGCGCCCTGCTTCCCCACGCGTTCCATTGTTCCCAAATCGAGTTGTTCTTCAGAACCCATGCTTTATTGTACGGGTTTTTCGACAGAATAGTTCTCCCGTCGATGGGAGTGACTCAATCCTAGCAATACGCAGAGGCGCATGGCAGTTGAGCGGCTGAAGGGCTGCGACAAGCATTGTGGCGCTCTCGCAAGAACTGGGTGTGCGTCGGCGCCTTCTGTACAAGTGGCGAGAACCAGCTGGACCCCGGCCGAAATGCCCGAGGAGTCGTCGCCTCAGAACTCACGCGAATCCACGCTGCGCGGGGGCAGTCGATTTTGTGCGTTTGCTTTCACGGATCTGCTCCGCCGTGAACTCGCGTCCGCAAACGCTGCAGCGCCAACCAAAAGAGGGAAGTGCTGCGATCCCTGGCACGTGCGGAGTGTCGGGACGCCTGGCCTGCACCAATTCGCTACTACACTCGGGACACTGTCGTTGAATCATAGTCTCAAATCGCGAGGGCGCTTTGTTGTGAACTTGGCGCGAGTTAACGGACTTCAGGGTGGATAGAACGAGTCTCATCCGCCGTGAGTCGAATGGGGTCACAGTAGCCATAGCCCCTCAGACAGGCCGCGTAGTTGCGTTTGTGCTCGGCGTCGGCCAGCATCTTGGCTTCGGGGACCGTCAGTTTTGTATAGTCACAAGTTTCCTGCCCGTCTTTGCAAGCCGCCAGGTTGCGCTGGTGTTCTGAGGAAACTGTTTGCCTGGCTTCGGACGGAGTGAGTTTGGAGTGGTCGCACGCGTCCCAGCCGTTCTCGCAATTCTGCGCATTGCGCCGGTGTTCCGCATCGGTTGCGTTCCTGGATTGCGAAGGAGTTAACTGAACCTGATCACACGGCGCGGAGCCACCCTCACAGTCTGATGCATTGATCTGGCGCCTGGCGACGTTCACTTCCTCGTTTTCCGCGGCAGTCAGTGTGGAGCGATCGCAGGCGCGCCATCCATCCTTGCAGTCGGTGATGTTGCGCTGGTGCTGCGCTGCAGCCATCTCGCGGGCTTCAAGCGGGGTCAGTTTGGACCGGTCGCAGGACAACATGCCGTCGTTGCAGTCCGTGACATTGCGCTGGTGGTCGGCTACAGCCAATGCAATACTTTCCGATTCGGTGAGTTTTGAACGGTCGCAAGAATCATAACCGTTCCGGCAGTTCGCCACGTTTCGCCCGTGGACGGCGAGGGCTACCTCCGTCGCTTCTGACTGGCTCAACCTGGAGTGATCACAAGTATCCCGACCCGCTTTGCAATCCGCCAGGTTTTGCGCGAGATCAGAGGACTGAGCAAATGCCAAAATCGGCCAAAGACTGAGGCAGGCCAGTTGCGCCCAAAGATATTTCTGGAAATTAGCTTTCATGTTGTCCGCCTTCTGGAAGATACGGCCACATCGGTGATAACAAACTGTTCTCCATACTTTTTTGTTGCGCTGACCGGAGCCAGGATGCAGTTCCGGTCAGCCACTAAAGTCACGGCCATCTTCCTGATGCAATTACTTGTTGTCTTCTTTTGCTTCGGCAATCTTGGCTTGTTGGCCTGCCTCGGACACGGCTTTCAGGAATGAATCGGCGCTTCGCGGAGTCACCGCTTTCCCAGAAAGGATGTTGCGAAACATCATGTGCTTGCCGTAAATCGCGCGAGTGGAGTCGTTATCCTGCTCCACGACCGCCCCTTCCAGGGTCAGGCCGGCGAACACGCCCTTGGAGCGCGAGTAGGTCAGCATTTCGGTGTTCATCTTCCAGTCCGTTCCTGCGGAAGCATGACGGCCTACCGGGCCCGCTGCAACCGATCCTTCACCGGTCAGTTCGAACTTGCTGGAGAGAAGATGTTGGAGGCCCTGGTCGTTCATGACCAGCATGACCAGGTCCACGCCTTCAACTCCGATCTGCAACCCCCAACTTCCACCGCCCACCGACACGAATGCGGGTGCGCTCCAGCCTTCGGCGGTACGGCAAGTCGCCACGCCGCGTCCGTGCTTGCCGCCAAAGATGAATCCACCTTTGATCAAGTCTGGTACGACGAGGATGCACTTTGCATTGCTCAACACTTCTTCCGGGATGCCTTTGTCTGGGGTCGCCATGATGGCGTGCAGAACATCGACGGAGGAGTCCAGGCGTGCGACTGAGTCCTCACGAGCCGAACCGGCCCACGCACACGTTCCAGCCAGGCCTATGAAGCCCATCAACAGCACTGACATTGTCTTTTTCACGAATGGTTCCTTTCGGATCTGCGGAACTAAGAGGAGAGAACTTCAGATGGCTGACTTAGTTCAGAGGACCTGAAAGAGAGAGAAGAAGTGCTCGTCTCTGCAATCATGATCGCTCAGCCGGAAAGCAATAGCTGGTCTGAATTGCTCAGTTTAAAGTTGCGCTCCTTAATACTACCTGTGTGTCCTCTGGCTGCGACCCATGCATCTGTCCGAAAAACGAGCAATTTGCACAGAATTGCCGGGGTAACCTTCTCGGGACGCCCGCAGGACGAATCCTCATGCACGCTGAGGTGTTCGGGATTCGACCTTATCCCTGATCGCCACCATTTATTCACATGTGAGCTATCTTGCTCAGACGCACAAGCCCGGACCTGTCATTCTTCTTGTACTGACTGTGGGTGCGAGACGCGACGTTTGAGTCGCAGTTCTCATTCTTAAGCTGGTCGTCGGTGGCCCGAACAGGTCAACGACCAAGCGACTACGAGCCAATCAGCGTCCTTCATCCGCGTTTGCCGCCAAACCTTGCGGCGAACACGATTCGACTCCAAGGGTTCCCGACAATCGAAATCAGGGCAACATCCCAGGCGGATGAGGGATGTTAGCCCGCGAAACTCAGCTCGCGAAACAAGGAAGGTCAAAGACTATGCCGTTAATTCAACTCCTGGAAGTTCTCATCGTGGTGGGTGTTCTCTTGTGGCTGGTGAATCGCTTCATCCCCATGCAGTCATCCATCAAGTCAATCTTGAACGGTGTTGTGGTCATCGCCGTGGTTCTGTGGGTGCTCAATGTTTTTGGGCTCTTTCATTCACTTTCCAATATTCACGTCGGAAAAGGTTGAGAACATCTCGGGTCTGGCGACGCGATCAGTAGGCCGGTCAGTGAATCACAGGACGCGTACAGTACGTCAACAATCAAACAGCTATTCGATAACGGAGGCAGCACTTCATGAAACTCGTTGGAGCTATCAGCACAGCAGTTCTCTCTTTGTCCCTCGGAGTTGGTATTCCGGCATACGCACAACAGGAACAGCACGAACAACAGGAAGAAAACAAGGACAAGCCTGCGCAGGAGAAAGAGAAGAAGGCGCAACCAGAGAAATCCGTAAAGCCAGAGGAGAAAAGCGCTCAGCAGGAGAAAAACGTCAAGCCAGAAGAGAACAATGTTCGGGAAGAGAAGAACAGCAAGCCAGAAGAGAAAAACGCGCAGCAACAGGGCAAGTCCGGGCAGAACGAGCAGCACGCTGCTGGTGGCCGCATTCCCGCCGACCGTTACAAGGCCAATTTCGGACGCGAACATAGCTTTCGCGTCAGCGAAGGCGATTACCGCAATCACCGCTTCCAATACGGCGGCTATTGGTTCGGGTTCGAGTCTGTCTGGCCGAGCAATTGGCTGTACACGCAAGACGTTTATGTGATCGAAATTGACGGTGTGTACTACCTGTGTAACGCGAACTATCCAGGCGTGAACATTACGCTCAGCATCACGCTGTAGCTCGGCCATTCCCAGTTCATGATGTGCGCGGGCCGCTTTCGGCCCGCGACTGTTGTGCTCCTCCTATCCGTGTGGGGAGTGGCTGCGACGGATGCATTTGCCTACCAAACGAGCACTTTTGCACAGAATGGCCAGGATTGACGTGTCATCGTGACTTGTCAGGTTAAGAAGAGTGATTTTCCGGTTGGCGCTTTGGTTGTTATCGCTTGAGCTCTTTGCGACCAGTTGGTGCTGCGCCTGGTTGGGCAGCGATTCAGAGAAACGCGGATGTGACTATGGATAGTGTCTTGCATCGGATCGTTGTCGGTGTTCGTAGCCTGCGTGCTTTCATAGCTGCTTCACTGAGGAAGTCGATTGGAATGGAAGCACATGTCGGCGATTTCGCGTCCCAGCGGATGTGCCCCTTTTGTGGACTCATCACGCCGCGCTATGAAACATGTTGCCTGGAGTGCGGCAGGACGCTCAAACCAGCTTAAACGCCGAGGAACCGAGCGGAGCCTACGCGAACGCTTCAAGCCCAGACTGAGCCGGTGGTTGGATAAAGTAGCGGTTCATGCATCGGCAAAAACGGCACGGTACTTCAAGAATGTCCCTGACGTTTCCCTCGATCAGGTTCATGGGGAAAGCCCGCAGGCACTCCGCACAGGTCAGCATCACGTAAGGCATTCCCTGAGAATCGTTGCCATTGCGCGAGATCCAGACCGGAGCACGATCTCGATAATGCTCACTGCTTCGTGCTGGAGCCGTACGAAGCAATCCTTGAATGGTCCTAAACAGATTCCTGGGTTGGCTACCTTTGGCGAAAAAGCCATCCGCGATCACGCCAAAGGGGACCTCTTCGCCTATGTAGGCGCCACTCATTGCAACGGTTGATATTTGGGGAAAACGACGGCGAACCACCGAGAGCAGCTCAAAACCTGACATGCCCGGCATATCGAGGTCGGAGAGTACTACGTCTGGCAGCGTGTTTCTCAACTGGGAGAGCGCGCGGAATCCATCTTCCGCTACGACGACATCGTATCCAGCCGACACCAGCGAGGTTGCAACGCTCTCACGGACACTCGGGTCGTCGTCGACTACCAGGATCTGGCGTCTTGCAGGGTTGGAGATGATCTCTCCCAATGGAGGCATTGCCTGTTCTGCACAAGCTCCGTCGTGTTGCGGGCCAGGTCTGGTTTGCAGTACGGAGTGAACGGTGGCTAAGAGGAAGGGAGGCCCGTCGGACTTGGTCACGAGCGCATCCACTGATTTCAGGCCGTCCTGGGGCAACTCCAAGCTCTCGGCAAGCATGACAATCGGAAGCCACGGCCTGACCTTCTTGATCTCTTCCGCAACGGCGGCGCCATCCAGGAGGCCCAGGTGGTACTCGAGAATAACTGCGTCCACTGACTGCGACATCAACAGCCGCAAACCATGGCTTCCATGAGTTGCCGTGATCAGTGCGTAGCCCTTTTCCTTCAACACGTTCAGTTGGGGTGGATCCCGGTGTATGCACAGGAGTGTGCTAGCGGCAGCCATTCTTTCCTATAAGATAAGGGAAAGCTATTCCGCCTGTCTGCTCACTATTGCTCACAATTCGAGCGGGACGACCGGTGCCTTATGTCCAACTTCAGCCCTGAATACCTGTATCTTTGGACTCAGCCTCCAGAAACCGGCCGTTACGTTACTTTGTCCGCTGGTTCCGAGGCTGCTTTGTACCCCGCGATACTGAATCCGAGCAATTGTGAACAGACCCGTCACGCTCGGAACCGTAGCATGGGCCGGAGATCTCTTCACCCTCGGGAGGACAACCATGAGAAAACATTACCTTCACCTCTCCGTCTACCCTTGTGACGCATGCGCCGGCCCAGTCATCGCCGGCTCCACGGCCGCTCGCGAAAATGAAATATCGAAAGAGACCGACATCCGGCAAGTGGGAGCCATCTGCCTGTCGTGTGGCCATCGGCAAAGCGAGGCGACGGCACCAGCCCGCACCCGGCATTTCCTGCCGATGGAATGGGCACCTGCAGATGCAATCGAGGTTTCGCATTTGACCACCGCTTTTGTGGAAGCACTCAATCGCGCAGAACTGCATTGAGGGACCTCGAACGGCAAAGACCTCAGACTGAGCTATCTTGCTCAGATTGCGATCCCCCGAAAGTGAGAAGGTTTCTATCAGAACCGTTTGCCAACGGGACAGACTGTTGAGTACGTCTCGTGCGGAAAACATCTCCCTCCATCCGCGCAGCCCGCAGCAGCACAGCATCACCGGGCACGCGAAGGAGCATCGGGCAAAGGAATCACAATGCGTATCATCCGTTCCATTCGTTCTCCGCTGTTTGCTCTCGTGCTGCTCGCCATGTCGGCGGCAACCTACGCGCAAATCAGTATCTCCGTTTCATTCGCCCCGCCGGAATTGCCGGTCTACGAGCAACCTCTTTGTCCCGGCGATGGTTATCTGTGGACGCCCGGATATTGGGCCTACGCCGACAACGACTACGGTTACTACTGGGTCCCGGGCACGTGGGTCATGGCTCCTGAACCCGGTCTGCTCTGGACTCCCGCTTACTGGGGCTGGGGCGGCAACGGATTCGTTTATTACGAAGGCTACTGGGGTCAGCAGGTGGGCTTCTATGGAGGCATCAGTTACGGCTACGGATACTTCGGTGAGGGCTTCCAAGGCGGACGTTGGCAGAATGGACAGTTTTACTACAACCGTTCGGTGAGCAACGTGAACGTCACCAATATCCGCAATGTATACAACACGACGGTGATCAACAACACCACCATCAACCGCGTCAGTTACAACGGTGGCGCTGGCGGGATCACCGCGCGTCCAACGTCTCAGCAACTGTCAGCGGCGCAGGAGAGGCACATCCCCCCGGTCGCTGCGCAGACGCAACACGCGCAGGCCGCACGCTCCAACCCCGAGCAGCGGGCGTCCGTGAACCACGGCACGCCAGCAGTCGCTGCTACTCCCAAACCTGGAGCATTCAGTGACGGCGCTGTTGCACACGCGAAACCAACAGGAACGCCCTATAACGCCCCGGTGAATCGTGCCGCGGTCCAGCCACCGGCCAATACACCGGCCGTTCGTCCAGAGAACAACGCTGCTCGCTCCGATCAGCCTGCGCCGAAGAATCAGATTGAGTCGAACCATGCACCGGCAGCCCAGCCGAACAACCGGCCAGAGCCTAACCGGAACGAGCCTGCTCAGCGACCGGCGACTCCACCTCCGAGCGGGCGTTCGCAATCCGAGCCCAAGACTCCCTCGGAACCGCGTCCGGAAGCGCAACAACCACAGCACGAGAAGCCCGCGCCCTCGAAGCCGGAAGAGGAGAAGTCTGAGGAAGAAAAGCCGAAATAAAACAGAAGACGCAGTGAAACAACGGTTATTCAATATCCTGGGCATCCTTGAATTTCAAGGGTGCCCATTTTCTTGCCGGCTAATCTAGTCGTGCAGCACGACGTTGAGCAGCGAGCTGTGGACCTGCAGCGCGCCTTCGGAGCCACCAGCATAGTGAATGAAACCCAGCTTCCTGAATCGATTCATGAAGAAGCTGACTCGCGAGCGGGTCGTCCCAACCATCTCGGCCAGCGTCTCCTGGCTCATCTTGGGGACCACGGTTTCAGGAATGCCGTCCTTGCCAAAATGAGCCAGCAAGAGAAGAACTCGGGCCAGTCTCTTTTCGCTGGAGTTGAACAGTTGGTCAACCAGATCCTCTTCGTAGCGGATATTGCGCGCCAGCAAATACGCCACGAACATTTCAGACAAGGTCGGTTCGCGGTGGAGTGCATCCATCATCGCCTTCTTCTCCACCCGCAGAATCTCGCAATCGGTCATCGCAACCGCGGAGCCCATTCGCAGGAGCTGACCTGCCAATGAGCCTTCACCGAAGAAGTTCCCTTCGCTCACGATCGCGATCGTCGCTTCCTTCCCGATCTTGGATACGACGGTGAGTCTGACTTTGCCTTTCTGGACATAAAAAACAGCATCCGCTCCGTCGCCTTGCGCAAATATCAATTGCTTCTTCGGAACAGACAGAATCTTCCTGCCATCCCCAATGGTCGCAAGGAAGATGCTGGGGTCGAATCCGCCGTTTTTCTTGACTGCCAACGCAGGACTCAGCCTCTATTAGTATAGTCCCCCGATGCAAGAGCGGTTCCCCGATAGGGCCAGTTCACACGGAATCGTCCACGCCCTCATTCAGCGAAGTTTGCCGTCAGCCGGCGAGTTCCAGAAGAAGTGTTCACTTTTGAGCAGTTTCTGCAACACTCACTTTTCCAAGGCCGCCAAGCGGCGGTCGCGATGCGGGTCTGTTCGGGGCAGACCCGTGCTGAGTTCGCACTTTTCGCCCGGCTTCGCGCCACACGTGGGACAACGAACCGCCAGCGCTTCCTTTTGTGTGATTTTCATGCCTACACAATGCGCGGTAATTCGCCAATTAAGATGGTCAATTGTGACCATTTCGCAATCCTCCGCGAGGCGCATTATCTCTGTAGAAAAGGTGGGAGACCAGCGCTGGAATTTGCGGCCGCAAATGTAATCCGATGACAGCCGCGTTTTCCCTGGACCCCTTTTCCAGGAGCGATCCCATGTTCCACCAATTTGCCACGAACGCAAACAAATCCCCCGAGCCGCCACGGACACACGCAGGAGCGCCGCTTGAGTCGGAGCGCGCCAAACAGCCACCGCTGCTGCCTGAGGCTCCTTATGAGCCTTACGCTGAAAAGCCGGCGATGCCTAATCTTCCATATAAACCTTACGCCGAGAAGCCTGCGCTGCCTGAATCTCCTTACGAGCCTTACAAAGGCATGTGACTGCCGGGCCAAGATCCGTCGAGCAGAGGGGCGAAGTTTGGGCAGCCGGCAGGCCGTGACAACCTCTTCAATAAGTCTGCCGATGTGAGCAATTCTGAACAGTCATAAGAGTGGACAAATAGTAATGTCAAAATTGCTCTACTTCAACAGTCGCCCAAAAAGGCGGACAGCCCTTCGGGGCGGGCGTGGGTCAGTGAGGGCTAGGTTGGCGTTCGACCCTCACACCGGCTCCGGTTTGGTAGTGCGCCGTCGTCTCGACGGGCGCAGGCTTGTCAGAGCGTCGTTCGCAGTGGAGGTTGCTATGAACACGAACGAAAGGCAGCTCGCGATATCCCTGCTAGAAAGTATAAGAGAAGACGTGACTTATGCGCGCCTCAACAATGGGAGTCGTATCCTCGACGTAGCCGATCTCCGCCAATACATCTATGAACAGATCGGCCGAATTAGGACAAACGCGTATTTCGAGGGGGCGCTATACGGCAATAGCGATGGCAAGGGACAAGCTATCAAGAGTAACGGCCACAATGGGAAGGCCTATCTCTAGCAGGCTGCGGAAAAATGGACTCCGCGCGACTTAGATTCTCTCCAGTCTCAGTGATTTTGTGATTCGGGAAGGGTTCTGGCTGCATCCGCTGGTGTCCCGCGGATTCAT
>OMOD01000137.1 GCA_900290255.1 Candidatus Sulfotelmatobacter kueseliae
TGTACCACGCTTCTGCCACCTCTCCGCATGCTAATCACAGTGACTTTTTCAACACCCACAGGCGTTAGCACTCGTTGACTGCCTCAGCACGCGGGCAGGTGTCCTTTGAGGAACTCAGGAACGGACCACAGGGGCTAAAGCCCTGCTTCTTTCCAGATGCTGAACGCGGCCCTAAAGGGCCGCTCTTCCACATTGGTGTATGCCCCTTTTACGCGGGAAACGACGGATGAGAACTGGCAGTTGAATACTGGAACTGAGAACTCACGACTAAGGACCAGCGACCAAGGACTGAGCACTAGCCACTGACACCTGACCGCTGACCACAGCCCACTGTCCCCTACGCTCCCATGGCCGCGTGATCGGCCAGGCGTTTGCGGTTGTAGCGCAGGGCCACGTTCATGAAGACGCTGCCGAGGGGAGTCTCAAAGCAGATCACCAATGCTTCCGTATCCTCGCTAGTTTTGTCGCCCTCCTGAGCAGTAAGGAGGAGCGGGGGATGAACGCGGAAATGGAAGCCCTGGTCGTTGAGCGCTGAAATGGCGTTGCCCACAACCTGATTGGCGAGTTCGAAGATGGTTTCCTTCACCAGCGCGTCCGACTCGGGCAATTCGGCGCCGGCGTAGTGGCTGGCGACGCGCACCGCGGTCTGCGGATCGAGATCGACCACGATCCGGCCTTCAATGTCGCCCGTCAGCGTGACCATGCCGGCCACGCCCTTGCGGCGATAGGCTTCCTCTTCCATGGTGAGGTTTCCCACCCGGGTGGTGCCTTGCATGCCCTGCGACAACACGGCGTCGGCCGCGTTGATGAAAGGCTGGATCAATTCCATCTTCATCGGGTTAGACTCCCGCTCCGGCCGAGCTGGCCACCACCCCATCTTCGCCCAGTACGTATTTGATGACTTCGTACAGCACTTCCGGCTTTACCGGCTTCTGCACGAAATGGCGGGCGCCGCGCTGCAGGGCGGCCACGATGTTTTCCTGATAGCCGACCGACGACACCATCACCACTCGCGCTTCCGGATGCTGTTGCACAATCCGTTCAGCCGCTTCGATGCCTTCCATCTGCGGCATGGTGATATCCATGAGCACGATGTCGGGATGCGTGCGGTCGAACTCGCTGATGGCGGTCAAGCCGTCCCCGGCCTCGGCCGCCACCTGCCCGCCGAAGGATTCAATCATGCGGGCGAGGTTCTTGCGGGCAAATACGGAGTCGTCCACGATCAAATAGCGGACCGGCTGCCCGTCCTTGCTGCGTTTCACTGGTGCAAACTGCTCCATAACACTCTCCCCTTTCGACTGCATATCATGCCCGGCTCTCCCGGACCAGATCACGCTGGTCACGGGTCTTCGGGCCGTGAATCTCAGTGTCCGGCGCGCACTGCTGCGCGGCCGGCGGGACGGACATCGGATCCCGCTCCGCGGCCGCAGATGGCCTGCAGTGTCGCTGCCAGAACGTCCAAGGCGACCACCCGGATGGCATATCCGCGTTCGATCGCCGCTTTCGGCATGCCATACACCACGCAGGAGTCTTCGCTCTGCGCGATAGTCATGCCGCCTTCCTTCTTGATCGCACCCAGGCCTTCGGCGCCGTCATCGCCCATGCCGGTAAGCAGCACGCCGACTGCCTGAGTTTTGAATTCCTCGGCCACGCTGCGCAGCAGCACATCGGCGCTGGGGCGATGTCCATTCACCCGCGGCTCATCGCTGAGCACCGCGATGTCTCCCAAAGGAAGCCGCTTGACCTTCATGTGGCGGCTGCCGGGACAAATCAGTACCCGTCCGCGCTGCAGCAGGTCTCCGGACTGCGCCTCTTTCACCCGCAGGGCGCAGGTTTCGTTCAGCCGCCGCGCGAACATGTCGGTGAACCCATCCGGCATGTGCTGTACCACGACGATGGACCCGGGAAAATCCCCGGGCAACTGTGACAACAGGTACTCCATGGCCTGTGGACCGCCCGTCGACACGCCAATGCCCACGACCTTCGTCGGGCTGGACGTGGGGACCGAGACCTTTTCCTGCTTGGGCGGGACGGCCGTCAGAATCCGCGGCTTCAGCTTGCACTCGGCCGCGGCCTTGACCTTGGCAATCAGTTCCCGCGCCGTTTCCGCCATGTGAGCGGAAGCGTCTTTGGGCTTGGTGACGAAATCGAACGCGCCCAGCCCCAGGGCCTTCATAGTCACCGAGGCGCCTTCCGTACTGTGCGAACTGAAGACGATGACCGGCACCGGTTCCCGGCGCATGATCTCCTTGAGGGTGTCAATGCCGTTCATGGCCGGCATTTCCAGGTCCAGGGTCACGACGTTCGGCCTCAGTTCTTCGATCTTCTTCAGGCAGAAGTTGCCGTCCATCGCCGTCCCCACCACTTCCAGGGATTCGTCGGCGGCCAGCATCTGGGGAATCAGCTTGCGCATCAGCGCCGAATCGTCAACCACGAGCACGCGCACTTTGTTCTTCATGCCCGGCCTCCCGTGGCTGGGGTCAAGGCCAGCCGCATGCGGTCGGTGTACGTCAGCAGCAGGCCGGAATTGGCCTGCCCCACTTCCTCAGGCCGCCAGCGCGAAACGTGCTCCACCACGGCTGGCAGGTTGAGAATCAGCACCACACGCCCATCTCCGAGGATGGAAGCGCCCGACACCAGATCGGTCGAGAAGGTCTGGTCGTCGAGGGCCTTGATGACCAGTTCCTCTTCGCCTTCGAGTGCGTCGACAATCAGACCGTACTTTCTTTCTCCTACCAGAATGACCAGAACGAACAGCTTGGACTTCGCATCTCCGGCGGCCGCGCGTCCCATGCGCAGCAGGGGCAGCACCTGATTGCGCAACTGCAAGACCTCGTAGTTGTCGACCTGGTGCACTTCCGATTCGATGGTGCGCGAGATCTCCACCACGGCGTTCAGCGGGATGGCGTAGAGCCGCTGTTCTACCCAGAACAGCAGGGCCTTGATGATGGCCAGGGTCAGCGGCAGCTTCAGCCGGAAAGTGGTGCCTTGCCCGGGCCGCGTCTCCATGCTGATCGAGCCTTTCAGGCGGTGCAGGACGCTTTGCACTACATCCATGCCCACACCCCGCCCGGAGACTTCGGTGACCTCGTCAGCGGTCGAGAACCCGGGCCGGAAGATGAAATCGAGGGTCTCGATTTCGCTCAACCGCGCTGCTTCCTCGGCAGTAGTCATGCCCAGTTGGATCGCCTTGGCGCGGATTTTCTGCGGGTCAATGCCGCGGCCGTCGTCCGAGACTTCCACCACCACTTGATTGCCCTGGTGATAGGCGTTGAGCTTCACTGCGCCGTGCGGAGCTTTGCCCAACTTGCGGCGTTCTTCAGCCGGTTCAATGCCGTGACTGATGGCATTGCGCACCAAGTGAGTGAGAGGTTCGGCGATGGCGTCGAGAATGCCCTTGTCGAGATCGGTATCCTGGCCGCTGACCACCAGTTCCACGTCGCGACCGCATTGCCGCGAAACATCGCGCACCATGCGCGGGAAGCGCCGGAACAGTTGATCCACCGGCACCATGCGGATCTTCATCACCGAGCGCTGCAGATCGTTGAGCACCCGCGCCTGGAAGGCCATGGCATCGGCGAACTTGCCCCGCAGCAGTTCTTTCGGGTAGCGCTTGGAAAACTCGCTGAGCGCCTGCTGCAGCATGGACTTGCCGATAATCAACTCGCCTACGAGATTGAGCACGTTATCAATGCGTCCGGCTTCTACGCGCAGAATGTTCTCCTGCGCTGCCGGAAGTCCGGCGGGGCCGCCGGTCGAGGCAGGAGTGGCAGGCAGCTTGGCCTGGGCTTCCAGCGAGTTTTCCTCGCCGTCAGTTTCTTCGGGAGCAAGGCTCGCCTCGGCCGTTCTCTTCACCGCTGGACTGGGCGCTAGCAGCAACTCCGCGCTGACTTCTTCGGCGATGGTGGGAATGCGTCCTTTAGCCGCAATCTGCTCGGCCGGTTGCACACTGGCCAGCACAAACTCCACGTGCCTGGCCGCCGCTGGCGACTTAGCATCAGGGCGCGCTGCCAATACCTGACCTACGCTGCTCAAGGCGTTGTGAATCAATTGACGGCCGGCGATGGGCATGGTGCAGTGCGGGTCAATCTTGGCGACCACGTGATACACCGCCAAACCGTCGGCCTGCGCCTTGGTCATGGCCAGCTTTTCGTACTCCGTCCAGTCTGCCGCCGCAACCTTGGGCGCGGTTTTGGGGGTGGAGGTTTTCGCCGCAGTCTTCTTCGTGCGGGTCTTCTTGGCCGCGGGCACGGCCGTCAAATCCTGGATTCTCTTGCTCAAGCTCCTGGTCGAGGGCAGCTTGCGGTTGCCGCGGTAGGCCGCGATCATCTCCGCAAAGACGTCGGCGGAGGCAAAGGCTATCTCGGCCACAGCGGCCTGCGTGGCCGTGCCTTCGAGCGAAAGGGCGTCTTCGAACTCGTGGGCCAGTTCGCTCAGTTCGCGCAGCCCGCAGGCTGCCGAGTCGCCTTTCAGGGTGTGCACCGTGCGCCGGATGGCGCGCACGATTTCCTCATCGCCGGGATTTTTCTCCAGCTTGAGCGCCTCTTCGTTCAGCGCCTGGAGCAGTTCCTGGGAAGTCTCAAAGAAGAGCTCCCGCAGTTCTGCGCCACGTTCATCGGGGGAAGTTGTCACTCTCGCACCTCAACCCGCTGGTACGCCGTGCCGCTGTCCTTGTGCATCATCTGGAACTTCTTGGTCAGGCCCAACAGGCTCTCGGCGTGTCCAACGAACAGATAACCGTTGTTGTTCAAGCAGCGGTAGAACTTCTTTTCGATCAGCCGCTTCTGCTCGGCCTCGTCGAAGTACATCATCACGTTGCGGCAGAAGATGACGTCATTGCGCTGGGGCAGGTACTCCGTCTTCAGATTGTGAATGTCGAAGTGCACCATTTCCTTGAGCGCTTTCTTGACGGCGTAACGGTCGCCCACCTTGTCGAAGTAGCGCAGGCGGTAGCCGTAATCCACCGCCGCCATCTGAGTCTCGCTGTAGGTCGCTTCCTGCCCGGCCCGCAGCACCGAGTAGTTGATGTCGCTGGCCAGAATTTCCACCCGCCACGGAGCCCCCCGCCACGGAGCCGGAATCAGCGGCTTGGGCAGCGGCAGCTCCACCGGCAGCGGATTGCGCAGGTAGTAATATGCCAGCGCGTCGGTGACCAGCATGGCCAGGGTGAAAGGCTCCTGGCCGGTGGAGCAGCCCGCGCTCCAGATGCGGATCGAATATTCGCGCCGCGTGCTTTTCTGTTTGAACAGTTCCTCCAGCACGTGCTTCTGAAACAGATCCAGTTGGGCCTTGTGCCGCGGAAGAAGCTGGTCTCGTTGACCGTCAGGTTCTCCAGCAGCTTGGCCAGTTCGTCCTTGCCCTCCCGGCTGATGAGCAGCCGGTAATAGGCATAGAAAGAGTCGGCGCGGCATTCCTTCAACCGGCGCAGCAGCCGGTCTTCGAGGAAGTGTGTCCGACGCTCGTCGAAGTGCATGCCGCACTCCTGGTAGACCAGCGCCTGCAACAGCTTCAGTTCCGCTTCCGTCAATAGGGGAGCAGGTGCTGCTCCGGATGTGCTCATGCTTGTTTCTCGTTGGTTACCGGAACTCACTTCGAGGTTTCAAAGTTTCAAGGTTTCAGAGCTGCAAAGAACAAATCTCCTGAGCCTGGAAAAGTGGAAACCATTTCGCTTTGCAACCTTGCAACCTTGAAACTCTGAAACCTTTGAAACTTTGCGTTACCGCGCCGCTGCCGCCTTTTTCTCCCCGTTGGGCGCCGCCTTTTTCTCCCCGTTCTCGCTCTTGGCCTGCAGGCTACCCGGGGCCAGCAGCTTGCTCATGTCGAGCAGCACCACCAGGCGTCCGGCCACTTTGCCCAGCCCGGTCACGCAATTCAATCCGCCTTCCTGAAAGGCCGCGGGCGGAGCTTCCACGGCATCGGCGGAAATCTTCAGAACCTCGGAGGCTGAATCTACGATCAGTCCCGCCAGCCTGCCTTGGTGCTCGACCACCAGAATGCGGTTCTGCTTCTTAAGCCCGACCTGCTTCTGTCCGAAACGCTTGCGCAAGTCCATGACCGAGACGATCTTGCCACGCAAGTTGATGACGCCCTCCAGGTAGTCGGGAGCGTCGGGCACGGCGGTGATCTCCGGCACCCGCACGATTTCGTGCAGGGAAGTGATGGGCACGCCATAGGTCTCGCGGCCCACCTGAAAACCCACGATATGAAGTTCACGGCTCATGGTTCAGGCTCCTCCGAGCGAGACGGCTATCACTGCGACCCCGCTGCCGCCCGGCGTGCTCCCCGGCCCGCGGACTCTCCGCCCGCCGGGGTGCGCGCCTCTTGTTCCAGAGAGAAGCGGTCGAGCGATTCCAGCAAGCCGCGCGACATCTTCGACATTTGCTCCGACGAAGCCGCCAACTCGGTGGAACCGGAGGTGGATTGCTGCACCAGTTCGCGCATCCGCTCCATGGCTTTGACCACGGCCTGCGCCCCGGACGCCTGCTCTTCCACCGCCGAGTTGATTTCGTGTGTAATCTCGTTCAGCCGCGTGGTGGCCCGCGCGATCTGCGACGAACCGTGCGATTGCTCGTTGGTGGCCGCTCCGATTTCCTGGGCGAACTTGTAGACCTCGGTGACCACGTTCGAGATCTTGCGCAGGGCGGCGTTCAGTTCTCCGCCCAGTTCCAGACCTTCGTTGACGATGGCGGTGGAGCGGTCCATGTTCTCGACCGCCTTGCGCGCTTCCTTCTGAATGCTCTGGATCAGTTCGGAGATTTCCTTGGTGGACTGGGCCGACTTTTCCGCCAGCTTGCGCACTTCGTCGGCGACCACGGCGAAGCCCAGGCCGTGTTCGCCGGCGCGGGCGGCCTCAATGGCTGCGTTCAGAGCGAGCAGGTTGGTCTGCTCGGCCAGATCGTCAATGACTTCGATGATCTTGCCGATGTCGTCGGCGCGCTGTCCCAGGGCCCCGATGATTTCGCCGGAAGAGTTGATGGTGGTGTTGATGCGGTTCAGGCCGTCGGTCGCCTTGTCCATGGTGCCGATGCCGGCGTGCACTTCCTCGCGCGAGCGGTTGGAAATGTCGAGCAGCACCTTGGCGGTATCAGCCACGCGCTGAATCGAGGCCACCATCTGGTCGATGGAAGCCGAGGTTTCGCTCACGCTGGAAGCCTGCACCTGCGTGCTCTTCACCATGTTCTGCACGTTGACGCTCATTTCGTGCATGGTGCTGGTGACTTCATCAATGGCAGAAGAGGCCTGCAGCCCGATCTTGGCCGAGTCTTCCGAGGCGTTGGCCACCTGGCCGGAAGCGCTGGCCACTTGCGAAGAGGCGTCGCGGACGCTGCGCACCAAGCCAGCCAGCCCCTCCACCATCTGGGCGAAAGCGTTGCCCAGCGTGTCGTGGGAAGAGCGCGGCTTCACTTCCAGGCGCAGGTCGCCGGAGGAGATGGCTTCGGAAACGCCGGCCATCTCCTTGAGATAGGTGACCATCTTGCTGAAGGTGCGGGCCAGTTCGCCGATTTCGTCGTCGCGGCTGACATCAATGTTGTGTTCGAGATCGCCGGTGTTGCCGATGCCGCGGGCCACCAGCATCAGGTTTTGCAGGGGTGCAGTGATGGACCGGGCGGTGCGGTAGGCTATGAATCCTCCCGCTAACAGGGCGAACAGTGTGCTTAGCAGCGAGACCGTAATGGTCCAGGTGGAGGCGCTGGCGTCGGACTTACTGCGCTCATCCACCAGTTTGTTGTTCTCCACGTCGGCCACTTCGAGGGCGTCGGTCGAATTCTTCACCCACGACGACGCGTCCTTCTGCAGGTAGTAAATCTGCAGCTCGGCGACGGTGGCGTTGCCGGAGTCGACGTCCTTCCGCTTGTCGATCAGCGGCTGGGCAAACTCGTGGCTCCAGGACTGTTCCAGTTGCTGCACCTTCCCCAGGGCGGTCTTGACCTGATCGGAGCTGGCCAGGTTCCTGCCCTCTTCCAGTTTCTCGTTCAGGGTGCGCAAACCGTCGTTCATGCGGTCGACTTCGCGGGTGTCGCCGCTGAGCAGGTAGTTGCTCAGGTACAAACGGTCCTGCATCATCTGGAAGCGGATGAGGTTGGTCGTGTCCTTCATTTTGAGCGACGCCGCGGCCGCGTCCTTCGCGCCGTGCTCGCGCTGCACGGCCATCAAATTGGCGAAGAACAGGAATAAGACCATCGCGAGGATGAATCCGAAACTCCAATAGAGCTTTTTGCCAATCGTCATGCCTTGCCTCCTCCGCAGTCAGCTGCCCTTACCGCAGCTCAAACTTGAAATCAATAATCCCGGAACTCTCACTCGGCGCCGGCTCGAAACGCCACTTCCTGGCGGCATCCAGCGCCGCTGTCGCCAACACCGGGTGTCCGCCCACAATCCGCGCGTCCTTCACCGTGCCGTTGGGCGCGACCACAACCTCAATCTTGACCGTGCCCGTGATATTCATCTTGCGCGCCAGTTCGGGGTAGACGGGTTGCACCTTGGTTTTAGCTCGGCGGACGATCTCCTCGTTCTGTGTCTGGCCTCGAGCCGGGATCGGTCCCATCATCGGACACGCGGTCAGTAGAATTAACAGGGCCGTCGCGGTTCGTTGAGACACAACTCCTCCTAGCTGAAACAAGCTACCGTCCAAGAGCGTGCAACACCCGGGCCACCTGTGACTTCGGGAAAAAACCGAAGTAATGAGACGTATCTGCAACTCCGGAAAGGAGTTACAGACCATACCGAATCTCACGAGCGGGCCTGTGGCAGTGAGACCTGTCTCATTCGAGTTAGAAAGGCGGGCCTTTCTCAGTCTGAGACGCCAGTCTCAGCGGAGTCTCGGGATTTCACACCAAGGCACCCCTAAACCCATTTCTCTTGACTCAAATTGAGATGACAGGTAGTTTCCCATTAGATTCAATCACTTGTGAATCACGAACACTTTCCTCCGATAGCTGGCACGCCAGCAAGCCTTTCTGGCACCGACGCGATGATTGCCGCGAGTGCCAGCCCAGCTCCGGGCTCGGATGAGGACTTTCAAAAACTCCTGCTGGGGATTGCCGCCAAGGCAGGGGAGCGTTCCGACGCGCCGTCATTGATCCAGTTTTTCTGCCGTGTAGCGCGCGAGTTCTTTCAGGTCTCCGGAGTCTATTTCTGGCGTCGCCACGAGGGCGACGAACTGGTTGGCGAGCAGGCTGACGGAAAACTGGCGGCGCGCTTTGTCGGCTTGCGCATGCGTCCCGAGGAAAGCACGGCGACCGCCGAGGCGGTGCGGCAGCGGCGGACCATCTTTGCCAATCAGGTGCGCTCGGCGGACTTTCCGGTTGCCCGGCAATTTGAAGCGCGCGCCCTGCTGGCAGCGCCACTGGTGGTTTTCAATGAAGTGATGGGTGCGGTCACGTTGATGCACGATTCCGACGAGAGTTTTTTCAACCCGGATCTGGCGGCCAAGGCTACGATCCTGGCCGGGCAGTTGGGCAGCCTGCTGGAAGCGACGCGGCTGAGCGAGGCTTCGCGGGAAGAGCATCGCCGCGCCGAGATCCTGGCGGACGTCGCGCATGCGCTCTACGGAATACCGGATGTAGCGGCGGTGATCGAGGCGCTGGCGGACCGTTTGCGCCTGTTGCTCCGCACGCGACTGGTTTGTGTGCTGCTGAAACGCGAGGGACCCTTCGAACTGCGGGCTGTTTCTGCCGAGACCCCGCAACTGGCCACGGCGGCGCGCTCCCGCCATGACCGCCAGACGCTGCGTTTTGCCGCGGATCTGGCGCAGCGGGCCGTGGCTGCGGGAGAGCCGCTGACTCTCTCCATTGGAGCGGAAGTGCACTCGCTGGGCAATCTGGTCTCTCCCGGGATGCTGATCGCGGCGCCGCTGCGCACCTCGCGCACGCAGGGCGCGATCCTGGTGTATCCGCGCCAGCAAGGCGTCTTCACGCCGGAAGAACAGGCGTTAGTGGCGGCCATCGCCGGGTTTGGCGCCGTTGCCGTAGCCCACGCGGAGCTGTATGCCACTGCCCGTGCCCAGGCGCACGAACTGCATCAGTTGCTGGAGATTTCCTCGGCCCTGAACTCCAGCGGCAATCTCGAGCACTTTCTGGAGACTTTCGTTGTCCACGCGGCCGACTTTCTGGGCTATGGCCGTTGCTCCATCGCCCTGCTGGAGGATGACCGCTTCCTCATTCGTTACCGGGTCGAAAAAGGGGAAGTACAGCGCGTCGAGATGGACGTTCCCGAAGGCGTCGTGACCCGGGCTTTGCGCGCCAAGGAAGTGTTCTGGACCGACGATGCCAGCCGCATCCCCGGAATCAACCTGGACGCGATCGCCGAACTCCGCATACGCCAGTTGCTGGCGGTGCCGTTGCTGGGAGCGAACGGGCAAGTCCTGGGAATGTTCAATGTGCTGGACCGTCAGGACAGCGCCGGCATTTCGCAGGAGGACATCCGGCGCGCCCGCGCCCTTTCCAACCAGGCGGCAGTGGCGCTCGAAGTAGCTCGGAACCTGCACCTTTCGGAACAGCATCGCCGCCACGCGGAAGCCCTCATCGAGCTGGCGCGCGAAATCAACGGCGCCTTGCGCCTGCCTGAGTTTGCCCGGCGCTTCGTGAGACGGGCCGCGGATCTGACCGGCTGCCACGCCGGCTTGCTGGCAGTGCCGCATGAGGGGCGTTTGCAAGTGGCCGCCCTGCATCCTCAATCGGGGCATCCAACGGCGACTTCTCCAGCCGAGGGGGATGCCGCTCAGCCGGCATCTGCGGAAGAGCGAAATGTGGCGTCGGCCGAAGCGCGGCCGCCAAAGACTGTTTCGCAGAACGATCCCGCTCTCGATCGCGGGCTGGAGCGGACGCTGGCGGCAGCTCTGGGCGAATTCGTGGCGCGTCACGCAGAAGCGGTCACCTACGGCTCGGCGGAAAAACTACTGGGTGCGGAGGCCGCCGCTGGCCTGCACTGGAGTGATTGCACCATGGTCCGCTTGCCCGCCGCGAATGGAGAGCTGGCAGGACTGCTCGCTCTCTCCGGGAATTCCCGGCCCTTGGATCGTGAAGACCGAATCTTTCTGGAAACGATGGCGGGCCACGGCGCCATGGCTCTGGAAAACGCCGGGCTGTTTACGCGCATCGAGCAGGCCAATCGCCACTGGATGGCGATCTTCGACGCCATCAGCGATTTCATTGTGGTGCACGATCGTACGGATAAGGTTCTGCGCGTCAATCGCTCGCTGGCCGAGATGATCGGCGTCTCGCCGGCAGAACTGGTGGGCACGGACATGAGGTCGCTGCTGGCTTTGACCAGCGATGTCATGCCCTACTCGTGCCCCTTCTGCCGGGCCATGTCCGATGATTCGGACGAATTCGTGCATCCCGTATTTGATCGCACCTACCTGGTTTCCACTTCGCGGGTGCATGGCGCTTCCGACGAAGGCGTGCAGACCATTCATGTGCTGAAAGACATCTCTGACCGGCGCGAGGCGGAACGGCGTTACCGGGAGCTGTTCGACAATATTCAGGAGGGTCTGTTCTTCAGCACGCCCGCCGGCCGCTTTGTAGAAGTAAACGATGCCATGGTGCGCATGCTGGGCTATGCCACGCGGGAAGAACTGTTGCAAGTGGACATTCCCACGCAGCTTTATTTTTCACCGCAGCAGCGCGAGCACCATGCCGAGGTGATGAAGCAGGAAGGCCAACTGAACAATTTCGCGGCAACCCTCCGACGCCAGGATGGATCGCCCATCCACGTGCTGATCAACGCTTTCGGCCTATACGACCACCTGGGGCGCCTGCTGCAGATTCGCGGGTTGATGCTCGATGTGACCGGCCTTCGCACCTACCAGTCCGAACTGCATCGTGAGCGGGATTTTTCGGGCAAGATTCTCAACAACACGCAAAGCATGATTCTGGTGGCCGATACGGCGGGTCTGGTCAGTTACGGCAACCGCCGCTGGTACGACGCCGGCTTCGAACAGCGCGAACTGATTGGGCGTCCGCTGGTGGAACTGGGGGCGCCCGCCTATGTCCGTCCGCTCTCTGCGGCGCTCGAGCAGACGCTTAACGGCCAGCAGGTCGACAATCTGGAACTGGAGATCATGCGCGCGGGCAGCGTGGCGGGAAAGTTCTCAGCCAACCTGAGTCCTATGCGCGATGAGCAGGGAACTGTGACCAGCATCGTGGTCGTGCTCACCGACATTACCGATTCCGCCATTCTGCGCGACAAACTGGTGCACGCCGAGAAAATGGCTGCCGTCGGGCAGTTGGTTTCCGGTGTGGCCCACGAGGTCAACAATCCCCTGACCGCGATTTTGGGATTTGCCGACCTGCTCATGGAGAATACCGATCTGCCCGAAGGTGCGCGCAAGGACCTGCGCGTGATTCTGGCCGAGGCCCAGCGTACCAAGCAGATCGTCCAGAACCTGCTCAGCTTTGCCCGCCAGATGCCGCCGCAGCGCAATGCCGTGCAACTGAATACGATCCTGCGCCGGACGGTGCAATTACGGGCCTACGACTTCATCAGTCATGGCATCGAAGTAACAGAAAATCTCGATGAGGAATTGCCGGAAGTGATGGGCGACGCGCATCAGCTGCAGCAGGTTTTTCTCAACATCCTGAACAATGCCTACGATGCGGTCCACGAAGTTGGCCGGCCCGCACGCATTGAGATCATGTCGACGAAGGCGGGCGAAGCGGTTGAACTCTCGTTCCGCGACAACGGCAACGGAATCTCCCACCCGGATAAGATTTTCGACCCGTTCTTCACCACGAAAGAGGTCGGCAAAGGTACTGGCCTCGGCCTCAGCATCTGTTATGGCATCGTGAAAGAACACGGAGGCGAAATTCTTTGTAACAACAATCTGGGCCAGCCGGGCGCCACGTTCATCGTCCGCCTGCCCGCAGCCTCCCACCCCGCTTCTTTAAGCGTAGCCGCAGGAGTAACACAACCATGAGCCTACCCGCGATGAAGTTGTCTCCTCTCCCTGTGCTGCTCATCGAGGATGAGCCCGCCGTCATGGCCTATGTACGGGCCGCTCTCGAGCGCAGCGGATATCCCGTGGTCTGCTGCGAATCCGGCGTCGAGGCCCTCCGCGTGCTCGAGAACGGCTCCTTCCTGGGCGTCGTCTCGGACATGCGCACCCCGGGCGGCGTTGATGGAGGCCAGGTCCATGCCTGGATCGCCCGCCACCGCCCGGATCTGGCGGGGCGCGTGGTCTTCATCACCGGCGACATCGCCAACGAGGAAACCGTCGCCACTCTCCGCGAAACTGGTGCTCCGTGCGTGGAGAAGCCATTTCGCGTGCACCAATTTATCGAAGTCGTGTCGAAGACTCTAGGGAAGGTGTAGTGAACAGTCCATCGAACAAAGAAGACCTGCGCATCCGGCTGCTGATCGTGGACGACGAGCAGAGCATCCGTAAACTCTGCGTCACGGTCGGCGAGGCCCTCGGTTTTGTCTGTCTCGAGGCCGAGAGCGGAGACTCCGCCCTGGCCCTGCTGGAGGAGCAGCCGGCTCACATGATTCTGACCGATCTGGTCATGCCCCACATGTCGGGCCTGGAGTTTCTGGAAAAGGTGAAAAAGCTTCTGCCCCGCACGGAAGTGGCGCTCATGACCGGACACGGTTCAATCGAAACCGCGGTGCAGGCCATGAAGCTGGGCGCTTATGACTACATCACCAAGCCGTTTTCTCCGCTGGAAGAATTGCGATTATTTCTGCGGCGCATGGCGGAAAAAGTCCGTCTGGTGGAGGAAAACGAATTTCTGCGCCAGCGCATGGACTCGGAAACCGCGGCGCACGGCATCGTCGGGTCGTCGGCACGAATTCAGGAAGTTCTGCGCATGGTCTCGCGCCTGAAAGATACGCGTACCCCGGTGCTGATTTACGGGGAAAGCGGAACGGGCAAAGAATTGGTGGCCCGCGCTATCCATTTCCGCGGCGTGTTTGCCGGCCGTCCTTTCGTGGCCGTAGACTGCGGGTCGCTGGTGCCGACGTTGATCGAGAGCGAGCTGTTCGGCTACGAAAAGGGTGCATTCACCGGGGCGCTCAAATCCAAGCACGGATTGTTTCAGAGCGCCGACGGCGGGACCATTTTTCTTGACGAAGTGGGTGAATTGCCTCTGGAACTACAGGCTAAGCTGCTGCGTGTGTTGCAGGAGAAAGAAGTCCGCCCGGTGGGCAGCAACCAGAGGGTCAAGGTGGACGTCCGCGTGATCGCCGCCACCAACCGCGATCTGGAAGCCGCGTACAAGATTGGAGCCTTCCGCAAAGACCTGTTTTTCCGCTTGAATGTCGTCGCCCTGCACGTGCCGGCGCTGCGGGAGCGACGCAGCGATACTCCCATGCTGGTGCACTGGTTCCTCGACAGGTTTGCCCATGACTCAGAAATGCACGTCTCCAGCGCTGCCATGAAGGCCCTGATGCAATACGACTGGCCGGGCAATGTGCGCGAACTGGAAAACTGCATCGAGCGCGCAGTGGCGCTGGGCAATGGACGGATTATCGACCTCGGCGATCTTCCCCCCGCCATTGCCGCCGGCTCGGCTCGACCGGTCCCGCCGTGCCCACGCGCTCCGCGGCGGAGGGCCCGGTGGCCTTCGATCCGGATCTGGCTGGAACCCCGGCGGTACCGGAATCGCCCCAGACTCCAACTGGGACCACCGATCTCGAGGATATCGAGAGAGCTACGATCCAGCGCGTCTTTGAGCAGGTGAAAGGCGACAAGGCTCTGGCCGGACGCATGCTGGGCATCAGCCGAGCGACCCTGTACCGCAAGCTGAAGCGCTACAACATCGGCATCGGATCATCTGGATCGGGACCGTCGAGCCACACCCTGCAATAGCCTGGTGGTTCTGGCGTTGTGAGCTCGGTCCTGAACTTCCCTCAGCAATCTGCTTAGAATGCAAGCGGACAAGTGCCCGCCGGATCGCTCGACATCATCGTGAAGCTTCATATACTATTCGCCATAGTAGTGAAGGAGGCAATCTGTGAGCTCAGCGCATGTGAAGTTTTTCTTCTGGTTGATTCCGGTTCTGGTTTTGTGTCTCTGTCCGCTTGCGGTCCAGGCGCAGGACAGCGCGAATAAGACCACCTCGGTTACGGGATGCCTGGCGAAGGGCGTCGAAAGTGGAGGCTATTACATTGCCGGCGCAGACGGGAAGTTTTGGGAATTGAGCGGCAAAGTAGACGCCACTCATGTCGGGCATAAGGTTACGGTTCAAGGCCATGTTCTGCACCGCGCCCCGGCCGAAGAAGCGAAATACGCCGACAATGAAAAGCAGGAGGCCAACGGGAAGCCGGTGGCCGATTTTGAAGTCAGCAGCTTGAAGATGATAAGCGACTCCTGCAAATAGCTTTTCTCTTTCCGCTGTGGACGGGCTGGTCGGCGCGGGTGCCGACCAGCGACCGCGGATGTGAGACGAGTGTCTCAGCCTGAGACGCCAGACGTCGCTGAAGCTTAACCAACTCACGCGAAGCGGGCTCTAACCCGCTGAAAATGCACTCACCTCAGTGCTAGACCTTCCGTTCCCAAATGTGGCTGCCGCGTTGCTCCGTTCTTGCCGAACCGCGGATTCTGGCTCCCCGAAGCTCTTTCTAACCGGGAAGAGGGGGAGCCCAACCCGCATTTGAGGTCGGGCAGAGCGAGTCTGGGGAAAGGTTGTCATCGCTTGGCGCAGGAAGCCACAGCAACGGCGCGCAGCGCGCAGAAAGCCAGTCTGGTGGCAGGACTGGCCTGCTTTTTTCCGGAAGCTACACCGGTGCGGATCCCGGTCCAACTGGCGCGCGTGCTCGAAGGCGACGATGCCTCCGCCGCCCGCTTCAGCGAAAGCACGGTAATCGAATTTGGCACTCCTCGGGAAGTTCTTTTTTCGAGCAGCACGCCGTTGGAGTTCGCCGACGCGGTGCGTCTGCGAACCTCTGACGGTTCGCTCGATGTCGAAGCCTCGGTCGTTGCCGTGCAGTATCACCCCGGCAAGACCGTGGTCGCGGCCCGGTTTCTGAAGGAAGTGCCCAACTGGATCGTAAAATCATGAACCCTTCAACGCCCGATAAAGATCTCGCTGCTCAGTGGAGTGTCGCCCGCCGTCTGTATCCGATTTACTTCGAACTGGCGCGTGAGTTCGTCATCGACGTCGCCGCCTGCGCTGATCTTGAAGCCGGAACTGAGACGCCCGGCAAAGAGGCAGTCGAACAAGCCAACCACTGGATCGAAGAGATGGACCAGCGCGTCCAGGTCCATCAGTTGCGTCAGTTCCTGCAAACCAGTTCGGTGGTGAGTCCGGACGGCTTGCTGGGTCTGGCCCAGCATTTTCTGGCGAAAAAGGAAAGAACGGACGCCATACGCGACAAGGTTGATTTTCTGCTGGTGCAGTATTTCAGCCAGCTGGCGCCCACCGGCCTGGTGGATGCTGAGGTGGATCTGGCCTACGTGGCTCAGGCTATGGAGCCGGTTCTGGGGAAAGTGGAACTGAAGCCGCCGGTATGGCTCAACGCGCTGGACCGCGTGCTGGAAGCGGCGCGCCGCTGCCGCTCGCTGGATGAATTGCTCCATGGCGGGGTTCTTGAGCAGGGACGGAAAGCCAAGAGTCTGGCGGGCGATCTGTTCTATCTGCCGGTGGCCCTGGTGGCCTTTACTCGCTTCGGATATCTCATGCGGCGGGTGTTTTTCCGGCTGATGCTGGGGGATCTCAACCTCATTCTCGACGGCCTCAGCGAACTGGAAGAGAAGGGAATCAAAACGATCGATTGCCGTCGGGCCCAGTTTTCGGCTGAGGAACCCATCCTCCGCCTGCGCATGATCTGCCAGTCGTGGAAGGTGATGTTCCAGGCCGAATATTCCTCGGGCTCGCCATTGCGCATGCTGGTGGACCTGCGGGCTTCGGTGGATTACGCTCTCGGCCGCGGGAAGACGCAAGAGGCAGAGACAAAGGCGGATGCCAAGACCAAGGCCGCGCCCGGCGCTAAACCCACCGCTAAGCCGGCCGTTCCTGCGGCCAAGCCAGTTGCAAAACCGGCAGCGACAGCTCCGGCGAAACCGGCCCCCACTCTTAAACCAGTCGCAAAACCAGCGGTCCAACCGGCAGCGGGGGCGAAGCCGGCGCCTGCGATGGCAAAGGCGGCTGCTTCGGTGGCGGGCGCGAAGGCCCCAGCCGTATCCAAGCCCGTTGCCCGGCCTGCAGCTGCGCCCGCAGCCGCGGCGAAGCCCAAGGCCAAACCGGTCGACAGTTCCGATGTGCCCGAGTTCGAGATTTCCGTCGAGGGAGACTGGGACGCCGACTCCGGTGAGCAGCCCGGGAAAAAGAAAGGCTAAGAAGAAAGAAAGTTCGTGGACACTCCGACCGTACTGATCATCTCCGACGAAGCCGACTTCTCCCGGCGCATCACTGCTCGCTGGCAAATGGAGCGCAATGTGCCCATGTTCACGCTGCTGAGCGGGGAGTTGTGGCCCCGGTTTGCCGTGGATGGGTTCGACGTCGCGATCATTGGCGAGCTGCGGAGGGACCTGCTGTCGGTGGTCCTGGAGGCACTGCATTCTACCGGGCAGCCGATTTTTTGTGTCTGTCAGAGTGCCGCCACGGCGCAACTGGTGCGCGAGCGCTGGCTGCGTGTTTCCATCCTGCGGCCGAGCGAGCACTGGCTCGAGACCCTGGTCCTGGCGGCCAGCGAAGCGGTGCATCGTTCACGCGCGGAAAGCCGGGCTCGTATGGCCGAGTTCAACTGCGCCGCTCTCCAGCGCCAAGCCACGCTGGGCCGCTACATGGTGGAGATGCGCCACAGCCTCAACAACGCTTTAACCTCGGTTCTGGGAAACTCGGACCTGCTGCTGCTCGAACCGGGCAGCCTCTCGGCGCAGACCCGCGCCCAGATCGAAACCATTCGCAATATGACGCTCCGCATTCACGAAATCATGCAGCGGTTTTCGTCGCTGGAAAAAGAGATGAATGTGGTGGCGCAACAGGCAGAAAGGGATTCCGGCAAGTCGTTTGCGGCCGCGGCCGCCGGCGACTAGCCAATTTAGCAATCAGCAATTAGCAGCTAACAACTGACCCTCCCCGGAAGAGCGCTGATTTTACATAGTTCGGCGCGTGTGTTTGCGCCCCCTTCGGGGAAAGGATTCATGCGTAAGATGATGGCAGGCGTCACCATTCTCGAGCACGAACTCTCCGAGCTCCGCCTGCTGGTCGAGCGCCAGGCGGGGATTCTGCTCGACTGCCCGAACAGCGCCCTGTCCGCACACGTAGCCGAATATCTTGAGGCACACGAATTGAGTTCCTGCGCCGCCTTGCTGGAACGGCTGGGCGCGGCAGATCAGGATCCCTCCGTGCTGCCGGTATTTCTGGACGGGGTTCTCAACATCAATACGGGTTTCTTCCGCCATCCGGGAGCGATGAATGCCCTGGCCAGGTGCGTGATCCCGCAGCTTTACGCCCGCAAGTCGGAGGACGGCCCCTGCACGCTGCGCATCTGGAGCGCAGGCTGCTCCACGGGTGAAGAAGCGTACTCGATCGCCATGGCCCTGTGTGATGTGTTGCCGGTGGGAAACGGGAGTGTCAATGGCAACGGCAACTCCACTAACGGCAATGGCTCGAAGGAAAAGGCATCTGGGCGCAATGGCAGTTCGGCTGAGAGTTCTGGACCGCCTGCAACCACGCAAGCCACAAAGGATTGGTCAGTCCACATTGTCGGCAGCGACTTGCTGCGTTCCGCCATTGAGATCGCGGAGCGCGGACTTTACCCGCAGTCGGCCCTGGCGGGCCTGCCTCCGGCGACCATCCGCGCCTGCTTCACAAAAATCGGAAACATCGGCGCCGGACAGAACGGCTCGAAAGACGGGAACTGGAGCGGCGGGAACTCGAATGGCTCGTCCAACGGATCAGTGGCGGGATCGAACAACGGGTCCAACGGCAGCGCCCACCTGCTGGTGAAACCGCGCCTGCGCAGCCTGGTCACCTTCAATACCATGAACCTGATCAAGCCGGTTTACATCGGGCGCTTCGACTGCATCTTCTGCATGGACTTGCTGCCCCACCTTTCCCGCGCCCAGCGCACCGCATTGCTGGAGCGCCTGCATCTCTACCTCGAACCCGGCGGGTACCTCTTCCTGAGCCAGACCGAGAAGCTTTGCTCGTCGAATCTGAACTTCCGTTCCGAGACCTTCGACGGATATACCTTCCACCGCAAACCGCTGGCGGCGAGCGCGGCCTACGGACGCTGATTGCCTAAATTGTCTATTTTGTCTATAATGGACAAATGAAGACCGTCTCCGCGACTGATGCTAAACAGCGCCTCGCCGCCCTCCTTGATGCCGCGCAACGCGAGCCGGTACTCATCCGGCGGCAAAACCGCGACGTGGCCGTGATCATGTCGGCGGAGGAGTATGAGCGCATTCGCAAGACGAACATCGCCGAACTCAAGCGAACGATGGACCGCACCGGCGCTCAGGCGGCAGCGAACGGAATGACCGAGGAGATTCTTGCTGACATTCTAAAGGACTGATGCGCTGCGTCGTCGACACCAACGTGTTGGTGAGCGCAATTGTGTTCCCGCTTTCCGTTCCGCGTCAGGCCGTGGACAAAGCGCTGAGCGACGGCGTCCTGCTTTTTTCCGACTTCACACTGGATGAGCTGAAGGAAGTTTTATTCCGCTCGAAGTTTGATCGTTATGTCAGCCGGGAGGAGCGCGCCCTCTTCTTGGCGCAGATTGGCGTCGCCGCCGAATTCGTTCACATCATCCAAGTCGTGCGCGAATGCCGCGACCAGAACGACGACAAGTTCCTGGAGGTAGCGCTGAACGGAAGGGCAGACGTGATCATCACGGGCGATGCGGACTTGCTGGCGATGAGCCCATGGCGGGACGTGGCGATTGCAACCCCGGCGACATACCTCGAAGGCAAGGGTTGATTTCTCGATGAGAAAAAGCAAGGTACTGACGTTCGAGAGTTGGGCCACGGAATCCGAATGGTTCCGATATGCCAAGTCACACTCCGTCGAAATACCGTACCTGCTTTCCGACCGTTCACAGTGCCAGGATCCCTTTTTCGACCTCTTCGCAGCAAGTGCTCGCGAAAGGCAACCCATGATCACGGGCCTTTGCCGTGGCTTCAAGAATTTCAATGAGGGCGATAGATATGTTTATGTGACGCGCCTTTGCCGCGAAGCAGTGCGGGAACGTGGATTAGATCCGAAATGCGGTCCTTGGTATTTGGGCGTTGCATCAATGATCGTGATGAGCGTGGAAAGTTCGCACGAACAGGCCGCGCGACGCTTCTCTCGGCGCCGGTATGTTGCGGTTCCCGAAATGACCCCTTACCCACCGGGCCTGGCTCACAACGCGAAGCCCGCCGCCGCCGTGTCTCGTGAGTCGTGCATTGTCCACCCTTCAAGAAATGTCTCGTTGACGCCTTCTCGATCCAAGCCGGAAGAATGGCTGCAGCAGTATTCGGATTACCACCAGCGGCAAAAAGACAAGCAGCTTCGAGCCGCGTTCTGCAAGTTTGAAACGATCCGGGGTCGAGAAGCCCTCATCACGAAGTTTGAGGATGCTCCCGTGATGTCAAGCAAGGACTGGGAGGGCAAAACACAGAACGTCGCGGGGCGGGTCATTCAGAACACGACCGGTGAACAATTAGCTGCACAGATAGCAGCGCATGGTTACGAGATCCCGTGAAAAATTCGACCTGCCGACACGGTTCGTTCACGCGAACAGAAACTCCTTCGTCCTCAACTCCTTGATCGTGTCCCTGAGCTTGGCCGCCTTTTCGAACTCGAACTTCTTCGCCGCTTCGCGCATGTCGCTTTCGAGCTTGCCAATGTAAGTGTCGACTTCTTCCTGCGACTTGAACTCCGGCATGCCGTCTGCCTCCCCGGCGGTCAGATCGGTATAGTCGGCGGCCACGATCGCGGCCAGGGTCATATCCAGCGGACGCACAATCGACTCGGGAGTGATGCCATTGGCTTCGTTGTATGCACTCTGGATCGCGCGGCGCCGCAGGGTTTCATCCATCGCTCGCTTCATCGAATCGGTTTGTCGATCGGCGTAAAGAATCGCGCGTCCGTTCAGATGCCGCGCGCAGCGGCCGATCGTCTGAATCAGCGATCCCGACGAACGCAGGAAGCCTTCTTTGTCGGCGTCGAGGATCGCCACCAGCGACACTTCCGGCAAATCCAGCCCTTCCCGCAGCAGATTGATGCCGATCAATACATCGAACTCGCCCTTGCGCAAATCGCGCAGAATCTTCACCCGCTCGAGCGTTTCGATCTCGGAATGCATGTAGCGGCACTTCACGCCCACTTCGGCGTAGTACTCAGCCAGGTCTTCAGCCATGCGCTTGGTTAGAGTCGTCACCAGCACGCGCTCGCCGCGCTCCGCGCGCGAGCGAATCTCGTGCAGAAGATCGTCAATCTGCCCCTTGACCGGCCGCACCTCGACCTCGGGATCGATCAGCCCGGTTGGCCGGATAATCTGCTCCACCACCACGCCTGCCGACTTGGTCAGCTCGTACGGGCCGGGCGTCGCCGAAACATAAACGATCTGGTTGGTGCGATGGTCAAACTCTTCAAACGTCAGCGGCCGGTTGTCGAGCGCCGAGGGCATGCGAAATCCGTATTCGACCAGCGTTTCCTTGCGCGAGCGGTCGCCGTGATACATACCGTGCAACTGCGGCACGGTCTGGTGCGACTCGTCGAGGAACAGAAGAAAGTCGCGCGGAAAATAGTCGAGCAGGGTTGGCGGGGGCTCACCCGGCAGCCGTCCCGTGAAATGGCGTGAATAATTCTCAATGCCGTGGCAGTAGCCCATGGTCTTGATCATTTCCAGATCGAACATGGTCCGCTGATGAATGCGCTGCGACTCGACCAGCCGCCCCTGCTTTTCGAGTTCGACTTCCCACCAGGCCAGCTCTTTCTTAATGGACTCGACCGCCGTGGCGCGAGTTTCATCCTTCATGACATAATGCGTCTTGGGATAAATCGGCAGCCGTACGTATTTCTGCTTGACGGTGCCAAAGAGCGGGTCAATCTGCGAGAGCGCTTCGACTTGATCTCCCCACAACTCGATGCGGTACGCCATGTCGTCATAGGTGGGGAAGACTTCGATCACGTCGCCGCGCACGCGAAACGTGCCGCGGCGAAAGTCGGCGTTGGTGCGCTCGTAGAGAATGTCCACCAGCTTGCGAGTGATGTCCTCGCGCTTCATCTTCTGACCTTTTTCGAGAAACAACATCATGCCGTAATAGGCTTCCGGAGAGCCCAGGCCGTAGATGCAGCTCACCGACGCGACGATCAGCGCATCGCGGCGCTCAAACAGCGAACGCGTCGCCGAAAGCCGCAGCTTATCGAGTTCATCGTTGATGGTCGCTTCTTTTTCGATGTAGAGATCGGCAGCGGGAACATACGCTTCGGGCTGGTAATAGTCGTAATACGATACAAAGTATTCGACCGCATTCTGCGGGAAGAAACTCTTGAACTCGTGATAAAGCTGCGCCGCCAGCGTCTTGTTATGCGCCATGACCAGCGTGGGACGGTTCACCGCCTCGATTACCTTGGCCATGGTGAACGTCTTGCCCGAGCCGGTCACGCCGAGCAGAACCTGATGCTGCTCGCGGTCGAACACGCCGCGGGTCAGCGCCTGGATCGCGGCGGCCTGATCGCCTTGCGGCTTGTAGTTGGAAACGAGTTTGAAGTCCATAGAAGAAGCTTTTAGCTGTTAGCTCTTAGCCTCTAGCTAACCCTTCCTTGTCATTCCGACCCTGAGCGAAGTCGAAGGGGAGGAATCTGCTGTTCACCCTCTGGGGACAGCTGTCCTCGGCTGTCCGGCCGAGCAAAGCTCGGCGGGATTTCTGCCCGGAGCGCCACAGATCCCAATTTCGCCGACAGAGAATCTTTCTATTATAACGTCCTGCAATGAAGAGGACTATTTGCGAAGACGACGGTGCTCCGCGAGAGCTCAGCGGCAGGAAAGCACACAAAACAAATTCGTGAACATCCGCGTAAATTCGTGGCGAGTGAAGTCCAGGGTCACCCCACCGCCGGTCGCAGCTCCGCCTTCTTCGTGCTGATCGTCACATGTGCGGTGAGCTTCGGCGGCGGCCAGTCTTCGGTATAGGCCTCGATGTTGATCGTTCCCGGAGTGCGGCTTGCCTGCACAATCACTTGCGCCAAGCCGTTGAACAGGCTGCGCCGGGGCTCTTTGTCGGACTCCTGACAATTGGGATCGCCGTTGCCCACGCCGATCAGACGGCCTTCGCCGGTAACCTTGAAGTTGATCAGGTTATCGGCGGTGGGAACCGCGCGGCCTTCTTTGTCGAGCACTTCAACGCGCAGAACCGCGACATCTTCACCGTCGGCGTCGATTTCGATGCGGTCGGCAGTCAAGCGGATCGATGCCGGCTCGCCGGTGGTCTCGCGCCTCTCGGTGAGCACGATCTTACCGTCCTTCGTGCCGCGCGCTTCGAGCACGCCCGGTTCGTATTTCACTTTCCATTCCAGATGCGTCAGCGGCTTCACTTTCTGCGAACCCTGGCTCTTGCCGTTCAGGAAAAGTTCTACTGAATCGAGATTCGAATGCACCCACACCGCAATTGGCTCGCCTTCGCGCTGGTTCCAATTCCAATGGGGAAGCAGATGGAGCACCGGTTCCGATCCCCACCATGCTTTGTAATAATAAAAGTTGTCTTTCGGGAAGCCGCACATGTCGACGATGCCGAATTGCGAGTTGATTGAGGGCCAGCCGTACGGTGTGGGTTCGCCGCGGTAGTCGAAGCCGGTCCAGGCGAAGCCTCCCGCCAGCCATTCGCGGGTGCCGTAGAATGTCCACCACTGTTCGGCGGTTTCCGCCCACGGCGGATAGTTCATATCGTAGCCGCTCAGCCAGTTGCGCAGCTTGTCGGTCGAATAGATGCCGCGCGTGGAAACGGTGCTGGCCGTTTCCGACCCCACGCAGGGCTTTTTCGGATGCGCCTTGTGCCACTCGTCCGGCACGCCCAGGTTGTAATTGAAGCCCATCACATCCAGGCCATCGGAAAAATGGCTTCCATAAGCTTCGTTCACCGCAGCGGTGCACAGGCGCGTGGGATCCAGTTCGTGGGTTCGTGCGACCATATCGGCGATGATTTTTTCGCCCTGCGGCTCCCGCATCAACGTCCCCTCCTCGTTCCCCATGGACCATAGAATGATGGAAGGCGAGTTGCGGTAGCGCTTTACCATGAGCTCGAGTTGGGCCAGGCCCTCGGCGCTCGAGCTCATCTGACGCGTCTCGCACATCATCATCATGCCCAGGCGATCGCACGCCTCGACCCACTCGGGGGTGGGCATATTGTGAGAGGTGCGAACGGCGTTCGATCCCATTTCTTTCAGCACCGCCACGCGATACCACTGCAGGCGATCAGGCAGTGCAGCGCCGACGCCGGCGTGGTCGTGATGATTGCAGGTTCCTTTGATCTTCAGCGGTTTGCCATTGAGAAAGAATCCTTTGTCGGCATCCCACTTGATGTCGCGAATGCCGAAGCTGATGCGCTCGGCATCGCGAACCTTGCCGCCGGATTCGACTGTGATCACCGCGGAGTAGAGATTCGGTGTTTCCGGCGACCACAGCGCAGGACTCGCTACTTTCGCCCCCGCTGTGAGTATGGCCAATCCATCGGGTACTAGCGGGTGTAGCGCCGATTCCGCGGTCGCCACAACTTTGCCGGCTGGATCGGCAATCTGCCACTGCACACGGCAAGTGTCGGCGGCAGGGCCCTCACTTCGCACAAGCGTCCCGAGCATCAAGGTGGCCGAATCGCCGTTGACCGTGGCCTGTACAACGCTCTCCCACTGCCCCAAGTGCAGCGCGTCGGTCTTGATCAGCCACACATGGCGGTAAATCCCCGCGCCTTCATAAAACCAGCCATCGCCGAAGCTGGCGTCCATCCGCACCACGAGATAGTTCTTGCCGCCGTAGTTAAGAAAGTCGGTGAGGTCGAAGCGGAAGGGCGCGTAGCCGTTGTCGTTGCGGCCGATGAAATAGCCATTCAGGAAAACCAGCGCATCGCGGAACGCGCCATCGAACTGGACCGCGATGCGACGGCCCGCGTCCTCTTTAGGTATGTCAAAGACGCGGCGGTACCATCCCACGCTGGTCTCGGGATAGCTGCGGCCGAGCGGCTTGTAGCCGTGGGATTGCAATTCGTCATCGTGCACAAACGGCAGTTCGACCGCCCAGTCGTGAGGCAGATTCAGCGTCCGCCATTTGGAGTCGTCGAATTTCTCCCGCGCGAACTCAAACTCGCCGCTCTTGGAGAAATCTCCCTGATCCTTGCCAAAACCCAGATCGCGCGCCGGGTCGGTGGCGTGGCCCTGGAAAAACTTCCAGCCAAAATCGAAGAGCAAGTGCTCGCGCGGAGCCACTGCGGCCAGAGCTTCGGCCGACGCTGCCCCAGGATAGGCGGCCAGCAAGGCATGCGCGCGGCCTACGGGCCCTGCGACCAGGGTTGATGCAGAAATTGCCAAGCCAGAGCGAAGCAGATCACGGCAGAAATTGCCAAGCCAGAGCGAAGCAGATCACGGCGGGTAAGAGAAGACATTCGAGCCTCACGGGAAAATGGAAATGAATGCCATCCGAGCAGTGGTTCAAGATCAACGACCACACCCGGGACTTGCCCACTCAGGACTTCGCATTATAAGCCGTGAAGCCCGGAGCCCGGAGTGTGCGTTCGAGGATAACAAGCGAATGGCCGCGGGTTCAGTGGTGAGTGCAGCCGCAAGGTTGTGCTAGGCGGTCCTGGGATCGTGCACACTCTGCTCGACGGCGAGGTGACGGCAGGTGCGTCCAATAATATCCTGTGCGGAGCTGGACTCGACGAACTGGAAGCCGTAGCGGAAAGCGTTTCTTTGCCGAACCAGGGCGTGAACCTCAACGTCGCCCAGGGGCAGGGCGAATTCCAGGCGAACCACTTCACCGATGGGGACTTCTGTCTTCAAGATGGCCGAAATTCCCGACTCGCTGATGTCCACGGTGTGACCCCGAACCACAGCGCTGTTGCGCGGATAGACGCGGATGTTAACTTCCAGCTTGAACCGGGGATGGCGGCGAGTTTCCACAAATTCGTGAGCCGGACCGGTTCCGAACTGACTGTGAGCTCCCAATGCGATACTCTCCCGGACTAGAACATTCCGGGCTGGACTGCCGGCGTGGACTCACTCCCCAGAGTGCGGCCAAGGGCCGGGCGAAAGCAAGCCCAAAGTGTCCCTGGGTAAGAATCGGCACGACACAGTCGGGACTTTAGCCGCGGATCAGGTTAGTCCCTGGTCTTGTAGGCCTTTCCCAGGCACTCCGCCTGGAACAGGCGTTCATCCACGCGATGCAGCCGCTTTTCCTGGGTCTTCGTCAGCAGGGGGAAGTGCTTGATATCGAACAGGTGAAAGACGATGAACCACACCGGCTTCTCGGTGGTCATCCAGTTCTGCCGGTCGAAGCGCTTCAGGTTCACGGGCAGCGAGTAGCGCCGCAAGGTGCGCTCCCGCCGCAGATTGAAGTAGGAGTTGAAATAGCTGAGGGCCAACTCGCGCAAGTTGCGGTAGATGGGCTCGCGCCAGCGGCATCCGGTGTAGTTCGACTTGGCCACGGCGCCCCAGCATCCGTTCTGGCGGAAGATGGCAATCACGTGGTCGGTGTCGTGATCGGCTTCGAAATCGAGCAGCAGCGGAGGATATCCGTTCGCCCGCAGCGCCGCCGCGCCGAAGATGGCCCCTTCGAGGCAGTGCGCCGTTTCGCCGGCCAGCACCTTGCGCGGCGACCACGCGGTGTCTTCCAGGTGATACGGCATGTCGTCGAGAAACTTCTGGATGCCGTAGGGATTCTTCATGCTGCGCAGCTTACGCAGTTCGGCGGGAGTGAAGTCGAAGGCGGGGCCAGGGTGGTTAGTGGTCATTAGCGTTCTGCTTCGAGTATTCGTTTGACTTGGAGGTCCTAGGTCTTGGGTCTCAGGCCATTATGCCTCCGAGGGTCCCGGGTCCCAAGACCCAAGACCCGACCAACCCGACCTTAGACCTAAGACCCAAAAGCTCGGCGGCCTGACTACTTATCACGTGCACTGGAAAAAACTGTTGCCAGTTCACTCGGGCTATCCACCAGCACGTCCGGAGGGTCATCCTCAAACGTGTCCGGAGCGAAGCCGTAGGTTACTCCGATCGTCCACAGTCCGGCATTGCGCCCGGTGCGCACGTCCACGTGAGAGTCGCCCACCATCGCACCCTGCTCCGGGCCGATCCCGTTCTCCGCCAGCAGCTTGCGCGCGCCCTCAGGGTCGGGTTTCTTGCTGGGGAAGCTATTGCCGCCATAAACGTGCGAAAAAAACGGCCCCAGGCCAAGTGCCTCAACGATCGCCCGCGACGGATTCACCGGTTTATTCGAGAGCACGGCCATTTTGCGCGGCCCGCCGTTTGCGGAGTGCTGAATCGCCACCAGGGCCTCGGCAATCCCCGGATAGACCGTGGTGTGATCGAGTTTGTGCTCGCGATAATAAGACAGGAAGAACTCCAACCCCTTGCGCACCAGGGCCTCGTCAACCGTCTCGCCACCCAGCGCGCGCTGAATCAGAATCGGCGCCCCATCGCCCACGTAGCTGGCGATCAAGTCGTCCGGCAACTCGGGCCGTTCGATATGGCGCAGCGCAGCGTTGACGGAATGCACCAGGTCGAGACGCGAGTCAACCAGCGTGCCGTCGAGGTCGAAGATCACCAGTTTGATGGAGTGCGGGTCGAATGCGCGGCGCGTGCGGATCATGCTCTCTCAGGATAAAGCACGCGGCAGGCAGGCGTCAGCTTTCGGCGAAGGCGTGTGGGTCCGGGTCGGCGCCTGTCCGGAGCGAAGTCGAGGGAACCCGGACAGGCCGAGCGAAGCTTGGCGGCTTCCGCCCAGTTGCGACGATGCCATATTTCTGGTAACATCGAAATATGTGGGCAACCTCGACCAAAGTCCCTCTCCTCACCAAGTCCGCCGAACGCGTGGCCAAGTACGCCGACATGTTCTCCGCCATGGGCACCGAGCCGCGCCTGCGCATCATGCAGCTCTTGCTGTCGGCGCACCCCGAGGGCCTCGTCGTCAGCGATATTCAATCCGAGTTGGAGATTCCCAACTCAACCCTCTCTCATCACCTGGACAAGCTGCGAACCGAAGATCTGGTCGAAGTGAAACGGGAAGGCACGTTCCTGCGCTACACCGCCAATACCGAAGCCCTGCAGGAGTTGCTGCAATTTCTCTACGCCGAGTGCTGCACCCGCAATAAGGCGCTCCGGCCGCAAGACATCGTGCAAATCTGCAAATAGGAGTCATTCATGAGCATCGCTGAAACTACCGATATCAAGGAAGTTGTGAAACAGAAATATGGAGAAGCCGCCCTGCGCGTTAAATCCGGCGGAAGTTCCTGCTGCGGCGCGGCTCCAGGCACCGGCTGTGCCGATCCGATCACTTCGAACCTCTACGAAGCTTCGCAAATCGGACAGATTCCCGAGGAAGCCCTGCTGGCTTCGCTCGGCTGCGGCAATCCCACGGCACTGGCTCAACTGAAGCCCGGCGAAATCGTCCTCGACCTCGGTTCCGGCGGCGGCATTGACGTTCTGCTCTCCGCGCGCCGGGTCGGCCCCACGGGCAAAGCTTATGGCCTCGACATGACCGACGAAATGCTGGCGCTGGCCAACCAGAACAAACGCAAAGCGGAAGTCGAGAATGTCGAGTTCCTGAAAGGCGAGATCGAGAACATCCCGCTGCCCGACAATTCCGTTGACGTGATCATCTCCAACTGCGTCATCAATCTCTCGGCCGACAAGGACAAAGTTTTGCGCGAAGCGTTCCGCGTGCTGAAGCCGGGCGGCCGCTTTGCCGTCTCTGACGTGGTCACTCGCGGCGAGATTCTCCCCGAGATTCGGCAGAGCGTGCTGGCTTGGGTAGGTTGCTTGGCGGGTGCGCTCGACGAAAACGAATACCGCAGCAAGCTCGCGGCAGCCGGATTCGAGCAGATTGAGATCGAGCCCACGCGCGTCTATCGTGCCGAAGACGCCCGCGAAACTCTAGCCGGGCAGGGAATTGGTGTGGATGCCATCGCCCCGCAGGTGGATGGAAAGTTCCTGAGCGCCTTCATCCGGGCCACGAAGCCGAATCGGGTTCAGAGATTCTAGATGGAAGATTCTAGATTGCAGATTTTGACAGCTACTAGAGCCGCGTTGAAATCTGCAATCTGAAATCTGCAATCTAAAATCCTGCTGTAGTCGGAGTGCAACCGTTGTCTGAGGGGAAGAAGCAGCGAGTCTTGATTCTCTGTACCGGCAATGCCGCGCGCAGTCCGATGGCGGAGGGCCTGCTGCGCCACGACGCCGGCGATCGCTTTGAAGTTCTCAGCGCGGGAGTCCAACCGTGCAAAGTCCGACCCGAAGCGATTGCGGTCTTGCAGGAACTGGGTATTGACCTGAGCCAGCATCGCCCGAAGCATGTCGACGAATTTGCCGGCCAGCGCTTCGACTACGTGCTGACCGTCTGCGACCACGCGCGGGAAACTTGTCCTGTCTTTCCCGCACAGACCCGCACGATCCACCACAGCTTTGTTGACCCCGGAACTTTTCCGGGATCCGAAGAAGAACGGCTGGCACGGTTCCGCAAAATACGCGACGAGATTCGCGCATACTTGCGTGCCTTTCCGCCAGAGCCGTGAGGTCACAGGGAGTCGCAACGACCGTTCCCGGCAACAGCCAGGCACCAGCGATCCAGTTACAAACCGCCGTTCCCGAGATTGCACTTCCGCACTTTGCCAACTCCTGATCAGCGTTTACAATGCAACCAGCTTCATGATCGCGGTGGGTTTTGCTTACCGCAGGGGTTGCTGGGGTTCGTGAGATTACCGCAAGGCTGCCCCGAATCCAGCGCAGGCAGGAAACATAGAACCGGATGGCGACCACAAAGACCGATCCCAAGCTGACGAATGGCAGAAAGGCCAAGCTTTATGAGGGCCTCACGGCCGACCGGCTCATCCAGGCCTACCGCCTGATGTACACTTCCCGGCGCATTGACGACCGGGAAATCCTGCTCAAGCGCCAGCAAAAAATATTCTTCCAGATGTCGGGCGCCGGGCATGAGGGCATCGGCGTGGCCGCGGGGCTGGCGCTCAAGCCGGGATACGACTGGTTCTATCCCTACTATCGTGATCGCGCGCTGTGCCTGGCGCTCGGGGTCAAGCCCTACGACATGTTTCTGCAAGGTGTAGGCGCGGCCAACGACCCCAGTTCCGGCGGACGCCAGATGCCTTCCCACTGGAGCTATCCCGCGCTCCACATCGTCACCCAGTCGTCGCCCACGGGATCGCAGATTCTGCAGGCGGTGGGCTGCGCCGAGGGCGGACGCTATTTTGCGCGTCATCCCAAGGCAGCAGAGCTCCCTGCGAACCCACTTCTCGCAAAAGAAGGGAGAAATGGGGCACCCAACGCAGGGGTGGACTATCGGCAGTTTAAGGAAGTAACCTTCCGCGACGATGAGGTCACTTACGTCTCGCTGGGGGATGGTAGTTCCAGCGAAGGCGAATTCTGGGAAGCCATGAACGCGGCAGCGCTGGGCAAGCTACCCGTCATCTTCTGCGTCGAAGACAACGGCTACGCGATCTCTGTGCCGGTGGAAGTGCAGACTGCCGGCGGAAGCATTTCGCGCCTCGTCTCAGGCTTTCCCAACTTCCACTTCGAAGAAGTCGACGGCACCGACCCCGTGGCCAGCTACGGAGCTTTTTCGCGCGCGGTCGAATACTGCCGCGAAGGACACGGCCCCGCCTTCGTGCACGCTCATGTGATCCGTCCGTATTCGCACTCGCTGTCCGACGATGAGCGCCTCTACCGTCCTGATGCTGAGCGCGAGCGCGACGCACAGCGCGATCCCGTGACCCGCACCCAGATGTTCCTGCTGCGCGAAGGCATTCTCGACGACAAAGGGATCAACCAGCTGGAAAAGGAAGTCGAGGCCGAACTGCAGGCCGCGGTGGATCTGGCGCTCGAAGCGCTCCCGCCCGCGCCCGAATCGATCATGGAATACCTCTATTCACCCAAGATTGATCCGGCCTCGCCGGAGTTCGATACCCGGCCGGCGCAGCCAGAAACTGCGACGTCCGATGGGAAGAAGCCGACGACCAAAACCATGGCGGATCTGATCAACGCCACGCTGCGCGACGAAATGAAGCGCGACGAGCGCATCATCGTCTTCGGCGAGGACGTCGCCGACGTCAGCCGCGAGGAATATCTGAAACGCAAGCTGGTCAAGGGCAAGGGTGGAGTCTTCAAGCTCACGTTCGGCCTGCAGAACGAATTCGGCAGCGATCGCGTGTTCAACTCGCCGCTGGCCGAGGCCGCCATCGTCGGCCGCGCCACCGGCATGGCCACGCGCGGCTTGAAACCGGTGGTCGAGATTCAATTCTTCGACTACATCTGGCCCGCGATGATGCAGATTCGGGACGAGCTCAGCGTCATCCGCTGGCGCTCAAACAACGGATTTTCGTGCCCGGTGGTGATTCGCGTCGCCATTGGCGGATACCTCACCGGCGGAGCCATCTATCACTCGCAGTGCGGCGAGAGTATCTTCACCCACATGCCGGGCCTGCGCGTGGTCTTTCCCTCGAATGCGCTCGATGCCGCCGGCCTGCTGCGCACCGCAATCCGCTGCGACGACCCGGTGCTCTTCCTCGAGCACAAGCGTCTTTATCGCGAACCGTTCGGCCGCGCGCCTTATCCCGGACCGGAGTACATGATTCCGTTCGGCAAGGCGCAAATCGTCCACCCCGGCGATAACCTGACCGTGATCACCTATGGCGCGGTCGTGCCGCGCGCGCTGCAGGCCGCGCAGAAGCTGGAGCGCGAGCGGGGAGTAAAGGTCGAACTGATTGACCTGCGCTGCCTGAATCCGTTTGACTGGGACGCGATCGCGGCCTCGGTCACGAAGACGAACCGCGTGCTCGTCGCCTACGAAGACACGCTGAGTTGGGGCTATGGAGCCGAGATCGCCGCCCGCATTGCCGACCAACTCTTCGACAAGCTCGACGCCCCCGTCCGCCGCGTCGCCGCCAAAGACACTTTCGTCGCCTATCAGCCCATCCTGGAGGACGCCATCCTGCCCCAGCCGAACGATCTTTTCCTGGCGATGAAGGAACTGGCGGAATATTAAGAGTGGAGCCCCGGACGCCCTCGTCCGGGGAAGATCCCGGCGGACGAGGGCGTCCGCCGCTCCAGCCAATCCGTGACTCGGCTTTCTATTCCCCGAACAGTGTCTTGTAGATTCCGCCGCCGAGCGCGCCGCCGATCAGCGGTGCGACCCAGAACATCCACAACTGTTGCAGCGCCCAGCCGCCGGCGAAGATCGCGGGGCCGGTGCTGCGGGCCGGGTTCACGGAAGTATTCGTCACCGGGATGCCGACGAGGTGAATCAGCGTCAGGCAAAGGCCGATGGCCAGGGGCGCAAATCCTTTCGGCGCGCGGTTGTCGGTTGCGCCCATGATCACAATCAGGAAGAAGGCGGTCAACACAACCTCGGCGATGAAGCATGCCAGCAGGGAATATCCCTGGGGCGAATTGGCCCCGTAGCCGTTACAGGCGAACCCGGCGTGCACATCGAAGTTGGTCATTCCGCTGGCAATAATGTAGAGCACGCCTGCGGCGGCGATTGCCCCCGCCACCTGCGCAATGACGTAGTGCAGCAGTTCCGAGGCAGGGAAGCGCTTGCCGACCACCAGTCCCACGCTCACCGCCGGATTGAAGTGGCCGCCTGAGATATGCCCGACCGCATAAACCATGGTCAGGACGGTGAGGCCGAAGGCCAAAGCGACGCCGGCGTATCCGACGCCGACGTTAGGAACTCCTGCGGCCAGCACGGCGGCGCCGCATCCGCCAAAGACCAGCCAGAAGGTTCCAAAGAATTCCGCGAGCGCGCGTTTACCGATAGGCATGGGGGATCTCCTTAACGTTGCGTATAGGAATATTGTGATGTGGGCGAAGTCTGTGCGGCCAGAAGCGTAGCACACCAGAATCGGAATCAGAAGCAAGAATTAGCCGCATCAAAATATCCAACTTGTGCCGCGATTGTTGGCCCCGGATCCGCGCCGATCTTCACGGATCACTCCCGACGCCTCCTGGTGTATCGGTGGCGATCCGTACCATCCGTGGCTGTGTTTTTACCAGGTTACGAACGCTTTCCCCGCAAGCCGATCCTGATTGTCCGTTCTGCCGGGCAATGCTAGGCTCCAAAATAGTGGGCTCCACCTATGCCAATCCGTTGAAATCGAACCCTGCCACGCCGGGCCGGATGGCGCAATGGCTGCATTCCGGCGGGGCAGAGGTCTGGATCAAATTTTTGTTGTCGCTGGTGGGCCTGGGGCTGGCTTTCGCTGCGGCGCTTTTTTCCACCGTTTCGCGCGACGCTGGCTACGTCTGGGCGACGGTGATTCTGGCGTCGGTCTCGCTGATCCTCGCTACCTGGGTTGGACTGGTCACCGTGCCCTATCTGGCGCGGCGTGTAGCCGTCGAGCGGCTGCGCGAATCGTTTGATTACGACGTAACCCGGATCGGCGTTATTTACGTGCTGGTGACCTTGGTGATCGGCATCGCCGCGCTCAACACCGGCAATAATCTCCTCTACATTGTGGTCGCAGCCATGCTGGCGGCGATTCTGGTCTCCGGCTTCGTCTCCGCCTGGGTGCTGCGCTGGCTTGAGCTTGACGTCCGCCTGCCCGAGCACGTATTCGCCGGACGCGCTGTGCGCGGCCGTATCGTACTCTATAATCCGCGTAATCTTTTGCCCTCGTTTTCCGTACGGGTGGTTTCTACCCGCAAGAAAACCAAGGCGGCCAAGCAGTGGAAATGGGAGGCGTCCACGTTTGCCTTTCCCTTTCACCGTCCGCCAGAGCGGCAATGGCTGCGCCTTCCCGACCGCAAGTTGCGCCGGGTGACGGCCGATCCGCCGCCGGCCGGCATCTTCGAAGGTATGGCCTATTTCCCGTATGTCCCACCGAAAGCCGAATTGTCGGCCGACTTGGATCTCAAGTTCGAGCGCCGCGGACGTTACCGCGAAGACGGCTTTGGCCTGGCAACTCGCTTCCCCTTCGCATTCCTGACCAAGACGCGGCACGTGTCATTGTCGCGGGAAGTGCTGGTGTATCCCCGGGTCGAGCTCACCGAGGAGTTTTTCGAAATTCTGCCGCTGGTGCGCGGCGAGTGGGCCAGCCTGGTGCGTGGCCGCGGAGCCGATCTTTACCGCATTCGGGAGTATGTGTCCGAAGATTCCGCCCGCCACGTGGACTGGAAGGCGACGGCCAAGTCCGGTTCGCTGAAAGTCCGCGAATTCACGCGCGAAGACGAGCGCAAGCTGTGCATCGTTTTCGATAATCCGGAAGCCGGGATGATTGGTGAGACGGCCTACGAGAAAGCGGTCGATCTGGCTGCCTCGCTCGCCTGGCGTTTTGCCGAGCAGAACGGTGAGGTTTCGTTTGCCGTTCCGGGATATTCTCGTACCCGCGATCTCCACGAGTTTCTGCGCTGGCTGGCGGTGATCGAACCGGGGTCGCGGGCCTCGACCAACCCCGAGCTCCAGGCGCACCGTGCCTCAAGAGATGCATTGGCCGCAATGAACCTGGGCAGTACAGGTGATTACAACATCGTCGTCACAGCCCGTTCCCGCGGGACCCTGCCCACGGATCTGTGGAACTGTTCCTACTTTGTGTTCATCGGGAACGACGCATCGGCTAGAACGAGATCGAAGCACTAAGTGCTTAGCCCTTTGTTCCGGGCAGCGCCGGGGCCATCCGGTACCCCTCCCCGCCGCATACCGTCCCGGTCTGGCGAATTTCTTGTACTTTTTCGTTTTTTCTTCTTTTCTTCCGCCGGCGTTTCAGCATATACTCCCGCCTCTGTAGTGTTCGTGGACAGCTCGAAACTTCTGAAGTCGGGAGGTGTCCGATGCGCATCTGCGACCTGATCAAGAATCAGGATACCTATCAGGCGGAACTGGGCCACACCGTGTTCGAAACGGTGCAAGCCATGGTCGAGCGCAACATCGGCGCCGTACCGGTTCTGCACAAGGGCAAACTGGTCGGCATTTTTTCCGAGCGCGATCTCATGAAACGGGTCGTTGCTGAAGGCCGCGATCCTGTCAGCACCTGCCTGGCCGAGGTCATGACGGACGATCCCTTAACCGTCAGCATGAATGAGGATCTGGAAAGCTGCATGACCCTGATGCGGCGCCACAATTTCCGACATCTCCCAGTCTGCCACGACGGACACCTCATCGGCATGGTCTCGCTGCGGGATATCCTGCTGCACGACCTGGATGCGAAGGATGATGAGGTACGCATGATGCGGGCCTACATTCACTCCATGCCTGACGCGTAGGCTGGCGCCTGCTCCGAAGAGAGCCGCAGACAGCCGCAAAACGCCCCTGAGTTGACCTCACTCCCCCGGGCGGGCTCTGCCCGCCCTGCGATGGTAACGTTACGTAGGTTACCAAAGTGCATTGAACTGAGGTTGACGAGAGGCTAACGTAGCTCTTACCGAGCCGAAGACAACTACTTGAGCCCGGATCCACGAACCTGACCTCGGCTGGTGTTGCCGGGGGCTGGCGATGGCCACACCATGCGCGATAAAGCGATGATCCTTTACTACGCGTATTACGCGCTCTGGTTTGCGCAGCCCGCGCTCCAGTTGGGGATTGCTGCGCTCATGCTGCGGCGAGGATTGCACCGCCAGTTCAAGTTCTTTTTCGGCTACATTGCCACCCAGCTCGTTACCTTCGGCATCACCTTCCCCACGCAGGGGCGCGGCACTGCCGCTTTCTATCTCTACTGGACGTGCAGCGCCGTCAGCGTAGCCTTCGGCTTTGGAGTGATTCACGAAGTGTTCGTGGATGTCTTTCGCTCGTTCCACACCTTGCGCGACCTGGGTACGGTGCTCTTCAAGTGGGCTGGTCTGGTGATGCTCCTGGTAGCTGGCGTGGTGTCGGTTTCCAGCAACTCCACTACGATGGCACCGTGGATGCAAGCCATTACTACCACGCAACGCTGCTTGCGCATGATCCAGGTCGGGATGGTTCTGTTCCTGCTCTTCTTTGCCCGATACTTGGGCATTAGCCGTCGTCGCCACAGTTTCGGTATTGCTTTAGGGTTCGGCTCCTTCGCCATTGTCGAACTTACCCTGATTGCTTCCTGGGTTGGGAACCACCTTCAGAATCCGTGGATGAGTATCGTCAACATGAGCGCCTACAACCTCAGCCTCGGATTGTGGCTGGGCTACCTTGTCGCCAAGAGCCCAGAGCGCAACGCTTCCAACACGCTGTTGCAGCCACAGCGATGGGAACAGAGCCTCTCTGACATACAACACCCGCTTCCCGCAGATTCCCTGATCCCGATGTTTGAAGGGATGGTGGACCGCGCTTTGTCGCGCACCCGGCCGGATGCACCATCGGGCGACAAACCGGGAACGGCTCCGATGGCTAGGAGCGCTGCGGTCGGTGGGAGCAGCTTTAGTCTCTCGGGAGCAGAGGCCAGCACAAAAAGCTAGTCGCACCCGCGACCGGCTTCAACTTATCTTGTCCTGCCCGTTGTCCGGAAAATGTAAAACACTCCGGGCCCGCTAGGCTGTGCCAGCCCTTGGCGCAGATAAATCGTGTAAACGATTAAGTGGACACAGTAAGCTATTGATAACACACAGCTTAATGTACTATTGGTTTTCGCTGGTCGAAACCCTGCTACCAAGCCGCACGCGGAATGGTGAAAATTATTGCACACAGGGCTTGACGGGTGACTTATAATGCGGGTCCGCGCCGAATGCCACTTCCTTGGGGCACTCAGCGCGGTTACCAAGGAGAACACCCATGAAACGTGCAATCAGGATTTCGATCCTGATCGTAGGAATAGTGGGCACCTTTATCGGAGCTACCGTCCTACCGGTTCCCGCCGTAGCAGACGGAGGCCCGATTATTACGTGCCCTCAACCAACACCAGAGTGTGGCGTCGTGAAGAAGCCACAGCCACCGAAGTAAGTAAAGCGGAGGCCGAGGGCGTCCACAAGGTCACTAAAGTAACCAGCGGTAACCTGGGCCAACCACTTAGGGCTCGCAATCTCCGGGCTGACGGGATCAGCAACCCGCCAGCCCCTATTTTTGCCGGGACTAGGCGGATTTCTTGAGGGCGGTTTCGAGGGCGCGCCTCAGTTCGCTCGCTTCGAAGATCGGCGGCTGGCAACAGGATCCGGAACAGAGCACGGCAAAGGATCTACCCGATCCCAGCTGGGGAAGACTTGGAATGGTCGCCGCCAACACCGGCGGGAGATTTCCCGCAACGGCCTGATTGGCCTTCAACCGCAGCGTGGTCTTGCTGAAGGAGAAAGGCGCCGCTGCCGCAACGAGTTCATCGCCGCCGTCGCCTCCGTTGCCCGCTATCACTACAACCTGCACCCGCTCTTCCAGCCAGTGGACCGCGGCGATGCCATAAGTCGCCGCGAAAATCCCATACTGTTCTGCCACGCCGGCGAATGTTTCCAGAGTCTGCTCTGCCTGGTCACGGTATCGGGCATCGCCGGTGTAATGAAAGAGCCGCACGAGAGCTATCGCCGCCATCGGGTTGCCGGCAGGCGTGGGGGAATCCTGCAGGGGTTTGCGCCGCGTGGCCAGCACACCCAGGCTCTTGCCGTCGGATGCCGGTTCGCTATCGAAGAACCCGCCTGCCGTCGGGTCGAAGAAGCGCGCGATCATCGCGTCGGCAATCGCGTGGGCGAATTTGAAGTAACTGAGATCGGCGGTGGCTTCGTAGGCATCGAGGCATGCCAGCGCGGTGAACGCGTAATCATCAAGCAGTCCTGCTACCTCGCGGTGTTCCGCCTGGGCATCCGAGTAGGCGATAACGTGCAGCAGTTTCGCCTGTAGCGGCCTCCATGCCTCGGCCAGCACCCGATCCAGCGCTCGCAAACCAAAGCGCCGCGCGCTGTCGAGATCCAGCACCTTCGCCGCCTCGAGATAGGCTGAGACGCACAGGCTGTTCCACGCGACATACACCGTCTTATCGACATAAGGCGTGGGCCGCTGGAGCCGTGCCGCGTACATCTTCTTTTTCACTTCCGCCAGTAACTCTTTGACCCGCTCCGGGCTGAGGTTCATCCGCTGCGAAATCTCCTCGATCGTCGCCCTTACGTACAGCACATTCTTCGCCGGATTGTGATGCATCTCTCCGATTTCGTTGATGTCATAATGGAGCGCCGCGACCTGTGCCTCTTCATCGGTCAAGACAGCGCGCGCCTCGTCCAGCGTCCAGGTGAAATAATCGCCGTCGTCCTCCATGGAGTAGTCGGCATCCTGCGAGGCATAGAATCCGCCACGCTCGCGATCGCTCAGCCACTCGTCCATCCAGCGAATGATGTCGCGGGCCACGTCCGCGAAAAATTCCACGCCCGTCGCCTGGTACGCATGCGCGTAGTTCTTCAGCAGCTCGGAGTTGTCGTAGCACATCTTTTCGAAGTGCGGCACCACCCAGCGTTCGTCCACCGAGTAGCGGTGGAAACCGCCCGCCAGTTGGTCGTAAACCCCGCCCTTGGCCATGTGCTCGAGCGTGGTGACGATTATGTTCTGGAGGTTGTCGCTCGTGCCGGCTGCGGAGCTTTGCTCCGCCGGACCCCTCGACTCCGCTCGGGGCAGGCTTTCGGAGGCGGCCGTCCCCACATGTGCCGATACGTTCCGCGCATATCGCTCAATCAGCAAATCCAGCGCTGCGGGATGTGGAAACTTCGGCGCCCGCCCAAACCCTCCGTGCTGGGGATCGAACATCTTGACCGCCGACTCCTGTATCGCCGCGATCACTCCCGCCGAAACGCGCCCGCTCCGCCCGGCAAACGACTCCGCCTGCGCGATCGCGGTCTCGACCATCTTCGCCTGCTCCACCACATCTCCGTTTTTCTCGCTGTAGGCGTTAGCAATACTCAGGAGCACGCGCCGGAAGCTCGGACGCCCGTATCCATCCGTCGGCGGGAAATACGTTCCGCCGTAAAATGGCTTGCCATCCGGAGTGAGAAACGCCGTCAGGGGCCATCCGCCCTGCCCGCTAACCGCCTGCACCGCCGCCTGATAGCGGCTGTCGATGTCCGGACGCTCGTCCCGGTCCACCTTCACCGCAATGAAGTACTGGTTCACAATCGCCGCAATCTCCGGATCGTCATAAGACTCCCGGTCCATCACGTGGCACCAGTGGCACCACACTGCGCCGATGTCGAGCAGCATCGGCTTGTTCTCACGCTGCGCGGCGGCGAACGCCTCCTCGCCCCATTCATGCCATCGAATCGGCTGATGCATCGCCGACCGCAGGTAGGCGGAAGAAGCGCGGGCGAGGGAGTTGAGGGTGGTCATGTAGTGAGTCTATCGCGAGAGCGGGACTGGAGAAGTCTGCTCACTCCGAGGGGTTCCTGCAAAAATATCAGGCATTTATCAATGCAGCTGCCAGCCACATGACTGTCATCCTGCCATTCATCCCGGCTCTAACGCAGATGCTTCATCACTAAGTATGAGGGCGGAAGCCCCACGCTAGCCTCCCGCCACCTCATCCAGCCTTGCCAGCGTATCCGGATATCGCCGCACCAGCAGCACCAGCGCTGCCGCCTGGGGATTCGGTTTCGCCCGCCCCTGTTCCCACTTTTCCAGCGTTCTCTCGTTGATGCGCAGTCTGCGGGCAAAGACGGCCCGCGAGCAGCGCAGCTTTTTTCGCGTGTCCCGTAGGACCTTTGAATCCACTTTAGGGAGCGGCGCAACGTCCAGCTTGTAGGTGCGCAGGGTGAGCTTGCCTTCCCGGTGGCTCTTCATCGCCGCCACCCCTTCCATGAGTTCGCCAAGAATGTCTCTCTTCGCCATCACCGTATCCTCCGTCGTCCACCGAACCGTCTGCCCGCACGCGCTGCTAGTTCACGCTCGATCGAAGCCTTGAGCCCCTTCTTCTCTTTTGCCGTCAGGTCTGAAGCCTCGTCCTTGTCATAGACGGTCATCAACCATATCTGATGATCGGATTTGAAGTGATAATAGATAATGCGTAACCCACCTCTCCGGCCCTTGCCGCGCCGTGCGTCCGCCGAGCGCAGCTTGCGAAAGCCGCCAGTTCCCGGCATCAAATCCCCAAGCTCCGGATTGGCCCCCAGGCGCGCCTGTAGCTCTCTATAATCGCCATCGTTCAGATAGTCCTGCAAATGGCGGGTGAACGCTGGCGCTTCGAGGAACTCCATACACAGATGTATACGCTATTGGAGTATCTTTGTGTACTGTACGCTAGTGGCGTATATATGTCAAGGCTGAGAAGAGGTTCGATGCGGTGTCACTGTTACCCAAGCAACTGCTTCGCAACCCTGCAATACAGATCAATCGCCTCCGCCAACTGTTGCTTCTCGATGTACTCCCCGTCGGTATGCGCGACGTGGATCGATCCCGGGCCAATCAGCAGTGGTTCGCCCCAGTTCGTTAGCTGCGGTATATCCGTCGTAAACGCGGCCGTCATGGTCGGCAGTCCGTCAATCGTGCGCAAGCGCAGAAACGGAATCTCCAGCGGAAACGTTACTTGCACCTGATCGCCCGCAGTCGCGAGAATCTGCCGCCGCAGGTCATCGGTCGGGCCAACCAGCCGGTAGAGCAAATCCGCGTGAGCGTAGTCAGGAATTACGTTGGGCGCGCGGCCGCCTTCGATCAGCCCGATATTCAGCGTGCACGGACCAACCTCTGGATCCGAAGGCAGCGGCGTCGTGCGCAGCCTGGCGAGCGCGGCAATCAGCTTGTCAATCGCCGAATCGCCCAGTTCCGGATATGCCGAGTGGGCCATGCGCCCCGTCGCTGTCACTTCCACGCGCAGCGTTCCCTTCGAAGCCAGCGCGATCCGGTTCTCCGTAGGCTCGCCGTTGATGAGAAAGCGGCATTCTGAGGGCGCATGCTCGTTCGCCACTTTCGCGCCCAGGCTGTCGCGCTCTTCGCCCACGACAAACAGCAATCCGACATAAATTCCTTGCTGCCGCAGCCGTTGTGCCGCGGCAATTTGAGCTGCGATGATCCCCTTGGCGTCGCACGACCCGCGCCCGTAGATCCGTCCTGCATCCTCCGACGAGGGAATGAACGGAGGAACGGTATCCATGTGCGTGGAGAGGGTCACTTCGGGCGCTCGGCTTCCGGCGTCTGGCGCGGCGTACACGTTGAAGCGGTCGCCTTCCACCGGCATCTTCGTGGTCTGATAGCCGAGGCGGCACAGTTCGCCGTACAGGTAGTTTCCAACCGCAGCTTCGTTGCCGGTGATGGACTCGATGTTTACCAGTTGGCGCGTCAGAGTGACAGCGTCCATGGGGAGAGAATAGCAGACAGTAAACTCGACTTCACACCTCGGACCTCGGACTTCGGACCCCGGACTTCGGACCTCAGACTTCAGCCCCTGCGCAGCTTTGGTAATCTGGAAATGTGATTGCATCTGGCTTCTCCATCCGCTCGTTCTTTCTCGACGGCCCCGCCGGTCGCCTGGAAGCGTTGCTCAATGCGGGCGCTGAGAACGCAACTCATGCCGCGGTGGTTTGCCATCCGCACCCTCTGTTTGGCGGAACGCTGCACAACAAGGTCGTCTTCCACATCATGAAAGCGCTGAATGGCTTTGGCTTTCCCGTGTTGCGCTTCAACTTCCGCGGAACGGGATTGAGCCAGGGCGAACATGATCACGGCGTCGGCGAAGTCGAAGACGTGCGCGCAGCGCTCGACTGGCTGGATGCGGAGTTTCACCTGCCGTTGATCTTCGCGGGCTTTTCCTTCGGCGCGGCGGTCGGCCTGCGGACGGCGTGCGCCGACGGGCGAGTTCGCGCAGCCATCGCCGCGGGAATGCCGGTTGCTCCCGAGATTGCTGATACCGGTGAGGAACCGCGGGTTTATGACTTTGATTTCCTGCGGGATTGCACCAAGCCCAAGTTATTCGTCAGCGGGGCGAGAGATCGCTTCGGCCCGCGAGCCCGACTGGAAGCGCTGGTAGCGGCGGTTCCGGAGCCGAAGAAACTGGTCTTAATCGAGGGTGCCGATCACTTCTTTGCCGGCCGCCTGCGCGAGTTGCGGGAAGCAGTTGAGGGGTGGGTACGAGAGCAAGTGATCAACGCTCACTAAACCCCTCGCTGGATATTGACCACTTCTTCGCGCACTTCGCGTGTCCTTGGCGCATTTTGCGTTCGAAGATCTTTAACCGCGAAGGTCGCAAAGAACGCAAAGCGAACGGATTGTTGCCCCCCCGCACCCGGCGTGTGATGTCCTGCCGCTATAATCCGTGGAATGTCTGACGCAGCAGACGAATCCAAGTTCAGCGAAATGCGCGAGGCCGCCCGCGCCATTTTTCAGCGCGTGCTGGCGGAGGCCTCGATTGCCAGGGCTTTCACACGACATGTGGAGTGCGACCGCGGAGTTCTGCGGCTTCGCGAAGACTTGTTCGACCTGCACTCCTATTCGCGCGTGCTGGTTGTGTCGCTGGGCAAAGCGGGACACACCATGGCCGAGGCGCTGGCCGGACAAGTCGGAGCTTCGCTCGAAGGCATCGTGGCTAGTCCGACCCAGCCCTCGGCGCAGGTGCGCGGGTTTCGATATTTTCGCGGCGGCCATCCCACGCCCAATGCCGAATCCATTCATGCGGCCAGCGCCATGCTGAAGGCGCTGGAGGCGCAGCCGGCTTCGGCGCTGGTGATCTTCATGCTGAGCGGCGGAGGATCTTCGATCGTCGAGAAGCCGATCGATGATGAAATCTCCCTGGACGATCTCATCGCGACCTACCGCGTTCTGGTGCATTCTGGCGCGCCCATCGCCGAGATCAACGCCGTACGCAAACATCTCTCCGCGGTGAAAGGCGGGCGGCTGGCTCAGGCGGCATTTCCCGCGCAGCAGGTTTCGCTGCTCGTCTCCGATGTGCCTGACAACATGCCGGACGCCTTGGCTTCCGGGCCGACCATGCCCGACTCGACCACGGTTGAAGACTGCTACCGCATCGCCGAGAAATACGACCTCCCGGGACAGTTTCCTCAGTCGGTGCGCGAATTATTTGAGCGCCGCGCGCTTGAAGAAACTCCGAAGTCGGACGACCCTGCCTTTCATCAGGCGCGCTGGTGGCCAGTGCTTTCGAACCATACGGCGATTGAAGAAGCCACTATGGCCTCGGAACGCGCCGGTTTCGTCGTCCACGTGGATAACTCCTGCGACGATTGGGATTACGATCGCGCCGCGGACTATTTATTGCAGCGAGTGCGCGAGTTGAGGAAGCAGTTTTCGCCTGTGTGTCTGATTTCCGGCGGGGAAGTCACGGTAAAGGTCGCGAACGGTGGCGTGGGCGGCCGGAACCAGCAGTTCGCCCTGGCTTGTGCCGCCAAAATGGCGGGTGAGGACATCACTGTGCTCAGCGCCGGGACCGATGGAGTGGATGGAAACAGTCCAGCGGCGGGAGCGGTCGTTGACGGCAGCACGGTGGAACGCGCACGAAAGCAAGGCCTCGACGCCGGCGCCGCGCTCGAACAATTTGACGCGCATCCATTCTTCCGCGCCCTGGGAGATGCCATCGAAACCGGACCCACCGGCAACAATCTGCGTGATCTGCGGGTTTTGCTGGCGTATTAGCAGATTCTCCGGCGAGGAAAGAAGGGGGAAACCATTGACCAGAGTCTCCCCTGAACACAGGTTTCTCGAGCCCGCGGAATTACCCGACAGACGGGCAATTCCGCTGGTCGAAATGACAGCGCACGGAGTCGATCAGGCCGTTCTACGCCGTCTTCTGCATCTTGGCCATGGCCTCATCCATGTCGTGCTTCATTTGATCCATGGATAGGTCCTTAGTGTGGGTAGCGATCGACCAGCTGTGGCCGAAAGGATCCTTGAGCTTGCCGTAGCGGTCGCCCCAGAACTGATCCATGACCGGCATTTCCACGTGGGCGCCGGCCTTTACCGCGCGCTCGAAGGCAGCATCCACGCCATCGACGTAGATATGCAGTCCCATGGGAGTGCCGCCGATGGACTGCGGCGACAGGGCTCCGTACTTCGGAAACTCATCGCTGAGCATGATGATCGAATTGCCGATTATCAACTCGGCGTGCAGGACTTTGCCGTCGGCGTCTTTCATGACGCCTTTTTCGATCGCGCCGAATGCCTGCTTGTAGAACTCAACGGCACGAGCGGCGTCGCGGACGGTTAGAAACGGTGTGACGCTGTGATAACCATCGGGAATGGGTTTCACGGACATAATGGCCTCCTAGGCTGGGAAATTCGTGTTATGGAGTGTACATCAGGTTGCTGGAAGGATGGGCAGTGAATGCGAAGGCTGGGGCGAAACAAAACATCTAACTCAAGTTAGAGAGCCGCGTCAGCCTTCGGCCTCAGAAAAATCGGGTCACACCCTCTTCCATCACTACGATGCGGTCTTCGATGCCGGCCGCGCGGGCTTCCTCGCCGAGCAACTGCAGCGGTTCCTCCACTGGTTCGTGCGACAGGCGGAAACTGCCGTAGTGCATGGGCACCATCCAGCGGGACTTGAGATCGAGGAAGGCGCGGGTGGCATCGGCCGGGCTGGTGTGCACATTGCGGAATTGCGGCGGGTTATAGGCGCCGATCGGAAGCAGGGCGAGTTCGGGAGCGAGGCGGCGTCCGATCTCGCGGAAGCCGGCGAAATATGCCGTATCGCCCGCATGGTAGACAGAATGCTTGCCCGCCCTTAGCACGAAGCCGCCATAGCCGCGATGCGAATCTTTCAGAATGCGAGCTCCCCAGTGCCGCGAGGGGACGTGAGTCACCTGCAGATTCTGGTGACGCGCACTCTTCCACCAATCGAGCTCAATGATGTCGGAGAAGCCCAGATCAGAAATCAGGTCCGACACGTGCGTCGGAATAATGATCGCCGGCGCAACCCCGCGCGTGCGCAAATTGTTCTGCACAATCGCCCGCAACGACGGCCGGTGCAGATGGTCAAAGTGCGCGTGCGAGACCAGAACCAGGTCAATGGCAGGGAGGTCGGCAATCCTTAGTCCGGGACGGCGAAGCCGTTTCAGCACGAACAGCCAGCGCGCAAAGTTGGGATCGATGACCACGCTCTGCCCGCCGATCTGCACAAAGAAACTGGCATGGCCGATGAAGGTGACGCCGAGTTCGCCGTTGGTGACAAGGCGTGGCGTGTGGGTCTCGCCGCATCGAGGAGTCACGACAGAGTGCCGCACCAGGCGTCCAAACTGCGTGGCGCGCTTGCGAAGGGCTGGATTACGAAGTGTTTGCTTGATCATCCTGTCAAAGGCCCGGGCCCAACTTGGAAGCGGCTGCCCCCATCATACGTAGCTCGCATGGTTTGACTGAGTAACCAGGGCGATGCGCCCGGTGCTTTTACCAATCATTAATCTTAGATGAACGCTGGGAGTCCAGGGCTGCATTTTCCTCAGCCGAAAGTACGGCGGTAACCATCCATCGAAAGTGGTCAGGGCGCTTGACCTTGATCGCAGCGGTCGTATTTAATCCAACCACGTTCCTTTTTTGCGTTTTCCTGAGGACGAAGGAGAAGTGGCGCATGCGAGTTGCGTTTCTGGGGTTGGGAATTATGGGCCAGGCGATGGCGACAAACCTGGTCAAAGCGGGCCACGAAGTCACGGTGTGGAACCGTACGCCGGGAAAAATCGTGGAGGGGGCAGGAGTCGCTCCGACGCCAGCGGCCGCGGCGCAGGGCGCGGAAGTGGTTTGGCTGTGCCTTTCCGACACGAACGCGGTCGAAGACGTGGTCTTTGGCAAAGACGGCGCGGAAGGATCGCTGGCAGAAGGGATGATCATCGCAGACTCGAGCACGATTGCTCCCGCGGCTACCGTGAAATTCGCTGAACGTGTACGGGCCAAAGGAGCGGCCTGGGTGGACGCACCCATGACCGGATCAAAGATCGGCGCAAGAGATGGAACTCTGGTGTTTATCGTTGGCGGAGACGACGCCTCGGTCGAGCGGCTCAAGCCACTCTTCGCCGCCATGGGCAAGAAGATTTTCCGCATGGGCGAAACCGGCAAGGGAGAGGCGACCAAACTCGTCATGAATCTGCAAATCGCGATGATTTTCGAGGGCTTTGCCGAAGCGCTTACCCTGGCCACGAAACTCGGGGTAGACACGCAACAACTGCTCGGGCTGATCGATGCCACGATGGTGCGGTCAGGAGTGGTGGACTACAAAGCACCTTTCATCCTGCAGCGCGATTTCACGCCCAATTTCCCGCTGCGGCTGATGCATAAAGACATCCGCCTGGCGCTGGAGGCAGCGAAGGAAGCCCGTGTGAAGCTGCCCGGCCTCGAAACAGTCGAGGAAATCTATGAGATGGCCACCGAAGATGGCAACCGGGATCTCGATTACGCGGCCACGCTGACCCTGCTGGAAAAATGGGCAGGCGTGCAGGTGAAAGGCAAAGCCGCGTAGATAGCGCCGCAGGGATGGGCCAATCAGTTCGAATCAATCCAGCAGAACCCTGGCAAACACGTCGTGATCCACATTTCCGCCGCTGATGACCAGACCTACCCGTTTGCTGTTTAGCGCCAGTCTCTCCTTCAGGGCAGCCGCCAGCCCAGCCGCTCCCGCCCCTTCGGCGACGTTGTGGGTATCAATAAAATAAATCTTCATCGCCTGGCGGATCTCCTCTTCGGAGACTTGGACGATGTGGTCTACGTTTTCGAGAACGACCGCCAGCGAGTCCTCATCCGGGACACGGCAGGCCATTCCGTCGGCCAGTAAAGTGGTGACCGGGGCGGCGATCTTGCGGCCCGCCTCGAAAGAGAGCGCGTAGGCGGGAGCCCCTTCGGCGACCACGCCTACAATCTTCGTTTTGAGTTTCATGCCGTTGCGAACCGCTGCGCAGGAGCAAATGCCTGAGCCTTGCCCAATTGGCACATAGACGACATCCAGATCAGCCATGGCGCTGAAGAACTCAAGCCAATACGTGGCTACGCCTTTAACGATGTCGCGGTGATAGGACGGGACAAAATGCCATCCGCGTTCCGCGGCGAGCTTTTTCGCGTGCTCTTTCGCCTCCTGATAATCGGTGCCGAACTCGATGAGATCCGCCCCCTGGGCGCGCATCGCAGTATTTTTTTCTGCGCTGTTGCCCCGCGGAACCACGATGTGAGCTGACACCTTGAACCTGCGCGCAGCGAGGGCGACCGACTGGCCGTGATTTCCTCGCGTGGCGGTGACCAGCCCGGTGATGCCGGGGCTTTCACGAAACAGTTCTGCCGCGTACACCACCGCCGTCCGCGCCTTGAAGGCCCCGACCGGAGTATGGTTCTCGTGCTTGACCCACACTTCGGTCCCCAGCCGCTCGCACAACAGCGGCCAGACAATCTGCGGCGTGGGTTGCATCACCGAGTACACGAGCTCCTGGGCCGCTCGAATTTCCTCCAATGTGGGTAGAGACGTTGTGGCTAGTATTTGTCCCGGCATGATGCGTCCTCGGACCGCCTTTCCAGAACCGCTTCTTCTGATCTTTCCCGCTCGGCTCAAGATTCAAAAGGTTAGCAGCGTGTCGCGAACCGCGCGAATACTGTGGTTTCGGTCGCCTCGTTACCCCCGTAATGCGCCAAGTCCCGCTATTACACAAGTATTACAGTCTCGCCTTCAGTCCTGCTGGTAGCTTAGTTTTGGGGTTCGATCACATCCAAAACTCACCGGAGCTGGGGACTCTTTTCACAAAATGGAACTACTAGATCTCCAAAAATCGCAGGCGGCGAACAACGAAGTCAACTGGGTAACCGCGGCCTTTATGTTCGCATTTCACGTGGGCGCCGTCGCTGCGCTCTTCTTTTTCACCTGGAAAGCGTTGTTCGTGGCCATTTTCCTGTGGTGGGTGGCGGGCAGCCTGGGTATCGGCTTGGCCTACCATCGCCTGCTCACGCACCGCGGATTCAAGACTTACAAGTGGATGGAATACTTCCTGACGGTCTGCGCCACGTTGGCGATGGAGGGCGGGCCGATTTTCTGGGTGGCGACGCACCGCATCCATCATCAGTATTCGGATCAGGAAGGCGACCCGCATTCGCCGATTGACGGCAAGTGGTGGGCGCACATGGGCTGGATCATCATGGGCAAGTCCATGCACCATGACACCACGACACTGGCCCGCTACGTCCCCGACCTTACCAAAGACAAATTTCACGTCTGGATCACGAAATACCATTACGTTCCGCAGATTATTCTCGGAATTGTGTTATTCGCCATCGGCGGCCTGCCGTGGCTTTTGTGGGGAGCGTTCCTGCGCACGGTGTTTTTGTTGCACGCAACCTGGCTGGTGAATTCGGCGACGCACTCCTGGGGGACGCGGCGGTTCGCAACCCGCGATCTTTCGACCAACAGCTGGTGGGTGGCCTTGCTCACGTTTGGAGAAGGCTGGCATAACAATCATCACGCGCATCCCACCTCGGCAGCCCACGGCTTTACCTGGTATGAGATTGATACCAACTGGTACGCCATCTGGGCTCTGCAGAAACTGGGCCTGATCTGGGACGTCAAGCGCGTGCGCTTGGCTGATGTGGAGCGCGGGATGGTGGCCGCGCCCAATGGACGGTTGATCACGCCCTCGAATGCGGTCGAGTTCTGGGCAGCGGGCGACTAAGCGAGCGACGGACACTCCGCTGCAAGAACAGATCCGCCCCGGCCGTTACCGGTCGGGGCCTTCTTTTTTTGACAGGACTAACTCGGCCTGGCGCTCGGGGTCCTACACGCGGATAATCATTACTTCGGTCGCTTTGATCAGCGCCGCCGCGGTTTGTCCTTTCTTCAGCTTCATCTCGCGGACTGCTCCCGAGGTGATCAGAGAAGTGATCAGTTGTCCTCCCACCGACAACGTGACCTGGGCCACCAGTCCGCTCACTCGCACATCCACAATGCGCCCCACCAGTTGGTTACGCCCGCTGATGCGCCGATAGCTCACCCGCCGTTCAGCCTCATTGTGGCCACGCGTGCGGTAGAGGAGGCGGTCGATTTCTGCCTGCGGGATGCGGTGATGTCCTCCCGCGGTCTGGACGCTGCGAATCTTCTTCCGGTAAATCCACTGCTTGATGGTGGGATAGCTGATCCCTAGCTGTACCGCGGCATCGCGCAGATGCAGGAGGTCTTCGGTATTTGCGGATTCTGGTTTTCTGGCCACGGGACGAAATCCTACAAGTCAAGGCTGGGCGTGGTCAATTCTCCTGAACTCCTGGTGCGGCCTCTATAAGGTGACTGAGTGAACCGCATTAAGTCGTGTAGTACTGGACATACAAAATGTAGGTCATATACACTTCCAGTTCTTGCGCTCGACTTCTGAATTGGAGGGTTTCATGCGTAGGTTCGCTCCGTTGTTTGCCGCGCTGGTTGTCTGTTTCTGGTCAACTGTGTCCTCGGCACAAACCCCCGACGCCTGCGCGAGCGGCCACGAGTTCGCGACCACCGATTGCGCGCTGACCTGGCACGGCATCACGCTGTACGGTGCGTATGACGTCGGCGCCGGCTGGGTCAGCCACGGCTTACCGGTAAACGGCTATAACTATGAAGGCGAATCTCTGGTGAACCGAAACGGTTATCAACATCGATTCCTCATCGCACCGAACAACCTCTCGCAGACGGGTCTGGGCATCAGAGGCAAGGAAGAGTTTCTGCCTGGCTGGTCGGTTGTGTTCAACGCTTCCACGGGCATCAATCCGCAGTCCGGCCTGCTCGCCAACGCGTCAGCTACCGACACCATCAACAACGGCGTTCCCAGGAGCAGCTATTCGGAAGCCATCGACGGCGGGCGCGCGGGCCAACCCTTCAATGACGAATTCTATGCCGGTATATCGTCCGCGCATTTCGGCACGCTGACCTTCGGTCGTCAGCGCGCTCTCGGCACCGATGCGATGCTCGCTTACGACCCGGCCGGCGGCGCCTATGCCTTTTCGTACATCGGGTATAACGGCACGATGGCCGGCGGCGGCGACACCGAGGACACCCGTTGGGACGACGCCCTGAAGTATCGCCTGACCTATGGCCCGGTCCATTTCGGCGCGATGTATAAAACCGCCAATGGTTCTGGCGGCTGCTACTCGGCCTCCGCAACCTGGACTGCCACCACCTGTACGCCGGAAGGGGCCCATAATAACGCCTATGGATTCGACTTCGGCGGAGGCTCCGGCAAGTTCTCCGCCGACTTCGTCTTCCAACATTTCAACCAGGCGATCAGCGTATTGAACCCCTTGCTGGGGCCTCAGAGTCTGTCGGCGTCATATCAGTCGACCACGGACAGCATCAATACCAACCCGATCACCGGGGGAGTCAATCTGATCGACCCGAACAACACCGTATATGGCATCGTGACCGACAACAACGCAGTTATGTTCGCTGCCAAGTATGCGTTGGACCGGTTCAAGTTTTTTGCCGGCTACGAATACGTCTGGCAGAATAACCCGTCGAACCCGTTGGGCGTTGGCGCCTCGGACCAGGGCGGTTACATCATGAGCGGGGTCGAAGACAATAACCTTGATTCTGAAAAGTTGGTGAACATCTGGTGGACGGGCGTGAAGTACACCTACCGCAGCAAAACCGACATCACTTTCGCCTGGTATCAACAGCGGCAGAACGACTTCCGCGTTCCGCCGACCTGCACGCCCCAGAGTTTCCGCGCTTCCTGCGCGGGTACCCTCAACGAGGGGTCGCTCTTTGTGGATCATCACTTCACCAAGCGTTTCGACGGTTTTGCGGGAATTGCGTATTCCTGGGTGAGCGGTGGTCTGGCCATTGCCATTCCTCATGGCCCCGGCGTGCCCTATAACTACGACAACAACTTTGCTCCGACAGTCGGTGGTCGTTTCACTTTCTGATCGTATCCGCGGCCGGCTCAGTCGAGAGCCCACCTGGGTTGTGGTTCATCAAAACCTCGCGGCGGATTTGAAATCGCCACGACCTCATTCCATCCCACCAACCACATTCCGATTCTGTCGATACGTTTCCCGTTCTGACGAGGATGTGGACACTGGTCTTCGCCGGCTGGCGCCATTGCCGGTCAACTGGCTGATTGCTTCAATAGCCTCCCGCGGCGCGGTAGAATCAGAACAAATCTATGCGCATCGCCAGCCGTCGCGGAGCTATCGCCTTCTTCCTTTCCCTGGGACTCGTCCTGGTGGCGCTGGCGATCGCCCTCAATGTCGGCTGGATCATACTGAACTGGCGGGAGGGAGTGCTGCTGGTTTTCGGCATCGTTTTTTTCGCGCTGATCATCGCCGGCCTGGTGGTGAACACGATTTTCCTGGTGCGGGAAATCCGGCGCAACGAGCAACATGACAGCTTCATCAATGCGGTCACGCACGAATTGAAGACGCCGGTGGCATCCATCCGCCTGCACCTGGAAACCCTGCAGCGCCGCCGGCTGCCGGAGCCGCAGAAGCAGGAGTTCTATCACCTGATGCTTAACGATGCCGACCGGCTCACGGAAACGGTGGAGCAGGTCCTCCGCGCAGGGCGCGCGGGCGACAAGAGGGCAGGCCGGGAGAAAGTGGAAGTGGACTTCAGCAAGCTGGTGCGCGAGTGCATGGACGCGACGCGCACTCGCCATCGCCTGCCGCCGGAGAATTTGCGTTATAAAGAGGGCGCGGGCAACGGCAGCGACCTGCGCGTCCGGGGCAGCGCCGACGATCTGCGCACCGCAGTCTTCAATGTGCTCGACAACGCAATCAAATACTCTGGGGAGAAGGTCGATGTGCGCGTACAACTGGAAGCGCCTGACGACAAGCGCGTTGTGCTGCGCGTGCAGGACAAAGGGGTGGGCATTCCTCCCGACGACGTGAAGCGCATTTTCCGTCGCTTTTACCGGGTTACGCACCGTTCGCTGGCCCACGTGAAGGGGACCGGCCTGGGACTGTTTATTGTGAAAGCGATCGCGAAGAAACACGGGGGCAAAGTGTTTGCCGAAAGCGATGGCGTAGGCCATGGCACTACCATCATTCTCGAACTGCCGAGGTGGACCGCTTGAGCCGCGTTCTGGTGGTCGAGGATGAGGCTCATCTGGCGCAGGGGCTGCGCTTCAATCTGCAAGAGGAGGGATATTCCGCCGAAGTCGTGGGGGACGGCGAAGAGGCCACAGATCGCCTGCTGGCGAAAAAAGAAAGATTTGATGTGATCGTGCTCGACATCATGCTGCCGGGCAAAAATGGGTTCCAAGTCGTCTCGGAGCTGCGTGCTGCGCGCAATTATGTTCCCGTCCTCATGCTGACGGCACGGGGGCGTCCGGAAGATGTGCTCAAGGGATTCGCATCAGGGGCGGACGACTATCTGGCGAAGCCGTTCGAGCTATCCATTCTTTTGGCCCGGTTGCAGGGATTGCTGCGCCGCAGTGAATGGATGCGGGGCGCCCAGGCTTCGGGAAAGGGAGGCACCGAGGCGCAAGGCGATGCCAGCAGCGTCGGCGATTTCGGAACGTTTTCCTTCGCTGGGAAAACGATTGATTTCGGCGCGCTCGAACTGCGTTCCGAGGACAGCACGATTCATCTCACCCTGATGGAATCGGAACTGCTTCGGCATCTGGTGCGCAACGACGGACGCATTGTCTCGCGCAAACAAATTCTCGAACAAGTGTGGGGATTGCACGAGGACACCGACACGCGCGCCATCGACAATTTCGTCGTGCGGCTGCGGCGTTATATTGAAGATGATCCCGGCCAGCCGCGGCATTTACTGACGGTACGAGGTGTGGGGTACCGGTTTCTAGCAAACCCTGAAGGACAGTAGGAACCAGGCGGAGGTCTAGGCCCGGCACAACTCCCCGATCAGCGTCTCCCGGCGGTCAACGGCGATTTGATCCAGCCGCTTGAGCACCGTGACGTAGAGCGGAAACGAAATCGCGGAGAGCACAAGAAAGGCCAGCGCCGCGATCCATTGATTCTTGTAGAACCGGGCGACCATGAAAGCCGCTGCCCCTACGCCCACAATCACCAGCTGCACGCCCAGGCTGATCAGCACGGTCATCTGGGAAACGTTCTGCCGGCCGAACGTCGAAAAATCGCGCTTCTTCGGAGAATAAATGGAGAGCAGGTTTCCGGCGGTGAAGTTCAAGGGGGCGGCGAACAAAAGTCCAGCCAGAGTTGCGATCGAAACTGCCGGAGTGGGCGGGCCGTACAAAAAAGTGACCGCGACCCAGACCAGCGCTGTGTTGGCCACGAGAATTGCGCCGTGCGCCAGATTCTTGCCCAGCACGATCTGGCGGAAGCTCGCTGGCGAGGCATAGAAAAACTGAATCCCGCCGCCATCGCCGCCAAAGCTGTTGTAAACCAGATTCGTGAGCACCAGCAGGGCGTAGGCGGCTGCGCTGGGGAAAGCCATGTCGGGCATATGGCTGAGGAAACTGGACTGTCGCATGGGATTCATCGGCCCCAGGCGAAATATGAGCAGCATGAAAATCGGCATGATCAAGGTCAGCAGCATGGGTCCGCTGCGGGCCAGATAGCGCATTTCCTTTTCGAAAACGGCGGCAACCGACTGCGAAAATCCGGGAAGGTCCCAACCGATCTGCAGACCCTGTGCCTGGACGACAACCGGCGCTGCCGATTCACTGAGATTCTCGCCGTGGAACTGCCGGCGCAATCGCAGGTGCAGCAGACATCCGACGGCCATGGTCAGCGTGCCCAGGAAGAGCAGGGAAGAGAAGCCGGCCAGATATTGCGCGTGCGAAGCTTGCGCGATCGCATCCGAAGCCAGGCCCGGGGGCAACACCGCCTGCACCTGGGCGGCAACTTCCGCGGCGCGGCTCCACTCAGGGTGTGGCTTTTTCTCCAGGCGCTCCGTGACCGGGCCGATCAGCTGAAAACTGAGCATGAAGAGAATGAAGAGCACGCCCAGAATTTCGCGCGTGCGGCGCTGCGCCAGCCAGCGCTCGACCCAGGCAAATATGGTCTGCATCAGGACGAGGTTGAACAGGCCGAAGGTCACCAGCACGAGCAGCGCCCAGGGGAACAACAGCGGCCGTGCGAAACTGACTCCCGCCAGAATCCCCAACAGGCAGACGGTGCCGAGAGCGCTGGCCGGATCAAAAAAGCCATAGGCCAGGCGGATCACGAAATAGGAGCGGTAGGTAAGGGGGAAGCGCAGCAGTTCGGAAGAATCGGGATTATTGGTGAAAGCCGTAGCCATCACCGGAAAAACTTGCCAGAAGAAAAGCACCGGCCACAACAGGATGGCGAGGAACTCGGCCTTGCCCTGCGAAGTGAAATACCAGGCAAAGCCGGTCGCGGCGGCGAAGCCGCCCAGACCGCCTACGGAGAAGGCCAGGGTGACGATAATGCGGGAGGCCAACTCCATCTTGCCGCGCTTGGTGCGCAGCGAGTTCACAAACATGCGCCAGCGGAGATTGGCGATGGCTGAAAGTTGGCCGCGACGGTGAACTGATAGAGACATAGTTCTTGCTGGCTGTAACTGAACCGTTCGGTTACAGGTTACGGGTAACCAGTGGGTTACAGATCACGCGATCGTCACCCCAGCCACGAGAGCTCCTGCTCAGCGTGGCGTTCCCCGCCGACGATGCGCAGGAAAATCTGCTCCAGAACCAGCTTCTCGCCCGCAGGTACTGCGCCGTTGCCCGATCCCGCCGCCGCTGTCTGCGCCTCGACCCCAGCACGCAATTCCTCGAGCGATCCCTGTGCCACCAGCCTCCCCTGATGAATGATGGCGACGTGGCTGCACAGCCGCTCCACGATTTCGAGCACGTGCGACGTGAGGAAAATCGTCGCGCCGCGGGCGATCATGCCCTGCAGCATGGATTTGAGCGTGCCCGCTGCGATCGCATCCACGCCCTCGAACGGCTCATCGAGAAACAGTACTTTTGGCCCATGAATTACCGCCGCGGCCAGTGCCAGCTTTTTCTGCATGCCGTGGGAGTAGTCGGTGACGAGCTTCTTCGGCTGATCGGCGAGTTGCATGAAGTCGAGCAATTCGGCGGCGCGCTTCGCGGCCGTCTCGCGGTCGAGGCCGTACATACGTCCCGCAAAACTGAGAAACTCGGCGCCCGTGAGCCGTCCGAAAAGCGCCATGCCCTCCGGCACCACTCCGATCTGACGCTTGACTTCAACGGGATGGGCATTGAGATCAAGGCCGAGAATTTCGATGCGGCCTGAGCTGGGCGCCAGCAGGCCGGTGAGCATTTTGATGGTGGTGGATTTGCCCGCGCCGTTGGGCCCGAGGAAACCGAAGAATTGCCCGGGCGCAACCCGCAGGTTTACGCCATCAACGGCCAGGAGATCGCCGAAACGCCGGGTCAGAGCTTGAGTCGAGATGGTGGGAGCGGAGTCCATCGGGCGGTATCCGTCAAGCCATACAGCGATTCTCGAATTTAGCACACCGGCACGATTTCCTGCTGACCGGTTTCGGCTGGTCGCCGCCAGGAATCGGGGATCTATGGGTATGTCTGCATCAGGCGTGCGATCAGCGGAAGCGCGTCGTGCGCCAAAGCGCGACTCCGCCAGCAGCCAGCAGAGAAAACATGGCCAGCACGAGAACAGCCGCCCAGCCGATGCTGATGTTCAGGTGAGGCAGCCGGGCCACGAGAGCGAGCGCAGCGAAAAGAACCGTGGTGCCCAAAATCAGCAGCCAATCGAGCAATGTTCTGCGGGTCGGGCCGGTCTCGTAGGCGCGGCCTTCTATCCCAGCTCGCACGTATTCATCTTCAATTCCATAGCGCTGGCCTTCGCGCTCGGCGACCTCCTTCCAAGATGAATGCTCGCGTTCGGTTGCGGAAGAAAGCGCAATGGCGACCGCTCCCAGCGCCATCAGGAGCGATCCGCCGGCAACCTCGGCATATACCATAGGGCTTCCGCCTGCGAGTTCATGAAAGACCAGAACGCCCCATAGCAGCCCCCACAGCTGGTTGGTGTTGGAGAGCGGAATGCCCCGGCTGATGCCGACGTACTTGGTGGCGTACTGCTGAAACAAATCCCCCAGCACCCAGACGAAGCCGCCCAGCATCAGCCAGAACAACACCGGGCGCGCGGTTGCGAGTTCATGCCAGAGCGGGGTCGCGCCACGGTAGCCGATGGCTAAGGCAGCCATGGTGGCCAGTTCTCCGATGGTGAAAAACGTGATGAACGAAAGCGGATTCATGCCCGTCAGGTACGCCTTGCGGTAGGGGATGTACATGGTTCCCCAGAGAATGCCTGCGCCCAGCGCGGCAAACACGCCCAGGGCGGCTTTGCCCGGCGCAGCCTGGTGCGAGGATGCGATGGCCAGCAGCGTGGCTCCGGCAAACATGCCGGCGGCGCCGCCCAGCACACCCAGCCAGCGTTTCCATCCGGCATAGTGCAGCTCGTTGAACAAGAGAAAGCCCCAGAAGATGCCGAGCAGGCTGTTGGTGTTCCACAGGGGAAAGGCGATGCTGAGGCCGACGTTGCGGATGGCGTAAATGGTCAGCGTGTTGGCAACGGCCCACATGCATCCGGCCAGCACAGCCCAAACCACCAGATGCGGCGCCTGGCGCACATCGTTGCGAACATGCGCGGTGCCGCGGACAAACGCAGGCACGCTCCAGCGGGCCAGAAAAACTCCGCAGACCATGATGAGCGAGACGGTAATCGGTGAAATGTCCGGGTTGACCAGCTTGATGGGAGCCTCGGCGCCGCCCAGCCAGGCTCCGGCGGCGAACCCGCAGAAGATGCCGAGCGCCTGCAGGCTGCGCAAGCGGGCTGCGTGCATGGTGTTGGGAACGGCCGTGGCCTGCCCACTTGCTGGCGATGAGTTCAACGGAGCTTATCCAGGAGCAGAAGCCCGCCCAGGAGAACGCACAGCGGAATCCAGAAGTGAAGGTCGGTCGCAATGGCGCGAAACAAATTGCGGGGAACGCGGTCAGTGCGGGGAGCGCGGTCGGTTGGGGTAGCCAATAGTGCAACCTCGGGATGAGTTTGCCGAATCTGGACTGCCATCTTAGGGGTGGTTGAGGCGGGAGTCAACGCTGAGGCGGGGATAGCTATATGGGGGTGGAAAATTCCTACACCTCCCCTCCCCGAATGTCTAGCGATCAAGTTGGGATGGCCGGACGGGGGGCGCGTAGCGCGGGGTAGGCGTGAGGGGAGCGC
>OMOD01000135.1 GCA_900290255.1 Candidatus Sulfotelmatobacter kueseliae
CGTTTCTTGCGGAGGTTCGCGGCGCAAAAGCTGAGGCCAGAACCGACAAAAAGTAGGGCTTCCGGACTCGACTTCTGCGGTTGTTTGTCATCAGCCATGCACACAATTATCTCACCATCGTCTGAATCTCTCGCTCACTCCCGCGCCCCCCCCGCTCCCGCGCCCGCGTCGCCCGCGCCCCCCGCTGCGCTGCGCCCCGCGCCCTCGTCCCGCGCCCCCGTCCCGCGCCCCCGTCCCGCGCCCCCGCCAGGCTGCGCTGGTTTACTAGATAGTTAGCCCAGTTAACTTCGACGTTATCCTGGGACACTTTTTCCCGGCAAGTAGCTTACCCCCCGTCGGGTTTGACCCTCCCCGCAGCAGACCGTAAACTGGTAGACGTTCTCTGCTCGTCTTTTTTTTTCTCGTGGCCGTGTGGCTTGCTTTCGTGAATATGCGGCGGGCTTTCACGGCCATCGGGCTGGCGTGGTCATCCTGCGGGAGGATTTCCTGAAGCGTTTCCTGACTTGTGGGTTCCGATGTTTGCTGCTGGCGGCGGTCGTGGGGCTGCTGGCGCCGCTGTGCGCCGCGGACAACCCCACTCCCATCACGCTCGACACCAGCGAGACCCTGTTCGCCGTGCTGGCGGCAATGAACACCTGCGGCTACGACGTGAGCCTGAACATTTCCGATGCGCAGCGCCTCAACATCCGGGCCGAAGTGCAGAGGAACCTGCGCGAGTCCGAAGATGCGCAAGTCTCGATGACCGAGATGTGCGACTGGTACCAGGCGCATCGCGCCAGAGATCTGGTGCATGACCTGGCGCAGTATGTGTCGCTGGCCCTCTATCTGGAGGGACCGCCGCATTTCATGCCCAAAGTGAAAGAGGACGATCTGCCGCCGGATGCGGCGCCGATTGCGGGATTCGGAGCATTGCTGGAAAAGTTTTATGAGAAGGCGGGGCTGCATGCCATCTGGGAGCGGCATCGGGCGAATTATGCCGCGCTGATTGAGCGTTACCACGTGCCCCTGGCCAAGATGGTGTTCGACACCGATATCTACCTCAAGCTGCAGTCCGGGGGATATCTGGGACGAACGTTCACGATTTACCTGGACTTTTTGGGCGACCCGAATCAGGCCAACGCGCGCAATTACGGCACCGACTACTACGTGGTGTTGTTTCCGCTGCCTGATCCGGCGGTCGCCGAACCGCTGAAGATGCGCGAGATTCACCATGCCTATCTGCACTACCTGCTGGATCCGCTGGCCGACAAACACCCCAGTGCGATCAAGCGCATCGAACCGCTGCTGCAGTCGGTGAAACGGGCACCGCTGGAGGACAGCTTCAAAACCGATATTTCGCTGCTGGTGACCGAGTGCCTGGTGCGGGCGGTGGAGATTCGCACCAGCGGCACCAAGCAGACGGCGGAGGCCATGCGCACGCAGGCCGTGGACGACGCGGTGAAGCAGGGATACGTGCTGACCCGGTATTTTTACAACGCGCTCCTGGCCTTTGAGAAGGACCCGGCGGGACTCCGTGCCGCGTACGGGCAACTGCTCGACAATATTGATTTAAGGCAGGAGCAGAAGGCGGCCAGCGAAATTCAATACGCCACAGTGACCGCGCCCGAACTGGTGCAACTGTCGCGCCTGGAAGACCGGCGGATGCTGCCCACGGCCGAGAAGCGGCTGGCGGCGGGCGACGCCAAGGGAGCGCAGGAACTGGCGCAGCAGGCGCTTGACCGCAAAGTTGGTGATCAGGGGCGGGCGTTGTTCATTCTGGCGCAGGTGGCCGTGGCCAACAAGAACCGGGAGAGCGCGCTGGAGAACTTCCAGAAGGCGATCCAGACGACCAAGGATCCCAAGGTGGTGGGCTGGTCGCACGTGTATCTGGGAAGAATTCTGGATATGAAAGAAGACCGCGAGGGAGCGATGAGCGAATACCGCGCGGCCTTGAGCACGGACTTGCCCGAGGTGAAGGCAGCGGCCGAACGGGGATTGCAGCAGCCCTACGAGCCTCCGGCAAAACCGCAGTAGAGCTTTGAGTTTCGAGCTTCGAGGTTTGAGTTTTGAATTTCGGTTTCTTGCTCACGGCTCATAGCTCGCAGCTTTTTCGCTGCGATACAATGCACGGTTCGAAGAATTCATACCCCGATTTGATCGGAGCAGTCCGAGACGAGGAGAACGCATGAAGCAACGAGCGATAGTGGTCGCAGTGCTGGGAATGTGCAGCTTGAGTTTCGCGCAAGCCAAGCCGGCGGCGCAGAATCCGCCGGCGGGACAGGCAGCAGGTCAGGCAGCAGGACAGGCGGCAGCCGCGCCGCAAGGCAAGCGGCCGCCACAAGCAAAAACGCAGCCAGAGTTTGACGCGTACAAGGCGGCGGTGGCTGCCGGGGAGCTTACAGATGCAGAAAAGCTGCAGGCACAGAAAGACCCTTCTACCGCGGCAAAGCTACTGACTGACGCCGCAGCACGTGAGGAGAAGGCAGCCGACGATTTCGCCACCAAGTTTCCGGAGAGCGAATTGCGCGTGGTTCTCTACAAGGCCGCCATGCAGAAGTACCAGCAGGCTAACAATGCCGACAAGATGCTGGAGATGTCGCAGAAGACGCTGACCTACGACGCCGACGATCCGCTGGCGCTGCTGGGCGTGGCGCAGGTTCTGGCAGAGCGCACCCGGGATACCGATCTGGACAAGGATCAGCGGCTGGCGGAAGCGAAGAACGACGCCGAGCGGGCGCTGTTGACCATTGACACCGACACTCCGACGGCCAGCGTTCCACCGGAGCAGTTGAACGCGTACAAGGGCTTCCTGAAGTCGGACGCGTACGCGATCCTGGGCACGCTGGCCTTCAACGCCAAGAACTGGCCGGAGGCGGAAACGAACTTGCGGAAGTCCATTGAGGCGTTTCCGCAGCAACTGGACCCGGTTGCCGTCTTCCGGTTGGCGGTTGCGCTGGATATGCAAAGCAAGCTTCCCGAGGCCACGAAGTACATCGACCAGGCCATGGATCTTACGAAGGATAGGCCTGACACGGGAGTCGGCAGGGCGGTGCGCGCCGAGAAAGATCGTCTGACCAAGCTGAGCAGCGGCACGGCGCCGGGGCAGAATCCGGCTCCGCCGAAGAACTAGGGCCCGGGTCATTCATGAGGGTTGCTGCAGCTTTGAAAGGGCGCGGCTTCCAGCCGCGCCGACACGGGCAATAGCAAGTCCGGCTTTAGCCGCTGGGTGAGCCGGTTGTCAGCGTTTCTCCCCAGGGGCTGAAGCCCAGTTTTCAGGCGGGCGACGGCGCCGCGGCTGGACGCCGCGCCCTTTCAACGCAGCTTCATGAATAATGCGGGCTAGTACCGTCAGGCGTTGGCCGCTGGGGTCGTCCCGCTTCAGCACGGCGGGCGAGACGCCCTCGGGACCGCCGGCAAGATGCGGGCGCTACGGGGATGGGTTCTCACCTTAGATTTCCGTTATGAAGGAAAGAGAAATCACGGCGCTGGAAGCGGCGCTGGGCTATCACTTCCGGCGGCGCGCGGTGATCGAGCAGGCGGTCACGCACAGCTCGCAGGCCCGCGAGCAGGAAGCACAGCTGGCGGGCGAGGGTAAGTACAAAGTCCGGGACAACGAGCAGATGGAATTTCTGGGGGACGCGGTTCTGGCACTGGTAACCAGCGAAGAATTGTTTCACCGCTTTCCGCAATTCCGCGAAGGCGAGCTTTCGAAACTGCGCGCCCACCTGGTCAGCGAAAGGCATCTGATCCGGGTGGCGCAGCAACTGGAACTGGGCCATTACCTGCGGCTGGGGCGAGGCGAGGAAAAAAGCGGAGGCCGGGGCAAGACTGCCCTGCTGGTGGACGCGCTGGAGGCGATCCTGGCGGCTATTTATCTGGATGGCGGCTTTGAAGTGGCCCGCGAATTTGTGGTGCGCCACGTGATCGAGCCGGAACTGGAGCACATGCAGCGGGAAGGCGGTACGCTGCCGGTGACTGACTTCAAGTCGGCGCTGCAGGAAGCGGTGCAGGGCCTGGGGTTGCCTCAGCCGGCCTATGTTCTGGTAGAGGAGTCGGGGCCGGAGCACAGCAAGACGTTTACGGTGGAAGCCCGTCTGAATACCAAGAGCAGCAAAGAACCGGAATTGGTAGGACGGGCGCAGGGCTCGACCAAGAAGACGGCCGAGCAGGATGCGGCGCGGCAACTCCTGACCTTCCTCGCCTCCCGGTCGAAGGCAGCGGAAGCTCCCGTGGCGGAGGGCGCACCGCACTCGGCGGTCAAGTAGATGATGGATTCTTCTCACGATCTTCTGGTAAGGACCCTGGGCAGCGACGTGATCGGTACGCTGCAATCGCTGATGGGCACGGTGGTGATTGCGGTGTTCGTCATCACATTTGTGGTGCAGGCGTTCCAGATTCCCTCCGAATCGATGGAGAATACGCTGCTGGTGGGCGACTACCTGCTGGTGAACAAGCTGTGTTACGGGGGAAGCGGGCCGGGTGACCGCTTGATGCCGTACCAGAAAATCGCGCGCGGAGATATCGTGGTATTTCACTACCCGGTCGACCCCAAGCAGCATTTCGTCAAGCGGGTGATCGGATTGCCGGGAGACCGGCTGCGGCTCATCAACAAGAAAGTCTGGATCAACGGCGAGCCGCTGGACGAGCCCTACGTGCGGTTTCTGGAGCCGCCGAATAACGTGTTCCGTGACAACTTTCCCCGCACCGACATTCCGGCGATTGGTTTGGAAGGCAAGTGGTGGCTGGAGATGCGCAAGCTGGTGGAAGATGGGCAGCTGATTGTTCCTCAGGGGCACTACTTCGTGATGGGCGATAACCGCGACGACAGCCAGGACAGCCGCTACTGGGGCTTCGTGCCGCGGGAAAATATTATCGGCCGGCCGCTGCTCATCTACTGGTCGGTGAAGAATGGGGAAGACGAGCGCATGCCCGTTTCTTTCCTGGGCCGGCTGTATCACGTTGCCTATGGGGTGACGCATATCTTTCAGATCACGCGCTGGAACCGCACCCTGCGGCTGGTACACTGAGGAGGCTGCGAAAGACGAGAGTGGCGAAAAAAGAGAACAAGAGAAAAGAAAGCGTTGCGGTAGAAGAACCCGCGGCGGCGGAAGAAAAGCCGAAAGAGACGACGGTCGAGTTTCTGGCTTCGCTGGCCGCGGTGCTGGTGACGGGGCTGTTCATCATCACCTTCGTGGTGCAGGCGTTTGAGATTCCGTCGAGCTCGATGGAACAGACGCTGCTGATCGGCGACCACGTGTTCGTGAACCGCATTCAGTTCGCCCCGAAGACGTCGTGGGTGGGACCGCTCCTGCCCTATCGCGACCCGCACTTCCGGGACATCGTCGTGTTCCTGCATCCGGACCCGCAGCAGGCCGGAATCTACGTGGTGAAGCGCATCATTGGACTTCCGGGGGACCACGTCCGTTTGCGCAACGGCGTCGTCTATCGCAACGGCGTGGCCCTGGATGAGCCCTACGTGCTTCACGATCGGGACAACCCTCTTGACGACTATCGCAACAACTTCCCGGTCGTGCCTCCCTCCGAGGGCGAGGGCCTATCCGCCGACTGGATGGGCGACCTGCTGCAATACATTCAGGGTGGCGAACTGGTCGTGCCTCCGGACCACTACTTCGCCATGGGCGATCATCGCGGCGTGAGCCTGGACAGCCGCTACTGGGGGTTCATTCCCAGGGCAAACATCATCGGGCGGCCGATGTTCATCTACTGGTCGTTTGATACGCCGGAAGATCAGTACCGCAAGACGGAGTGGGGCGATCGTCTGTTGTTCCTGGGCAAAGTTGTGCTGCACTTCTTCGATGAGACCCGCTGGCGGCGGACGCTGCGGGTTGTACAATGAATCGCCTCCAGTTCCTGGCACAGGCGCAGTGAAGTCTTCCTCCTCCAAGCGGCGCTGGATCGTCGCGGCAGTGATCGTGCTGCTGGTGTTTCTCTTCCGCCCGGGCGCGTCGCGGCTGAAATCGCGGATTATTGCCTCCATCAGTTCGGGTGTGGGCCGTTCGGTCGATATCGGATCGGTTCGCCTGCGACTCCTGCCAAGGCCGGGCTTCGATCTCAAGAACCTGGTGGTCTACGATGACCCCGCCTTCGGGGCCGAGCCCATGCTGCGGGCGAGCGAAGTGACGGCGGCACTGCGTCTGACGTCGCTGGTGCGGGGGCGGCTGGAAATCGCGCGTCTGGATCTGACCGAGCCCAGCCTGAATCTGGTACACGGCGAGAACGGCCGCTGGAACCTGGAAGCACTCCTGGAACGTGCCGCGCGCACCCCACTGGCACCGACGGCCAAAGCAAAGTCGGAGCCGCGGCCGGCATTCCCTTACATCGAAGCCACATCGGCGCGGATCAACTTCAAGAACGGGCAGGAGAAAAAGCCCTTCGTGCTGACCAATGCCGACTTTTCCCTGTGGCAGGAATCGGAAAACGCCTGGGGAGTGCGCCTGGAAGCCCAGCCCGTTCGCACCGATCTGAACTTGAACGATACGGGCGTGCTGCGGGTGAACGGCAACTGGCAGCGTGCGCCAGCGCTGCGCGACACCCCGCTTTCGTTCACCCTGGAATGGAGCCGCCCCCAGCTAGGGCAGATCACGAAACTCTTCACCGGAAACGACCAGGGTTGGCGCGGAGGAATTCAACTGGACGCAACTCTGGCCGGTACGCCGGCGAAGCTCGTGATCTCGAGCGACGCGTCCATTGAGGATTTCCACCGCTACGACATTACCGGCGGGCAGCCCGTGAGTTTGGCCGCGCACTGCGCTGGGCAATACAGCTCGGTCGATCATGTGTTTCATGACGTCGTCTGCACGGCGCCGGTGGGAACTGGCCTGATCACGTTGCGAGGAGATACCGGCTTGCCGGGGAGCCACAACCATGGGCTGGAGGTGAGTGCCGAGGACGTCCCGGCGAGCGCGGCGATTGCTCTGGCCGAACGGGTAAAAAAGAATCTTGCCGTGGACTTGACTGCCGATGGGATCGTGCGCGGGCGCCTTTCCTATCGGCAAGGCCCTGGCTCGAGACTGCAATTTGAGGGCAAGGGTGAGGTTTCTCAGTTTCGTCTGGCCTCAGCAGCGAATAAATCGCAAGTTGGCCCGGAGACGGTGCCCTTCATATTCGTCGGCGGCGATAACTCCGAAAGCCGTGTGATGCGGCCGGTGCTGCGCAAAAGCGCGACCGGAGCGCGAGTTCCGGAGGGGCCGCATTTTGAGTTCGGACCGCTTTCCCTTGGCGCCGGGCGCGCGGGAGCAGCTACCGCGCGGGGATGGGCGAGCCGCGGCGGTTATGGCGTTCTGGTCGCGGGAGAAACGGAAGTGTCGAACGCCCTCCGCATGGCCCGAATGTTGGGAGTCCCGGTGTTGCAAAGTGCCGCCGAGGGCGCGGCGCAGCTTGATCTCGAAATTGCCGGGTCGTGGCCAGAGTGGGGCACCGGCATGGCCTCGAACTTTCCCGGACCGCAAGTCACGGGGACGGCGAAGCTGCGCAACGTGCGCTTCGGAATTCGCGGGACTGCCGGCCCAGTGGAGATTCTGGCGGCCGACATGCAGCTTTCCTCTGACCAGGTGCAGGTGGCGAAGTTGAACGCGAAAGCAGCGGGCACGGCGTGGACGGGATCGCTCGACATGCCGCGCGGGTGTGGGACTCCCGGTGCCTGTGAGATTCACTTCAATCTCAACGCCAACCAGATTTCGCTCGGCGAACTTGCGGAGTGGGTCAGCCCGCGGCCCAAAGCAAGACCTTGGTATCGGGTCCTCGAAGCGAGTCCGCAGGCAGGGCCGTCAATGCTGGCAAGTCTGCGCGCGAGCGGACGGGTCGCAGCCGACCGGCTGCAGATCGGGAGCGTGGACGCAACCCGCGTGTCCGCCGTCGTGGTCCTGGACCACGGAATGCTGGCGACCCCACAACTGGATGCCGATCTTCTTGGCGGTAGCCATCGCGGGATGTGGCACGCCGATTGGAGCGCCAAGCCCGCGCTGTGCGGCGGCAGCGGCCTGTTGACGGGAGTTTCGCTCGCGCGCCTGGCGCAGGGGATGAAAGACGCGTGGGTGGCGGGCACAGCGAGCGCGACTTACAAAGTAACGGGACCTTGCTCGGCGGACTTCTGGCATTCCGCCGAAGGCACACTGCTGTTTGAAGTAAGAGACGGGGCCTTGCCGCACATCTCGCTGACCGAGGATGCGAGCCCGCTCAAGATTGTCCGCTTGTCGGGCGAAGCCCGCTTGCGGGCGGGCGAGATCGAAACAAAAGAGGCAAGACTGGATTCTCCAACTGGCAGATTTCAGGTGAGCGGGACCGCGTCGCTGAAGCGCGAATTGAACTTGAAGCTGGCGCGTGCTGCGAACGGCGCGCGCACGGGATACAGCGTCACTGGCACACTGGCCGCGCCCCGGGTCAACGCGTTGCCGCCCACGGAGCAGGCACGGCTGAAGCGGTAGCAACTGTTGAGTGGACTGTGGAGGGGCGGACGCCCTCGTCCGCCCAGGGGCCCCCGCGCTTGTGGAGGGGCGGACGCCCTCGTTCGCCCAGGGCCCATCTCCCCGGACGAAGGCGTCCGGGGCTCCATGAACCGGGAATTGCCCGGCCAGCGCTGTCGTTTCGCCTAGTCAGTAACCTACTCGGAATGATAGTATAAATCATATGAGACAGGCTAAGAGCTTTACGATTAGCAACGAGATACTAGCCGAGATCGCAAACACGAAGGGCACCGGATCAACCAGCGAGCGCGTCAATGAACTCCTGAAGCGGGCTCTCGACGTCGAACGTCGCGAGCGGTTGGCACGGGACGCAGCGGAGTTCTTCGCTAACGGCAGAGAAGGCGCGGATCGCGAGAGAGCCGCATACCAGAAGTCCTCCAAGCAGACGCTGTCCCGGGGGTGAAGCGTGTCGAGGATTCCGGCTGGGTGGCATCCACGGCGAGGCGAGGTGTACTGGTTACGCCTCGATAAGGACCGGCCCGCGTTGATTATCTCCAGCGACGTGCTGAACCGTCATGCCTTGGATGTCTGCGTAGTGCCCATCACTTCGGTTCATCACGGGCGATTTGCATTGCGGGTCGCCATTCAAGCGGGTGACGGCGGACTCGCTCGCAACTCGTGGGCCAAGTGCGACCAGGTCGCGACCCTGGACAAACAGCTGGTTGTCTATCCTCCGCTGGGTCGGCTGTCCTCTGAGACGCTCCGGCGCATCGAGGACGGAATCCGACTCGCTCTCGACCTTCCCTGAGCGCAACGGTGCCGCCGCTTCTACGGCGCGTATCCCGCGCCGCGCAGCACTTTGCCGGGGAGCGCGCCGGTCATCTTGCCCTGATCAATCACCGGCACGCCATTCACCAGCACGTAGTCCATCCCTTCGGAAAGCTGATTGGGATTGTCGAAGGTCGCGCGATCGCGCACGGTGGCCGGATCGAAGATCACCACGTCGGCCCACATGCCCGCCTTGAGCACGCCGCGATCGGTCAGGCGCAGGCGCTGGGCCGGCAAGGCCGAAAATTTGCGAATCGCGTCCTCCAGCGTCAGGACTTTTTCTTCACTAACATACTTGCTCAGAATGCGCGGAAATGTGCCATAGGCGCGGGGATGAGGATGCGCCTGCCCGAGAATTCCCTCGGGCGACGTGCCTTCCGAATCGTTGTCGATCGAAACCCAGGGCTGCTGGAGCGCGAGAGTTACATCGGGTTGCGACATGCCGAACACGGCCACACCGGTCGAGGGATCCTGGATCAGAAAATCGAAGAGCGCGTCCATGGGATCCTTGTTCCAGAGCTGGGCAATTTCTGAGAGGCGCTTGCCCTGGAGCGGCAGCAGGTCCGGATTCTCGACGGCGCCGATCATGATGGCTTCCGGTCCAGAAATCTCTTGCCATTCATTGTCCCAGTCTCGGGATGGAGTGAGCATGTCCTTGCGAATTTTTTCGCGTGTCGCGGGATCTTTCAGGCGCTCGACCAACTTCGCCGTGCCCCCGTCGTGCGCCCAGGGCGGGATGAAGGCGGAAAAATCGTTGTACCAGGCGGTGTAGGCGTAGGTGTCGGCGGTTACGTCGGCGCCGGCATCGCGGGCGGCGTTGATTTTGGCAACGACCTCGGGCATGCGGCCCCAGTTGTTCTTGCCCGCAACCTTGATGTGCCAGATTTCGACCGGGACGTGGGCCTGGCGGCCGATGCGCAGGGCTTCGTCAATGGCGTCGAGGACGGAATCGCTCTCGTTGCGCATGTGCGTGGCATAGATGCCGCCAGACTTGCCGCCTTCGGCAGCGAGCGCAATCAGTTCGTCGGTCTTGGCGTAAGGCGCAGGTGCATATTCGAGCGAAGTGGAAACGCCGACTGCGCCGTCCTGCATGGCCTGGCGCACCAGGGACTTCATCTGGTCGAGTTGTTCCGGCGTGGGCTGCGTGTCGTCGTCGCCCAGCACCATGCGGCGCACCTGGGTCGCGCCGACGTAGCTGGCCAGGTTGATGCCCATGCCCTGTTTTTCCAGCCGCGCGAAGTACTGGCGGAAGGTGCGCCAGTCGGGCGTGATCTTGTAATGGTCATAGCCGCTGCGATCGGTCTGAATGATGGCATCGTTCAGGGGAGCGATCGAATTGCCTTCGCCAGTGATCTCGGATGTGATGCCCTGAAAGATTTTCGAGGGCAGGCGGGGGTCGACGAGGATGGTCAGTTCCGACTGGCCGAGCATGTCGATGAAGCCTGGCGCCACGACTTTGCCGCCGGCGTCAATGGTGCGCTTGCGCGGAGCGGCCGACAGGTTGCCGATGGCCGCAATTTTGCCCTCGCGGATGCCGACATCGCCCGAATACCAGGGCGAGCCGGTGCCGTCGATGATGTGGCCGTTGGTGATGACGATGTCGAAAGCCGGGCCCGGCGCCTGGGCGAGCATGATGCCAGGAACGACGATCAATGCGGAAACGAATACAACGATGATCAACGTGAGAATAAATGCAAGATGGCGTGGCGTGGACATAGCTTTCATCGGTGCCTCCGAAGTGCGCATGAGCGGTGATCCCCTGACCTTTGCCCTGCTCTTTCTACGATTGGGAAAGCATACCGCAAAGTTCACCAAGAATCGCCGCGAAGGACGCTGACTGAGCGCTTTACCTATTCGCAGCGGTGCTTCCGCGGTACGCGATGCCGCCCAGGACGATCCAGATTCCCAGGGCGATCCATTCATAAACGGTAAAGTGGCCGGGAACAAGCGGAACCATCTTCATCAGCGCCATGGCAACTCCGACCAGCAATCCGAACCCGGCTACCAGGCGCTCGGCAGCCGACAGCGTAATCATGCCAGGCTGGCCGGCGGGCAACGTTCCACGTCCGAGGGCCAGGCATGCCGCGCAGGTCGCCGACCATCCGATGGCGCACGCGACCGAACCAACTTCGGTGACCGGGACGAGGATGGCATCTCCCAGCAGCATACAGGCGGCAGTGCCGAGGCCCACGCCGAGCACGGCGAGCGACGGCGTCTGGTGCTGCGGGTGAATCGTTCCGGCGCGCGCCGCGATCATGCCGCGCCGCCCCAGGCCGAACAGCAGGCGGCTGGCGGCCACGAAGCTGCCGTTGAAGCATTTGAACAACGACAGCAAGGCAGCGGCCAGGATGATGTTGACAATCCACCGCGATCCCACCGCCTGCTGGAATGCCACCGCGGTCATGAATTTTTCGCCGGTCAGCCGGCGCCAGGGCGCGACGAACGCCACCGCCGCTACGATGCTCGCATAGAAAAGCGTGCCCACGAAAATGGCCATCCAGATGGCGCGAAAGAAACCGGAGCCGCGGAAATCGGGGCTGGCCTCTTCCGCAGCTTTGCCCACCGATTCGAACCCGTTCATGAAGTAGGGAACGATCTGAATCACCAGCAAAATCGAGATCAGCGGAGTGTGGGTAAACAGCGGAGGAAAGTTCGCGGGCGAGCCCCGGCTTACGCCTATACTCACGAAAACGATGAAGAGCGCCAGCGTGCCGAAGCTGGTCCAGTTCTGAAAGGTGGCGCTGAGGCGCACACCGCGATAGTTCAGCACGGTGAGAAGCGCGGTCAGGGCCAGACCGATGATCAGGTGCGGCAGATACACCGGGCGCCCGGCAATGCGGTAGAGTTCGAGTGAATCGAGCGCGGGAAAGATGTAGCCGGCGATGCGGCCGACGGCAACCGCTTCCCACGGGCACACGATGAAGTAAACCAGGGTCATCATCCAGCCGGTGGCGTAACTGATGGGGCGGGAGAAGGCGGCTGAAGTGTAGGCGATCTCGCCGGCGGCATCGGGCATAGCGATGATCAGCTTGCCGTACGCCCATCCGACGGGAAGCAGGGCCGCGCCGCCGATTACAAACCCGAGCACGGTGCCGAGGGCGCCGCCGCGCAGCAGCCAATCGTCCATGATGACCAGCCAGCCCACGCCCACCATGGTTCCCCAACCCAGCGTGAAGTAGTCGGTGGCGCGCAGCTTGCGGGCAAGAGTGGTCATGGAGTGTATGCGGTCTCTGGAAAGAAGAGCGCGAATTATACAGCATGGCGAGCGCAGCGGCTAAAAGCGGCGCTGATCGCAGGACCTGAAGGCATGCGCCACCCTAGTGGGCGCTACTAACGAAATATGTGGCTCTGTTGATTTCCGCAGGAGCGGGGGACAGTCGGTCCCGGAGGAACCCCTGAAAATAGCCCGCCAGTTCACTGGCGGGATGGCCTCACATCTGGCAGGAGCGGAGGACAGTCGGTCCCGGAGGGACCTCTGAAAGGAGCCCGCCAGTTCACTGGCGGGATGGCGCGCGGAAAAGACCTTTCGTGCCGTAGGCACGACTGAGCCATAGACGCACCTTTCGGCTTCGGTCGTCCCTGGCGGGACTGGGAAATCGGTGCGCGTCCGAGGACGCCACAGAGCCGGCCGACCTCCGGAAGCCGGTTTCGCATGGTACTATCGAATCCAGCCCTCGATGACACTCGAACCCATGCTTATCCGGCTGTGGCCCGGTGAGCAGGCCTGTGTGGCAGGCAATCATTCCAGCCGATTAAGAGCAACTGGTTAAGAGCAAGATGGCAGAGACAAAAACTCGCAAACGCGTGCTCAGCGGCATGCGCTCGACCGGAAAGCTGCATCTGGGAAACTACGTGGGAGCGTTGGCGAACTGGGTGGGCATGCAGGACCAGTATGAGTGTTTTTTTATGGTGGCCGACTGGCACGCGCTTACCACCGACTACGCCGACACGTCTCGCATAAAGGAAAATTCGCTCGAAGTTGCGCTGGATTGGCTGGCGGCGGGGCTTGATCCGCAGAAGTCGGTGATCTTCATCCAGTCGCATGTTCCGGCGCATGCCGAGTTGCACTTGCTGTTTTCGATGATCACGCCGCTGGGCTGGCTGGAGCGGGTTCCGACGTATAAAGAGCAACGGGAAAACATCAAGGACAAAGACCTGGGCACTTATGGATTTCTGGGATATCCGGTGCTGCAGGCGGCCGACATTCTCGTCTACAAGGCGGACTTCGTGCCGGTGGGCGAAGATCAGGTGGCGCACGTGGAGCTGACCCGGGAAGTTGCGCGCAGGTTCAACGGATTTTACGGCACCAAGAAGGAAGTTTTCCCCGAACCGCAGTCGCTGCTCACGCCGGCTCCCAGGCTGCCGGGAACCGACGGGCGCAAGATGTCGAAGTCCTACGGCAATGCGATTCTGCTGACGGATCCCGAGCCGGTGGTACGGCAGAAATTGAAGACCATGGTCACCGATCCGGCGCGCGTGAAGCGTTCCGACAAGGGCGACCCCGACAAATGCCCGGTGGGCGATCTGCACAAGATTTTCAGCACCAAGGAAACGATGGCCAAGGTGTATGAAGGCTGCCGTTCGGCCGGCATCGGCTGCATCGAGTGCAAAAGCTGGGTGGCCGATGCGCTGGTGAAGTTGCTCAATCCCATGCAGGAGCGTCGCAGGAAATTCGAGGAGAATCCGCGGCTGGCCTGGGATATTCTGGAGGCGGGCTCGGAGCAGGCTCGGGCGGTGGCAGCGGAAACGATGAGCGACGTGCGCGCGGCCATGGGCATGTCGCTGGAGTTTGAAGCGTCGACCAAATAATAGAGGTCAAAATCCCCACCCTGTCGCAAAGAACGCGACAAGGATGGGGCACCCGCATGTCGCTGGAGTATGAGGGGCCGAAGTAAATAGGGAATAAACTTCCCCGCCTTGTCTCGCCTAAGAACGGCGAGACAAGGACGGGGCAACCGCAGAACAGTCGGGATGACGGAAGAATCAAAAGTCGTTGCTGGTCGTGACGGGGCACTTTCACCCGTCATCGTTGCGGGTGCGGCCCCGTCCCAGCCGTCCAAAGACGCCGCCAGGAAAGAAGAGAGCGACTACCCGTTTTCGGTTGCGGTGACGGACGTCTACGAGGGGCCGCTCGACCTGCTGCTCGATCTGATCCGCAAGCAGGACATTGACATCTACGACATTCCCATCGCCAAGATCACGGCGCAGTACCTGGCGTATGTGGAGAAAATTCGCGAGCTGGATGTGAACGTCGCAGCCGAGTTCATCTACATGGCCGCCGTGCTGATTCACATCAAGTCGAAGATGCTGCTGCCGCGCGATCCGGACGCGCCGCTGGAAGAACAGGAAGATCCGCGCAGCGAACTGGTTAACCGGCTGCTGGAGCACGAAAAGTTCAAGTCGGCGGCGCAGATGCTTCTACAGAAGCAGCAGATCGAAGACGCGGTGCTGTCGAATCCCTCGCTCAAAGAATTCATGGAGGCGGAGGGCGCCGAGCCGGAAATCGCGGCCGACGTGATTGACCTGGTCAAAACGTTTCAGCAGGTGCTGGAGCGGGTGCGCACGCGTCCGGTGCTCGATGTGGATGAGGAAACCGTCACCGTCGGGCAGATGATTGATTATCTGCGGCGGCGGCTGTCGCTCGAAGACCGGCCCATCCGGCTGAAACAGCTCTTGCTGCGCATGCCGTCGCGGCCGGCGCTGGTGTGCATGTTCCTGGCGCTGCTCGAACTGGTGCGGCTGCAGGCAATTCAGGTGCGGCAGGAGCGGCTTTTCGGCGAGATCGCCGTCCGCAAGCACACCCACTTCGGCGAGATTATGAAGGAGCAGTCGGCGGTAAGAGATGACTGGAAATGAAGCGGCCACGGGTACCCAGTACTCAGTACCCAGCAAAACCCGGGCGTTCACTGAGTACTGCGTACTGAGTACTGACCTATGTCTTTAAAAGCCCAACTCGAAGCCATCATTTATGCGGCCGAGACGCCCATCACGCTGGAGCAGATGATGGCGCTGGTCAAGGAGTCGCTCGTCGCTGAAGGTGTGACGGACGAGGCGGAGATCAAGTCCCGCGTGCGGTCCACCGTCGAAGAACTGGCTGCTGAATACAGCACACCGGAGCACGGTATCGAGATTCGCGAAGTCGCCGGCGGATACCGCATGTCCACCAAGCCGGAACAGCACGAGATGGTACGGGCGTTCGCCCGGAGTCTGAAGCCGCCGGTCCGGCTCTCGCTGCCGGCGCTGGAAACGCTGGCGGTCATCGCCTACAAGCAGCCCGTCACCGTGCCCGAAATCAGCGACATTCGCGGCGTGGATTCCGGCGGCGTGATCGGCACATTGCTCGACCGAAAGCTGATTACGACCGCCGGGCGCAAGCAGGTCATCGGGCGGCCAATCCTTTACAGGACGACGAAGGAATTCCTGATGCGCTTCGGGCTGAAGGACGTGAGCGAACTGCCCAGCATGGAGGAGTTCGAAAAGTTGGTGGCGGAATCGTTTCAGGAAGAGCTCGTGCCGGCGGAAAGCGTGCAGACGGAAAGTGAGGTCGCGCAGTCGGCGAGCGGCGAGGCGGCGAACGGAGTCATGCCCGAGACGGAGAAGGCGGGCTAACCGTAGCTCAGGAAATGCTTCCGGAAAAACTGAGACACCGGGGCTGAAGCCCAACGGATTCAACCGCGCCACGCGGCCCTAAAGGGCCGCTCTTCCACAAACCGATCATCATGCCTCTTGAGCGCCTGCAAAAAATCATTGCTGCGGCCGGCATCGCTTCCCGCCGCAAGGCCGAGGAACTGATCTCTTCCGGCCATGTGCAGGTGAACGGACAGGTGGTCACCGAACTGGGCACGAAGGCCGACCCGGAAATTGACCACGTCCGGGTGAACGGAAAACTTCTGCACGGCGCGCAGCGGCACGTCTACCTGTTGCTCAACAAGCCCAAAGGCTACGTCACGACCATGAGCGATCCGGAAAAGCGCCCGACCGTCATGGACCTGATTCGTGGCGTGAAGGGGCGCGTGTATCCCGTGGGACGACTCGACTACGCCAGCGAAGGCCTGCTGCTCCTCACCAACGACGGGGAGTTGGCCCACCGCCTGATGAAGGCCGCATCGCACGTGCCTAAAACTTACGTCGTGAAAGTAGCGGGTACACCGAACGAGCAAGCCATTGCCAAGCTGCGAGCCGGAGTTTCCATCGCCACCGATGACGGCAAGCGGGTGAGGACCAACCCGGCCGCTGTGCGCGTGGTAAAGGAAGCGGCGAACCCGTGGTACGAAATCACGCTGATCGAGGGGCGGAATCGGCAGATTCGCCGCATGTTCGAAGCGGTGGGACATCACGTGGAGAAGATCAAACGGGTTCGTTACGGCCCGCTCACGCTCGATGTTCCTCCCGGCGAATTCCGCCCGCTGACCCTGAAGGAAGTCGACCGGCTCAGATCCGCGTCCGGCATGCGGAAGGAAGTTGTAAGCTGAAGCCCGACGGCATTTGTGGGGACAGCCGCCCCCGGCTGTCCGGCGGAGCGGCATTTGTGGGGACAGCCGCCCTCGGCTGTCCGGCGGAGCGAAGCTCCGCGGCCGCGCCGACGCATCGTCTCTGAATCAGCCTCATAGCGCCGGCAGTCTGGCGCCGCCATACAAGCCCGCGTCGCTTCCCAGAAGCGCGGGCGTGATGATCGTCACGCGCCGCGTATCAGGCCCTCCCTTGTTTCCCATCGGATCGGCGGGCGCCGTGGCCGCATAGACGACTGAGCGCTCGCGCACTACTTCAAACATCGTGGGGGCAAAGGCGTCCCACGCGGGTACCACTCCGCCGCCCACCACGTACATATTCAGGTTGAAGACGTTGACCAGATCGGCCAGCAATATGCCCAGGACGCGTCCGAAGCGCTGGAAGATCTGCCGGGCTGGTTCGTCACCGCCCATGGCCAGATCGTAGATCGCCTTGGCGCTGAACTCCGTGCCGGAAGCGGCAAGCCGGGCAAGTCCGGGCGCTTTGCCGGCCTCAATAGCTTCGCGGCCCATGCGCACAATGGCGGTAGCCGAGGCGTAGCGCTCGGCGCAGCCATGATTGCCGCAGCCGCAGGGAACGCCGTCGGGTTCGATGGTCACGTGGCCAAACTCACCCGACATCCCGTTCATGCCGTGAAAAATCTTTCCGTCAATCACGATGCCGCCGCCGATCCCGGTTCCCAGCGTAAGCATCGCCATATCGCCGCTTATATCACGGCCCGCTCCCAGCCACTTCTCGCCCAGCGCAGCCGTATTTCCGTCGTTCTCGAGAAACACGCGCGCGCCCAGACGCCGCTCGATTTCATCGTGCACGGGATACTCGGACCAGCCGGGCAGGTTCGCCGACTTGCGCAGCATTCCGGTTTCCATGTCAATGATGCCGGGAAAGCCGACGCCCACCCCGAGAAACTTGCCCCCGCTCTTGTACTGAGAGGTCAACTGTAGAATTGCATCGCACATTTCGCCGATCACGTGGCCCGGGCCCAGGGCGCCCTTGGTGCTGAGCGCGACCTTCTCGAGCATCTTGCCTTCCGTGCTGATGGCCGCAATGCGCAGGTTGGTGCCGCCGAGATCTACTCCAATAGAAAAGTCAGGCATAAACGCTACAGGGTAACACGCGAAAAGGCGGCACGGGAGCATTTTCGATTTGCGATTTCCGATTGCCGATTGGATGAGCGGTGCAATCGCAAATCGGCAATCGACAATCGGAAATTCACTTCTGGCACTTCGGGCAGTAATGGCTGCTGCGGCCGGCGATCACGACCCGCTTGACGGCGGTTTTACAGACCAGGCAGGGCTCGCCTTCGCGGCCGTAGACGCGATGCTGGAGCTGGAAGAATCCCTCTTCGCCGTCCGCGTCGACATAGTCGGAGATGGAGGAACCGCCGAGGGCGATCGCTTCCTGCAAGACTTCCTTCACCGATACGAGCAGCTTTCCCAGTTGCTCGCGGGTGAGGGTCGAGGCGCGGCGGCGCGGGCGAATGCCGGCGCGGAACAAAGATTCATCGGCATAAATGTTTCCCACGCCGCGCAGAAGTTTCTGGTTGAGCAGCGCGCTCTTGATGGGAGTCTTGCGCCCGCGAAACAACGCGAGGAAGTGGTCCCGATCAATCTCCAGGGGTTCGATGCCGCCGGCATCAAAATCCGCGGCCCGGGCGACGCTCAAGCGGCCGAAGCGGCGGGGATCCACAAAGCGCAACTCCCGTCCCGAGGACAACCGGAGAATGGCGTGGGTGTGTTTTTCGACCTCCGTCTGCGGCTCGCACACTTGCAGGCGACCGGTCATGCCGAGATGGACAATCCACTGGGCTTTTGTGTTGGTGGGGCGGGCACTCCTGCCCGCCTTGGCCTGCGCTTCCGATAAAGCCTGCGTGGACGGGGCTTCAGAGTTCTTCGTCTTCCGATTCCTACCCCGGCCTTTCGCGGGCGAGGGCGCCCCCGCCACATGATCTTGTTCCAGATCGAAGACGATGTGTTTGCCCATGCGGTGGACAGCGGCAATGCGGCTGTGCTCCAGGATTGCGGCAATCTCCGAGGCGGGGGATTTCAGCGGCCCTTTTTTCTGGCCGAGCCAGACGGATTCGACCACGTCTCCGGTCACGCGCCTGGCCAGGCCGCGGGCAATGGTTTCGACTTCGGGAAGTTCGGGCATGAGGCTTGCTGGCCGGCTGTGGTTAGAGCCGTTCAGATATTATCCGACAGGACGTTGCCCCAAACCGCGTTGTCATTCCGAGCGGCCTTGCCGAGCCGAAAGGCGAGCCCCGAGCGAAGTCGAGGGGGAGGAACCTGCTTTTCACCGGCGGAACAGAACAGCAGGTTCCTCGCGCCAGAAACCGGCGCTCGGAATGACAAGCCGTTGGAACCCTGACCCAACCAACCACGACGCTTTACTTTTTCAAAAACGTTCCCTTCTCCAGGTCGCGGAATGCCTGCTGCAGTTGCTCCTGCGTGTTCATCACGATCGGACCGTACCACGCCACGGGTTCTTCCAGCGGCTTGCCTGAAACCAGCAGGAAGCGAATTCCGTCTTCTCCGGCTTGCACTGCGACTTCGTCACCTCGATCAAACAGCACGAGCGAGCGGTTGCTCGCCTCGGTCGGCGGATTCGTATCGGCCCATCCCACGCTCTCGGTCGGCACGGCGAGCGGACCGCTGGCGTTGCAGAATTTTCCGCTCCCGGCAAAAACGTAGGCGAAGGCATGGCGCGTGGTCGCCACGGGCAGAGTCTTCTTCTTGCCAGGAGCGACCGAGACATCGAGATAAGTCGGGTCGGCGGCGATGCCTTCGACCGGGCCGGTCTTGCCCCAGAATTTCCCGCAGACAATGCGCACGTGCGTGCCGTCATTGTCGGTGACCTCGGGGATGTCGCCCGTCTTCACTTCCTGGTAACGTGGCGCCGTCATCTTGAGCGCCGCGGGAAGGTTCGCCCACAACTGGAACCCGTGCATGCGGCCGATCTTGTCGCCCTTGGGCATTTCCTGATGGATGATGCCGCTGCCGGCGGTCATCCATTGCACGTCGCCGGCGGAGATGGCGCCGCTGTTGCCCATGCTGTCGCCGTGCTCGACGGTTCCGGCGAGCACATAAGTGATCGTCTCGATGCCCCGGTGAGGATGCCACGGGAAACCCTTGAGATAGTCCTCGGGAACGTCGTTGCGAAAATCATCGAGCAGCAGAAACGGATCGAACTCGTGGGTGTTGCCGAAGCCGAATGCACGCCGCAGGTGCACCCCCGCACCTTCGAGTGTTGGCTTGGATTCAATGAGACGTTTAATCGGTCGAATGGACACTTTGCCCTCCAATGGCGGAGGCTATCTTGGTTGAGATATCCGCAGAGTTAGCTAATCCGCGAACATTTGATGCGCGAGGCGTGGGTTTAGACGCAAACCAAGCCTTAGGAATTTTGAGTGTAAACGTCAGTTCTCGTTCACTATCAAGAAAATCACCCAATTACCAACGTCAGGTATAGGGCTCTGATACTGCGAAATACCGGGGATGACTCGTGAAACAATGTACTCAGTGTTGCAGGTAGGAGCCACCAAAAGCCGAGTCTCAGCGCGAATTGTAGAGGTCTTGCTATCTCTCAAGCTCGCAATTGCTGTGGGGATGGTGGTGTCGGCGCGATATGCCTGGTTGTTGAGCCATGCTGAAAAGTGGGATACACCGGCGCAAATGCCCGCTTTCATCCTCTGTGAATTGCCCCTGGCGCTTTGCCTGGCCGCCCTCGCTACTGGTGAAAGGTCGGCACGCTACGTACGAAGTGCGGGGTTAGCCTTTGGTTCGGCTCTGAGCTTCTGCGTTGTCGCGCTTCCTTTGGGCTGCGACGTTGGCTTTCGGATCTGGGAGATGCGCAAGGGCTACCTGGTTGACTTCGAAAACTTCCTGCCAATCTGCGTGCTTACGGCTGTATGGATGCTGGCGGGAGCGTGGCGCTACGGCAGAAACAAACGACGAGTGTTCTTTGCATATGCGGGAGTCGGTGTCGGCTGTTTCGTTGCTGTTGCGCTGCTACTCACGGCCACATCAGTTCAAGGAAGCGGGGAAGCGAAGGAAAAAGCTCGCTATCAATCGCCAAACCTCTCGCCTTATTACCACGTCAGGGCAGTGGCGGCATGTCTGATCCGGCACCGTTTTCTTCATCGGGACGAGGGCTTTCCCTCGTCCCTGAGCAGCATCGGGGCAGACTGGAACTGCAGCCCGGAATTCAGTGATCCTTGGTCGTTGCCCGCATATTTGATCCACTACTCTACTCTCGATCATTCCAGCTCCGGGTTCGATGATTTCCGTCTGGAGTCGATTCCAGCCGATCGCAGCTACGTTCTCGGGCCCGTATCGGCAAGCGACAAGCGCGGCGAAGTTTTCGAATTCCGAGGGCTGGACGCTACGGCTGCTCAGCGCAAGGCTGCCCAAGGCCATTTCTCGGTGCAGACGGTTGATCCGGACACTATTCTTTATCACCTGCTCAACATGCGGGGACACATAAAGGCTTATATGGCCGCTCATGATCCGGCGAACGCTCCTGCCTCGCTTGATGGGATTGTGGACGAATGGGAGCTGAACACGGGATGCGATTCTGAGGAGAGCGCTCAAGATCGTGTGATTGGCCGTCCCATGTCCGGCAGTTGCAGTTACAGGGTCAGCTATTTTCCTTCTGCGCCACCAGCGAACACTTTTGCGATTTCGTTGGAATGCGTGGCTTACGGCGCGAGATGCCTTCGCAGTTACTTTCTCGACTATGGTGGCAACATACACGCTACTCCCGAACCGCGTGCAGCAAAGGATCAGGACCCAGGATTGCTGCCCTGTGAAAGCATGCAGATTTGCAACGATCCTGTATGGACAACATCCCAGCAGCCTGGAGGCTTGACTTTCATGCGGGCAAGTCTACTGTACTCAATGCATAAGACGAATTGGTGGTAGGTCAGCTATGGTGCCAGCACCGGACGATTGGCGATAAATCCTGATTGCACTCATTGCCGCCGCAGCCGACGATCTCGCCGCCATCGAACAGCTATTTCTCTTCCACGATCACCAGGTCCCACGGCTTCAGCGTCACTAATTGAGCGGGTGCGAGGCTGGTGCTGGTCAGAAGATCCTCGCCCGGCTTGTACGGATAACGGAAGGTCTGCGGGTCGCTCGAATAATTCATGTAGTAGTGAAGGACGCGGCCCTTGCGGTTGGTACCGTGTTTCACCCGCACGGGCGCAGGAAGTTCCTGATCCGGCCCGGCCAGGCCTGTCGCGCGGATTTCCTCCAGCAGCACTTTTGCTTGCAGCGTGTCGGAAAGTGCCGTGCCTTCGTAGGTCAGTGTTCCGCTACCGAAGTGGTTGCGCGTGATCGCCGGATATTTTCCAAAGAATGGGTGGTCGTAATAGGCCAGCGCTTCGGCGCCTTCGAGGATCAGCATCTCGGCCCAATCTGAGACCTTGTTGTCAGCGCCGGCCTTGAACGGATCGCCCTTCAGCGCCAGCGGATGTGCCAGCGAAGAAAACTCCTGATAGCGGAACCCGGCGGCCTGGCGCAGCGGGCCCGGCGCCATGGTCCAGCGCACCGTGTCATATTCGTTGGTGAATCCGCTCTTGAATGCCATCACGACGCGGCCGCCGCCTCGGACGTACTCCACCAGCCGGTTCAGCACGTCGTCGCTTGCCACATAAAGCGGCGGCACGACAATCAGCTTGTAATCAGAAAAATTACTGCTCTCCGGGAAGATAAAATCCACGCCCACATTGTTGCGATGGAGAGCCGCGTACATCTGGTCGAGGATGGTGCGGTAGTTCACCGTGTCGCTGAACTTCATAAACTCGATGCCGTAATAAGAATCGTTGCTGTAAAGGATGGCGACTTTATTCGAGCGCGCGAGATCAACGATCTCCGGCCCGATGCGCTGCAGTTCGTGCGCGGTACGGCTGGCTTCGGCATAAACCCGGTTGGGTTCCAGATCGTGCGCCAGCAGACCCTTCCAGTAGGTTTCCTGCCCGTTGTGAATCGAATGCCAGTGCCAGTATTCCACCATGTTCGCGCCGGAAGAAAAGTGGGTGTAGGCGTCGAGGCGCAACTGCCCGTCGTAAGGTGGAAACTGCTCTTTGGAATCCCAGCCGATGGTCTGGGCGTTGGTTTCGGTCACCAGGTAGTTCGTCTTTTTCAATGAGCGCGTGTAATCCCCCTGCATGGAAGATCCCATGCCGTCGAACTGGCCCTGCGTGCCGTGATAGGGATTGACCGCCATCACGTCCATGCTGGCGGCGATGTCGTGCTCGTTGACTTCAGGGCGCGGAGGCCCGGCCAGGTCGTGAGTGATGAACTGGTCGGGCCGCTTGTATTGATTCACAATGCCCGCCTGCCAGGCCAGGAAGTCGGTCGTGATCCACTGCTGGTAGCGTTCCCACTCCAGCTTCCATCCCGGATTGATGATTCCCTCCTCGGGAGGAATTTCCGTCCAGTCGTTCAGGCGCTGGCCCCAATAGTTCAGCAGCCAGACCTTGTTCAGTTCGTCCACGGTCTTGAACTTCTTTTGCAGATAGCTGACGAATCCCGCCTGCACATCGTGATTGGCGGCGCGCCCGGCGGAAGTTTCATTGTCAATCTGCCAGCCGATCACAGCCGGATTGTTCTTGTAATGCTCCAGCAGCTTGCGGATCACGCGCTCGCAGTAAAAGCGGTAGGTCGGATTCATCAGGTCGGTGTTCTGGCGGTAGCCGAGCGTGATCGTATGCCCGTCGAAGCCCGTGATGAAAATTTCCGGATGCTCTTTATACATCCAGGCCGGAACCGAGTAGGTGGGCGTGCCCAGAATGACTTTGATGCCCGCTTTCTGCATGCGGTCGATCACGCGATCCATCCAGGCAAATTCGAAGCGGCCGTCTTCCGGCTCCCACAATCCCCAACTCGACTCGCCCATGCGCACCACGCTGAGACCGGCCTGCTGCATGAGCTGCACGTCCTGGTCGAGGCGCTCGTAAGGCATGTATTCGGTGTAGTAGGCGGCGCCGTAAAGAACGGTATCCATTTTGTTGGGAGCGAAGGCCGCTCCGTTCTGGGCAAGGGATGCTAGAGCCGTCGTGAGGAACAGCGGAAGAATGAAATAGCAGATGTATTTGTTCATCAGTTTTTTCAGTAGTGGCTCAACTTGAATTCTATCCCCGGTCAGGCGTCATCCCGAGGGCCCGCGCTTTCACCAGCGGGCCGAGGGATCTGGCGCGCCCCACCCAGGCGCTCCGCGCGAGATCCCTCGCTCCGCCTGAAAAGCGGCTGCGCTCGGGATGACGACGCCGAAAAAGGTGAAGATTGGTCAAAATTGAAACTGCGCCATCATGAGTTTTTCAATTCGCTCGACGGTCGATGCGGCAGGCTGGTGCGGCATTCGGAGATTTCCCTGGTTCCGTTTCGCGCGATTGTTCCATGCGAGGGACAGACCGCACCCAGCCACAATCTACTTGCCGCACATCGTTTGCATCGCTCCACGATCGACGCGGCCACATTGTGGCACGGTCACACCGAAGAAATCTCGGCCGCCGCTGTTTTCGATGATCTTTGCGGATGCGATCGCGGGAGAGCCCTGGCGCAAGGCATATCCTTCGACGGTCTGCCGGCCTACGACAGCGTGCCCGGGATTCACCAGCAGCGGATTCGAGGTCAGCCCGTGCGCATCGTCGGCAGGCGCCACGCCATCGTACACGTTGTAGTCGTAAACGTTGTTGGTGCTCTTGCCCGGCCCCGGCGCGCTCACATAAGATCCGTCCTCGTTGCCCTTCACTCCATAGCCAAATCGCGCCGTGCCTTCGACGTAGAAAATATTGTTGTAGAAATACGTGTCGGACGCCCAGCCCGTCCAATCCGTGTGCAGAACCACATCCACGTTCTCGCCTTTCCCGACGTAAATCGTGTTGTTGTAGATGAGCGTGTTCTTCACCGGTCCGGAGAGCTTGATGCCGCGATGATGATCGTTCTGGCTGACGTTGTAGCGCACGATCGTGCCGACGTTCCCCGCGCTGGTTTCCGGGCTCTGCGATCCTTCATTGCAGATCAGCAGAAATCCGCCGTCGTTGTCGTGGCTGTAGTTGTACTGGATGATCGTATTGCGGCTGTTCCAGTCGGAATCGAAGCCCTCGGCGTCGTGCTGACCCTTGGTTCCGTAAACCTCGTTGAACTGAATGATGGTGTTGTCGGCGCTCCACGGCCAGATACCCACGTTGTAATCCTGCGAGCGCTGGCTGGCGCGGCTGACCACGTTGTATTCGACCAGCGCTCCGTCGGTGGCAACATTCACGATTCCGTCGCCGCCAATGTCGTCGAGCACGTTCTTGCGAATCACCACCCCCAGGCTCGGATACCACTTCGAGCGCACCCAATGCGTTGACCAGCCGAAAATCCCGCTGCGGTCTACGTGCGAAATGGAATTGCCTTCGATGCGCAGATCCACGAAGCGGCTGGGTTTGGAGTCGCCGACGGCGTGATAGCTGATGCCGCCGCTGGCTTTCTCTTTTTCATTGCCGTTGACGTCGTGAATGTGCAGGCCCTCAAGGTACAGGTGATGCAGCTCGCCGGAGTTTTCGGCGATCAGATTCACGCCGCGGCGCACGCCGGGAGTAGAGCCGGTGTTGGTGATGGCCAGATTGCGAATCTCCCAGTACTCCTGATTCTTGAGCAGCACCGCGTCTTCGGCAAGGCCCGCGCCGTTGACGGCCGCGAGCACGTCTCCGCCGTATTTGTCGATGACGACGGGATGCTCGGCTGTACCCGATCCCTTGGGCCAGAGCTGGCCCGTCCAGGAGCAGCCGGATTTGAAGAGAATGTGGTCGCCGGGATGGAAGGTGGTGGCGTTGACTTTGGCCAGGGTCTTCCAGGCGGCATCGGGGGAAGTACCGGAGTTGGTGTCGCTGCCGGAAACAGAGTCGACGTAAGGATTGGCTGGAGCGGCGGACGCCCTCGTCCGCCGGGCTCCTCCCCGGACGAGGGCGTCCGGAGCTCCACAGTCGACGTAATAGTTCACCCCGCCGCCGGACGCGTTGTCCGGGGCGTTGAAACCCACCGATGCGGCGCCGCCCATCAGCATCAGCCCAGCCAGCGGAACCGCCGCCAGCAGGCATCGGAAGAGGCGCGGGTGTCGGGCTCGAACTCTCGCGGCGAGACTATCCATTTCGTGATTCGATCTGGCAGATGGCTAAAACCGGTGCAGCCTGCGAAACTCGCAGACTGCACCGGTGGAACTGCTGAACCGAGTTAAAACTCGAAGCGAATTGCGAACTGCCCCGAACGCGGATTATCCGCCACGCCGAAGATCTCGCCGAAGTTCGCCGCGCCGATGCCGTTGCTGTTGTTGCCGCCGCAGCCGTTGATGTTGTAGTAGTGGCGGTTGAACAGGTTGTAGAACTCCGCGCGGAACGACATCCGGTACCGGCTCTCCGGTCCCATAGTGAAGTTCTTCAGTATGCTGGCATTCTCGTTGGCCTGTCCGGGACAACGCAGGGCCGAGGATATCGGCGTCGGCGGAAGCACTCCCGGGTTCGGATTGCTGGCCACGCTCGTTGGCATGTACTGATTTCCCGCTGGAATGGTGCCGCTATAGCCGCTCGGCAACGGAACAAAATGCTTTGTGCCATTGGGACCTGCGTACCCGCTCAGATTGAACTGCGGGTAGAGGTTGCCCCACAGTGGCCAGTAGGGATCCGACGCCCCGATGTGGAATGGTTGTCCGGTGTAGTAGTTCACGATCCCAGCCACCGTCCATCCACCGATGATCGCATTGGCAACCCTGTTCTCTGTTGACCACCTCTCGCCCTTGCCGAAGGGCAGTTCATAGCTGGCGTATCCCTTCACGATATGGGTCAGGTCGTAGCCCGTGACCGCATGCGCGGCCTGGCCCATCTGGCTGAAATCCTGAATCGGGGTGTAGCCGTTGTTGTAGTCCTGCTCAGAGGCGAACGTGTCGCCCTCCTGCTTAGACCAGGTGTAATTCAAGTCCATCGTCAGGCCACGCCCCATCCGTTTGACTACGTCGAAAACCAGCGAATCGTAAAAACTCTGGCCTAGCGGCAAACCCACGTAGTTCAGGTTGGGATAGTACCAATATGTGCCTTCCGCTGCTGCCATGTGCGGGAACGGCGCAGTCGCCGCTAGTACCGGAGCACAGAAGCCGGGATACGGATTCTTGATGCCATAGTAGGAGGGTGGATTCGACAGGTTGTAAGCCGGAACCCACCATGGGCACGGACCAGAATAGCTGGCACAATTTGTCACCGTGGGGTCGCAAACGAAATTGTTACCAAACGCGGTGAAGCCGGGCATTGTAGCGAAGCTCTGGAACTGTGAAGCGGAGCCTTCGTTCCAGGCCAGCGCCGTATCCGTGAGCCGGTGCCCCCGGTTGCCCACGTACGAAATCTCCAGCCTGGTATTGGGCGTCAGTTCCTGCTCGATGCCGAAATTGAAAGCCTCGCTGTAACCAAGGCGAAGTGCACGAGGATCGACGGCGACCGGGAACGGAAACGCCGTCGTAGGGTCGGTATTGACCGTCGCTTTGGTGAGGACGCCGGGGTAATTGCCCGTGCCATCGTTAGCTGCGTCGTCCCAACTGAAGTTTTGCGCGCTGTTCGACCCCAATTGCGGAGCGTAACCGTTGGGAACCCCTCCGAAGAACGTAACCCCCACCGGGTTGAAGATCAGACCGAAGGAACCACGCAGCACGGTTTTGGGGAGCATCTGGTAGGCGAAACCGATGTCTGGTCCGAAATTCCTCCAATACTCGTTCTTCTCGAAGCTGTCGCTCCCATTCTTGGCGAAGACCAGCGTGCCGGGAACGCCGTAAATCGGGCTGATCGCCGTTTGATCGAAATTGGCCCAGCGCCCGTATTTCTCATGGAAGCGTAAGTTGTAGTTCCAGCGCAAACCCGCGCTCAGGGTGAGCTTGGGAGTGGCCTTGTAACTATCCTGGGCAAACAGCGACAACCCTTTCTGCCGCCCATACAAGTTGTAGGCCACGGTCTCGTTCGCCTTGTCCGACAAGCCCAGCATGTACGTGGCGAAGCCAAATCCGTCGTACGGGTAGCCCGCGCCCGCGGTATTCAGATAGGAAAAGTCAAAAGCCAGGGCCCCCTGGCCCGAACGGTAGTTGATCTGGTGTGCCGTAAAGTCACCACCGAAGCTGATATTGTGCCGTCCCTTGGTCCAGGTAAGGGTGTCGCCGGTGATGACATTCACGCCAGAAAAATTCCCTTGCCACTGACTGCCCAGGAATGTCTCGTTGTGGCCATATGCTCCGTTATCCGTGAAGCTGATCAGCGGAAAAGTGTTTGCTGCGGTGTTGCCAAATCCAACTTGCTGGTTCCAGTTGCCAGGATCGGCCGGAGAGCTGGCGTTGTAGTCGAGGTTGTAGGTGAAGTTCAGCACATTCAGTACGTTTGCGCTGAAGGTGTGGGCTTCGCTGACGCGCCATTGGTCTATCCAGTAGATCTGGTAGCGTCCATTGGAAAGTGGCCCACCATTCTGTGTCCCTGCCTGCCACACGCCCCCGCCGTCGTCCAGAGTGCGCGGCCGGTGGTTGTAAATCCACGACCCCGACAGGTGATCCTGTTCCCGCAGGTTGTGATCGATCTTGACCACGAATTGGTTCGGCGTTTGGGTGGGCGTGTTCTGAATCAAGCCTCGCGCGTTATTGTCTATGCCGCCGAATTGCGGAGCGTAGTTCTTGTAGAACCCGTTGGCTTTCTGCGCCACCGCGCTGATCCGGGCCTGGGGGATGACGTTTCCGGCAAACGCAAACGAACAAGGAGGAGTAGTGCACAGCGGATTCGAACCTGAATTCGGGTCATAGATCATGTTTTCCCGGGCGGGGATGCTGTTGCCGTTGGTATCGGTCACCATGATCGGGGTGGCCGTGGAATCGTAGCCGTTGCAGAATCCGGTTCCGGCATCTCCAGTGCAGAGCGTCCCTCCCAGCAACTGGCTGAAGTCACCCGTCAACATCGCGGCCGTGGGAACCGACGTGGAACCTCCGTTGAGCCGGAAGTCGACCTGGGTGTAGCGCTCGAACGCGCCGAAAAAGAATGTCTTGTTCTTGATAATCGGCCCGCCCAGGCTGAAGCCGTAATCCCAGGCCCGCTCCTGTGACTTCTCCTGGTTGTAGTAGTCATTGGTCCAGGTATTGGCATCGAGCAACTCGTTGTGGCCATAAAGAAAGGCGGAGCCGTGGAACTTATTGGTTCCCGACTTCAGGTTGAACGACATGACGCCGCCGCCGCTGATGGCGCTTTGCGCATCCAGGCCGCTGGTCTGCGCCTGCAGCTCTTGCACCGCTTCCATCGTGGGGCCGCCTTCCATAGAATCCCCGCGAATATCGGCCGTGCCCGAGGTGCCGTCAATCGTGTAGTCCTTCACGAACCACTGACCGCCGTTCACCACGGCGCCGTACGGAGAGCTGATCGGCGAATAGCCCGGCGTGATCGCGACGGCAAAATTCTCCACGAACCGGCCGCCGTTATAAATGCTGAGCGGCAGGTCGGTGACCACCTGGCCGTTCATGTTCGTCCCTTCCGAAGGCCGCTCCAGGTCAAGCACGGGCGCATCGGTGGTTACGGTGACGGTCTGGGTGACCGCGCCGACCTTCAGGGTGGCGTCGATGCGGGCCACCTCGGTCGATTCCAGCGTTACCGTCGGACGGCGCAGGGTCTCGAATCCGTCTCTCTTGAATTCGACCGAATATTGTCCCGGGAAAAGGTTGGGGATGACGTAAATACCGTCCTGGTTCGAGACCGTCTTGGTGGGGACGTTCGTGCCGGTATTGGTGGCGGTCACGTCGACGCCGGGAACAATGGCGCCCGAGGTGTCGGTGACGGTCCCGGTGATGGTGGCTCGATTGGATTGGGCCGACAGTGCGGCGGTAAGGAAGAAGAATAAGAAAAACACCAGACAGAATTGCCTTAGGGTGATCGAAGGTTTCATAGGAAATACCCCTTGTGCCGCCCGGCGCCGGGCGGCAACCGATGTTGGTAAACGTTTACTACAAACCGCAAACAATAGGCTCGATGGGCCACTGCCGTCGTCCAAACCCCGCAACATAAATACCCGCAAAGACCACTGTCAAGAAAAATACTTGGCCTCAAAGACCCGGAAAGCACCAGCCGGCGCCGCGTACACGTTTGCAGGAAAACGGGTTAAGTCAGTACACGACAGCGTACACTTTCCCCTCCAGCCTCACTTCCTCCCCGGTCGAAGTGCACTCCACTTGCACCGGATCTCCGGCTTTGAGTGTCCCGTGACGAATCTCGCCCACCGCCCACGACAAACCGCTCCAGATTACCTTGTCGTAGTCGATCTCGACCGGCAGCGGCTTACCTGCCTGCCACGCCTTGATCACGAACACTTTGCCCATATTCGTGCCATTCGGGGGACCACCTTTCCAGCTGCGCATTACGCTTCCGTCTTTCGCCGATCGCTGCTGCATGACAATCCGCAAGTCGCCCTTCGCCGGAGCCGTCACTTCGGCTCGAATCACATTCCCCTCGCCCGTGAATTTCGCCGCAACTTGCGTGATCGATTGCGGAATCCGGACATCCTCCTGCACGCCCAGATCGTACTTGGCGCTGGCATACTTGCCGAATCCTACTAATGCCATCTGTCCCGGCCCGAGCTTAATGGGGTCGCCGCTGAGGATGGGCATGAATCCGGCATCGCGAAACAGGATGCGCCCGCCGGAAACGGCCGGTTGTTCCCGGGAAAGCCGCGCCATCTGAATTTCTTCCACACTCTGCGCGGGATTCACGACGGCGTAGACCGCCCCATCGGAATCGAGCGAACCGAAGCCATACGGCTGCACCTCGCCGGGAATCCCGCCGAAAGTTTTGCTGCGGCCCGTGGCCAGCAATTCCCGGTACAACGACTGCGCCTTGGCGAACCAGCGGGCATCGTCGTCGGTGAGAAACTCCAGGCTGCCATAGATGGTATTGACCCAGCCGCCGCGAGCCATCATCAGGATGAGTGCGCCTTTCCAGGCGTGCGTCTTGCGGTAATAAATCGTGCCCGTATTGCCCAGCATGAAGCCGGTCGAGTCAACGCGCTCCAGCGGAAGAAAACTCTGCTGGTAGCGGCGCACCATGTGGTCGCTGTAAATGTCGACCGAGCGCCAGAAATTCATCTCCGGCACGTCGGAGGGCCGGGGATCGCCGGAGTACATGGAGTCAAACACTTCCAGCCAGCGCAGGTCGACGACGTTATGAAAGGGGAAAGGCCCGGCCGTGGATTCGACGTCGCCGCCGAAGCCGTTGAAGGCAACCAGCACCACGTCGGGATTCTGCTGGCGGAATTTTTGCAGAGCGTCGCGGAAAGCCTCTTCATTCCGCGCCCGGATCTCGGCCGGACTGTTCGTCCTTGCCGTCTCCGGCGTGGCCGCGCCGAAATCCACGAAATCAAATTTGTAGATGCGGATGCCGCGGTCGTACCAATATTGGAGCGTTTCCATGAAATTGGGCAGGAATCCGCCCTCGGAAAACGACATCGCGCCCTTGTTCTCGTTCAGGGACTCCCGCCATTCCGGCGCGGCATTGATTTTGACCAGCGTATTGGTGCTGAACCAGAGACCGGGCAGAATGCCGTTTTCGCGGCATTTACGAATCCATGCGTCCGGCCCGTTGGGCCAACTCGGCTTGCGCCAGGTGCGGTAGCTGCCGTCGGGATCGAACCAGAAGGCGTCGATGGTGTAGTAATCGATGCGCACGCCCAGCCGCCGCAGCCGCAGAATCTCATCCAACTCTTTCATCGCCAACTGCTCGGTCAGCAGGACGTTGTCGGAAAGTTCGTCGTACGCCGACCAGTTGTTGTAGACGAAGATCGGATCGCGCGCCAGCGGCTCACCCAGGCCGGGTAAAGGATTGAGAGGTCCGCCGCTGACTTTTGGCGGCTCGTTCTGGGCCGCGGAGTTGCTGATGAGAACGGCGGCGAGTGATGCTGCCGCCAGCCAACCACAAACCATCGCCGCTATCCGCCGAACCACTGCCTGTGTCGCACCTGGTTTCATGGTTCCTCTCCTACCTTGTCCGTGTGGGGACAGCCGCCCTCGGCTGTCCGGCGGAGCGAAGCTCCGCAGTTGTGAGTCTTCCCCGACCAGCTAGCGTGGTGTCTCGCCAGTTCGCGTCAAAAGTTGGTCAGGCTTTGAAAGGGCGCGGCTTCCAGCCGCGCCGTGAAGAGCCCCTGGAAAACAGCGGCTTTAGCCGCTGGGGCCAGGAAACCTCGACCCAGATTTGAGGCCTGACTTTGTTCGCGTATTTGCGGGACACAACACTAGCGCCTGCCTGCAAAATGATGCAAGCGGAATCCTCGCTGTGCCCGAGGATAGCCGTGAAAGAGGGGAACGCCGGAGCGAGCGAGAAGACGAAGTCTCGCGCCGATTCGAGCCAGCGTCTAGGCGTGCGCGCTGGCCACCAGCAGCGCCTGGGGCAGCGTTTCCACCACCGGCAATTCCAGCGTGACGCGCCCGCCATGCGGCGCGACGTTTTCGATTCTGAGATCGCCCCCGCGGCGCTTGGCGATTCCGTAGCAGACGCTCAGTCCCAGGCCCGTGCCTTTGCCCACCGGCTTGGTGGTGTAGAAAGGATCGAGCGCGCGGCCGAGATTGGAGAATCCCGGGCCCGTATCTTCCACCTGGATCACCGCGCGAGCCCCCGCCTGGTAGGCGCGAATCCTGATCTGCCGGCTCTCCGCAACCTCCTGCAGCGCGTCGCAGGAATTGTTGAACAGGTTCAGCAGGACTTGTTTGATTTCATCTTCGTTGATGGCCAGCAGCGGCAGGTCGGGCGAAATCTCAACTTCCACGCTGACCTTCGACTTGCGCGTGTAGTACTCACAGAGAGTCACGACTTCCTGTACTACCGGAGCCAGCCGCGCCACGCTGATATCGCGTGAGCTTTGCCGCGAAAAGCGCAGCAGGTTGTCGGTAATGCGCTTCATGCGGCGGGTCTCGTTCAGCAACCGCTTGAGCTGATCCTGAGTGCGCGCCGAAGTGATGGCGTCGCTCATCAATTCGCCGAAGCCCATGATCGCGGTGAGCGGATTGTTGAGTTCATGGGCCACGCCCGCGACCAGTTGACCCATCGCCGCCAGTTTTTCGGACCACACCAACTGGGTGTGCAGCGATTTCAATTCCACCGCTACGGCCAGATCGCCGGCCAGCGACTCGATGTGGGCAAGTTCCTCTGCCGCGATCGCGCTCACCTCGCACCCTGCGGTCAAAGTGATACTTCCCAGGCACGTTCCCGCTGCCGAGTTCAGTGGGATCAGCAGTTGCGTTCCGCTCTCCCGGCAGGCACTGGGCTTTCCTTCTGTTTCGCGTCCCGCGAGGGCCATGGAACCCGTCCCGTTCGACGGCTGAGCGTCCGGCGCCACCACGAACGACATCTTGCCGATCCGCCGCCCGCGAGCACAAAGACCCCGAATGTGGCTGGCCGTCCACTCCGGCGTTCGCTCCTCGAGCATCCGCAAACACTCCGGCGACAGCCCGCTTGAGCCGGCGATCCGCAGCATTCCCTCCGGGCTCTCGATCAGGATCACTGCCGCGCGGAAGCTGCTTACCTCCGTGATGGCCGCGGCAACGTCCGGGCAAATCGCATCCGGCGCCGCGCCGCTCAGCAGGCGCGAGGTGATTGCCGAAAAGCGTTCCAGTTGCCGGTTGAGCGCTTCCGCCTGGCGCTGCATGCCCGCGATCGCCTCCGACTTGTCTTCCACCACGGCCAGAATCATCCCCAGGGCGACAAACAGCTTGGGAGTCTCCCACAGGGCGCCGGGCAGGCTCATGTGCGGAGCATAGCGGGCGATCAACCAGAGCGAGGGAAACACCGCTCCCCAGCAGGAGAATCCGCCGGAGATCGTCAGGACAGCGGGCGAAGCATTCCAATAATGCCGGCAGATGAAGACGCCCGGCAGGGCGAAACCGATGCCCAGCAGCACGACCGTCCCTTCATGAAACGAACCTTTCAGCGCCGCCTGGATCGCCCACGCGCCGGCGAGGGAGCACAGCAACGTGACCGCGGCCAGATACAACGAGAAGCCGCGCTTGACCCAGAAAGAAAATCCGGCAGCGGCGCCGAAACACCCAGCCAGGCACAAAACGTACGGCCAGCGCCAGCGCACATCGTAGGCATTGAGCACGGCATAAGTCACGGAAGGCACGGCCAGCGCCAGGAGGAGAAGAGTCCGGCGGGCGCGCTCCTCGACCACCGCCGAGACCGAAACCAGAAACACGATCGCGGCCGCCTGCAGCGCCCCGCCATCAATGGCCAGCAGAAACGGATCGGCAGGACCGGCGCCGGGCTCGAGCAACTGCGCCGCGAAGTGGATGAAAACCAGTGTCCAGCCCACCGCCCACAGCGTCAGGCGGGCGCAGCGCGTGTGCCGCTTCAGGCAGGCAAAGATCATCACCAGCGCGCACACGGTCAAGAACGTCGGAATTTTTTGGAGTGCCCCCATCAGGTTACCGTCGGGGGAAGGACGGTTTCAAAAGTAACCTGCACCAATTTCCCAGTCAACGCCAGAAGGTGCCATAGAGATGGCACAAGAGTTTTCCTGCCGCGACGCCGCGTTGGCGCCGATCGGCCTCGGCCTTTGACGGCTTCTTAGCGTTCTCGCTGGTAGATGCGGTCCCGACAGCTTGAAGTCCGAAGCAAGTCAATAAGCGCTAACGCTGATTGCAACAGTTAACTCCTGACAGTTCTAACCTGCTTGCCGTGAGTCTTGATTCCTGCAAGTCGCCGGGAGATTTTAGGGTCGAATCACGGCTACGGCTGACAGACGCCAAAGTCCTTGGTAACACCTTTTGCTTCCCAGACAAGGGTCTTGTCGGGCCCCTTCGGCTTAACTTTCCTGCCTTTCAGCTTCATTCGGTCGCCCGGCTTAATGCCTGTCGTGTTGCCAGAAAGAGCATAAATTTGCTTGTCTTTTTCGTCAGTAACGGTCATTCCGTTCGCCCCAGGGCTGACGCATCCCGTAATCACTCGCTTTTTCGAATAGTGGACGGCCACGATAGCGATGACTGCCACTCCCGCCGCCACTCCCACGGTTACGCCAACGATGGTCCCGGTGCCGACACCGCCTATTGTGCCGGATGAACTTTGCGCTTCCGCGGGTATGCAGAGAGCCAAACTGAGCGCGATAATCAGAACTGCCGAGACATACTTTGGGATCATGCTGTCCTCCTTGAACCGAAGTGCCCGTGATTGACTACTGGACCGCCGAGGACCCGATACGGCTCAGAAAACTACAGCTCCGAAAGGAAAGCGAGAGTGGCTAGTATGAAGAGACCCTGCGGAACAGTGCGCCTCCAAGGAGTGTTTGTCAAGTGAATCGTTGTCCTTACGCTCGCCTGCCCGAAATTGACGGTAAATCCTGGTTACGCTCATTGACCGGACTGTTGCGGCTCAACACCCTTGCTGGCATAGCAGGAGCAATGAGACCATGATGCCCATCATGGTAAGGCACCTAGTGCTTTGGATCGTCGGGATAGTGGCGCTGTTTCTGCTCGTCAGGGTACTCAGAAAATCAACCTAGCCCAGTATCCAAGCGGCAAAATGGCGACAGTCAACTGGTGAAACATCCCCTTTACACTCATCGACCCCTGACCGGGGATTTTGAGTGCAATGGCCGTTTACGCCGACTAACCCGCATGTAGAGCACTTCTGATTATCCGGTTGCTTCAGCAAGCCCCAATGGGTAGCGTATAAGGGTGGCCCGACCA
>OMOD01000134.1:0-44670 GCA_900290255.1 Candidatus Sulfotelmatobacter kueseliae
ATTTCTTGAAAGCCTTCGAACAAAAACAGATTCTCTCCGGTGGCGATCGGGATCCGCACTTTCGAACTGACCTCTTTCAGCGCGGCGGCGTTGTTGGGCGGAACTGGATCTTCAAGCCACAACAGGCGGAATGATTCGAGTTCGCGCGCCACTTTCACGACATCGCTGGCGTTGTAGCGCCAATGGCAATCTACCGCGATGTCGGTGTCGCTGCCCACCGTGTCGTGAACCGCTCCGATCAAGCTCACCATGTGATCGATCGCGCGGTTGGTGAGCACACGATTATGGGGATCGCGACCTTCGGTACCGGGCACGTCGAGATCAAACTTCAGGGCGGTGAAGCCTTCTGCTCTTTTTGCCAGAGCCTGACGGCGGTAGTCATCTGGCGACAGCGGGGGATCTCCGCCCGCCCCGCCGAAGTAATCTTTCGAGCGGTGTTTGGCATCTTTCAACTCCCAAGGCGCAGGGCGTGAGCGCAATACCTCGTCCAGGCTCTCGAGAGCTTCGCCTCCATGACAATCGGCATAAATGCGGATCTTGTCGCGGAACTTTCCTCCCAGCAGACGATACATTGGTACTTCAAGCCATTGGCCAAGCACATCCCAGAGCGCGGCTTCGATGCCGCTGATCGCGTTGTAGACAATGCCGGCAACCGAACCGGCGCCGGAAGTGGCAAGCTGCAGTTTGCGGAACAATCGATGAATGTCGCGCGGGTCCTCGCCCAGCAGCAGCGGCTCGAGCGAGCGCAGAATCGAAGTGAGGCCGGGAGCGAAGAAGCATTCACCCAGCCCTCGCAGTCCTTCATCCGTTTCGATGCGGACGAATGTCCAATCGAAATTGCCCTCGACCACCGCGGTCTTCAGCCTGAGGATCTTCACGTCGTGCTCAATTTCTTCCGGGCGATTATACGCTGTGGCCTGCTGGTACGACTGGAGGTACAGAACGAAATACCGTGCCAGACTTGGAAAATAGGGCCGGTTCATACGCAACCCGCGAAACGAAGCTCATCGCTAGGCGGCTACTCATGACCACACAAAGGTGGCAACGGAGTCATTGTCCAGCGCGATCCCCGCCTCCATGCCTCCCATTCGGATAGCCGCAGTCCGAGCTGGCCCTGCATTGGTAACGACGAGCGCGTGCGTGCCGTCAGGATTTTCGAACGCAGCGTGACAGATCCCGGGGACCGCGCATTCGGAATCGAACCGGACCGCTCCCCGGCGGATGGCCCTTGAAAAGTGGGCGAATGCCCAATATTGGCCGCTGCGCGTAATTTCCTTGGTCTGCGAGTGGATGGTCACAAGGCCACCGCAGGGGAAGGGGCCGATATTCGGCCGGCCACGCTCGTCCAGCGCCAGATTCCATCCCGTGACCGAGCGGCACCAGTTGCGCAGAGCTGACGTGAAAGTCCCGCCCCATTTAGCCCAGTCGGTTAGGTAGTCAGGGCTGGTGTAGTCGGGGCCGCCTTCGGTCCAGAACATTTCCGCGTCAGGATGCGCTTCGTGAACTCTGCTTATCATCTCTGGCGTTCCGCCGTAGGCGTGCCAGGCAATGGCATTGGCATAGCGACGCACTCCCGGATCATCGAGTTCGGCAATGGCCCGCCCCCACAGGTTGTAGTTGTGATCGAGAATCCAAATTTTGGTCTTCAGCCCGTTCTGCTCCAACGCCGGCCCCAGGTCATGCTTGACGAAGCCGATTTCATATTCCTGCGGCCAGATGCAGGCCGGCATGCGCCCGTCCTGATCGGTGTCAACTTCGTTCTGCACGGTAACGGCCTGAACTGGCACTCCGTCGGCCGCATAGGCTTGGAGAAACTTCACGAAATATTGCGCGTAGGCTGAAAAATATCGCTGGCGCATTGCTCCGCCCAGCATCGAACCTCCACTCTTCATCCATCCCGGTGGGCTCCAGGGCGAGGAAAAAAGGAACAGGTCGGGATTCGCCGTCCGCGCCTCGTGCAGCATGGGCAAGATGTACTCGCGGTCGTGTTCAATCGAGAAGCGCTTCAACTCGGGGTCGGGCTCTCCCTCGTCATAGCTGTAAACCTTGGTCGAATAGTCGCTGGCTCCGATGCAGGTCCGGCAAACATTAAGCCCCATTTCCGCGGGATGAAACAGTTCGTGGAATAACAGCTCGCGCTGCTTTGCGGCAAGCTGGTTGAACATAAAACACGCCGCGTCGGTAAATGCAGCGCCGAATCCCAGGATTTGTTGGAATTTCCTGTCAGGACTAAGGACAATCGCGTCGTGCGACGGCTCCGCTGAGACAGGACGCCAACGGATCGGATCCTGCTTGGCAAATCGCCGTTTTTCGCTGGTCGCCCAAGCGCTGATCTCGCCGCTCCTGCTGCCGCGGGGCGCAGTCGGGGTTTGACGCACTTCAACCTTCATTTCGAGCCAAGGCCATGTCCCCACAGCCGCTGTGCCCGCTAATCCAAGGGCCGAACTTCTAAGGAATCCCCGTCTTGTCGTCTCTGCTGACATCGCGATTTACTCCTTAAGCTTTTGCGATAACGTGGCGCCGTTGGTAGCGTCTGTTTCCGATGAGTCGGCGAACTTCCTCTTCCATTCCCGATAAACAACACAAAGCGCGCCCGCTCAGGAGCGATAAGGATCACTTAGTTCCATCGCCAGTTCCCAGATTCCCCGCGCCCGCTGGTACATCAAGGCTCGAAACTTCTTGGGATCCTCAAGTCTCCAAGCCTCCGGTGTGCTGAACCAATAGGCTGTCTGTTCGTTCACCCAAGTCTGGTAGTACAAGCCCCATGCAAGCAGCAAGGCGTCGGCTTGCAGGGATCCGTCTGGAATGCGCTTCCCCCAGTGGTAGAGGTTCGCGGCTGCGCAATAGCTGACTCCTGTCCAGACCTCAAATTGATGCGCATACTCACTGTCGCCGACCCCGGGGGTTGAGTCGGGGTGAAGCGCGTTCGCCGCGCCCATGTCGCCAACCCCATCGCCGTTGAAATCCCTGAGCGGCAACACAGCGCGCCTGAACAGTTGCCGGTAATGCGACGTGAGGCGGTCAGCGTTCACCACCGGCGGGAGACCGGTCACATCGACGTAACGCTCGCCCACTGTGGCGTCGGCCATGATGTCGGGGTTATGGGCGTTGTACTGATAGTAGCCGAGTTCCTCGTTCCAGAATTGCTCTTCTGTGCTGGCTTGAGCCTTCTTCCGTTCTGCAGTGAACTCCTCGAGCAGGGCTTTATCCATCCTGTGTTCAGCTAGCGCTTCGAGCGCTTCCAGGGCGCCGAGCCAGAGAATAGCGTTGAACAGCTTGTTGTCCTTATATTCAGAGCTCTTCATTTCGCTCAAGCCGTCGCCGTCAGTGTCGGTCGTCTTTTGGTAACGGTAGGTTCGCACGAGCGCCGGCCACACATCGTCCAGAAACTTGCTGTCCTTGGTCTCGTGCCAATAGGCATGGCACTGCTGGATGAACTTGGGCGAGAACTCGGACCAGGGGGTGGTAATCCGGCCCTTAATTCCCATGGGGGAAGTGTTGTACCAGCGACCGTAGCCATCGTATTCAAAAAACGGGTCCCCCGAGATGGAGCCTGCATCGTGGGGACAACTCCCGTCCGGGGAATCCCTGATGAAATCGGAGAAAACCAGCAGGATGTCGCGCTCGATTTGCGGCCAGAGATCCCGGTTGCTGCGGGAAGCGTGATGGCGGACGTCGAAGGTCTCCGCAAAGGCGTACTCCTGGCATTCCATCACCGACGCCAGGTGCTGCCCGGGACGATTGCCGAACTTCTTGGGTTTGGTGATGCAGCCATTTTCCCAGAACGAGCCGCCGAACGTAGCGTAGTACAGCTCATTCAGAACGCTCTGCTTGAGCCAGTCAGGATACGCTGGATTCTGGACGATTGGGGTTTGCCACCCCTCGACGGCCTTTAGCCACTCCCCTGCTTTGAGCAAGGCTTCCTTGGCGATTTCAAACGCCTGCCCGGGCTTGGCCGGATAGTACTCAGTGTAGCGGCGCCACCAACGCGTGCCGTGTCCAAATTCAATCTGCGGGAAATACCAGGTGAGGGCGAAGGGAACAGTCACTTCCGAGCCGGGAGCAACCTTGACCTTTACGCACAGCGCTCCCGAGGGGAGTTTGCTGTCCAGGCTCAGGGGCTTATCCGCCAGTTCTCCATCGGCAGAGAAATCCTGCCAAATCTCGGCTCCGTCCCCTTCGCCATCCCAAACCGTGGTATGTGATGCCGGAGCATTCGTGGCGATGCACCATTCCGAGTTTTCCGTTTCCGGCGGATTCGTTGGATGGTGGGCCTTCATCAGGATCGCAGTGATCCCGGAATGCTCATCGCGAGCCAGGTCGTTGGTCAGTCCGCGTCGCTCCCTCGCCGTTTCGTCAACGTCGGCCCCCTTTGGCTTCCCCATCGGCGTGTTCTGAGGTCCGGTGTAGGGCGCATTCGGAAAAGTGAACATGACTGAGACCTCGACGGGCGACGACAACGGGTTATGAATCCTGAACTGGAAGAGCGCGGCGGGGAGAGACGTTTCCCGGTAGTTGTCTTTGATGACCGAGGTGAAAAACTCCAAGGCGATATTGGTCTCGAAGGGTCGGTAAGTGCACCAACCGCGCGGGAACAGAGCGTAGTATTCGCCTTCGCCCGGCTGGAGCCGTGGCCAGGCTGGCAGTACGTCATCGGTAGCAAGAGTCCGCGCCGTTGCGCGCTTTCCGTCTACTTGTTCCCGGATATGAAACGCTCCTTGAGCGAGAAAACGTTCCTCGTATCTTCCCACTTTCATCTGCCATGGCCCGAATGTGCCGCAGATGTTGTACATGAAATTACCCGCGCCAATTCCCCCCAGCGGAACTCCCTTCTTGACCCGCGTCAGCGTATTCAGTCCGGCCCGATCCTGCGGCGGAACGCCGTCTTCCGGCATCAGCGCGATCTTGGGCAAATCACCGAGGGGTCGCTTCCAGGCGCAGGACGGAATAGTACCGGCCGGCACAGTTGGTGTTTGCGATCGGTCCCCTAACGTAGTCGACGTTTCAGCCGCAACCGGGGCGGGCATGCCCGCGAGAGGGCCTCCCGCCAGCATCAGGCCCGCTGCGCTCGATGAATGCAATAGGAACTTGCGCCGTGAGATTGGTCGTTTCGCCATTGTACTGTTTCCTTTCCCTGAGGGCCGCGTCATCAGCCCCTGAAGCACAAACGTCCGACTCTGAAATCGTTAACCTGGGCGATTGCGTATGTCGGCATGTTTGGCATCAATACTCAGCCAGCCGGGCCTCGATCTGCCACGTGTGAGGCACTATGACGGTTCGCCAACCTTCACCCGGAACGTTCAGGCCATACCAATTGTTCTGCGTGCCCCCATTGTCCGGGTCGATGCGAAACAGCCATTCCCCACACAGGCTGGCGAAATTCCGACGAGATGACATAGGTTGGGTTCCGTGTAGATTTACTGCTTGAAGTTAACCAGTCCTCAGTTTCCAGTGTCAAATGGGAAAATCCGATAGAGTTACAGTGAAAGAGGATAGCCATGTCCGAAGAAATGACCTCGCTTGAACGCTGTCTCGCAACCATCCGGTATGAGCCTCACGACCGCGTCCCGGTGGACCTGCACAACTTCATGATGACTGTCGTTGGCTCGAAGCTGCCGCCGGAGAAGCTCTATCAGGACGGACAGGTGCTGGGGGAGGCGCAGGTCGCAGCCTGGAAGAGGTTCGGCCATGACATGCTCCTTATTGAAAACGGAACGGCAGCCCTCGCTGAGGCCTGCGGGTGCGAAGTGAATTATGCAGAGGACAGCGCCCCCCGAATCGAGAAACCGTTTCTGAAGGACCTTTCGGAGATTTCGAAGCTGAGGAAACCGGATCCCTCGAAATCCCCTCTGTGCAGAGCCGTCCTCGATGCAACTCGGTTCGTGCTTGATCAGATTGGCGACCGGGTCTACGTTATGGGCCGAGCTGACCAGGGACCCTTCGATTTGGCCTGTATGCTCGCCGGAACCGTCCCGCTGATGATGGAGATGAGGACGGGCAAGAACGATGATTTGATCTTTCAACTTCTGGAGTACACGACAGAGGCTTACCTGCTTTACGCGAATATGTTCAAGCAGATGGGCTGTCCTGGCACTTCTCTCGGCGAGGCGCTCTGCTCACCGGATGTGATCTCGCCAACCATGTACAAGAAGTATGGCCTCCCTTATGGCAAGAAGGTCGTGACCGCGCTGCAGAGCGATGATTTTTTTGTGGCCTATCATACGTGCGGCAATACCACGAAAATCATCGGCCTTATGGTTGAGACCGGCGCCAAGATATTGGAGTTCGACTACACGTGCAACAAGGCTGCTGCCAAGAGCGCAACTGCGGGGAAGGCCACACTTCTTGGTCCTATCGATCCCAGCGGAGTTCTTCATCAAGGTTCCATTGAGGACGTCGAGACCGCCTGCCGCGAAGCCCTCGAGATTCTCGCGCCGGACGGGGGATTCATCCTCGGGCCCGGTTGCGCATTGCCTCCGACGGCGCCCCCTGAGGCGATTGACAAACTTATCGAGTGCGCAAAAACCTACGGTAGATACTGAAACAAGAAAGCTATCACCGACAGTTCCCGCATCACGGGCCAGAAGCGGTTTTTCCGAGATCGTGCCGAGAGGCTTGAAATCAGACACTTTCGGTGGACCGAGCATGCGTCCGGCGCATGCTCGCCTAGCGCAACAACCACCACAGCACAGTCACGAGAAGAACGAGCAGCGAGAACCAGAGGCGATAGTCCGCAAAGCGGAGGCGCGGTTTCTCCGCTACAGCGACGGACAAGCCGGACCACTCTACCGTAGTCGCGATGAGTCGCTCCGCTACCGGACGCGGCGTCGCGAGACTTACGCCGATAAGCACCGCCATGCAGATCGCGAAGGAGAGCATCGCCGCATGCAGCCACGGGAGCAGTAGGGGATGATCCATGAATGGCAAGAAGTGCCACTGAGCGTTGATCATGAACAATGGCGCAAGGGCACCGGCGGCACCGGCGCACGCCAGCACGCCCTGGGACGTCGTCCGCTTCCAAAGCACGCCGGCGAAAAAGATCCCGGCGAAGGGCATCATCAGGTACGCCTGGACACTCTGCAGATAGATCCACAGTGATCTGAAGTGCCCAATGATCGGTGCCCATAGTGCTCCCAGGGCAAAAACAGCGAGCACAACGATCCGGCCGACGCGGATCTGCTGCTCCTGAGGAGCGGCTGGGCGCCAGTGTAGGTAAAAGTCGCGGGTGACAAGGGTCGCCACAGAGTTGTAGGTGGCGCTGATGTGTCCCATGAGAGCTGCGGTGATCCCCGCGACGGTCAGGCCGAGTAAACCCGTGGGCATAAGGTGACGCAGGAGCGTGGTGTACGCCTCATCCGGCCGAACGAGGTGAGGGAAGAGCGCCCGCGCCACAAGCCCCGGCAACACGAGCAGAAAAGGGGTAAGGATCTTGAAGAATCCGCAGAAGACCGCTCCCAGACGGCCCTCGTTCAAATCGCGCGCGGCGAAGACGCGCTGGACGAGCACTTGGTCCATCGACCAGTAGAAGCTGCCGAGGAGGAAGACGCCAAAGAACATCCCGGGCCATGGGACGTCCAGGTCGGTGGCAGGTTTGACCATGTGGAACATCGCCGGGTCGAGCCGCGCGTACAACCCTGTCAGTCCACCGACATGCCCAAGTCCAATGCCGACCAAGAACAGCGTTGCGACGAGCAACACTCCCGTCTGAAGCGCGTCGGTATAGACGACCACGCGCAGGCCGCCCTTCATAGTGTAGAGTGCCGTGAAGAGTCCCACGACCCAAATCACCGTCAGATGATTCCACCCCAAGACATCGGACAGGACCAGCGACGAGGCCCAGAGAGAAATCGAAATCTTCGCCAGCACCGATAGAACGACCATGAAACCTGAGAAGACCAGGCGCACCGTGGGCGAGAAACGCCGCTCCAGAAACTCGGGAACGGTATAAATCTTATTGCGGATGTAAAAGGGCAGAAACAGGACGACGAGCGGGATGAGGCAGTAGATGGCCATCCATTCGAAGCCGCCGACGGCCATGCCAAGCGTGTAGCCGCTGCCGGCCAGACCGACGAAGTGCTCAGCCGAGATGTTAGCCGCGAACAGGGATGCGCCGATGAATGGCCAGCGAAGCTGGCGCCCAGCCAGGAAGTACCCCTCGGTACTGGTCGGGCGGCGTACAACAAAAAGACCAATGGCAAGCACGGCTCCGGCATAGGCCAGGATAACGAGCCAATCGATGGTATGAAGTGTCATTCTTGTCCTTCAAGCGGGATAGAGTTGTGCGCTCTTGTCGCGCACCAGTAAGTGACTTTGGCTGGTTCGCCGCTCAGCACTCTGACGCGTTAGACAGAACGCAGTTTACTTCCAGCTAAAGGTCGCAACAGCTCCGGCCGGCAGAGTGTAATTAAATGACTGGCCTTTGTAACACACAGTGAACGTTTCGGCGCTGCTGGCGGAGTTCAGCACCAGCAGAACGATCGACCCGTCATGAGTCTGAAAAGCGACGTCTTCGATGCTGCCGGTGCCGAAAGTGTTGGGCTGCCGGTTGCCAGCGGATCGGGCTCGTGCGGGCACGTCGGCAAGAATTCAGGGTCGCAGATTTTTATCATTCTGTCGACCACGAAAGAGACGATCAGGAACACATCGGCCAGAAGAACCCGGGGAGCGCCACAGGCCAGCGAACCAACGATGAGTGTCGTCATGGAACCCAAAACGCGGCCGCAAGACTGCGTTCATCTTCTCATAAGCTCGCGTGCAAATCCAAGCGGTCAGAGACGAACAAAACACGAATGAACGGTGGACGACGGACACCGAAATCAGATCTTGTTTCAATTTCAGGACGTACCAGCGGAAATCTTTTGACACGACGCGGTGGGGTAAACCACAATGCTGACTGGTTAACCGCTTGGTTGGGAGCAGAACCGCTGGAGCAGGGATCCTTCTGCTGTGGCGATGCGTCCATCCACGAGCGAGTTTGCCGGGGTACTGGCAGATAGCTAGGGAAACGACAAGACGCAGGTTCCTGGAGTCCTCAGCCCTCGGCTTGCTGGCGACCGCTGCCGGCAGCTTGCGGCCGATAGCGGCTAACGCCCAGTCTGCCGCAAACATGGTCTGGGCGTTTTCCCCGGCGGAGAATGCTCAAGCGGTCAGCCGCACACCTTCTTCAGCCAACTTCGTGGATGTAACTTCAAAGTTGGGTATTCACTTTAAGCAGGAAGCTTCTCCCACGTCCCGCAAGTATCTTCTGGAGACAATGGGCTCCGGAGTGGCGCTTTTCGACTACGACAACGATGGGCGTCTCGATATTTTTCTAGGCAACGGCGCGGAGATTGATGATCCCATGCCCCCCGGGTCGATTCCCAAGAAAACCGCGCCCAAATATTGGAATCGCCTTTTCCATCAGAAAGAGGACGGAACCTTCGAGGATGTTACCGAAAAGGCTGGCTTAACCGGAGCAGGCTACACCACGGGCGTTGCCGTGGGCGACTACGACAACGACGGATACGAAGACTTGTTCGTTGCAGGGTACGGTAGAAACACTCTCTATCACAACAACGGCGACGGCACGTTTACCGACGTGACCGCCAGTGCCGGGGTCGAAGGTTCTGGATGGTCCACGAGCGCCGCCTGGATCGATTACGACAATGACGGCAAGTTGGACTTAATTGTTGCGCGGTACATGGAATGGACTTTCACCGACATCTACTGCGGCGAGCAGCCTGAGAGCCACCGCGCCTACTGCCATCCAAAACTCTTCAAGCCTGCATCGATTCTCCTCTACCACAACGAAGGTAACGGCAAGTTCGTAGAAGTTGCGCAGAAGGCCGGTGCTAGCCGTCCTTGCAAAGGGCTCGGTGTCGCCATTGCCGATTACGATCGCGATGGATGGACTGACTTCGTCATCTCCAACGATGCGATCCCTGAAGGGCTGTTTCACAACAAGGGCAATGGCACGTTTGAGGAAATCGGCATTGTTTCCGGCGCCGCAGTCGACGACAACGGGGCCACGTTCTCCGGTATGGGTGTTGATTTCGAGGACTACAACAACGATGGCTGGCCGGACATCATTATTACGGATTTGGCAAATCAGCGGTACGCTCTGTTCACGAACACGCGGGATGGCACGTTTGAATATTCATCCGACAAGACGGGGCTAGGAACAATTACGCGGGAGCACTCGGGTTGGGGTGTGAAGTTCATGGATTACGACAACGACGGCTGGAAGGATCTGTTCGTTGTCCAGGCGCATGTCATGGACAACATCGAAGTGACTACGCCCAATCTGCATTATCGGGAGTCTCCTCTGCTGCTTCACAACGAAGGTGGAATAAAGTTCACTGACGTTTCTGCGAGTTCGGGTAGTCTTTTTCAGCAGAAGTGGGCATCCCGCAGTATGGCGGTTGGCGACATCAACAACGATGGGCGTCTTGATGTAGTCGTGACAACCAATGACGGTCCGGCGATGGTGTGGATGAACGAAACGTCCAATAACAACAATTGGATCTCGCTAAAGCTTGTGGGTGTAAAGAGTAACCGCGACGGAATTGGCGCAAGAGTGAAGGTGGTCACCGACGAAAGCGACCAGTTCGCCACAGTAACTACTGCAGGCAGTTATCAATCATCGGGGGACAGACGAGTACATTTTGGACTGGGACAAGCCACGATGGTGAAGCGTATCGAGATTTCGTGGCCAAGCCGAACCGTGCAGGTTTTGAACGACGTCCGAAGCAATCAGTTTCTTACAATCACCGAAGCCACTCCGGGAAAATGAGCAGATAGAGAACCCCGCCGATGCTATAGAAGCTATTGGGGCGTCGGGGGCTCTTCTGCAGTACTGGGATGTTCTTCTTGATGTTTCTCCAACGACTTCTGGGATTTCGCTGCGCGTTCATCCTTCAGTTCCTGGAACTTGGCCATCGCGCTCCGCGCTTCATCCATGCGGTGGAGGCGCCGGTAGATGGTTCCAAGCTGATACCAGGCCTGCTCCACAACCAGGGAGTCGGAATCGTACGCAGTGGCTTTTTGCAGGTGGACGGCCGCCGCTTCGTCTTCACCGACCAGCATCTCGGCGCGGCCCAGATTGTAGTCCGCATGGAGAAGCCCCGGCTTCTCGCGAAGCGCGGCCTCGATTAACTCTTTCCCTTTTGCGCCATCGCCCAGCTCCACTGCAAGGGCTCCGAGCTTGTACCTTGCCAGGACGTTGTTGGGGTCGAGCTCAAGCTCACGCTGGAAAGCCTGCTGGGCCTCAGCCATCTTGTTTACGTTGCGGTATTCCGATCCCAGTTCCTCGTGCAGGCCGGGTTGCGTCGGAGCCAGTTTGATAGCTGCCTCATATTCCGTGATCGCTTCCTGATGCCGGTCGGCTTCAGCATCGGCCTGCGCCAACACGCGGTGCACTCGCCACGAGTTAGGGTCGACCTTGAACATGCGGACATAGCTGTCCTTGGAAACCAGCAGATGGGCTCGTCCCCGGTGGTAAAGGATGTCTTCGTCGTCGGGCTTGAGCTTGGCGGCTTTGTCCAGCGCGGCGGCTGCGTCTTCCGGGTTGTCTTGCGCCAGATCAACCACGCCGAGCCACATCCAGGCCGCCGCATCCTTCGGGTAATTGATGGTTTCTTTGGCAACCGCAGCGTGAGCCTTGTCGAGGTGGTTGATCCGAAACTCGGTGATCCCGAGAAACAGATTGGCTCCATGCAGACGCGGCTTAAGCGAGAGCGCTTTCTGGAAGCTGGCGATTGCTTCCTCGTATCGCCCCCGCTCTTCATTCACCATGCCCAGATTGAAGTGGGCCTCAGCGAACGTGGGCATCTGCCGAACCACCGCCTCGAATCCGGCCCCGGCAGCGTCCAGGTTGCCTGCCCGCATGGCTTCGGTCGCCTTCTCGAATTCGGCTTCTGTGGCGGATTGCGCCGAGATCAGGGCCGGTCCTGGCAGGAATGCTGGCCCCAACAGCAATGCAAAGATGAGTCGTGAGACATTTGCCGGGAAGAAACCCCGCATGAACCGATTGTTCTTCATGGCCCCTTGCAAGAGATTCTACCCGATCCGGTGTACCGGAATAGCAAAAGGCTGGACTCTCGTCCAGCCTTTCGCGGCTTTCAGGGTTTGCGGAAAGCCTCAGAATTCGTAACGTAGCGTCGCCTGGATCTGCCTAGGCGCATTGATCACGCCGTGGCCGCCACCTCCCGGGACGCCAAAGGTAGGGTCACCAGCCCATCCGTCAATGCCACCGAAGGTGTGCCGGTTGAAAGCATTGGGAATATCCAGTTTGAACAGGATATCCTTGCCCTCGGCAATGGTGGTCCGCTTGAGGACGGAGAAGTCCTCGTTCTTGTACCATGGACTTCGCCACCAACCAACGACCGAGGGAAGGTTGCCGAAGGCGTAACCGGTTTTGGCGGTTAAAGACACAGCATTCGGATCTTCGAATGCTCCGCAATTTACCGGGCCGACGGGATAGGGGGGAGACCCTGGAGGCGGCGTGTTAGCAGTTTGAATCCCGTTCACTGCGGTGCAGCCGCTGTTCCAATTACTGTTGAGTGCAGGCGTCCACTTCCCGCCTCTAAAAATCGGCTGGCCTGTCAGACTGAGCCGGTAATTCCCCGTACTATAGGGGTTGGAGTTCCCGTAATAATCGTTGATTACCGTCGGAGCCCCCGACTGGTAGCGATGGACCCCGCTGATTTGCCATCCACCGACAACCTTGCTGGCTACGCCGTGGGTGAAATACCGCTTGCCCGGACCGGCGGGAAACTCGTACATATAACTGATGGCAAAGGCGTGCGGCACGTCCTGATAGCTGACCGCCTTTTCGCCTTTCAGATTGTATGGGTTCTGCGCTCCGTAAACGTTGGAATTGAACGCCGATTCAAGCCAGAACGCCGAGTCGGCATCGGTGATCGTCTTGGAATAAGTGTACGACGCGAGCACGTTCAGCCCGTTGCGGAAACGACGTTCCAGCGTGGCCTGGAGAGCGTTGTAGGTGGACTGTCCCAGGTTCTCCAGGATCTGGGCGGTGGAGAAGTTCCAGTATTGCGGGAAAGGCCGCAACAGCTGGCCGATGGTAGCGGTGCCACCGCTTTGTGGTTCCCCCCAACCAGAAACGAACCAGGAGGGCACGGTCACGCCCAACCCCGCCAGAATCGTCGGACCGTTGTTCCCATCGGTGCCGTCCACCGCATAACCAAGGGCCGGGCCCAGGGAATTGTATTTTGGGTTGGGTGAGTTGACCTCCGCCAGGTTTGAACGCAGACGCGTGGCATGCTGCCCGACGTAGCCGACGCTGAAGATCAGATCGGTGGCAAGCTGGTGCTGGATTTCCACGTCCCAGTTCTGCACCATGCCCGGTCTGCCATAGCCAGGAGCAACGTAGTTGACTCCATTATGGTTCAATGAGTTGAGGGTTGGGTCCTGTGTGTTGCCTGGAAGGGTGTACGCTGGGAAGCCCGCATCCAGCGACGATACCGGCGTAAAGGAGTCAGCGTTCTGGAAGTTCGGGTTGACTGTGGTTCCGCTGGAGAGGCTGTAGCCGAAGTCAGAGTAGGTCAGCGGAGCGTAGTAAATGCTGTATGCGCCGCGAAAGACTGTGTTCTTAACGAAGTCCGGAGCGTAGGCAAACCCGATGCGCGGTCCGAAATCCTTGAAGTAAGTCGTAGCTCCCGTGGCGCTCTTGCCATAGATCAAAGCTCCAGGTGTTCCCGGAGAATCAGGGTTGTTGGCGGTCAGTGACAGCACCGACTGCGCGCCAATGGCCTCATGCCGGGGTGTCTCAATTTCCCACCTCAGGCCGGCGTTCACCGTGAGGGCCCTGCTCACTTTGACGTCATCCTGCACAAACGTCGCGTAATAATTCTGGGCCCAGCGCGAAACATGCGAGGACACTGTCAGGTTCTCGTCGTCAGGCAAACCCAACAGGAAGCTGGCGAACGGATCACCTGTGAGAGACGTATTCACATTCTGGCTGGGAGGAGTAAACGTCGTTTCATTGTTCGCGAAGGTGTAGTTTGGCGAAGAGATTACATTAGTGGCCGAATACTGGTAAGAGCGCCAGTCAAAACCGAAGCGGAACGAATGCCGGCCCTTGGTCCACGACACGCTGTCGGCCACCACCAGCGCGTTCGGAACCTGCTTGTTAAAGTTGTTGTTGCTCAAGCTGCTGTATCCGATGCCGTACTGCCCGCCATTGAATGCGATTTGCGGGAATGTCGGCCCGCTTGCTCCGGGGATGCCGAGAACCTGGTCCCAGTCCGATCCGTTTAAGCTGGGCGGTTTGTCCGAGGTGTAGACACGGTTAAACCCCACAGCCAGGTGGTTCAGCACGGACGGACTGGCAATATAATCCCACCCGAAGCGGAGGTAGTGGGTGAAATAGTAGTTGTAGTAGTTGCCAGGCGTAAGCGGCGGTGGCAGATCGAAGTTATCTCCATTAAGCCAGGGCTGCTCGCGGCTGTGGTAGGAGAAGAACAGTTTGCTCTTCTCCGTCAGGTTCTCGTCGATTCGAAAGCTCATCTGGGTCACCACTACGTGATCCAGAGTCGCGGGATTGAGGTAGTTTTTATTTAGCCCGGGGACGCCATTGGAGGGAAGGCCCGGAACATTGGGTTCGGGGAGGTAGCTCAATATCTTCTGCGCCACAGGGCTCAGGTTTGTGATCTTGTTGCCGGCAAAGGGCATGCGGCAGGTCTGCGTACCGACTACTTTAGTTGTGGAAGGATCAAATATCTGCCCCTGCAATACTTGCGTTCCCGTGCAGGGATTGATCACCTTGGCACCGGTAACAGGATCCTTCAGCCCGGGCCCCAGCAGGGCCGAGAAATCGCCCCCGCGCTCGGCTTGGGTAGGCAGGGTCAATAGATCGTTCGACAGGCCGCGGCGGTTGCGGTATTGCTCCCAGACGAAGAAGAAAAAAGTTTTGTCGTGCCCGTTGTAGAGGTGGGGAATGCGCACCGGTCCACCCAGGGACCCGCCGAAGTCGTTTTGCCGGTCCCGGGGTTTGACGGGCACAAGCCCCGAGGAAGTGGCATTGAAGTCATTGTTCCAGGAGTTAGCATCCAGGGCTTCATTGCGGAACAGTTCGAAAACGCTGCCGTGATAACTATTCGTCCCTGATTTGGTGGTAAAGCTTTCTACGCCGCCGGAAGTATGGCCGAACTGTGCCGACGGAGTTGAAGTCGTAACTTTGAACTCCGTCAGGGCTTCGATGGAAGGCGCGGTCTGGTCAAACGCAGTGCCGGCGTCGGAACGTTGTGCGCTGGCACCGTCGAGCAGGACTTCCGAGCCGAAGTTCTGGCCGCCCGAGATCTTCGTCTCGTAGACGCCGGCCGCGCCATTTGCGCCGACGGTCCCCTGACCGATGGTTCCCGGAACCAGAAAGATAAACGTCTCCGGAGAGCGCATGAAGCTCCCGCTGGCATTCAGCGACAGGGGCAGATCGTGAATTTGCCGGTCTTCCACAACCGTGCCGATATCGGAGCTGTCGGTCTGTATCTTGGGAGCGTCGGCCAGGACCGTCACTTCTTCCTTCACGTCGCCAGGCTGCAGAGTGATATTGAGGGAAGCGACGGTACTGATCTGAATTTCGACTCCCTTTTGCAGGGACATCTTGAAGCCGGTGGCCTCGACTGTGACGTCGTAACGGCCAATGGCCAGATCATTCACTCGGTACCCGCCAGTGGACGTCGATTCCGTTTTGTACACGCTGCCGGTATCCACACCCTTCAGCGTGACCGACGCGCCGGTGATCGCAGCGCCGCTGCTGTCCAGAACTGAACCGGCGATGGCTCCACGGTCCGACTGGCCCACGGCTGTCCCGAGCACTGCCAAACTGAAAAGCCCGACAAGGATTCCTGACACCAAGAACTTGCGGCTGAGCATCATAGCGCCTCCTGAACCCTAAACTGCAACCCCGGCTGCCAAAGCGGCGATCCGCCATTCGCATTCCCCCCGAATAATGAAGAGTTGCGATTCTTGGCGAAGAAATCTGTTCATGGACGAAGGGGACGACTTCTGCAAGCACCGTTAGTACAAAACCATTACGTGCCCGTTGTCAAGGGGAAAATGCAAAACCGCTTTTGTGGCTAACTAAAGCGCTTGAGCGACCCCGGGGCAGTTGCCCAAAACGGCCAGTGAGGCGCAATTTGTTGACATGGCCTGCGAGTGTGGGCCAGAATAGTGTCCGATGGAGCGGCAGGCCTCTTCCTGCGAACAAAAGCGCTTCAGTTGGCACCCAGCCTGGGGCCTGTCTGGCTCCCGTTGCTGCGTTCCGCAATGTACAGTGGAGTTGTCTGTTCACAAGAATCTAGAGAGGGCAGTGTAGTTCCAAACAGGATGACTCCATCGCGCGCGGGGAAAGTCCGCAAAGCCTGCCCGGCTAAACAGGTCGGCCTGCGTGAACTTGCGCAGTATCTAAAGCTCTCGCAAGCAACCGTCTCGGTTGTAATCAACGACTCGCCCGCCGCCAAGGCGATCCCGAAACAAACTAAGGAGCGGGTCTTACAGGCCGCGAGGAAGCTGCAGTACCGTGCCAATTTTTTTGCCCGCTCGCTCAGTCTGCGCCGCGGTTGCATGGTCGGCGTGGTGGTCCCGGAGCTGAGCGAAGGCTACGTGGCCTCGATCATGCGCGGAATCGAAAGCCAGCTCCTTGCCGAGGGTTACTGCTATTTTGTCGCCAGCCACCAGGGGCAGCCGGACCGGATCCAGCAGTATCCCCGCATGCTCATTGACCGTGGGGTTGAAGGTGTGATCTTCGTGAACACGCCCGTCGTGCAAGAGTTGACGGTACCGGTGGTGGCAATCTCGGGGCATCAACGAGTTCCTGGAGTGACGAATATTGCGGTTGACAACGCGCAGGCTACGTTCGCAGCTCTCGAACATCTGGTGAGGCTGGGTCACAGACGGATCGCCTTTTTCAAAGGACACCGCGGGAGCCTGGACACGGACCACCGCTGGAGAGGAATCCTCAGCGCGGCGTCGAGGCTAGGAATTGAGGTGTGCTCGGAACTGACGGCACAGTTGCAGGAGGAAGTGCCGCATCCGGGACCTTCGGTCCCGGGAGAAGGCTATGGGAGTGCCAAGAAGTTGTTGGAGACTGGGCAATTTACCGCACTGTTTGCCTTCAATGATATTTCCGCGATCGGTGCAATTCGTGCGTTGCGCGACGCCGGGTTGCGAGTGCCGGAAGAAGTGTCGGTGATAGGGTTTGACGACATTCAGGCAGCGGAATACTTGACGCCGCGCCTCACCACCGTCCGACAGCCGTTGCAGCAGATGGGGGAGATAGCAGCCACCCAGTTATTGCTGCGGATCGCCAACCCGCGCAAGAAGGTGCCGCATCGGACGTTGCTGGCGCCACAGTTGATGGTGCGGGAATCAACCGGTCCGGCGCCGGCTACGCCCCACCTCCCATGGATTTCGAAACAACTGAGCGCGGCCAGCCCGCCCTGAAAACGGTGTGAATCTGCCCCCCGCGAACGCGTTTGACGTGCCTCGGACAGGACACCACAGTTAGCCTCCGGGGCGCGGTCTCCAATGAATTCTAGGGTAATATGGGCGGAAGCGCCGCGGATCGCTCAAGCGCTTTAGTCAGCCACAAAAGCGGGCCCGACCAGGTACAAGCGGTCGTTCCAAGAATCGTAACCGGGCATTTCCGGGCTGACGGTCCGGGCTTCCTGGACGTGTCTGCTCAGATGGGATCCGGCATCGCCGAGCGCTACTCCAGCCGCGGCGCCGCCTTTGGCGACTTCGACAACGATGGCGGTAGGGGTAGTGTTTTAAGAAGGAAAGATAGAATGAAAAAGATCAGTTTGAATCTTGCTGCGGTTGTGTTATGGGGAATCTGCAGCGCTCCGCTTGTGCACGGGGGCCCGGCCTCTACCGGCTTTGTGCACACCCACGAGAAGGATTTGGTTGCGCCCGACGGGAGCAGACTACTGCTCCGCGGCATCAACTTAGGAAGCTGGCTCGAACCGGCGGGCTATATGTTCGGCTTCGAAGGGATCGGAAGCGGTCCGCAGTCGCCGCGGGAGATCGAGACGTTTGTAAATGAGCTGATTGGCCCTGTGGAAGCGAAACGATTCTGGCGAGAATACCGCACGCGTTACATCACGGAAGAAGACTTCCGCTTTCTGGCAAAGACGGGTATCAATTCGATTCGCGTTCCCCTGCACTACAAGTATTTCCTCCACGGGAACGACGAGGGGGTCGCGTTGGTCGATCGGGTGGTCGGCTGGGCCGCGAAATACCGTCTTTACGTCATTCTGGACCTGCATTGCGCGCCGGGGGGGCAGACGGGCGCGGACATCGATGACAGCTGGGGCTATCCTTGGCTCTATGAGTCGGAAGCTGATCAGAAGTTGACGATCTATGTCTGGAAGAGGATCGCCAGCCATTACAGCAACAACGCCACCGTCCTCGGATACGATCTGCTGAATGAGCCAATTCCTCATTACCCCCAGTTGCGGCAGTACAACGAGCGCCTTGAGCCTCTCTACAAGAAGATCACCGCCGCGATCCGGACAGTGGATAAGAATCATGTGGTGATCCTTGGCGGTGCGCAATGGGATTCTAACTTTGACGTTTTCGGTCCACCTTTCGACAAGAACGTGGTCTACACCTTTCACAAGTACTGGACCGATTCAACCGAAGCGGTGATCCGGCCCTATCTCGATTTCCGCGACCGCTACCGGGTTCCCATCTGGCTGGGAGAATCGGGGGAGAATACGGATGCATGGATCCGAGAGTTTGTGAAGGTGCTGGAGAAAAACGAGGTCGGATGGGCCTTCTGGCCGTACAAGAAGATAAACCGCACTTCGTCGTTTGTCACCTGGGCCAAACCGCCCTATTGGGATGAAATCATGGCCTATGCCAGGACGCCCGGGAACCTAGGGGACACGGAGAGGCGGATTGCGGCGCGGCCCAGTGTGGAACATGCCCGGGCGGCCTTTGCAGGTCTGCTGGAGGCGATCGAGTTCCGGCATTGCACGACAAATACAGGCTATCTTCAGGCGCTGGGGCTGACAGTTCCTGAAAGACAAGGGGAATAGAGGCAATGTTCAACCCGCCTGGTACAGCTTGAGGGATTCGGACCAACGCTCCGAGCGCGCCCGCACAAGCTGTCGTCCGACACTAAACCAGAACTTACACATGCTGGAGGCTCGCCAGCAGCGTTTGGAGAGCAATACTGCTTCACTTCCTCGATCAGCAATGCAGTTCACACGCAACAAGTCAAGTCCGTGTTCGCAATGCATTCGGCTTGTGATCGCCGAATGTTCGCTTCCGGACTCGTTTCAAGTCGGCCTACTCGTCGTGGCTCCGGAGAAAAAGGGCGATTGAATACCAACCGCCTCCCAAGCAGCCCGTTCTCTGCAGTCCGGTTTGTCGAGCAAGAATCGCGAAAAATGGGCAGAATTCGCGAATTTCACGGTAAGCGTAGGCGGGGATTCTCTGCAGTACAGACTGTCTGGCGGAGAGGGAGGGATTCGATTACCGCCGTACTGGCAAGTCGCGGTGATTCTTACACATAGCGATAATACCCGGTGTTTATGAGGGTTTCAAGCACATTCTCGACTTAGGGTCGGTTGTCTGAGACGACCTCTAACGACCTGCATTGACCATAAAAACGGTATCACTGGTATCACCTGCAATGCTTTGAAGTGGTGCCGTACCAACAGCTGCTGAGAATGCATCGGGCTACCTCCGCACCTGTGCAAAGGCGTGACGTGACCGGCCTTGAACCGCGTGGGACGACGGCAGATCCAGGTGTGTATCACCGCTGTGAAGGGCTTTCCCTCAATCAGGGACCCCCTGAGTGACGCCAATTCTGCTCGTACTCAGCAATTAAGCTTTTGATGCGCTGCCGCTGCATCTCCAGTTCGGGGTTGCCTAATGGATGACGAATTGTTTCCTCGTTTGCCTCCGCCAGCCAGGTCTGACAAGCCTGATATTCGCTGTCGTTCAAAATGAAGTCGTTCAGGAGCTTGGGAACGGGTTTCATGCCAGCAATCTTATTCTCTCAGACGCTTGGCCAGTCGCATTTGTTCGTTCCCACTGGGACTTCCAGACTGATTCTTACTGCTACGGGCGCTCCATGTGATCGCGATTCCGAACTCGAAGCTATACCTGCCGCCACAGAAATTCATTGATCTTGAGGACTAAAATGGCAGTGTTGGCCGGCCGTTATCGGGCCGGAGCGCTCTTCGTTCGCTTTGGTGCGCCGGCCGAGGTCTGGGTGGATGAGGAAGCGAAAAAGTATCGCCTGCGCCTGGCCCTTCCGGGGGTGGATCCGAGCACGGTGGAGTTGAAGTTGCTGGGCAACCTGCTGACCATCAGTGCCGAGCGCAAAGCCAGCCACGCGGCCAAGGACTGCTCGAAAGATAACGTCGTGCACGTTCGTGGTGCGTACGGCCATCTGGGACCAGGCCGTAAACATTGCAACTCGGAGTTAAGCCATGACTGATGCCGGAACGATTGGACAACCTGTCATAGAGCAAAAGCGCCACGAGCAAGAATTGAAGGCGCTTTATTTGAAGGCGGATCGCCGTGCCCGCAAAGCCTTCTCTGTCGCGCTGCTGATCCTATCCATGACGGTCGTTGCATCGGCGCAAAGCATTGCCGAACTTCGGAAGCAAGCTGAATCTGGAGATGCCAAAGCACAATACCAACTTGGGTTGGCCTATCAAAGCGGAGAAGGCGTGAAGCAAGATTACGCGCAAGCGGCCGCTTGGTTTGGCAAGGCCGCCGATGGGGGGAACACCCCAGCGATGAGAGAGCTGGGTGTCATGTACGGGCGAGGCCAGGAAGTCCCGCAGAGCCATAGCGAGGAGATGCGCTGGTATAAGCTGGCCGCCGGCAAGGGCAACGATGTTGCAATGCTTTATCTGGGCTACATGTACCGGCGCGGCGACGGAGTTCCACCGGACTCTACCAAGGCTCTGGACTGGTTTCGTAAGTCCGCTGAGAAAGGACAATCCAAAGCCCTCTACATGGTAGGAGCAATGTACCGCGACGGTGAGGGTGTTTCTCAGGACTTTGCAGAAGCCTATTTTTGGTTGAACCTCAGCACTGCTGATCCTCCGCCGGGTAGTCGAGAAGATCGTGATGCTGTAGCTGCGAAGCTCTCTCCTGCCAAGCTAACCGAAATGCAGGAGCGTTGCGGAAAGTGGGCTGAGACTCATCCCAAGATTCATTCTTTCGATGTGCAGGAGGCCCCGGCTGGGAATTCTGAACCGGCCCCAAAGCAGCAGCAAGACTTGCCCCACGCACAAGGTGAAAAAGTCCCGTCGCAACCAGCAAAGTCATTGTCAGGCGCATTTAGGAATGAACGACTCAAGAGAATTGAACTCAAAGACTATCCCATAGAGGCACAGGGTGGTGATTGCATAGTCGATGGCGTCTGGGTGCCGGAATCAAATGATCCGGAGAAGGCTCTGGTCTTTCCCGAACAGGTAAGGATCACCTGCACGCACTCGGTAAAGACTTGCCAAGAGTTGAAAGTCACCTTGGGCCCGATGCAGGGAATCGTAGAAATCGGAGACATTGATGAGACGATTTGGCAGATTAGCTCTTGGGATTCAGACGGTTTACTTGCGTCGTACGGGCCAGACATTTCTGCGCTTGCGGCGAATGATAGGTGCCATCGTCATATATTAGCGATGAGCTTCGTCTCGGGAGCGGTGTCCACGTCTGACATTCCAACTCAGGAGAAGGGGTGTGAGGCGTTCACTGAAACTAACTCGTACCGACTAGTAAGGGGCAACTACTACGTCGACACAACGCCTGGTAACGATAGGGACAAGCTGAACAAGCTGAACAAATGAGTTTCAGTGCGATGGACGCAATCCCGCCTGCTCGCCACGACCTGCTCCGCGGACGGTACTACTTCGGCTCGGTACAAACCACGCGTGGCTGTCCGTTGAGTTGCAGCTTCTGCAGCGTTACCGCGACGTTATCCGTCGTCCTGGTTGCCAACTTGAGCTTACGATCCAACCACCTTCTTGACAGGCGTATTTATGCCAGCCGGGCCCAGTCTCCCAATCTGGGAGATGCTCCATTTTCGTTTGCCGGTGGCAGAACGGCGATTTCTGCAGTGAGCGGCCGATTCGCCAGTCCAGGAAGTGAGGATTGTTCAGGAAGTGAGGATTGTTCAGGAAGGTCTGATTAAGTCGATTTGCCGTTGCAGAGGTGCGCCGCCGAACAGCGCCAAGTACGGGGACGTTTTCGGTGATTTGATCCGGTCCTGGCACAGGCCCTCAATCTTAATCTGTGCGTGTGAGCTATCTTGCTCAGACGCAAATTCCCGGACCTGTCATTCTTCCTCTACTGACTGTGTATGCGAGCCGCGACCTTCGATTCGCGGCTCTCATTCTTAAGCTGGAGTTGGGGCCAATCAGCATTCTTCATCCGTGTGCGCCGCCAAACCTCGCGGCGAACAGAATTCGACTCTTAAGAGTTCCCGAAAATCGAGATCAGGGCAACACGTCCAGGCGGATGAGGGGCGGCGTTAGCCAGCGAAACAAGGAAGGTGAAAGATCATGCCTTTAATTCAACTGCTGGAAGTTCTGGTCGTGGTGGGTGTTCTCCTGTGGCTGGTGAATCGCTTTATCCCAATGCAGGGAACCATCAAGTCAATTCTGAACGGCGTCGTGGTGATTGCCGTTGTTCTGTGGATTATGAATGTTTTTGGGCTGTTCCACTCCCTTTCCAGTATCCATGTTGGAAAAGGATAAATCGCGACGAGGCACTCAAAGCACACGCCGCGGCACCCGCACTTTAACGAAGCTCGATGGAGGCAGATTCCTGCTGCCACGAAGGAGACTCTTTGAAAACCAAGCTGTTGTTAGCCGTCGGAATCACCCTCAGTTTGAGCGCGTTTGCTCAAACTAATTCTCAAACAACCCTAACCGTCGAGCCGATGAGTGCGACGCCCACATTCCACGTAACCGTGATCAGCCGTAGCGTGCAGGCCGTCAACTATCAGCACCGCAGCGGGAGCTCGAAACTAGATTTCGCGGGCACAGACCTGATGCCCTCCGCCAATGGCGTGGCCGAAGTAAACAGCAAGCGCGGATCCATTGCGATCGAAGCGGAGTTCGGCGATCTGCAGAAGCCGACGACATTCGGCAATGAGTATCTAACTTACGTGCTGTGGGCAATCTCACCCGAAGGCCGCGCTGTGAATCTGGGTGAAGTCCTGATCGGCGGCAACCATCGCAGCAAGCTGAATGTCACCACTGACCTTCAAGCATTCGCCCTGATTGTCACCGCGGAACCTTACTATGCCGTTCGCCAGCCCAGCAATGCGGTGATTCTCGAGAACGTGGTTCGCGAAGACACCAAGGGAACTACAGAAGCGGTCAATGCGAAGTACGAACTGATGGAACGTGGGGGCTACATTCCCACTGGCTACAAGTTCGATCCCGTGGTCTTGAATGCTAACTTGCCATTGGAATTCTTTGAGGCGCGGAATGCACTGCGGATTGCTCAATCCGAGGGAGCCGAGCAGTACGCCAACGACAGCTACCAGCATGCTGCCCAGTTGATGAACAACGCAGATAGCTATGCCACAAACAAACATATCGACAGAAAGCCGCTGATCGCTGTTTCCCGCGAAGCAGTACAGACAGCTGAAGATGCACGCGCCATCGCAATCAAGAAGATGGACGAAATGCGCCTGGCCAACGAACGCCAGGATTCCGCTGCCGCTCAGACTCAGGCGGACTCGGATGCGGCAAAAGCCCGGTCCGATGCTGCTGATGCCCAAGCTGCAACCGCGAAGGCTCAATCCGATATGGCTGATAGCCAGGCCGCCTCCGCAAAAGCGGTTTCGGCGGCCCAGGCTGATGCCGAACAATCGCGCTTGGCGGCACAGCAGGCCCAGTTGACCGCGCAACAGGCGGAGACCGACAAAGCGGCCATGCGCGCGAAGTTGTCCGAGCAACTGAATTCGATTCTCGAGACTCGGGACAGCGCGCGGGGACTCATTGTCAGCATGTCCGATGTGCTGTTTGACACCGGAAAGTATTCATTGACACCAGGGGCACGCGAGAAGCTGGCAAAAGTCGCCGGCATTCTCCTCGCCTATCCTGGGCTCAACATTGAAGTCGGCGGATATACCGATAACGTCGGCGGCGATGCCATGAATCAAACGCTGTCGGAGAACCGCGCCGGCTCGGTACGTGACTACCTGGTGCAGGAAGGCGTATCCACCAATTCACTCAGCGCCAAAGGATTCGGCAATTCTTTGCCGGTAGCCTCTAACGACAACTCCGCCGGACGGCAGCAGAACCGGAGAGTGGAACTTCTCGTGTCCGGCGACGCCATCGGCAGCCCGGTCAACGCGACAACAGGAAGCTTGCAGTAGAGCAATGGCAAGCAACAATCGATAGACAACGGAGGCAACACGTGAAACTAGTTGGAGTTATCAGCACAGCAGTTTTGTCTTTGACCCTAGGAGTCGCTGCTCCGGTATACGCACAGCAGGAGCAGCACGAACAGCAGGAGGAACAGAAAGCCAAGCCTGCCCAGGACGAGAAGAAGGCACAACCGGAAAAACCAGCAAAGCAAGAGGAGAAGAACGCGCAGGAAGAAAAGAACACCAAGCCCGAGGAGAAGAACGCAAAGCAAGAGCAGCAACGCGCTCCGGAGGCTAAGCCGGAAAAACAGGAACAGCATGCCAGTGGCGGCCGCATTCCCGCCGACCGTTACAAGGCCAACTTCGGACGCGAACACACATTTCGCGTCAGTCAGGGCGATTACAGCAGTGGCCGCTTCCAATACGGCGGTTATTGGTTTGGATTTGGCGGCGCGTGGCCCAGCAACTGGCTCTACACGCAAGACGTTTATGTGATCGAGATCGACGGTATGTATTACCTGTGCAACCCGATGTATCCGGGCGTGAACCTTGTAATCAATGTGACGCTATAGCACCAGGAGCGAGCAAACTCAACCTTCGTCGGCGCGAGTCCATTTGTCTCTGGGCTCGCGCCACTTTTCTTTCCGGCACCAGCAGGCGATCTCGGGAGATTCACTTAGCAGATTTACTTGCGCCATTGGCAAAAGTGAGCCGTAGTGCACAGACCTGACAGCGCGTCCGTGCAATCCTCGTCTATGACGCTTGAGGCGTCGCCTCTTACTCCACGCAGCCCGCAGCAACAAGGATTAACCGGGCAATCGAAGGATGATCTGGCAAGGTGATTCAAAATGCGTACCTCCCGTTTTCTGCTGCTAGCAGTTCTGATGATGGCCATACCGGCCAGTTTGTTCGCGCAGTTCGGCGTGTCGATTTCTATCGCTCCGCCCGCGCTGCCGATTTACACGCAACCGATGCTCCCCGCCGCTGGTTATCTGTGGACGCCCGGCTACTGGTCCTATGGTGATGAAGGTTATTTCTGGGTGCCTGGCACATGGGTCGAACCGCCCGCCGTTGGCTTGCTCTGGACTCCCGGTTATTGGGGTTGGGGCAGCAACGCCTACGCCTGGAATGAAGGCTACTGGGGCACGAATGTCGGCTTCTACGGTGGCGTCAACTACGGCTTCGGCTACGGTGGCTTCGGCTATGGGGGCGGATATTGGAACAACGGAGGCTTCTACTACAACCGCTCGGTGAATAACGTGAACGTCACGAACATCACCAATGTCTACAGCAAGACCGTAATCAACGAAACCACGGTGAACCATGTCAGCTATAACGGTGGCGAGGGTGGTATTACCGCTCGACCGACCGGTGCGGAAGAAACTGCGATGCACGAGCAACACACGCCGCCAACGGCGATGCAAACCCAGCATGTGCGCGCTGCCAGCACCAACCACGCACTTCTGGCGTCCGTGAACCAGGGCCGGCCGGCAATCGCTGCCACGGCGAAGCCTGGGGAGTTTAGCGGTTCTGGGGTGATAGCGGCTAAAGAGGCCGGGGCAGCTTACAAGGCCCCTGCCAGCGAGAACAAGGCCGCTGAGAGCAAGGCTGCCGAGAGCAAGACGAACGAGAATAAGGCGACCGAGAACAGGGCAGCCGAGACCAAGGCGAATGAGAACAAGGCCGCTGAGAGCAAGGCTGCCGAGAGCAAGGCTGCCGAGAGCAAGGCGACCGAGAATAAGGCGACCGAGAACAGGGCAGCCGAGACCAAGGCGAATGAGAACAAGGCCGCTGAGAGTAAGGCTGCTGAGAGCAAGGCGACCGAGAACAGGGCAGCTGAGAACAGGGCAGCTGAGAACAAGGCAGCTGAGAGCAAGGCTGCCGAAAGCAAGGCGACCGAGAACAGGGCAGCCGAGAACAAGGCAGCTGAGAGCAAGGCGAACGAGAATAAGGCAGCCGAGAACAAAGCGGCTGCAACTCGCTCGAATGAGAACAAGGCGGCTGAAAACAAAGCAGCTGCAACTCGCTCGAATGAGAACAAGGCGGCTGAGAATAAAGCGGCTGCAACTCGCTCGAATGAAAACAAAGCAGCTGAAAACAAAGCAGCTGCAACTCGCTCGAATGAGAACAAGGCAGCCGAGAGCAAGGCAGCAAAGCCCAAGGAAACTCGTCCGCCTAGTGAGTCTAAGCCGACTACAGCTCATGCGCAGCCTGCTCCAAAGCCGGCACCTACAGCTCATGCGCAGACCGCTCCTAAGCCGACACCTGCGGCTCATGCGCAACCTGCTGCTAAGCCGGCAACTGTAGCCCATGCGCAGCCTGCCCCGCATCCAGCGAAAGAGGAGCCCAAAACTGAAGAGGCCCCTCGGAAGTAGCAAAAAGACTGCGAGGTATTGCGTCAGTCCGTTCGAGGTGTAAGAAAGTCGATCAACTCTTATATCGGCGCGGGTCCAATTGTTGGGCCTGCGCCATTTTTTCTGGTTCCACGCAGCGATCGAAGTGATGTCTGCGTTGTGGAGATCCGATTCACCGCTGCCGCATCTTCCACGAGAGTAATTGATCCGCCATTTCGACCATTTCTTTTTCACTGAGCAGTTTTGACCATTAGAAAACTGGCGGAGCGCCTATAACCAAAGCTGAACTTGTAAGGGAAAAGGAGCCACATATGCTTGGAACTATATTGATCGTGATCCTGATTCTAGCCCTGGTAGGGGCACTACCAAGATGGTCGCATAGCAGAGACTGGGGCTATTACCCGACCGGAGGAGTAGGACTCGTCCTTTGCGTCGTCGTAATTCTCCTGGTTCTAGGCCGCATTTGAACCATGCGCCACGCGGCAATGTCGTTAGGCTCCACAGGTAAGGGTTGGCGCCTGCTTTCTGTCCGTGCCACGGCGCTTCTGCTCGTCGTGCTCATGTGCAGCAACGGTTCGCCCGCGTACTCCGTTCTGACGCATGAGGAAATCGTCGACCTGCTTTGGACCGACGAGATCCAGCCCCTCCTTCTCAAGCGATATCCGGAACTGTCGGAAGACCAGCTCAAACAGGCACACGCCTATGCCTATGGAGGCGCGGTCATCCAAGATCTGGGCTACTACCCATTCGGCAGTAAAGAATTCAGCAACCTGGTGCACTACGTACGCAGCGGAGACTTCGTTCGTGAGCTGCTGCTGGAAAGCCAGGATGTCAACGAGTACGCCTTCGCGCTGGGCGCACTGTCGCACTATGCATCGGATATCGCCGGTCACCCGGCGGTCAACCAGTCCGTCGCGATCGAGTATCCGAAGCTGCGGGCGAAGTACGGCAAGTCCGTCCGGTACGCCCAGGACAAGACCGCGCATCTGAAAACGGAGTTCGGATTCGACACGGTACAGGTTGCGAAGAATCGTTACGCGTCGCAGCAGTACCACGATTTCATCGGATTCCAAGTGTCCAAGCCCCTGCTGGAACGTGTCTTCCCCGTGGTCTACGGAGTGGAGTTGAAAGACGTGCTCACCCGCGAGGAGCTGGCGGTGGGTTCGTATCGTTTTGCGGTCAGCCGCATGATTCCGGAAATGACCCAGGTCGCGCTGCAAACCCACAAGAAGGACCTGATGCGCGAAACTCCAGACTTCGCGAAACGCAAATTCCTGTACCGTCTTTCGCGCTCTGATTACGAGAGGCAGTGGGGAAAAGACTACGTCAAGCCGGGCGTGGGCACCCGGATCTTGTCAACGCTCTTGCGATACATGCCGAAAATCGGTCCCTTCAAAGGGCTGGCGTTCAATAACCCCACTCCCCAAACTGAGGACCTGTATTTCAAGAGCATCAACACGACCGTCGATCAGTACCGGGCCTTTCTCGAAGAAGTGCGCACCGATTCACTGGTCGTTCCCAATTGTGATTTGGATAGCGGGAACGTAACCAAAGCAGCGGAGTATTCGCTGACCGACGACACCTATGCGACGTTGCTCGCTCAGTTGTCAGAGCGCAAGTTCGATCGGACGTCTCCGGAGCTGCGCGATAACATCCTGCAGTTCTATTCCGACCTCTCGGTACCGATCGAAACGAAGAAGGACCAGCCTCGCTGGCAAGGCGTGCTGACTGAGCTGGACCAGTTGAAATCTGCGGCGCCGATGCCGACTGTCGCGGGCAGCCTCGCACAGTGATCCCGATCCGTGCCACGGCGAGGGCTGCCACAACGACGAACATGTCGTTGGCTACTACAATTCCGGCGACCAAAATAAAATCGGACCAACAACAATGCTTTCCAGAAAAGGGCCCGTCACATGATCCACACAACCACCCTTTGTCGATTCGGTATCTTGCTTCGCACTTTGATCTTTTCTCTCGGTGCAGTCGTCGCGCTTGCCCAGACAGGCCTTGCACAATCTGTTCCCAACGTAACCCGCAAGGTGCCGCCAGTAATCGTCATCGGTTTTGTCGGCGGGTTCATCAAGCACGATAATCTGGTCCACAGCGAGGTGCAGCTCGCGGCGCGCCTGCGCAAGGCTTACCCCACGGGCGTCGACGTGGAGACCTTTGAGAGTTACCACGGGGAAAAAGCCCGAGAGAAGATCCTGAGCCTGCTGGACGCGAACCATGATGGGATTCTAACGTCCGCCGAGAAACAAAATGGTCGCATCATCATTTACGGGCATAGCTGGGGCGGCTCGGAAGCCATCGCTTTGGCAAGTAAACTAGAGAAGGATGGCATCCCGGTGCTTCTCACCATTCAAGTGGATAGCATCTCTAAGATTCACCAAAACGATGCGGTCATCCCGGCGAACGTAGCCCAAGCCGCCAATTTCTACCAACCGGACGGCCTTCTCCACGGCCAGTCCGAAATTCGCGCGGCCGACCCTGCACGCACGATTATCATCGGGAATTTTCGATTCGACTACAAAGGGATCCCGTATAAATGCACCCAGTATCCCTGGTACGACCGCATCTTCGGGAAATCCCACACCCAAATTGAATGTGATCCAGGTGTGTGGAAACAAGCAGAGGCTCTGATACGGTCGAAACTACCCTCAACAGGAGGGAAGGTAACTGCAACCCGTTGATGACATGACCGATGCTGTTCCGAATATCGTGAGAGACAAACCGTAAGGAAATTATTGCAGAGCTAACTCGCCTCAAGAATGCTGCTGTCAATGTGGTCCGCGACATGGAAAAGAATCACACCGTGGCCTTTGCGGCGGCGCTGTCGTACTGTTTTGTTTGCTGGATTTGCTAAAAAAAGACGTAAAGCGATTAGGCCCCCCGGCGACGAGGTTGCAAGCTCGTGCGGGAAGTTTCGGGGCCGTTTGCTTTCTGTCTCCGTTTGTATTCGAACAGGCCGAACAGTGCACCGAGCACTGAGACTGCGATCAGGGCGATAAGCACGGGCCAGTAGTACAGCGCAAAAAGCCTCACGATGTGCCGGCCGTAGTGGAACCCGAGATAAGCCAGGATGGTGAACCGAATACCGCGCCCCACGGTCAAAGCAGTCAAGAACTTCCTGCTGGGGTACTGCATGGCGCCGGCGGCCAGGAGCATGGGTACGATGGGAAACGGAGGCGGAAGTAGCGCCGGGATCGCGACCGCCGCGAAGCCCCAGCGCGAAAAAATCGCATAGACCTTGTCGGTCTTCTTCTTTGAGAACCTTTTTTCCAGAGTTTCTTTGCCACCTTTGCGAGCCATGCGGTAGGTAAGATAGCCGCCGAGGATGGCCCCCGCCGTTGCCATGATCGCGTAGTAAACCCACAGGTTGGGATGATGGGCCGCGAGCAGGACGGTGACGATGTCCGTGCTACCAGGCAGTGGGATGACTGAGTTGTCGACCAAGCCCAGCAAAATCAGGCTGGGACCGCCGAGGTGAATCAGCCATCGTAAGGCGGTTCTTTTCGACACGAGCAGGACGATCGTAAGGAAGTGCATCTTCGCTATTGGAGCAGAATTACGTTCGGCAAGATGCAATGTTAATGGCAGTTTATGCCGCCCGGCTAGAACCTAACGCGCTGTTGACTGCAGGATCGGGGGACTTGACTAGAATGTCTTCCTCGAACACGAGCCTGGCATTCCCCGCTGGTTGGACGTGCTCGACGTTTACGGAAACGAGTGACGGCAAGACAATCCGTGTACGCAAAGAGGCCCGTGGCCTCACTGGCTGTTATCGTGCACCGGCTTCGCTTCCACGGCATCGGCTGCGGAAAGTTTCCGATCCCGGTGTGGCTCGGTGCGCGGGGCGCCCGTATGCAGTTCACAAACCTCCCCGACCGCAGCACCACAAGTGGTACAAGGCACGGACAATATCTGTTTCGGGGTGAGTTCCCTAATTTTCATGACCACATGATGCGACATTTCCCGCTGCAAGAATGCACAATTTTGCTCAGTTTCCACGCACATCACAGGCATCGGTGACCTCGATCACAAAATGCGGCGATGTCGTAAACAATCTCTTCCTCAGCAGAGAGTTACTCACAGGGACGAGATGCGGTTCCCGTTTAACTGTGCGCCCCGTGTTTTTTCAATTGTGAGCAAAAGTGAACATCTTTGGTGATCATGATTCTGAGACAATACTAGTATGTGTAGCCTCACGTTTGGGAGAAGTCCCGTGATGGCGTCAACCAAGTTGGCCAAGAACCATCGCGATTTCGATCCGCAGAAATTCCTTACCACCATCGGCGACGGCAGGAAAGTCATGGCCTTTCCCAAGAAACAAACCATCTTTGCGCAGGGAGACGCGGCTGACGCAGTCTTCTACATCCAGGAGGGCAAGGTTCGACTCACGGTCGTATCGAAGATTGGCAAGGAAGCAACTCTGGGCATCTTGAGCGAGGGACAGTTCTTCGGAGAAGGCAGCCTGGCGGGACAGGCGCTACGCATGGGGTCTGCAACCGCAATGACGGAATGCGAACTTCTGCGCATTGACAAGAAAGCGATGATGCTGGCGCTTCACCGGGAACAAACGTTCTCCGATCTATTCGTAGCCTATCTGCTGGCACGAAACATCCGATACGAAGAGGATCTGGTTGATCAGCTCTTCAATTCCAGCGAAAAGCGGCTGGCTCGTCTTCTGCTGTTGCTTGCTCACTTCGGCAAAGAAGGCGTACCCCAGACTGTAATCCCCAAGATCAGTCAGGAAACCCTGGCGGATATGATTGGCACAACCCGGTCGCGGGTCAGCTTCTTCATGAATCGGTTCAGAGAGTTAGGCTTCCTCGATTATGGCGGGACTGGGCTGCAAGTTCATAGTTCCCTTCTAAATGTCGTTCTCCACGACTAATGTGAGCCGCAGTCCAACAAACAGAACCTTCCAGGCAGCGATGAGCAAATCAGGCATTTGCTGGATCCAGCCCGGAAAGCGGCATTATTCTCGTCGCAACCAGCACCTCCAACAATGTGGCTGTGTTACGAACGCTTCCCGCGATGGTGATGAGGGCTTCTGAGACGAGGGGATGTTGCTCCGCCAGCGAGTCGAGACGGTCGCTCACGTTGTAGAGGTGCTGAACTTCGTGCAGGATCGCATTGGAATGCATTGGGGTACACGGCTTTCTAAAAGCCTAAGGAGAGAAATCTTCAGATGGGCTGACTTAGTTCAGGGAACCTGAAAGAGGAGAAGGTGGTAACCGCCCCAACTACATCATATAGTCATTTTCATATTTTGTCCTTTGAATCGGATCTCGATGGAATCCGGGAGAATGAGCAACTTCCTGCCTGTGGACGACCCAGAGTTGCTCATTTGCCCCGGCAGCGCTGTACAGAATCGCTCACTTTGTGCCGAAGGACGTCCCAACCACGGCACAGGAAGAACTTTGCACTCTGTCAACTCTCGGTCAGTTGGCCTAACGCTGATTCAAAAGACGAGCAATTGTGACCAGTCTTCTGAAACCGAAAGTTCGATACTGGCACTCACAAGATTCTTGCTGGAAAGCGAATCTCGTGAATAACGTTTGGTTTTGTGGAGGTTTCTATGACCTTGAGTGTGCTGGATCCAAGGCTGATTGCGCTCCTCGCCGCCCTGATAGTGATCCTCGCAGTGGTCGCCTGGCTGTACGTGCGAAATCGCAGGAGTACGACTGCAGACATGCGGGAAAAATTTGGCCCTGAGTATGATCGGGCAGTACTGACGCATGGGTCAGAACGAAAGGCCGAAGCGAAATTAGCGGATCGCGAGAAGAGAGTTGAAAAACTCAACATTCGCGATCTTGATCCGACCGAACACGAACGCTTTTCGAAACAGTGGCAGGCAGTACAGTCCCGCTTTGTCGATTCCCCGAAGGGAGCAGTCGCAGAAGCCGATGACCTGGTGTCCTTAGTAATGAAGGCTCGCGGCTATCCCGTGTCTGATTTCGATCAACGTGCCGCCGACATTTCTGTCGACCATCCCCGAGTTGTGGAGAACTACCGCTCTGCACATGAGATTGCCCTGCGTGTTGGGAAAGACCAAGCAACCACGGAAGAGCTGAGAACAGCAATGATTCACTACCGTTCCCTGTTCGATGAATTAGTGCAGGTGCCGGCGACTGTTGAACAAAAAGAAGTAGCGTAGTGGCTGAATTGAGGACAAAGGAACGGTGAGATGAGGACATCGATCTGGGTTCACAGATACCTTGTAAAACAGGCTTTCAAAAAGGAGAACGATGATGACGACGAATGAGCAGGTTAAGTGTGCGCATCTACCATGCCGCTGCTTGGTGCAGGCTGGCGATAAATACTGTGGTCAAGCTTGTAGGGAAGCGGGATCCAAGGAGGTGGAGATTGCCTGTCAGTGCGACCATGGAACTTGCCCACTTACCGCATGAAGACGTGACCTGTTGTTGGTTGGACTTAGATTAACCGAGGAGGAATCAACATGCAGATGAGGCTTATGCATCTGTTGTTGGCGATCGCGGGCCTCGCGGCGCTGCCAGTGCTGGCAAAGGCGCAAGCGCTGGTCGATTCCCGAGACTCCTCCGGTATTGTTGCAAGGACAACCGCGGCGCAGCCAGATGTGACGTACACGCGTCCGACAGAGAAAACGAAGATCGAGAACTACCTCTTCGACGCGTTCGGGCCGTATCCAGCCGCAGGCGCAACGTTTGCGGCTGCCATTGGCCAGGGGCGGAACACCCCACCGGAGTGGGGACAAGGAGCCGAGGCTTACGGCAAGCGATTCGGCTCCGCCTTTGGCATCGCGGCAATCAGCACGACGACACGCTATGGCCTAGCGGAAGCGTTCAGGGAAGACACGTTGTACTACCGCTGTGAGTGTAAGGGGGTGTTACCTCGGCTGCGCCATGCTGTGATTTCCACCTTGTCGGCGCGCCGCGGCGAAGATGGTCACCGCGTCTTTTCCATCCCAGCACTGATTGCGCCCTATGCAGGCTCCATGACTGCCGTCTATGCATGGTATCCCGGCCGCTACAACGGCAAGGACGCGCTTCGGATGGGTAACTACACCATGCTGGGATACGTGGGTGGAAACATCGGTCTGGAGTTTTTCTACAGCGGACCTCACTCCTTGCTTCATCGCATGCACTTGAACAATGGGCACGGAGCGCCAACTTCGGGTTCAAACCCGTGACCGACAGGAAATTAGTTGCGGCCGCAGGCTTGGAATCGCCCCTTCCGGTGCCACGGACCTCTCTTATGTCGCCCGGCGTGAGTTCCGCCAAAGGCCTGATCAGCGAGTTTCTCGAATGGTTCGGAGATCTCGGCATCTTTTTCTGGCAGGTTATCCGCGCTGCGGTCACGCCGCCGTTTGAATTCCGCGAACTATTTCGACAACTCGACGAGATCGGATCAAAGTCTCTGCCACTGGTCGCTTTGGCCGGAGCCGCAACCGGCGTGGTACTCTCTTTGGAAGCCCGCTACAGCCTGACTCGATTTGGGGCTAAGTCGCTGCTTCCCGCCGCCATCGTGTTCTCTGTCATTCACGAGACTGGGCCGATTATTACGGGTCTGGTCGTGAGCGGTCGAGTGGGAGCTGGCATTGGCGCGGAGCTCGCGTCGATGAAAGTCACCGAGCAAATCGACGCCATCGAGGTGTCTGCGGTGAACCCCTATAGGCTGCTGGCGGCGACCCGCATCCTGGCTTGTATCCTGATGCTGCCTCTGCTGACGCTCGCTGCCGACTTTTGCGGCTTGCTCATGGGCTGGGTTACGCAGGCCATGGTTGAGCCGGTTTCTTTACACCAGTTCATCAATGCCGGTTTTAGCGGCGCCAGCTTTAACGATTTCCTGCCACCGACGTTTAAGACTATGGTGTTTGGCCTGATCATTGGGCTGGTCGCGTGTTTCCAGGGAATGCGGACACAGGGAGGTGCCGCGGGCGTGGGCCGCGCGGCCACGAGTTCAGTAGTGTTGTCGTCGCTATTCGTGATCCTCGCCGACGTCGTGCTGGTGAAACTGATCATCATATTTTTTCCGTGAACGTCTGCAGTGATATTGGTTGAACAACTCGCGAAATAATTATGGACACACTCGATCAAATTGCGACGCAACGAGAAGAAGCCGAGCAGAACGGCAGTGCACCGGTGCTCACGGTCGAGGACGTGCACAAGTCCTTCGGAAGCCAAAACGTTTTGAACGGGATCACCCTCAGCGTGAAACGCGGCGAAACCCTCGCGGTGCTGGGTCGCAGCGGTACCGGTAAGAGCGTATTGCTGCGGCTCGTCGTCGGCCTGGAAAAGCCCGACTCGGGATTGGTTCGCATCCACGGGCAAGACATCGCCGGCCTGGCTCTTGACCAACTCGGCGAGATCAGGAAGAAAATGGGTTTCCTGTTTCAACACGCCGCGCTTTACGACTCGCTCACCGTCGAGCAGAACGTAGGTTTCCCGCTGCAACACCATAAGAAGGAGATGTCGAGGCCTGAAAAAGCCGCCCGCGTCAAACAACTACTGGCGGAAGTGGGAATGGAAGGCGATTTTGCCAAGATGCCCTCAGACATTTCGGGCGGCATGCAGAAACGAGTAGGGCTCGCGCGTGCGCTGGCTTTGGAGCCCGACATTCTGCTGCTCGATGAACCCACCGCTGGCCTCGATCCCATCAGCGCAGCGGAGATTGATGATTTGGTTCTCAAGCTCCAGCAGGAACATCTCATGGCGTCCATCGTTGTGACCCACGATCTGCACAGCGCGAAAACGATTGCGAACCGTTTGGCGCTGCTCAATCAGGGAAAAGTCGTGATCGAAGGCGACTTTGAAGAACTTCAGAAAAGTGACACCGAGTTTGTCAGGGAATTTCTAAGACATTCGTAGGAGGACATATGTCGAGAGCGGCGCGGTTAGGAGCTTTCATCGTTGCAACACTGGCAATTCTAGTCGTCGGTGTCTTCATCATCGGTGGCAAGCAGTATCTTTTCAGCTCGACGTACCAGTTGAAAGCACAATTCGACAATGTGGTGGGCCTCGATGCTGGCGGCGATGTGCGGGTGGGCGGCGTTCACAGCGGTACTGTGCGCAGCATCCTGTTGCCCCATAAGCCAGGCGAAAAGGTCACGGTAATCATGGATCTGGGCAAATCGACGCACGAGATCATCAAGCAAGACTCCGTGGCGACGATCGAGACGGAGGGTTTGTTGGGCAACCAGTTTCTGGCGATCTCGTTTGGATCGGCTGGATTAGGCGACGTCCGGGATGGCGATACCATCGCCAGCCAGCCTCCGCTGGAAATGTCGGACCTGCTCCAGAAAACAAGCGCCATTCTCGATACCAGCCAGCAAGCCATACAGAATGCCACTCGTGCGACGGCGAATCTAGACTCGATCAGCGCCAAGATCGACAAAGGTCAAGGAACCGCCGGGGCGCTGGTCAACGATAAAGCGCTCTACACCAACCTCGAACAGACGACGGGCGCCATGCGTGACACGATGGTCCAGGCGCAAGCGGGCGTTACCGACTTCCAGGAAAACATGGAAGCCATGAAGCACAATTTCTTCCTGCGCGGGTATTTCAAGAGCCGCGGATACGAAGATTCCGCCGAACTCGCCAAGAATGAGATCGAGCGCTTACCGCAAGGCATACCGACAAAGCAGTTTACCTACTCAGCGAAGCAGCTTTTTGATAAGCAGGATTCGGCAAAGCTGAAGAACCAGAAATCTCTAAACGCTGGCGGCGAGTTCCTGGCTAATAACCAGTTCGGGTTTGCGGTGGTGGTCGTGTCTGTTGGAATGGAAGGCGATACCCAGAAGGACTTGGTACTAACCGAAGCTCGGGCCATGGTTGTACGGGAGTATCTGGTAGAGAACTTCGGATTCGATGATAGCCAGCTTAAAACTCTGGGAATGGGCAAGCAGACAGACGGGAATTCCGATCCAAACTGGGGTGCGGTGCAGATTTTCATCTATCCAGCCGGAACCGAAATTCCACCTAACAGGCAAACGCCGGCCGGTATCTCATACAAAACACCCTCAGACCCACCGGTTCAGGCTTCGGCAGACGCAATACTGAAACCACGGTAGTAAACGCAGTTTTCCGCGAGACTACAGTCTTTCAGCTCTTCTGGACTGCGCGACCTTCGTGGCAAGCTCTTCGGAGAGCTGGTGGGCGTTCCTGGAGTACTCGAGCGCCTGTTTGCTGAGTTCATGAGCGGTTAGATGATCCCCCTTGCCGTGGGCGACGGCGGCGGCGGTGTGGGCGTGGGCCGCAAGGTTATGGAGCTCTGCAATTCGATTGTGCGGGCTCTGTGGCATGGTGTTTTCCTCACTCGTTTCGATGCAGCGATATAGCCAGTGCAGCTTGTCGCCGTTTCCCCCGCTGTCTTGATTGCTGTCATCCGGAAGAACAGAACATCCACGCCGCTTAAGCAGCGCTTTTTTTCTTAGCTCCCTGCTCGGCGGAAACTGGTGTCGACAGGCTGTCGCAACGCTCGGCATGCAGTTTCGCAGCTTCAGCGTCGTGATGAATTGCGTGTTGATTGTGTCCGTGAGCCAGGTATGCGTAGTGCGCAGCTTTTTCGTGTTCCTCGGCTGCATCGTATCTCGTTGCCTCTTTGTAGTGGAAGGCTGCCCGCTCATGATGTCGAGCAGCCTCTTGGTAATGCTCCCGAGTCTTTGACATGCGGTTCTCCTTGACCAGGCCGGACGCGATTCGCGTTTTACGCGACGCGCTCGTCGTCGTTTAAGTACTCTTGAGGGACGTCGTCTTCCGGCACTTCACGCGTAGTTACCTCAGATATGTCTGGATCCTTGGCGTTTTCCACACCGTCGATGGCATCAGCTTCGAACGCGTTTCCTTCCTCTACCAATTCCTTCACACTCTCAGAATCCGCACCGGCGACATCCGATATTTGCTGGCTGTCGCCGGACTGCCCAACCGAATTCGATCCAAGGTCATCCGGGTTGCGCTTATTGTTCGCAGACATACCTTTTCCTCCAGTAACAGTGAGATGCCGAGTCCAGCCATCTCGTTGCGGACCCCTATGCTGCTACTGCTTCCGGTGTGTGCAGTGTGCAGTAGGCAGGATGGGTGCTTTCAATGATGTCCTTGGCCTTGGCGACTTCTGCAGCCGTTCCGTGGGCGATCAGCAGGAACTGATCGGTCTTGAGTGCTGTTTCGTATTTCACGATGCTGTCCTTGGGGATTCCGATGCTGTAGAGGCCTGCTCCCAGAGCACCCAACCCTCCTACGACTACCGCACCTTCCAACGCTCCCACGATCCACGCCACCAGAGGTCCGGCCACTAAGATTGGGCCGAGACCCGGAATCATGAAGAGAGCAGATCCGAACAAGAGCCCCCAAAAGCCTCCCCAGAATGCACCGACTTTGCCCCAGTACTTCATGCGGTCGCCGGCATTGTAGTAGCCCACTACCTGCTCATCTGTGTGGTAGCCCTTGCCGACGATCGATAACTTGTGCATGTCGACTCCGCCGCGCTGAAGCTCCTTCACCGCTCGATCCGCATCCGTATGACTGTGATAAATCGCGACCACTGAATTTTCTACAGACATTGTGTAGTCTCCTCGGCGCTTCGCCGCCATTGTTGGACCATAGAGAGGTCCTAACTCCGACTATGACAGTGCGGTGAGGGAAAAACTGATCCTTATTGCTCAGTGCGTGCGCAGGCTGTAGCGACCGACCACCGATCGAACTCATCAACGAGGCGCGCTATTCGTGAGAACCACCTTGAGGGCGCCTTCTTTTGCCGCATTTCCAAACGTGTCATATGCCTTCATGATGTCGCTCATCGCGAAGCGATGAGTCACGAGTTTGCCCGGCTGCAGTTTGCCTGAGCGGACTACCCTCAAGAAGCATCGGCGTCGTAATCGTGTCCACCAGCCGTGTGGTAATTGAAATGTTGCGATCCCAGAGCTTCTCCATGTGCAGCTCCACGGGCTTGCCGTGAACACCCACGTTCGCGATCCGTCCGCCAGCCGCAACGATGGCCTGGCAGATATCGAAGGTGGCCGGAATCCCGACTGCCTCAATCGCTACATCAACGCCTGCACCCTCGGTCAGTTCCATCACGTGATGAGCAGCGTGTCCATCCGTGCTGTTGATCAGAATGGTTGCGCCAAACTCTTTTGCAAAGGCGAGGCGCTTGTCGTCAAGGTCGATCATGAAGATTGCTCCCGGTGAATAAAATTGCGCGGTCAGCAGAACCGCGAGCCCGACCGGCCCCGCGCCCACGATGGCAACCGTGTTTCCGGGCTTCACTTTTCCGTTCAGAACGCCGCACTCGAAACCAGTCGGTAAAATATCGCTCAGCATCACGAGGGCTTCTTCGTCTCCACCCGGCGGGAAGCTGTGGAGACTTCCAGCGGCGTGTGGGATGCGGACGTATTCAGCCTGAGTTCCGTCGAGAGTGTTGCCTAAAATCCAGCCGCCATGTCGACAATGGGAATACATGCCTCTTCTGCAGAAGTCGCACTTCAGGCAGGCAGTAACGCAGGAGATGATGACTTTGTCTCCAACGTGAAACTCTGAGACACCAGTTCCCGCTTGTTCGATTACACCAATCCCTTCGTGGCCGAGAATGCGGCCGTGGGTAACCGACGCCAGATCTCCCTTAAGAATGTGAAGATCGGTTCCGCAAATCGTCGTCGTGGTGATGCGCACGATAGCATCGCCCGGTTCCTGGATTGAGGGTCGCGGCTTGTTCTCCCACGCCCGCTTGCCCGGACCGTGATAGACCAGGGCTTTCATGGTAGTGCTGGTGCTTAGAGTTGTGGCGGTCGTGGTCGCCAGCTCGAGTTCAGCGGTTGTCATATGCATCCTTTTTGCTCTTCGGTCCCTGGGGATTCGACCTTAGCAAGGGCGCTGCGATCTGCCTGAGCAAAATGGTGACCCAGCTACGCTGCCGCGGGCGCCCGCATGGCGTCCATGTAGCTGTCCATCGACTGGGTCAACTGCGCGTCCACTTCGTCCGCGATAGTCATGACATCGGGCAAGAGCAGGCTGAAATCCAGAAAACTCAGATTGCTCTGCAACGTGCCAAAGAGCGTCACCTGCAGTATTCGTGATTCGTGCACCAGCATTGCGGGAGTGTAGCCTTGTTTATATCGCAGCTTGCCATGTGCTATGGCGGCGACGGAAAAGACAGCATCGCTGTCCTTGGTAGTGGCACTGGGCTTGCTCAGGCGGACAATCAGGTCTTCGACCAGCTTAGGGAGATGTCCCGTACGCTCGTCGTCGCTAAGCAGAACGTGGTTGAGTTCCCTACTCTGTTTTGCCCGTGCCAACCAGTCTTCGACGACACGGGTAATACAGCGCTGCAGTATCGTGCCCACTCGCTCCTTTTCCAGCCGGGCGGCAACCTTGCGGTTCAGCATCTTTTCCCTGACCAGGTCGGCGAGTTTCCCAATCTCGAACGGTTTCACCAAGATTTCGTCCGCTTCCAGGAGGATAGCGGCCATGGCACTCTGCACGTCGGGGTAGCCGCTGACAAGCAACGTAAGCGCATTCGGTTGAGAGTGGCGCATCGCGGTGACTACCGTGAAACCGTCGCCGGGGTTCGGCATGTGCAGGTCGGTGATGAGTACGTCAAAGCTCTCGGTAGCGATATGTCTCAAAGCTTCTGTCACGCTGGCGGCTGCGACTACTTCAAAACCCCTGTGTTCAAGGTTCGCGGTCATCATGTCGCGAACGGCATCGTCGTCATCGACAAGCAAAACCTTGTGAGCCACGGGTGGTTCGTTCGGAGTCATACAGCACAGCCTCTCGTCACGAGGAATGCAGTATTGCTCGGTTTTATTTCCAAAAGTGTATAAAAGAGCACAGTCATTAAGAGTGTCAACGGGTAGTGTGCTTTTAGTCCGTAAGCTCAAAGCGCGGTCATGGGTTAGCGGCGGAACACCGACCATTCGGACCCTCACGACCGCGCGATATCAGTGACACGTTTCAGGCTGGACTTCCACGGGGGAGTCGGCCTTTTTTCGTGCCCGACACCAAGAAGACCGACGCACCGCCCGAGGCTGACAACGCGAACGCGCTCCGCTCGTGGACTCCAAGATCGCCTCTCACTGATTCGATGTCCCCGCCATTGAGCCGCAATCGAGATTTTCGATCGAGGGCATGCTTCTGGGTAACTGGGGAAAGATCTGGGTAGCTCACTCTTCAGAGTGGATTCGAACCTTTCATCGAGTCAGTTCACCACAGGGAATTGATACGACGGATCTCGGAACTGAGCTTTTTTGAACAGATTTCGACATCTCCGGAATGAGAAAGTTCTGCCAGAATCATATTTGCGACCGAGACGGAGGCTGCGGTACGTTTCGTCCAAACAATCGGCCCTCAATCCACGCAACTTGCGTCAGCAGAGCATCACCGAGCAAACGAGGGATGATGGGCCAGAGGAATCACAATGCATATTCGTTTCATTCGTACGCTGTTGTTCGCGTTGGTCGTGCTGTGCATGTCGGCAGCATCGTTTGCGCAAATTAGCGTGGCCATTAGGATCGGCCCACCCCCGCTGCCTGTTTATGAGCAGCCGCTTTGTCCGGGGGACGGCTATCTCTGGACACCTGGCTACTGGGCCTACGATTACGACGTCAATGATTACTACTGGGTGCCGGGCACGTGGGTGGAGGCGCCGGAAGTTGGTTTCCTTTGGACTCCAGCCTATTGGGGCTGGGGAGGCGACGGGTTTGTTTTCTATGACGGCTACTGGGGTCCGCACATAGGCTTCTACGGCGGAATCAATTACGGCTTCGGCTATTTCGGTGAGGGTTACGAAGGTGGCCGTTGGGACGGCGGACACTTCTTCTATAACCGGTCCGTGAACAACGTGAACATCACCAACATCCACAATGTTTACAACACTACCGTGATCAACAACAACGTGAGCCACATCAGTTACAACGGCGGCAATGGTGGGATTACCGCTCGTCCGAGACCCGAAGATGAGGCAGCGGCGCGTGAGAGACATGTTCCGCCGGTAGCGACTCAAACTCAACATGCGCAGGCGGCCCGAGCCAACCCGCAGCAACGCGCGTCAGCGAACATGGGCAAGCCAGGTGTCGCGGCGACACCTCGGCCCGGAGATTTTAACGACCGTGCCGCTGTACCGGCCAAAGAGGCCGGAGCACGGAACAATCCTGCTCAACCCAGAACGGCCGTCCATCCTCACGACCTTCCGACCTTGGCGCCGAGCACTCCAAATACGGGCAACCCCCAACTGGATAAGAAGTACCAGCAGCAGCAGCAAAAGCAAATCGCGAAACAGCAACAGGAACGAGACAAACTCCAGCAACAGCAGGACCAGGAGCACGTGAACCTGGATAAACAGAAGGCGAATGACGCGCAAAAGCAGCAGGTGGAGCAGAAGCACCAGCAACAGACGCAGCAATTGCAGCAAAAACACCAACAGCAGCAACAGCAGTTGCAGCTGAAACAGCAGCCGGCGAACCGGGAGCCGCCCAAGAGGTGAGATCGCCCTCCGACCGAAGAGTTTTAATCGTTCACTGAACAGGCCTTCACTGAACGAGCATTGCGGGACGAGAAGCCGCAGCAGCAATGGCAGCGTCTAAGATGCGGGCTAAGACTGGGCATCGACATTGGCTCGAAAATTACGAAGGAGGGTACCATGTCACAATCGGTACTGGACAGAACGGCTGAACACATCGGCGAATCAGCTCACCAGGCTTCTCGTGCAACCAGTGCGGTTGCCGATACAATAAAGGATGGCGTCGGAGTAGTGAGGCGTGTCGCAAAACAGGGCGGCGATGTCGCCGAAGAATTCCTGGTCGACACAACTCAGCGCATCCAGCGACACCCCGTGCTCACAGTTGCGACGACCTTTGCTGTGGGCTTTGCCGCAGGAGCGTTGATCGGCTGGATGATAAAACGAAAGTAGTTCAGGTAAATTATTGCACGCCGCTGAAACCTTAGTCGTGCAGAACTACATTGAGCAGCAAGTTTGCGAGGCTGTTCAGTTTTTCGACGGCCGGGTACGCGCGCTGGCAACTGTCAGCGCGATCCCGCCTGCGATCAGCACCGCGCTAATGATTGGCGACACGCGTTCACTGTGACTGGTTTGCACGCCGATGTTTATGTCCCCGGCTTTAATCCCCTGCCTCTCGGTGTGGGGAATCGGGACGACCAGCGATGCAATACCGAGCACAACCAGGAGCAGGCCTGCAAACAGCAAGATTTTCATAAGCGGCTCCTCTGTGGTCATGCATCATACGAAGGCGGAGGGATCCATCCGCCTCCATGCAATTGTGCGATCGTGGACAACAACTGGCTGGCCAAACGATCTTTGGCTATGAAAGCATCTACCTGCTTCAAGGCCTGCTCAGGAACATCCGCCGCTCCCGATAGCATGATGATTGGCGCTTGCGGCCTAAGCCGTCTCATTTCGATGGCAACCTCTTGCCCGTTCATCTCGGGCATGAAATAGTCGACGATTACAACATCAACCGACTCGAGGGAAGCCAGTTCCAGTCCTCGGCTGCCGCTGGGAGCGGTCAAAACGGTATACCCAAAACTTTCGAGGAATGCCTTTTCGCATTCCAGCACATCTTGGTTATCGTCTATACAGAGAACCACTCCGATTGGGCGTTCCAGATAAGCCGATGGCGGCATGGTTCACCTTCAAAACCCCATTGTCAATACTCGGAATCAGGAAACTGTTCAAAATTGCTCAAACTATGCTCTTTTGCAACACGTTTGCCGATCACTTTCCCGCCAATCGGTTTAAGTCGCCGTGGATCCCACGTTGGATTTCATCCGAGCCTGGATAGCGTAAATCCAAGAACCACAGCCCGGGATGCGCTTTCTTGGATGGTTTCAAATGACGCAAAGCTATGGATTGAGGGGAGATTGAGTCTGAGGGCGAACGACATGAGCCGTTCTGCACAGTATTGCTAGAGCAAGTGAGCGAACATATTGCCGGGTGTGGAAATCGAGGAGAAGGAATGTTGTTGGCCAGCAAAGCCACGTGCGCTGGGATTGTCTTCCTATTACTGGCGACAGGGATCTCGGCACCACGCCCGACGCTGCCCGCTTCGGGACCCAACCTCAGCAAGGAAGTACCAGCGATCGGGCATCGGAACGATGTCAAGAAGATGCAGCAAACTCTAAGGGACAAAGGACACTACCGCGGGGACGTCGATGGTGTGTTCGGTCTTCGAACGCGGGCGAGCATTCGCGCATTTCAGAAGGCTGAGAATCTACCAGTCACTGGCCAGCTTGATACCCAGACGGCCGGCAAACTCGGAGTCAGACCAGAGGTTCGCGGAGAGAATGGCTACGATATTGCGCAAGGGAAACCTTCCGCAGGCATTAGCTGGGCTGAAGGCTCGAGGCGAACCGGCAGGACACTGCGGAAAACAGTCAAGAGAGCTGCCGTTCCTGAAAGCGGCCGGGGACACCGCGAGAAAACACTTCAAGCTGAGAACAGCAACCAGCCACAATAATCTGAGTTCTTTCTAGTAGAGGACCAGAGCCACACCGATCGGATCGCTTTTGACCCGGGTTGAATTTTGAGTCAGTTTTCTTGTTGTCTCAGCCGCGTAATCGTTCGACTCGCGCTCGGTTCGCAGAAACAGGGCGAGTGTTCACCTCGCGGACTTACTTCAAGCCCAGTTCGCCGTTATACTGTTGGGTAATCCCGTAGCACTCACAGGCGGAGCCTTCAAGTTTCTTGCGGTTCACGATCTTCACTGCACCACGGGTGTACTCGATAAGCTTCTTCTTCTGCAAAACACCAGCTGCCACGGTCACGCTAGGTCTATCTGTCCCTAGCATCGTGGCGAGAAAATCATGGGTGATGGGCAACAACTCTGAATCCACTCTGTCCTGAGTCATTAGCAACCACCGCACAAGGCGCCGCCCAATGCTGTGCAGCCGATTGCACGCGGCTGTTTGTGCAACCTGCATTCCCTGAACTACTGCATAGCGGCTCAACATCAATTGCAGGTGTGGAGTGGATTCCAAA
>OMOD01000134.1:44680-50047 GCA_900290255.1 Candidatus Sulfotelmatobacter kueseliae
GGCTCAACATCAATTGCAGGTGTGGAGTGGATTCCAAAGTGTTTTGCAAAGCTGCGACCTCTATCCGAAACCCATCCCCGGTGATTTGTACCACCGCTTGAAGCGGGCTTCGGCTCAGGCCAACTGCGGCCGGCGTTCCTGTAAAGCCTTCATAGCCAACGATGCCGGCTTCGGCGGTCTCTCCATCTTTCATTACGACCACAAGAGAGATCAACCCTCGATTCGGGAAATACGCAAATTCTAGCTTTCCACCGCCCTCGTGAAGGACTCGATGGTTTGGCAAGCTGACGTATTCGAGATAAGGACGAAGGGAGCTGTAGTCGCTATCGGAGATCGATAAGAGTATTAGGTTACTGACTGGCTTTCCTTCGGTATTCGTCCGCTCGCCAGACTGCACGACTTGGAGGCCCTTGCTTTCCACAAACCACCCTTAACAGCTAGGATCAGAACCGAAAACCTCGCACATGCGGGGATGAACTCGGCTGCCACGCTCTGCGAAACAAGGCGGGATTCTCGGAGGGGGTGAACCCCTCTCGACGACCAACACTACGCTGGATACGACCCTGATACTGAGCAATACAGACCGCTTCAAGACGCACGAAGCCTGAACCAACACTTAAACGAATCCGCTCCTTCAAACGGGGCCCGAAATCGGGCGTTTGCATAAACAAGAATCCTCCATGTATGTAGGGTGCCCGACAGACCGTCCAGATTGGCGCATGTAAACTCCGTCCCGTTACGCATCTTCCGCCACGCCCGGACTGGGTGACGGTTTTCTGCTGCAATCAGGCAGTACGCCGCTGCGAAAGGAGCCGTTAGTGGCGAACCAGAAGGTTTCGTCCCTTGGCAATAAGCGGGTACTCGTTGGAGCACAGCGACAGAGGCGGTGAGCCGGAGGCTGGTATGGCTTGAGCAACCGCGTTTTCGGGGTTTTGGTTGCTCCGAGTGTGCCTGGCGGTTCGAACCCTCTGGTGCGCCCAAGGGCACATCTTTCGATGAAATGATGCGCAACTTCGAGTTGCAGCGCGACAAAGAGTTTGCATCCCATGTTTGCGCCGATTACCCAAGAGCCATGAGCACGAGGAGCAAGAACGATGAATAATTCACATTTCCGTACTTCCTAGCGCGGAGGTCAATATGTGCCCTGTTCATTGTGACCACACCGATCACACCCGGTCTAGGCGTTACGTCAGGCAAGATTGGGAAAAGCTTTACCGCGCCGCAATCCTCGAGTCTGACCGGAGCAAGTTGCTGCAGCGGATCGGCGACGCAGAGGCCGCAATTCTCGAGCGATCGCGAAGTTCATCAAAGCCGCCAGACAACAATGGAAAAGAGCGGGACGCTATCACTCGGGCACTGCACATCCTGAGCTTGCTGCGCGAGGCTTGGCAACAGCAGCAGCCTCACGCGATGGATGCTGGAAAGAGATCGGCCCCCAGTATAAAAAGGAGTGGACTCCACCTCCCAGAAGTAGCACGTTCTACGCAAACGCGCGGCTCGTAACATGCCGTCACTCTGTTGATGCATGTCGCGATAGGAGAAGTACGATATTGGGAGAACGCCGAGAACCGCGCATCCAAGCAAGACTGCAGGTCCGAATTGCCGGGATCGATGCCAGCGGACGTCCCCTCCTCCAGATGGTTACAACGCGCAACATCAGTCGGCAAGGGGCCTTATTAGAAGGCATTAAAAGCAAGTTGAAGCTCGGGGAGATTGTCGCCATTACCTACAAGTCCAGTAGAGCCCGGTTCCGTGTGATCTGGGTGGGCGACGCCGGCACCGAGAGAGCGGGTCAAATTGGAATCCAGAGTGTAGAACCAGACAAGTGCATTTGGGATACCACGACCTTGCCGCCAATGGCTGTAGACATGTACACCACACCACCCACCCGGGAGCGCAGGCAGCACCGGCGGGTACAGTGCAAATTGGGAGCTGAGCTGCATATCGAAGGTGCTGAAGGACTTGTCCGGGCAGAGGTAACCAACCTCAGTTTCGGCGGCTGTTTTGTGGAGATGTCAGCCCTACCCGAAGAAAAGAGTCGGCTGAAGCTCATCGTTTGGGTAAACGACAGCAAGCTAGCGGTCAAGGGAATCGTGGTCAACCGGCGGCCCGGCTTCGGCATCTCAGTTAAGTTCACGGAGATGAGTGAGGAGGCGCAGGGGCAGCTAAGACGGTTTGTCCAGTCCCACTTGGGTCTTCGCGGCAAATAACGTACGATGCGGCTGCCGCGGCAATCCTGGAGTGGTCGGCTGATCGCGTTCTCATTCCTCGAACACGACCGACGTCCCTTCGGTGACCAGGCCGGCGAGCCTGGTGGCGTCCCAATTTGTCAGCCGCACGCACCCGTGGGACTCGGAATAGCCGATCCGTCCCGGTTCCGGCGTGCCGTGTATCCCGTAGTGCGCCTTGTTGATTTCAATCCAGACAACACCCACCGGATTGTTTGGACCTGGGGCGATCTTCACCTTGGCATTTGCTTGATCGCCGTCCCACAACAAAGCGGGGTTGTAGTTGTAGGTTGGATTGCGCTGTACCAGCGTCACCACCCAACTCCCGAGGGGGAGCGGGTCGTGTTCGCTGCCGCTCGTCACCGGGGCGTGAAAGATGACCTCACCTTTCCGGTCAAATACTGTCAGGATCGATGTCTTCTTCGAAACAACGACCTTGACCATCCCAGCCTCGGCTGGCCCAGGTTTGCGGTCCACACCCACGGCACGTGTTGCGGTTGCCGCCTCTTGTGCGGCGCCCAACACGTTGGGAACGCGGATGTGCTCTCCCGCGGTGAAACGGGCGCCGGGGTTCAGGCGCTGGAGCAGGACTGGCGCCGAGTGGAATTTCTCGCCGAGCTCTTCCAGGACGGATGTGTAGTAAAGGCCCGGAAGTTTCGACTCCTCAGTCATGTCTCCCGGAATCGTCTTGATGAAGGGGCCCGACGCGTCCTCGGCGGTGATTGTGTAGGACACGATCGGTTTAACAGCACCGGCGCCGAGTGCCTGGAGCAGCGCCTTGTGGTTTCGCGCACCTGGAGCAAGCCCACGCGCAGCCTCGAACGCCGCCAACGCCTTGCGGCTGTTTTTTCCGCTTTCATCATCAATCTCCCCCGGCGAGAAGTCGGCTCGATCGAGAAGGACCTGCATTTCAAGCTCTGCGAGGCCGACTGCTCGAACTGAGGGAGCGGGGTGCTCGGCTGCGATCGAGGTGGACGCGCCAAGAATGATCGCCGCGCTTGCGGCGAAGCGCGACAGCATCTTGAGCGTGAACGTCATGCTGCCTCCTGATCCAACATGTGACCCCGTCTGGTCATAGATATGCGAGTCATCCACGCAACCTTATCAGGCCTTAATCTGGCGAATCTGTTCAAAACCACTCACATCCGGCACCGAGTGCGCGCTGGAGCGAATGCAGAACAATGAGGATAACTTTCTTTACGACATGTCAACCATTCGCGTGCCAGTGTGAGCATTTCTGCTCAGACCCTTTCAATCCTGATTTGTTAAGGTAGCAGCTGACCTTGTTGTGCCCGAATTTCTACCCGGATTTGTGCGCAAGACACGGCACGATGCTGGAGAAGCGGCGCAGGGGCTAGAGAAATGAGGCTGTTCAATGAAAAAAGTAATGTTCGTACTTGCGATGTTCGGTCTCGGCACGCTGTGCTGGGCAGGGTCGGCGCGGGAAGATGCCACCGACCGACTGGACAACGCCACCACAGTGATGCACGAAATCATGGGGATGCCTGATAAGGGAATCCCGGAAGAAGTGTTGGAGCACGCAAAGTGCGTAGCGGTTATACCGCACATGGTCAAAGGCGGTTTTGTCTTCGGTGGTAAGGGAGGCAAAGGCATAGCCACTTGCCGCACAGCGGATGGCTGGAGCGCACCGGCGTTCATCACGATTTCGGGTGGAAGCTGGGGTTTGCAGATCGGTGTGGAAGCTGTTGACGTCGTCATGATCATCCAGAATGAAAAAGGGATGCAGCGCCTGCTCTCCAGTAATTTCCAAATTGGAGGGGACGCTTCCGCAGCGGCGGGTCCAGTTGGACGGCATGCCGAGGCCGGTACAGACTGGAAGATGGATACAGAGATCCTGACCTACTCTCGTGCCAAGGGCGTGTTCGCTGGGCTCACGTTGGAAGGTGCATCCATCCGGCAAGACAATGATTCTCGGGAAGCCATATACGGACGCAAAGTCACTACTCGCGCTTTACTGTTGGGCAAAGTGCCGGTTCCAGCCGTGGCCGAGCCTTTCCTTGCGGAAGTTCACGGAGCAAAAGTCCAGGCCGTAGCCGCAGAGAAAGCTGACGACAAAGCTAAAGAGAACAATCAGAAGTAGGAAAGACAGAACTGGGCTGCCGCTGTTTGTCATTCAGCCGGCTGTATGGTCAAGTGGCGGCACAGTCCCATCCCCTGCCCTCGCATTCCGTTCGCGCGAAGCAGTTCGCTTGCGGACGTTCGGATGAGATTCATATTCGAGTGCTCACAAATGAGCCCGGGAGGTTGACATGCTTTGGACAGTTCTTGTCGTTCTTCTAGTTTTGTGGCTTCTGGGTTTCGGCCTGCATATCGGCGGAGGCCTGATCCACTTACTTCTGGTTGTGGCGTTGGTGGTTCTCGTCATTAACCTGCTGAGCGGACGACGGAGTGCGGTTTGAAGAAAGGCAGTACGAGTCCCAGCACCAGGAGGCCGTGGTGTAGCCTCCTGGCGCCGGAAAGGTGATCATGTCGGCTCCGTACTGGTACGCCGCTGAACGCTGGGCGCAGGGCGCAGGTTCCTTTCGAGGACCCAATCGCCATCGCAGATGCGGCAATTGAACTGTTGGATAAGCGGGCGGCCCTGACCGTTGAGGTCACTCGACCGCGAGGGCGCCCCGCAAGCCGTTGTTGCGTGGGGGCTTTTCAGAATTCCCAAAGGCTTGAAATGTGTGGAGCGCCGAGAAGCGGGCAGAGGGGCTGGAGTACATGCACCCCAAGCCGAGTTCACATTCCGGACGTATTGTCGGCAAACCGGAAGCTATCCAGAAACGGGCTTCGGGGAATTCAATGGCAATCCCCCAGAAGCCGACTTCTGGCCCCAGGGGCCGCGGCCCGGCGGATTTTGAGTTCCACAGCGAGTTCTGCACCGTTAGGAAAATTTTCTACTCTACTATATTTCTCAACCGCTTACCAGGCGTGCTGGTTGCACGTCATGATCCGTTTTGCTGCGTTTTGAGCATGGAACTACTACAGTTTTACTACAGTGTTCTTGATCGACAGGACGCCCTCGCCGACGCAGCCACGATTTCACCAGCAATTCTCAATGAGTGTTAACGCCTGTGGCTGATGTCATAACGACGTCGGCCTCACAACGGACCGAGTAGACTTTGCGGTATCC
>OMOD01000157.1 GCA_900290255.1 Candidatus Sulfotelmatobacter kueseliae
CCTCGTGATCTCTGATTCATTTCCATCACAATTCGGTGTCCAAGAAAATCCTGGGGCGCGGGAACGCGAGCTGGACACAGCGTCATGCAGCACCTGCCGGATCCCTTGGACAGGAAAGCCATTCCATCGTCCGGTCCCATCGAAGGTTTCGAACTAGCGAAGGTCGTGCTAGACGAGGACTGAAACCAACTCTAGTCAATGCTAGAACCCATTTTGTCTGTGACGCCGTAATCCTTCAATCAATCTTCAATTGTGAAGCTTTTAGGACCGCTTCGTGCGGATGAGAATATCTCTTTCTCGAGCTGGCGCGATGGGCAACCCAATGCTTCCACACCCACTTCCAACCGTATGCCGCGACCAATGCCGCAGCAGCCCCACTGAACATTTCCACAAGTGACCCCTGGGGATCAATCAGGGCGACGGCGGGGAGAAAAAAGAGAACCAACACACCTAGGTCGCCTTGAACTTCTGCAGCGGCTGCCTTTACGTCGAGTGTTCCGATGAGCCACCCAAGCACGAGGAAGCCAATCACCACTCCCGGAATCCCAAAATTAATCTGGAACTCCATCACGTTGCCCACGCCAAATGACGATGTGGGAGAAAGCGGAAGGCCGGTCATCTTCGAAACGACTTGCGGACTACCGGCAAATACCCGCTTCTCGGGCCATAACAGGCGCGGAACCAGAGACAGCAGCCCTTGCCACACCGAATCACCCCTTAGGTAGTCCACTTGGCCGAGCTCAATTCGCTTAGCTGCTAGCCCGACAAAATAGTTTTGATTGAGCCTTTGATCAAGCGAAATCAGGTGCCTCCGGTTGCTAGGGTCAAAGAATTCGAAGTCTCTACCCATGTCAACAACGCTCCCGATTCGGGCCTCAAGAGCTGCTCCGCCCCACACCTGATCACGGATGTCACTGCGGTGCTGAAAGTAATTTACGAAGATGCTCAAGCTCAAAAATGTAAAGACGGTGATGCCAACTACCGCCCGCCAGTAGCTTCGTGTCGAAATGGTGAGCGCAGCACAGACGATAATAATGGCCGCGGATCCATAGCTCAGAAAGCCTCCGAGCAAAAGCATCAGAATGGGGTAGACCACTAGCGCGCCGAGCCAGATCGCTATTCGTTTGAGATCGCGACGCTGGCAAGCTGCTCGCAGGCCCAGCATCACGCCCAGCATCCAAATCCCTCCCCCTTTTTCAACGGCAGCACTGATACTGGGGATGTGGTAGAGGGGACTGAGGCCGTAGATGAGAGACCACCCGCCGAGCAAACAAAACCACCAAAACTGATCGCGATCCGCCTCTTGGCGGATTGGTATTTTTGGAGTCGAGGAATGGGCCAGCCACACCCCCGCAACAAAACACATTGACCCGAGCGCTGTGAAACGCATGCCAATCTCAATCAGGTCCGAGTGGAGTGGGAAATGGCGGCCGGCGATTTGGGCAAACGCGCCGGGAACATGGATCAACAACAATGAATACAAGTAGGCGATCGGAAGTCCTAGCGAAACCCTGTCCCTTCGGAGAAGTACCAACAGCCAAAGGAATGCAGCGAGGCAAATGAAAATCAAGAATGTCATCGCAGTTGAAAAACTTTGCTACGGGCGCGCTCGATGGGCAACCACATCACTCAGAGTCTGCAACCAGTCATGCGCCTTCTCCCAATTCAGGCGCTTGCCAGGTCTTGAGAACCGATAGCCTGCCTGCTCGAGAAGACGAATGGACTCGGTGGCCGCACATGTGGCTCCGGCACTGTTAGCCCAGTTGAGTTCCAGAAAGACGATTCCGATATGACCCGACCTGATCAGCCGTTCCGCCCCTTCTAAGGCCGAATGTTCGTGCCCTTGAATATCGAGCTTCACAAGATCGATATGGTTAATCGAATGATCCTAGCAAAACTGATCGACACATACTGTTTGTACACGCTCGGTTCCAGAATCCCCGAGGTCTCGTGAAATGAAGTTCATTCGAAGACGTAATGTCAATAAAGAGCATGGAGGCTTGGGGCGTTCGAGGGACGAGAGACGAGACCGCGCGCTGATAAGGCAAAGTCCCTTGCAATACTCCTCACTCGTTGGAGTCCCCGTGTCGGCCGAACCGCGTATAGAAAGCTAGCATACATGCGAATTAGTTGCCTCTAGAGAAGAGTGTCGCCGACGTCCGCAAATGAGTGTGTCCTCGAGGGGATGCGGCTTCAGATTTGATTCACCGCATCTAGCGCTGTCCTGAGGCGATGCACGTACGCATAATTGCTTTTGATGCACCGCTTGTGACCCGCTTCGGCAACCCGTTCCCTGGCGGATGCGTTACCAGAGTAGAATCTCACTTTTTCAAGCAACTCATCCATGGAAGCAAAAAACTCCGCCTCCTTGCCCTCTTCAAAGAATCCCTGATGCTCCTCGGTTCGGTCAGCCAGAAGCAGGCTGCCACAGGCGGGGATTTCGAAGCTACGTGTCGTGTGCTGGTCAGGACAAACCTTGCGCACAAAGCCGAGGCCAATCCTGGAACCCGTAAGCGCCCGTGCGTAATCGTCCGCGTAAACTTCCCCTCCTTGGTGGGCGCGAGCCAAGAGCTGATCGCGATGGAAGCGGAAACCGTCTCCCCCGGCAAGCTGCCGCAAAATAATGTGTTGGCGGAGCGTCCATTTACCATCATGCAGAAAATCCCAGTATCCGCCCCAGATCTTGAGGTTTACACCGGCGGTGGCAATAGCGTGAAGCAGGCGTTCACGTCGCGGTTCCCATCCTCCCAGAAATCCGACGGCACAACTCCACCGCGCATCGTCGGACGGCAGCGGACGGTGGACCTCATCGCAATATCCGAGCGGCATATAGACAACTGGTTTGCCGAGCATCTCGTATTGCTTCCGCTCATATGACTTGCAGTAAACAAGCGCATCGAATGCCCCCATGGCTCGATCCATGAGCCGGGTGCGTTTCCACTCGAGCGAGAAATATGGGTCGGGTGTGAAATGAACCGATTTTGCGCCAAGTTTCCGTAGTTCCTCGATCGTTTCAACTCGCAGGAACTCCTGCTTGTCCGCCCACACTAGAGCCGGCCTGAATTGACGCGCCGCTGACAGAACTGTGGAGTTGATCTCCTCCACGATGGATCCTCGATGAGTCCGCCGTTGCACCTGCCGCTTGATCCATGACGCACGCTTCCACGGCTCCATCGTGGGCACGCCGCGCACAGTGTGACCAAGTCGCTCAAGTGCACGCATCCTCATGAGCGCCGTCTGGCCCGGGCCGATCTCTCCGAGGTAGAGGATCTTCACCGTTCTCCCCCTATCCGCGTCGCAGGCAAAGAATTGGCGCGCATCACCGCGTAAACAAGGGGTGAACCGTCCCGCCGTGTCCAGAGCGAGCCGTTAGCTTTCATGCATTTGATCATCCCGAGCACTGAACTTCCGGACTTGAAGTCACGCTTATGCCCGACCGGCTGAACAGGAATCTATCTGCGTCGGCCTCGGACAAGCCGCAAAACTCGGCATACTAGACGACGTGAGCTTCACGCGTCGTCATGAACGCTTCTCCTTGACACTTGCAATGCTCGAGAGAACCGCTTCCTGGAGCCGCTTTTTGAACGCTGCGCGTGAAAATCTGTCTATAGTAAACGCGCGCGCTTTTGCTCGCAGTGAACGATAGCGGTCCATGTCGTCAAGGAGCTCGATCATCGCTTGTGCGAGGGTATCGGCAGTAACCGGACGGTTCTGCAGCAAGGCATATGTGCCATTACCGGTTACCTCGGGTAATGCAAAGTCATTTACCGTTATGCACGGACATCCGTGGAATGCCGCTTCGATGACAATCATGGGCGTTATATCGGCGGCTGTGGGGTGAACCAGGGCAAAAGCATGGGAAAGATGATTGGTGAACGCTGCGAGTTGTTCTGGCTTGGATTTGTCGAAATACCCTTCGTAGGTGACGCGGCTATCTGTAAGGTCTTGGGCAGGAGGAGTTGCACCGATGATTTTCAACCGAGCCTCCGGAAACTTTTGCCAAACTTGATTCATAGCCCGCCGGCACAACGACCCGTTTTTCCGCATGTAATCGGTAGAGATAAAGAGAAACTCGCGGCCGTCCGTATAAGTGTCCTGCAGCGGAACGTCTAGAGCACCTAAGATGCCCACGTTTCCGAGCGACTCCCTCTCCAACCCGTAGTGCGCCCTGGTTCGGAGAAGCGCCCATTCGCTTGAAAAGAAAACAGCATTAGCATCACGCATCCATGCATTCTCGGCAGAGCAGATACGCACGGTATCAGATTCTTCGAATGAGCCTCTAGCGTGATAAATGTCCAGGTAATCGCGAAAGCTGCAGTCGCTGCAGGTCAGGTATGGCACAGACGAGACGCAGCGAATCCAAGGGGTAAAGCCGTAATAGAAATCAAAGTCAGCATCGGCGCGACGTCGCCGGTTCACTTCCTCCGCTATGCGGCGGAGGCGTGCTTCGGAGAAAGAGAAAAACTTTCCCTTTTGTCCCACTGAGCGCTTCAGTTTCGAAATGAGCCGTGCCGCAGAACTTACTGGAGGATTTACAGGGCCGACATAATGAACCTCGGCAATCTCGGTGAGGGCATCGTAGACAGCAGCGTTCATCCCTGAGAACCCACCCGAAATCTCCTGTAAAGGAAGGTTGGTAATGAAGTTCGTTCTCATGCGCTGGCGGTCCTCGGGAAGTCAAGACGAAGTTCAGCTTGCCAGGGAGCCATTGCTGTAGAGTTGGAAGAGCGCACGTGCGGAGTTTTCTATCGCGAAGAAGGACGCCGCGACCCGTTGGTTTGCGACAGGAATGTTCCGGTGTTGCATGGCGAGCTGAAGCAAATCAGCCGCCCACGCTGCTTCGCCGGCTTCCACCTTCTGGAATCGCACAAGTTCCGGCACGACTACGCACTCACGAGGCACCGCATTGGATGCAAGGACAGGTAGTCCTGCGGCCTGCGCCTCGACCGCAACCATGCCGAGCCCCTCGCCCCGGGAGGGGAAAAGCAGGACGTCGCTCGCGAGCATGAACTGCTCGATGTCTCTGCGGATCCCGGCAAACTGGATGCGCCCGTGCAATCCAGCTGCATCGATGCGTCCCTCGAGGATGGGAACAGCGGGGCTGGGAGCCCCGGCAAGAAGCATGCGTACGCTTAAGTCCCGGCGCGCGCACTCGATCCCCACAGAAACGGCGAATGCGGAATTCTTGTGGTTTTGCGGATGACCGAGATCGAGGGACAAATCTATCCGCCCCGCGAACAGAATGATCTTAGCGTCCTCAGGCCAGCCGAACTCATGGCTGACGGAAGCCTTCGCCGCAACCGGGTCGCCGAGGAACCGCGCGGGGTCGAATCCGCAATAGAGGGCCGCCTTTGGGATTCGACGGAAACGTGACGCATCGAAGCCGTATTCGGTGATGATCTGCCGCGATGTGCCGGTGATATGTGTAGAATAGCGCGCGACAAGCGCCTTTCCGACCAGCGCCGTGAAACAGCGGCCATTGGTCACCCCATAATTGTTGCGGATCTGATAGGCGGGATTGTGCACATGCGTCACCCGAACTGGCGGCAGCGCGCTTCCGCCCATCAGGAAATGCAATCCGCTGGCGTAGTCCCCGTGGTCGTGGATGGCGTGGTACCGCCCCTCCCGCAGCACCTGGCGAAATTGCTTCGCAAATCGTGGAAGGTGGGCGCGTCCGTAGCGCACATAATGCACTTGCGCGCCCAACCGGCGGGCCTCCTCATCGAAGATCCCGGGATTGCCGCTGGTGGCCAAGAAATCAATTCGGCAAACATCGCTTTTGGACCAGAGCCGCAGCACTTCCATCAGCCAGGTTTCGGCACCGCCCATGCCGAGGCTGTCGATAACCTGGAGAACCCTGATTGGGCGCTCCTGCTTCATGTATGGAGTCCAAGGAGTCCCTTGAGCGCCCTGTCCATATTCATCGGAGATTCTCTGAGCGCGTCGAGCGCAGCGGCCCGTGAAGGCACCTGGTTGCTCAGGAGCTCCATTGCAGCGTGCGCCCATTGCTCGGGCCCGGCGGCAAGGGCAAGGCGTCGAAAACTGGCAGTTGGCAGAAGCGGATCATCAAGTATGCCCCGTGACAGAAGCATTCGTAAGCCAGCGAGCTGTGCTTCGATGATCGCGAACCCAAATCCCTCGACCGGATGCTCCGGATGGGGAAGGATGAACCAGTCAGAGCAGCACATGATCTCAGGAACGTCATCGCGCCAACCGAGATAGCGAACCGCCGTATCGAGCCGTAGTTCCGTAACGCGCTTGCGCACGTCTCCATCGAGGCCCCCCGATCCCACAAACACCCCGATGACTGCAGGGTGAAGCCTGCGCATCTGGGAAAGGACGTCGACGGCATAGACTGGATTCTTCTCGGGTACCATTCGACCTGCGAAAAGCAGGATCAACGCCTCCTCGCCGAGGCCGAGTTCACGGCGGAATGCCAAGCGGTCGCCCCTTGCTCTTTCAAAACGGCTGGCATCAATCCCCATATAATGGACAATGTCCACCGCACGGCGGCGGCTCCGGCCTGCGAGAAAGATATCCAGCGTGTGGTTGGAGTTCGCCACGACCCGGTCGGCCATGGTCATACAAAGCTTGCGCATGGGTTCACGGTACAGACGCTGCTTGAAAAGGCTGGCGGTTGGGACCACTTCATCGGCGTTATGCACGTGAACGATTCGCCGCCGGATCGGTAACCCCATCGCCGCCAACAGATACACTGCGCTCACGAGGTCATGGTGGCAGTGCAGGACGTGGTACTTTCCGCATCGCAATTCCTGTCGCAACGCGTGAACAAAGGCCAAGGTCCGCCCGAGCGGAACCGGCGAATGGATCACTTTTGCGCCCAGGGCCCGCGCCTCCTCGTCGTTTGACCCGGGTCTCTGCAGCGTGCAGTAGAAGGTCCAGTCGAGCCCTATTTCCCGTATGCGTGCGTGCCGTAGCATGCGCAGCAGCCACATCTCAGCGGAACCGCGGTCGAGACTCTCGACGACGTGAACGACTCGCCGGAGCTCCTCTTCCACGTCGGGCGGCGGGAGTGGTCTCGCGAACGCCGGGCTAGCGATTTGGTGTGAGCAGTACGGTGCCATATGCCGCTTGCTCGCCGATCTCCGCATTCTGATCGAGAAACCGGACGTACCGGCCAACGGAGGCCATGAGGTCTTTGAGCTCTGTTAGCGTGTTTCCAAACTCCGGCCAGGCATACGGGTGGAGCTCACAAAGAAAGGCTGCATTCGTCAACAAAAGCTGCTTCGCTCCGCGTAGGATGCGGATTTCAGCCCCCTCGGCGTCGATCTTGATGCAGCTAGGCTCGGGCAGGCTGTGCACCAAAAAATAAGCGTCCAGCGTGACGAGAGACACTCGAATCTCTTCGGCCTTCTGCGTGGCCGAAAGCCTTACCGCGGAGCGCGCCAGGGATGATTGGGTATTGCCCCCGGCACTGAAGAGCACTGCCTCGCCGATCGTATCGAAGCACGCCGAGCTTTCGATGAGGGGCCGCCGGATGCCTGGATTCAGGCTGAGATTCTTCTCCAGCACTTCGCGGGCATAGGGGTCCGGTTCAAAGGCCACAACGCGCCCGCGCTGGCCACACTTCGCGGCCATGAGAATCGTGTATGCACCAAAGCAAGCACCGATGTCGATCGCCGTGTCCCCCTCCCTTAGGTGACTAGTGAGCCAAGCGACTTGCAACGCGTCGTAGCGGCTGACCGGGTCCTGAGAATTCGAGTAGCGCAGACGGACCGGGCGCGTTCCCGGTAAGTAGCGGAGAGTCTGTCCCTCAATGCGGTATGGCTCACCCCGGCGGCCGTAAAGCGCGCGTTTCATCCCGAGGACGACTTGCTGCCGGAAGCTTGCGGTCATCTATAGGTGCGCGAAAGCGGCAAGGTTCTCGATGGCACGGCGGCTCAACCAGTCACTGCTTGGACAAGTATTCTGCGGCGCGAGCTCGCCCGCGAGACTCGGCCTTCAATATCCCGCGGTGGGGTTCTTTCAATCGCATCAGCCGAATGAAGTCCACGAGACGCCGCAGGGCGCTCCGCCGGACAGGACGGAGTCCACGGAAATAGTTGACGATGGCGCCAGAGTAAGAGGTACCTTCAAAAAGCCGTGCCAGATATTCCGCGGTGAATCGCTCGGGACGCATTAAGTGTGTGAGCTTCAGTGCGGCGAGAGACCCGGTCCCCAGCCCGACGTCGCAGGCGCATGCAGCCAAGTCGTGATCTCCACAAGAAAACAGCAATCGTCCTGTACGGTCAGTCTGAAAGGAACGTTGTCCGGAATCGTGGAGATGCAGGTAGTGCAAGGCGACTTCACGGCGGACACATAGCCCAGCGCCAATCGGCAGTGTTTCCGTCAAATGGGGCAGGTTCGACCAGGAGTCCCTCTCGAATTCCCGAATCGCCAAGAGGCCCCAGTAGCGCCGCGTCCACTCCGGCGGTTGCTGCTCAAATTCAGGACGGCATTGGCCGCTCCAAGCCCCCAGAAATTGTTTTTCTCCCGCAATCTTGACCGTGGTTTCCAGAAAAGCGGGGTCGAGCACGTTGTCATCGTCTACAAAGACGAGCGGATCTCCTTTGCACTCGTGAATCCCTCGTAGGCGCGCCGGGGTGAGGCCCAGTTTCTCCTCGCGAACGATTCGTGCGATAGGGTGCCAGGACGGATCAACCCAGCTCCCGACCGGCTCGTCGCTTCGGTTGTCAATGACGATTAGTTCCCAATTCTCGTAGGGGAGCGTCTGACATTTCAGACCATCTAGGCACCGCTGAAAGTAATCACGCCGCGGGTTGTGAGTGCAAATGACAACCGACAACATACGGTTAGACCCCCGGTTCGAGAGGGCGCGTACGGAAATAGGCCAACCGCTTACGAAGTTGCAGCTTGGCTAATACTCGGCCCGGAAGCGTGCGCACCAGATAATTGTTGGAAACGACAAAGAGCCGGCGTAGTACCCCTCCGGGAAGGCGCTGGTAGTACGCCCGTTCGAAGTGGGCGAGCAGATCTACCCCAATCATGTCCCGGCGGCGGCGCGTCTTTGCGGCCCCGGCCCAGTGGATCACAACGGGGGGAGCGGCACGCCTCGATACACTCTCCAGGTTCACTCCTTGCATCGAGCGGGGCGGCCAACGCATAATGTTTCGCCGCTCCACGGCCAAGCCTTCGAGCATCGCCTTCTGATTCAGGATATAGTTCAGGAGGCCCTGCTCACCGCTCATGAAGTGCTCTGGGGGGGAGGTTCGGCGGGGCATTGTCCACTCGATCCACGGCTCAAAATCATGGCGCGTGAGAACACCGGCGGTTCCGAACCACTGTCCGGAATTGAAGACGAATTGTGGAGGCTGGGCATTGGGATCGAACCTGCGTACCTTCTGCCAGTCGTAGTAGAGCCGCTTTGTATCTGCCTCGGCTTGTTCTTCCTCATCGACGAGAAATGGGGCGCGACTTTCCGTGAAGGCCTCCAAGACAGGGCCGGCGAGCACCGTGTCAGAGTCAAGTACCAGGAATCTTTCACCCGGCGGGCCAAAGAGAGGCTCGAGCTTGACAAAGCCCCACCCGTAATCGCCGGCGGGAATGTCCGCGACCCCAACGTCCCAATACCGGCGAAGCTCGTACGCCAAGCCGCGCTGCAAGCGGCCGCCGGCCAGGAGCCGAATCGACACCTCAGGGTAAAAATAGCGAATACTGGCCACGCAGATACGCGTGTAGCGGGCGTCGTGGGTCGAAGCAGTGACGTAGATACAGTCAACCGCTCCGCCGCCTTCTCTAGAAGAGACCGCCAGAAACGAACGCTCTGCTTTCATCTGTCAATCGGCCGGTTGGACGGATGGAGTCCGATTTATTTATGCGCTTGCGTAATCCGCGAAGTAAGCGCAGTGATCACAAGCGTCGGACGCGAGGGATGGGACCGGGATGCCGGCAGCGACGAGTTCCTGCACCGGCATAACAGTGTTTGCAGGTCTGGGGTACGGCGATGCGACAGGCCCGCACGGCTGCACCAACTGGCGCGACGCACCAAGGACATCCGCCCAAATCAAGCCAACCTCGAAAAGACTCAAGGGATCCTTGCTGCCCAGACTCACCACGCCGTGAAAGCCCTTTTCCAGCAAACGCGGAAGGAAGGTTGCCAGGCCGGTGGTGCTGATCGGATTGGAAAACTCGCACGTTGTCATCTGGATCCTTCGGCCGCACCGCAACGATTCCCACGCCCAATGAGAGCCGTCGTAAATTCTTGCCCGAATGGTCAAGTTGCCGAATGACTCGCTGTCGCGCTTGCTGCGGCCGTACTCGTTCACGGGATGGGCCGCGTAGTCGCTGGAGATATGAACCAGCAGCGCGCCGACCTCCCGCGAAGCCGTAGCGAGATGGGCGACGCCCTCGACGTTGATTCGCCGGGTAGCAGCCGGGTCGCGCTCACAGAGCGGCAGGTCCGTTATAGCGGCACAATTTATGACAATGCTCGGCCGGACTTCCTGGACCACGCGCTTCACCGAGGCATCGTCCGCGATGTTGATTCCCACCCGCCCGATTGCAATCGCTCTTGGGAAAAAATGGCGCAGCGCTCTCGCGAGGCGTCCACACCGGCCGATAATGAGCGTTCCCGGTGAGTCGAGCAATGAATCGAATTCGCCCTTCCCTTGCGTGGCCATGTCCATCGCTGACCGTCTGCAGTGAGGATTAGCATTCGCCACTGATGCGCACGTGGGGCAGCGGCACAATGAACCTCCCGCCGGTTGCGAGGAACGCACGCTCTTTTTGGGCAATTTCCGGTTCGTAATTCCAGGCGGTCATCAGCGCGTAATCTGGATAGTGGCGTTGGAAAGTCTCGGTGGGACGCACCGGCACGCGCACCCCGGACACGAGTCGGCCATGACGAAGCGGCGACATATCCACGACGTAATCAATCAGCGCGGGTCCTAACTTGCAATAATTGAGCAGGACTGTCGCGCGACCGGCCGCGCCATAGCCGACGACTGTTCGGCCTGCGGAACGAAGGTCGCGAATGAGCTTTTGCACCGTGACGCAGCGTTCCTGGACGCCGGAGGCGAAATGCGCGATGTCCCAGTTTTTCTCTGCTTCCAGCATCCTGCGGACGCGGTCGCTGGCCGGCCGCTTCGAGTCCGCCGGGGCCGCTACCACTCGGATCGACCCGGAATGGATCGGGATGGGCTCCACATCGAGGACTATGAAGTTGAACCGCCCGAGTAATTCCACGAGCGACTGCAGCGAATAATAACAAAGGTGTTCGTGGTACACGGTATCGAACTGAAAGTCACCGATCAGGTTGCCCTGATAATGTACCTCGAAAACAAACAGGCCATCCTCTCTGAGCACTTCGACGACAGCCGACATCGTCCCGTCCAGATCGTCGATGTGCGCGAAGACGTTGTTTGCAACCAAGATCTTGGCGCGGCCGTAGCGGCTGAGCACGCAGTTCGCGCTCCCTGCGTCAAAGTATCCCGCCACAAGCGGCCAGCCTTGGGCCTCGCTCGCTCGGCGGGCAACGTCGGAGGGATCCACGCCCACCGCATTTACGCCAAGCCGGCGCAGCGGCTGGATCAGCACGCCGTCGTTGCACCCAAACTCGAGCACCAGATCCTCGCCAGCGACGCCCATCGCCACGATATCGTGCGCCATTTCGGCAAAATGCCTCCGCAGCGTGTCGGTTGTACTCGAAGCATAGGAATACTCGGCGAATATGATGCTAGGGTCGACGACTTCCGGCACCTGCATCAGGGTGCAGTCCCGGCATCGAGCTAGGGTAAGAGGAAAGAGGCGTTCCTGCTCAACGTGAGCCGGATCGAGGAAAGATCCCGCAAGCGGCATTGGCCCAAAATCGATGACCACGTCGAGACGGTTCGAATGGCAAGCCCGGCAATCGGTCCTCTTCCTGACTAGCGAAGTCATCCCTGTTTGCACGCGCAAATTCGCGTCAAATGTAGCTGTTCGTATCGCCCATGGCGTCCAGCAGAGCTATGAGCTGATCAATCTTCTCGAACTGATTCGTGTTAGCGGACGTATATTCCGCGCCAAAACAGCCGTCGTGCTTGGGGATCTGCTGCCTGTATTCCGGATAGATTACAAAGAAGTTGTCTGACTCCGTCGAGCGGGTCATTTCATATTCGTTGACCAGCACCTCGTGGCGCTTTTCTCCCGGCCGGACACCAGTTATTTCCATACGGTCAAAGTCGCCGTCGGCGTATTTTGTCAGAACGGCTTTCGCCAGGTTGAGCACCGTCGCTGCGGGCGCCTTTTTCACGAATACTTCGCCCCCGACGGTATGGTGGGTCGCGTGTAGGACCAGTTCGACCGACTGTTCGAGAGTCATGAGGAAGCGCGTCATGCTCGGATCGGTGATCGTCAGCTTCCTCCCTTCTGTGATCTGTCGCTGAAATAGCGGGATGACGGACCCGCGGGAGCCCATCACGTTCCCGTAGCGAACGCAGCAAAAGCGTGTAGCGATGGGATAGATGTTTTGCGAGCAGATGATCTTTTCCATCATTGCCTTGGAGACGCCCATGGCGTTGATTGGCTTCACCGCCTTATCGGTGCTGAGACCCACGACGACGGCAACATCATTCCGGATCGCTGCCTCAGCCAAGTTCTGCGCACCGACGATATTCGTCTTGACCGCCTCATAGGGATGACTCTCGCAAGCTGGGACCTGTTTCAATGCCGCTGCGTGGAAGACAAGATCCACGCCCTTCATCGCGGTATTCAGCCGTTCCGCGTCCCGAACGTCGCCGACCATGTACGCGTAATCGGGGTGCCGTTGCTCCATCTCGTACTGTTTCTTCTCATCCCGGCTATAGATCATGATTCGCTTCGGATTATAGCCTTCGAGGAATTGGGCCACTTTGTTTCCAAAGGAGCCCGTTCCGCCAGTGACTAAGATACTTTTTGCTGTAATTTGGTCAGATGTCTTCATGTGGCTCGATTTGAGGGACAACACAACTCGACACCCACCCTAGCTCGCTCTGGCCAGCGGCCGACGCCATAGCTGGTCGCCGAACCTTGGCCGGACGCGGGACGCGGGAATTTAGGCAATCACGAGCGCAGAGGTGTAGAGATGAACTGTCGATACGGATTATCCTCCTCCTTCGAGGCGGAGGGGATCAGGCCAAGGGTTACTGCGAGTGAACGGGCTGCTGACCGGACGTATCTCTTCACGGCCGACCCAGCACCCACGCGCGCGCGCCACTCCGGAATCTCAGTCATCTGGAAGCGGCTCCGCATCATCGAGTTCAGACTCACCAGTTCCCGGTTGCGCGGCTGCCGATCCTGATTGCGGCTGTAGAACACGCCCGCGCAAGTGTCGCGGATAAAATCCAGGTAGCGCTCGACCTGATCGGCCTTCATCTCCTGGAGTGACGCCGTATTGAGAACCAGGTCGAAAGATAAGGGCCGAAGCACTCCAATCTTATAGTTTGGGAAAAGTGCAAAATCGTAGGCGCCGTTTCTGATCCGTGAAAGCGTGACCTCCGTATCGTCGGTGGGCTCATAGAGGTAGATCCGTTTGCCGGGATTTTGGAGGGTAAGATACGCGGCGGAGAACAACAGCGACTCGGGCAAGTCCACGATCAGGTAATGGACCCCGGGGATAACTTCGCTGATATGATGTGCCAGCCTGCCATACCCCGCGCCGATTTCAAGAACGGTGGAGGCCTTGCGTTCCCGCAACGGGCCGATAATTCCGGACCTGTATAACGTGTTGATTACCTTTTGGAAGCGAATTGTGTCCTCGCTCAGGAACCTTCCGCAGGGATAGTGGAAACCTATGCCGCCAGCGGGCTCATTGATCACGAGTTCTGGGGGAATGCCTTGGGTGAGCTCGGTTACGTGATTGGTCGCCCAGAACTGGTCAGCGTTACCAAAGTAGTACGTTTGGTAGGTTTCGGCCGTAAAATGATACGTGTGAATGCGGAGCTTCAAGAAGGCGGATTCCGGCAGTCCCAGCGTGTAGTCGAAAGCCGAGCAGAAATCAGTCCAGTAGCTGCTGGGCGGTGCCCCTGGATCACGGAGAGTTTGCCTCTCCACTAGCATGGCCTCGATGTTCGACTTAATTTCCCGGATTCGGCGAAGTGCCGATTCGTCCATCGATTGATTCCCGATGGCACAAATTTGCGAGCGCGCCGCAGTTGCGAGATCAGTACCGGATTCCGGACTCAAAACCGATCCCCACTCCCCCTCTTAAGCGTCGGTAATCAAAGCTCCCAGAGTCTTGGGCTTTCTGATTGTTCCCGATTTGCCTGCTCTGGCATGAATGTTTTCAGACTCATCCTTTTCAACCGCCTCGCCGCTGCGGCGGCTCGAACAGCCGCTCCGTACAGGTGCCGTGCCCAGCCGGAATGAGAAATCACGTGCAGTGCTCTTCCGGTCCCCGCGATCGATTTTCGGGAATTTTCGGGGCCGATTGCCGCTACTAGGCCCTGCAAAATTCGAGTGCCCGCTGAATACAGGTCTGGACGGCCTCGCCACAGAGCTTCGACAAACAGAGAACTAAGGTGGCGAAAAGCCAGCGAGTATACCAGCCACGCGTCTTCTTCAGCAATGTACTCCGGATGCGTTCGGAGGAACCTAACTTGGTAGAGATAGTCGCTTGAGACGCGAAGACTAAGCGATTCCATTCGGGAGCTGATCGAGTCTTTGTGAACTCTGACCGACGCCAGCGGTTCGGCGATTCCCACCACTTCGGTCCGAGCAGCAATCCGTATAAAAAAATCGTTATCGGCCAAGATGCCAGCTTCCTTGCGAAACGGACATTCCTCGATGAATAACTTCCGCTCGACTACAACGCCTGCGCAGCGATGAATCTCGCTGTGATTCAGACAGCCGGTTAGATAACTACGAACGTAGGTTCTTCCGTCGTACAGACGCGGAGGCGAGGAGCAATTTGGCCGGCAACCGGAAAGCGGCTTTCCGTCAGCATCAATATACCTGGAAGCAACGTAACAGAATTTCGCCTGAGGATATGTCAGCAGTAAGCGCTCAACAGAGCTCAAGAAGTTCAGATCCAGAGCGTCGTCGGAGCTGAGGAAGGCGACAAATTCATTGGCCGCCAGACGTGCGGCGCGGTTGAAGGCATCGGCGAAACCCGTTGTGCGGGCGTTGAACACATAACGAACCCGGCCGCGCCATTTCGTATCCGTTGCGATGGCCCGCGTTGCATCGGAGGAATTGTCATCGACAACCAAAACTTCGTCCGCAGGCCGGGACTGCGCCACCGCCGATTCGATGGCGGCCGCTAAGAAACGCTCCCCGTTGCGGACCGGAATCGCGATCGTAAAGGTGAGTGTTCGCACGGGAATGGTTTAGCCCTGCCGCGTCGCCCCAGATAGCGCAGATCCAAAAGAAACGGTTCGCTTCAGCTGCTCTACGGCTCGTTGTCCGGCCAACTGCCCACGGTGATTCGCTTTGAAAAACTCCCGATCCAGCGATGACATGAGCAAGGCGCGGAGTACATTTGCAATCCGCCGTTTCAGCTCGGAACTCGGGGGTCCCGGAGGACTCGGATGGTAGAATTCAATGATCTGCGACGTAAACCCCAGCGCCTCGGTGAGATTCAGTAGATATGACTTCTGGACCCGAATCTTCGGAATGAGGTGGGTCAACTTCAGCCGCTTGAAAACGCCTATTCCGTAGCCATTTCGTGCGCACGTTAATACGATGTCGATATCACCGCCGGAGAGCAAAGATTTTCCGGTCCGGTCTAAAACCATCGGACGCAATCCGCTCTCATGCAATTCCAGGTATTGTCTCGCCGCCGGCATGCGGAGGCAGAGTCCGGCTCCCGACGGCATCGCCCGATTCAGGAACGGAAAATTGCACCAGTAATCCCGATCGAACTGGGAGACGCAGAGCGGCCCGATGTACTTCCGCGCCCATTTCTCCGGTTGAATTTCGAACTCGCCTTTACAACTTCCCGACCACGCCGCAAAATGCGGGTACTCCTCCGCTATCGCAGCCGCTTTCTCGAGGTAATCTGGATCGAGCACGTTATCGTCGTCGACGAAAACCAGCAGCTCACCTCTTGCTTTGCGAATGCCGCGCAGGCGTGCAAAGGTGAGACCGAGTTGGTCCTCGCGCAAGGCCCGCTGGTTCCGATGCCAGGAAAGGTCGATGAGGCCAGCGACTGCCTCGTCGCTCCGGTTGTCAATGACGATCAGTTCCCAGTCGTCGTACGGGAGCGTCTGACCCCTCAGCCCGCCAAGGCACCGCTGAAGGTAATCGCGCCGCGGATTATGCGTACAAACAATAACCGAGAGCATGTGCCGAATGGCCTAAATGCCGACGAGGTTCTCCTTCGGCAAGGCAAGCAAGTCAGTCATAGCCGGTATCTTGCGGCTCCTGACGGGAATCAGCGGAAGTCCATGCCCAGGCAGGCCCCGCTTAATGGTCGTCGTTGGGGAGACTCCCTGAGTTTGGATGTCGGCAACCCGGCAGAAGCAAACTTCATAATCTCGTGAATCCAGAAAATCGATCAACCCTGAAGGAGGTCCGACACGTACCAAACACTTCTCAAAATATTCGAAATAAATCGCCTTCATACAACGAGTCTTGAGGGCGTTTTCAGCGCCGCGAAGAGCCGTGAGCTCATAGCCTTCTATGTCGAGCTTCACAAGATCCACACGATCCAAATGTTTTTCTTTGATGTACGTGTCGAGCCTGATGGATGGAACCGGGAGGGCCCCGCTTTCGGTAATGTGGGACGCGCCAGTCTGCTGCTCATCAACATCAAATAAGACCGTGCCATCCTTGTCGGAAACGGCCATGGGGTTGATTTGCACTTGCATCGAGGGATAAAGCGCCAGAGACTTCGCGATTGAGGTCTGTAGCTTGGGATTTGGCTCGAACAGGTGAAAGCGCACACGACCGCCCGACCTTCGCGCGATGCCAAAGCTCAGCAGGCCGTGATTGGCACCGACATCCATGAATTCTCCACCCGCTTCCAGTAAAGCATCTGCGATCCGAAAAAAGTCCGTTTCAAAATCTCCATCAATCACAATCAACCGCAGGAAGCCATCGCTGAGATCGGCATAGGCGAATGCGTCGTCCCGAATCCGGACGAGCTGAAGAGGATCCTCTCCCGTGAGACGCATCCAGGCTTTCATCAAGCGATGGCGCCTGAGCGTCCGCGGCAGCTTTTCGAACAGTCTAGCTGCTGGTAGGAGCACTTCCCGATCCGTACTGGGGCGGGCCGGGGTGTCCGGGAGAACTCTCGTGACCCCGATCCAGCGCCCCTATCATGTCTCCGCCTCCGCCGGACAGCGCGAAGCGGTAGCCGAACCCGGCTAAGCGTTGGAAGCACCGCTCATTGTCCACTTTGGTATGGTGCTTGATTTCCCGGTGTAGGATTGGGGGCCGCACCCGATCAAACGGGAAAAGCGACAACAGATAGGCATCGGCGCCCTCGGCATCAATCTGGAGGAGATCGAGCCGTTCGTCGGGCATGCGCGCAAGAATATCGTCGAAGGTGACGCAGTCGACCATCCGTTCCCTGATCATGCTCTCCACGCGAGGGGCCCAACGGGAATGTTTAACGATGTGCTCCCTCTGAAAGGACGCCAACATGCCGGTCCAGGCGGGAGCACTCTCGGATTCCACTGTGAAAAACGTGCGTCGTCCACGTTCGCGGTCCAATGCGGCCTGCAGAATGATGATTCGGTCGTTGCACCTGTAGAGCTTGCGGAGCTCTTCGGCGGCCCTATCTTGTGGCTCAACCAGCACGCCCGTCCAGCGGCGCCTGTCAATGTGTTTGCGCAAGGGTCCGCAGTGATGCTATCGAAGGCGCCAATCTGAATAAAGTTGAGTTGTTACCCGAATTCGAACATATGCCGGCAGACGATGTCGTCGAATTCGATGGTTCGTAGCGGGACTGGGTCGAGAAGTTGGCGTGGGACACGCCCCGTTGCTTGAACGCGGTAGCCGAGCGCGGCGAAAACGAATTTCAGAACCCGTTTCATTGTCCCGCTGAAGCGCTCCGCTGCTTCTCGGGGTTTTTCTTCCGAAAGTAAGCCAGCGTGATGCGAAATCTCATCTTCGCCATCACGCCGAGCCGAAGCGTGCAGAGCGTTAGGTAGTGCCCGCAGACCGCAAACACGTAACGCACGTGCCCGGCAGGAACGCGCTGAAAGTATAATTCCTCGAAGTAGGCGAGCACGTCGGCGCCAATCATGGCGCGCTGCCGTATCTTCCTATTGCCGGACCAATGGATCACACGCGTAGGCCCGGTGCGGTTCGCGATGATTTCGGCGTTCAGCCCGTCCATCCCGTGAGGTGGGAAGCAGAGTATCTTACGCCGTTCAACGGCCAGCCCCTCGAGCATCACCTTGTGATTGAGCACGTAGACGAGGACCCCCATCTCACCAGGAAAAAAGTACTGTGGATAGCGCAATCGCCGGGGCTTCGTCCATTCTACCCAGGGACTGAAGTCATCTCGTTTCAGTACCCCGGCCGTCCCAAACCATTGGCCTGAGTTAAAAACGAACTCCGGCCGTCGCGTGTTCGGATCGAACCGGCGCAACTGGTCCCAATCATACGAGAGGTGCCTCATGTTGGCCTCGGTCTGCTCCTCCTCGTCTACCAGAAAGGGCGCCCGGCTTCCTTCCCAAACGTCGAAAATGGGTCCGGTCAGTACCGTATCGGGGTCGAGCATAAGAAATCGCTCGCCGACGGGGGCAACGGGTGGGCCAAACAGCGCCTCCAACTTGACAAAGCCCCAACCGTAGTCACCGCCAGGGATGCCCACCGTTTCAACGCCCCAATACTGCCGCAGCTCGCGCTCGAGCCAGCATTGGTGGCGTTCGCCCACTAACAACCGAATCGGGATGCTCGGGTAATACCTCCGCACGCTTGCGACGCACGTCCGGGTGAACCGCGCGTCACGAATCGAAGTGGCAATATAAACGCAGTCAACCAGGCTTTGCTTGGTACTCACGCTTGCGCCTCTGGTTCGGGCCGCGCCAGGGTCGCCTCCACGCTCGCTTTTGGCCGGATGTTCCTGCAAATCGTCAACTCGCCAGAAAGCGACTTGTCGTAGGAGTATCCCTGGAGCGCCTGGGAAAAAACGCGCTCACAGTGCTCATCATGCAATTCGATAGCTATGTTCCGAATCGACGGCAGCCAGCGATGGGGATCGCAACCGAACAACTCCAGTTCGCTGCGCTCAATATCTATCTTGAGAAGGTCCACGACGCCGCCTGGGGCCAGCCCTACGAGGGACGACATGTCCACAGCGTCGACGGTGTCCCGATCTCCGGCGTTCGCTTCTCGCACCTGGGTAGCCCACTCCCGACCATCACGGAAGCAGCCTCGCTGAATAGCTACGCGCGTGGACCGTCCCCACACGGCCGCTCGCAGCAATTGCACCCGGGAAGAGTAAGGTGCCAGGTTCTGATTGCAGATCCGAAAGTTCTCGGGATCGGGCTCAATCGCAATCACCCGTGCCTTTGGGAATGCATTCAAGAAATAGATGCTGGAGTATCCGACGTTGGCGCCACAGTCCACAATTACCTTCGGTTCGGGGATATCGCAGAGAACACGATATTCTTGCCAGACAAAAACGCTTAGGAATAGCTCGACGTCGCTACTATCTGGCACGCGCACGGCGAGGGGGTACCTGCAACCGCGAGGTCGGAGGCGAAGCAGTCGCGTTCGATCTAAGCGCAGCCCGCGAGAAATGCGATACAACGTGAGCCTACCGGCACAAAAGAGGCCTATCCGCCTAGACCGCAGCAACTCGCATGCCACAGAGCGGAACAGCGCGCGCCAGGATTTCATGCGATTACGGATCTCCATTTCTGCGGTCAGGGACGGGACGCTGGTATTACCGTGGGAGACCCCCGTTCGAGTCTCGTCACTTGGCACCGGGAGACGGGCGCGATGAACCCGTGTAACGGTGAATGGGCGTACGCTCGGCTCGCAGTAGGGCTCTCTTTGATTACGATCTCCACAGCGTCCTTCACCCAATCGAGCGTTTGCGTGTGATGGGAGCCTAACCACAAGTGCGCGACATATCGTCCGGGAACCAATGGAGGTAGATCGATTTCCAGGTTTAAGATGTATTCGCCTTCGATGCATCTCATGAATGGCTCGGGCTCGGGAAAAGCCTGCATGAGCGTGGTCCCCAAACTGCCGGAGATGTCCGCAGCCACGTAAAAGTCCGGCCCTTTGCCCTCACATAGGATTCGGGCTTCGAGGTTCAGTTGCAGGTGAGGCTGTTTCCCAGAAAGGCGCGCATTGATGCGGTCGAAGAAAACGAGCGACTCCGGGCGGCCCGGGGGACGGACCCAAGTCGAGGTCAATGGTGCGGCATCGCTTAGGTATATCTCCACAACAGACCGGACATCGCCGTTGGCAGCCAGCCGGCCTCGATTCAAGAAAATAGCCCGTGTGCAGAACGTCTGAACCGCTTGCATATTGTGGCTCACAAACAGGACGGTGCGGCCGCCATGACTCACCTCTTGCATCTTGCCCAGGCACTTCTTCTGGAAGGCAGAATCGCCCACAGCCAGCACCTCGTCCACAACCAGGATCTCCGGTTCCAGATGCGCCGCCACAGCGAACGCGAGGCGAACGTACATTCCGGAACTGTAGCGCTTCACGGGAGTATCGAGGAATCTCTCGATCCCGGCGAAATCCACGATTTCATCAAACTTGGCCCTAATCTCTCGCCGGGACATTCCGAGAACCGCGCCGTTCAGAAAGATGTTCTCCCGCCCAGTCAGTTCGGGGTGGAAACCCGTGCCGATTTCGAGCAAGCTGGCCACGCGGCCCCGGATCGTCGCTCGGCCCTCTGTTGGCTCGGTGATGCGCGAGAGGATCTTTAGTAGAGTGCTTTTCCCCGCGCCGTTAGGACCGATCACCCCCATTACGTCGCCGCGATTTACCTCAAAGCCGATGTCTTTGAGGGCCCAGATTTCTTCCAGTTCATCCCCCTCGACGATCGGACGGCCGCGCATCAGATCGAGCGCCGTGCGCCCGAGCCTCCGTGCCGTGCGAGCCATCACGTCACGGAGAGTAACGTAGCGCTCGCGCTGCGACTCGTGGCCGATTACGTACTTCTTGCCGAGCCCTTCGGCATGGATTGCAAATTCGTTGGCCATTTTTCCAAGTCAGACCAGGTCAGCGAAGCTGCGTTCGGTCTTGCGGAAGTACGATATGCCCAGCCACAGCAGTACCCCGGTTACGGCCGTCCCGAGGCAGAAGCTCGGTACAGAAAGGTGGCTTTGGCCGCCCAACAGACACCAGCGGAATCCATCGATCACGCCAACGGTAGGATTCAGGCTGTAGAGAAGCCTCCACTTCTCTGGAACGCGCGCACTGGAGAAACCGACAGGGGATACATACATCCCTAATTGCATGATAAAAGGAATTACGAAGCGGAAATCGCGGTACCTGACGTTCAGCGCCGCGATGTACAGCGCGGGCCCGAGGCTGGCTAGCATTGCCAGCAGAATAAACAGGGGCAGAAAAAGTATCCGCAGATCAGGCCGCACACCGAACCAGAACATCATGAGCACAAGCAAAACGAACGAAATCCCGAAGTCGACAAGAGCAACCACGGCTGAGGCACACGGGACGATCAGCCGCGGGAAGTAGACCTTGCTGATCAAGTTTGCGCTGCTCACGATGCTGTTCGAGCCCTCGTTCAAGATCGTGGAGAACAGCATCCATGGCAGCATTCCGGCCATGACCAGGACCGGATAGGGGACAGCGCCGTCGCTGCGCAGCTTGGCGAGGCGGCCGAACACGACCGTGAAGATCAGCATCGTCAGCAGCGGGCGGACCACTGCCCAGGCGATGCCGATGACGGTTTGTTTATAGTGCACGGCCACATCACGCCAGGCCAGCGTGATGAACAGCTCGCGATACAACCAAAGGTCGCGCCAGTAATTGCGTTCCGCACGGCCAGGCTCCAGCACGAGGACGCGCTCGGGCGTTCGGTTAGCCTGATCTTTCGGCGTCATCGGGGTTGTTAAGCCGGCCATAACCTCGTTCTCTCGAGACTTCTGGACGCTACTTTGCGCGGGACGACTGACCCGCATTGATAGGTCCTCCGCATAACCGCTGTCGAATTCAAGTGGCCTCCATCAGCCGGTCTAACGCAGCACGAACGCCGATCGCAAACGTCTCACGACCGAATCGGGCACGCGCAGCAGCTGCCAGTGCGTGCGGATCAGGCTTCGGCTCGTCGAGGAGGCACGCGATAGTGGCGGGGAACTCGGCCTCTGACGCGGTTATCCCCAACTCGCCGTCCGCGAGCGCGTCCCTGGCCCCCGCAACGCCGAGGCCAAGCACAGGTGTGCCACTCGCCATCGCCTCCAGGAATGCGACGCCGAAACCTTCCCCGGTCGACGGCATGACGAACAGGTCAGCCGTGCGGTAGATCTCGACAAGAGTTTGCAGCCCAACCCGGCCGAGGAAACGCACACGCTCGCTCACCCCAGCATCACGCGCAAGCGCCTCGAGGCGGATTCGATCGGCACCCTCCCCGACGACCAAATAACAGATGTCATGGCCCTTCGCGACAAGATTAGAGATTGCGAGGATCACGCGGTCGTGGCCCTTGTAGCGCTCGCGCGGGTCCATCCGACCGACAGTCAGGAGAACACGCTTCCCCTCGAGCGCTAACGCAGAGCGCTGTGTCGAGCCGTCTCCGGGCGTGAACGCTTCCCTCACAGTATCCGGCACGACGAGGACTAACTCGGGCGCTATCGCGGCCCATGAGAGCACGGCCGAGCGCGTATGACGCGAGACACATAACACGAGGTCAGCCGCTTCCAGAGCCGCGCGCTGCGACCGTGATGGCCGCGGCCAAGCCTCAATCCCATGGGTCTGCACGATAAGCTTTGCTCCCTTGAGCCGCTTGATCAGCGCGGCTAGGGGCGCCATATAGAGGTGCCCACAAAATACGAGATCGACCGGCCGGAGCAGCGCTGTTCGCAGGGCTGCGACCGAATAGCCAATCCAACCGGGCCGGGCCGGTGTTTGTTCGACCCTTTCCGGCAGCACGAAGAGATCGGGCGCTTGCCGAGGCAGGACCGTAATCGATGACACCCCACCGGTTTCGGCCAGCGTTTCGAGAAAATCGCGGTTGTATTGTGCAATGCCGCCGCGCCCTCCGAAGGCGTCCGTCACAATAGCAAGCATCGTGGGTGGGGGCTTCATGACGCGTGCAACTGCTCTTGCGCGTTGGCCGGGGCCATGCCGTTTAGCACCGCGCGCGACCAGCGTCGAGAAATAAGGCCCTTGGCTTCGGGTGCGCGGCCCACGGCGTCCGAGCCTCTACCAATAGCCGCATTCATCCAGTCACCCGTGGGCACGTTGAAGCCTGTCTTCGCTCGGGTCACGATCTCGTCCGGCAGCGGCACGGTTGGCGCATTGGCGAGCGCGGCTTTGCCTGCCCCCGGAGTGAACGCGGGGATCACGGGAGCGAGCGCGCGGAGGAGCGTGAAGTCCACCAGCGGCACGCGGATCTCAAGGCTGTGCGCCATCCCTGCCCAATCGGCGTCGCGTAGAAGCTGATTGCGCATGTATTGCGCCGACTCAAGCACGCAGACTCGCGCATTCTCGGAAATGGGATCGGGCGTGAGGTTCGCGGCAAGGCGGCGCAGTGGCTTCAGCCTGCGCAAACCCTCGCATGCGATCTCGGCATCCATTACCCCAGGCAGCTCGTGCGGCAGGAACAAGCCGCGCCGCAGGAGATACGTGCCAGCCCAGCTACCCGAGTATTCCAGAACCCCGAGTGCTTTGGGCGTTACCCGCGAAAAAGTCGGGGCAACAGCGGCGATGAGCTTGCGGGCCAAAAACCCGATTCCCGGCACGGCAGCCAAAAGGCCGAACCGACGGTGCCAACGCGGTAAGTCCAGGAAGCTTGGATAACCGCCAAGAAGCTCATCGCCGCCAAGACCCGAAATCACGACCTTGAGGCCTGCCTCCTTGGCAGCCTTAGAGACGAACCAAGCGTTCACGCCGTCGATCGAGGGCTGGTCCATGGCCTCAAGAATCGCCGGGAGATCTTCGACGAACTCCTGCTCACTCAAGCGCCGAACGATGTGGTGTGCCCCGTAGTGCTCGCACACGCAAGCAGCCAATGGTGCTTCATCTTCCGATGTGCCACGGAATTCTTCGAAGGCGAGCGTGATTGCGCGAATCTCGCGTTGCCCCGCGTCTCGCATGCAACCAAGCAGTGCGCCGGAGTCTACGCCTGCGGATAGAAAGATACCCACCTCAACGTCGGCCAACAGATGCGCGCGTACGCTATCGAGCACGCCGGCGCGCACCCGTTCGTGAATCTCAGCCGTGGGCCCTGGGTTGGCCGAGCCCTTGGCTAGGACATCGGCAAGATTCGAGAAGGGCTTGGGTTCTCTCGGGCCCGCGGTGTCGACCCACTGTATATGGCCAGCGGGCAAAGCCCGAATATCGCGGTAAAGCGTGAATGGCTCAGGCACGCTGCCGAACAGATGGAAGCCGACAATACCCGCCGGTTCAGGGTCGCGCGAAATGTGACCGCCCGCAACGAGCGCCTTAACCTGTGAGGCGAAGCGGAACGTCCAGCCATCGTTTGCTGTGTAGAGCGGCTTGATGCCGTAAGGGTCGCGTGCAAGGAAAAGGCCACGCCGCGCCTGGTCCCATATGGCGAAAGCAAACATGCCACGGAGCCGATGCACCATGTCGGCACCGTGGCGCGCGTAGAGATGCAAGAGCGCCTCGGTATCGGAGGTTGTGCGGAAGCGCACACCATCAGTCTCGAGTTCTGCGCGCAACTGAGGATAGTTGTAGATTTCGCCATTGAATATGACGACGAAACGGCCGTCTTCACTGGTCATCGGCTGGGAAGCGCGGTCGGAAAGGTCGATGATCGAAAGCCGTCGATGCCCGAGGCCGCAATGCCTATCCGCGCTCCACCAGGCACCTGACCCATCTGGGCCGCGTGCACGCATCGCGTCACGTGTAGCGAGAAGTTCAGCTTCTTCCGGCGCACTCGACGCCGAATGATATGCAACTATGCCGTTTATGCCGCACATAGACCGTTTACAGATGAAGGAAGCGGGCACACGACAGCACAGAATCCGGAAGCGAGAAAAGTTCTTTTCGAGTTGCTGAATTCTTCACTTGCTCAATTAGGTCCGGAACGGAACGGTCAAACACTCAACGGGATAGCTTTGAAGCTAGCGGAGCGCTTTGCACGAAGACTGCTTAGCTTAGACAAGCTACCGCCCTCTACTACACAATCCCCGGTCTTGGGAAGTACAACAGTACCTCTCACTGGCGCGTGTGTCAATGCTTCACCATTTCGAAAAGCTGGCGGCATTTGCTCTTGGGGGCAGGCCCATTGCCAAATTGTATAGATTTTTTGAGCACCACGCTTTTCGATAGGGCCCCATTAACGGGCCATGGAAGCAATCGACTCCTCGAACGACTTAGTCGAAAATGGTAATCAGCTGATTGATTTTTTTATTCGACCTCTGACCGGGCAGTTCCGGGGATCGATAAGCTTTCTAACTCTCGAACGACCTGGCGTGGCGTTCCCCTATGAACAACGGAGCAACAGCGTCCTTTTCGACGACGACCGAAACCGCGCGCTGAAGCAGAGTAATCGAAACGACCAGATGGTACTCATTCTTGACCCGCAAGAAAATCCCTTCCGCACCCATGAGTGGACCAGCCTGGAGCCGGATTCGCTGCCCCGATCTCAAAAAGGGCCACGGCTGAACCGGACGTCCGGACAGCGCAATGGTTCGGATCGAAGCGATTTCATGGTCATCCACTGGCTCCGGCCTATTCGCCGGCCCCACAATTCTTACCATGCCTGGAGTCATTAGAATCGGCAGCCGCTTGCTCGAGTCAAAGTGGCAAAAGACGTATCCGGGAAACAGAGGCACATCGATTGCAGCGATCCGGTCGACTCTTTTGCGCTTCGTCCGATAAAAGGGCGAAAAAGCAGCGTATCCCTTGCCTCTCAGTCCGCTTTCGACAACCTTTTCATGTCGCGATCGAACGTATAAAGCGTACCAGCGGCCTGTACCTCCATCAGGATCGCATCCGAGATGAAGCCCTGCTCCTGCCAGCCCAATATCGTCAGCAAGACAAGCTGTCTCTAAGCCTTCCACACACCCCCCAACACAAACACGTGCTAGCCCAACCGCCCGACCAGCACCTCGTCTCATGCCATTTTAAACCGGCCCGCCGCATTATTCTACTTCAGTTGGATTGGTACCGCTGAGTTGGGACGAACAGAGGATAGAGTCGGCTCGCGAAGGCAGCAGGGCCGTCGGACCTCCGGCTTTGAGGGCGTTCCCCGACGCCCGCCATGCGTTTAGGACCGCGGTAACGATGCCGACGAGCGGCTTTGGGACGCGCGGGCGTTTTCGCATTCTTGTCCCGAGCAGGCAGAGAAAACTTCGTGAACCTTGCCAACTCAAGGAGCCCCCGATGAAAACCGAATCGGCATTCTCGCCGGACTGAGTGCCGCGCAGCGCGAGTCTAGGCCAAGCGATTGCCTGCTGCAAACGTCATGCCGGGAAGTCTAGCCCTTGCCGTGCAAGGGCCAAAGAATGACCAGTTGGGGACGTTGCGCCATCTGCCACATGCGACAGGAGTAGGCGAGCGGTTTCATTGAATCAGGATAGGGGCAAAATGTTTGAGCAACCGCCAAGAATCAGGATTAGTCTACTTCTGATTATCCGGTTGCTTCAGCAAGCCCCAATGGGTAGCGTATAAGGGTGGCCCGACCA
>OMOD01000133.1 GCA_900290255.1 Candidatus Sulfotelmatobacter kueseliae
CCGTGTCTGCCAAGGGTTCTACGGCCGGCCGGACTGATACAGTCCCATTTTCCGGATGTACTCACCCACCGCCGGATCTACAAACTTGGCCAGCGATTTCTTGCCGCTGACTGCCTCCCGGATTGAGGTAGCCGACACGTTCTGCTGCACTCCATCCAGCAAATGCACCGTCACGCCCGGCAGCACCAGATCTCCCTGTGCGGGCTGCTTGGCAAATGGCTTGGTCACCGCTGCCTTGGGGCGCAGCCGCTCCGGCAGGGCATTGGCCACATCTGCCAACGAGTATCCCGGACGGCTGGCCACAATGAACGGGCACTCCCGAAACAGCGCTTCCGCCTGGTGCCATTTCGCAATGTCGTTAAAGGCGTCGATGCCAATGAGAAAAAATAATCGGTCGGCTTTCTTTAAGGTCTGCTTCAACCGCTGAACCGTGTCGATGCTGTAGTTCACCTCTGGTACCGCCGCAGTTTTTTTCCCGCCCACCGGTGCCGCTCCCGGCGCTTCCAAAAGCGAAGGCACAAACGTCTTCTCCGCCATGGTTGCCAGCACCACCATGGCATAGCGATGGGCAAACGGCGTCAGTGGCTGTCTTTGCTTATGCGGCGGATTCCCCGTGGGCACGAAGTAGATGCGACCCAGGGTGAATCGTTCCTGCGCCGCCTGCGCCAGGGCCAAGTGGCCACGGTGGATGGGGTCGAATGTCCCGCTGTAGAGCCCGATATTCATAGGTGTTATCTATGTCCCCCTGGCCAGCGTTCCCGCGTCTCTAAAGCTGCAACACCATGTACTCCTGTAACTCGCGGCATTCCCATTTTGGAACTAGATTTGGCTTGCATGCGATTGAAGCTCCCCCTTCTACGCGCGCGCTACATCCCCCCGGCTCGGGCGCCCATCCTCCGATACGGTGTCGCCGTCCTTAGTATTACCCTCGCCCTGATACCGGCCCTGGCGCTCTCCGACGTGGTGGAAAGCCGCCTGGTGGTGTTCGCCGTCGCCATCATGGTCAGCGCCTGGTACGGCGGCTGGAAACCCGGCCTGGTCGCAACCTCGTTCGCCCTCACCGTAAGTGCCTACTTCTCGCTGGCCGAGGGGCAATCGCCATCGCAATATCGCAAGGCCATCATACATCTCATATTGTTTGTTTTCGTTGCGGTGTTGATCTGTTCCTTCAACGCCGCGCTGCGTTCCGCGCAAGAAGGCTTACGCCGTTCTGAGGTCAACTTCCGCTCGCTGGTCACCAATGCTCCCTATGGCATTTGCCGTTGCGATGCAGCCGGAGTCCTGCTCAGCGCCAACCCAGCACTGGTCAGCCTTCTCGGGTATGCGTCGGCGGCTGAGCTGGTGGGGCGCAACTTGGTGAGCCTTCATGCGGACCCGCAACAATGGTTCACCATCTCCGATTATTTTCGCGCCGCCCGCAATTTTCACGGGCTGCCCTCGGATTGGATCCGTAAAAACCGCAGTACCGTGACCGTGCGGCTTTCCGGACGCACCATTCGCGACGAAGATAACGCCGTATTCTTTGAGCTCTTCGCTGAAGACGTAACCGAACATCGCACCCTCGAGCAGCAGTTCCGCCAGGCGCAAAAGATGGAAGCCGTTGGCCGCCTCGCCGGCGGCATTGCCCACGACTTCAACAATCTGCTGATGGTCATTTCCGGATATGCCGAGTTTCTGCTGGATCGCATCGGGCCCGACCCCAATGTGCGTACACCGGCCCAGGAAATCGCCAATGCCGCCAATCGCGCCACCGCCCTCACCCGGCAGCTTCTCGCTTTCAGCCGCAAACAAATGATGGCACCCAAGGTTCTCGATCTGAACGCCGTGGTCACGGAAAACCTCAAATTGCTGACCCGGCTGATCGGCGAAGACATTGATCTGGTAATGATCCCGGGCACGGAGCTGGGCGCGGTACGCGCCGACCCCAGCCAGATCGAGCAGGTGATCATGAATCTGGCGGTCAACGCCCGCGACGCCATGCCGCAGGGCGGCAAACTAACCATTGAGACCACCAATGTTTCTCTCGACGAGAGCTATGCCCGCCTGCACGCGCCCGCCGAACCGGGAGAGTACGTGATGTTGGCCATCAGTGACACCGGCATGGGCATGGATGCTGAAACCCAAAACCATATCTTTGAACCGTTTTTCACCACCAAGGGAATCAAGGGCACCGGTCTCGGCCTCTCGACTGTTTATGGCATCGTCAAACAGAGCGGCGGATACGTCTGGGTGTACAGCGAACCCGGCAAGGGAACATCGTTCAAGATCTATCTGCCACGGGTTACGGCCAGTGGAGAATTCGTCGCTTCCCAGCCGTCTCTCCCAACCGCTGAGGTCCCTCCCGGCCACGAAACCATTCTGCTGGTGGAAGACGAAACCAACGTGCGTCAGCTCACCCGCCACTACTTGCAGGGCCAGGGCTACACCGTGCTCGAAGCCGCCGACCCCGCCACCGCCATCCAGATTTCAAATTCTCATGCCGGAGCCATTCACCTGCTGCTGACCGACGTCGTCATGCCGGGGATGAATGGCCGCCAACTGGCCCAGTCCATCTCCGCGGCGCGCCCGGAGACCCGCGTGCTCTATATGTCGGGCTATACCGAAAACGTCATCGGCCACAACGGCACGCTCGACGTCAACGTCAACTTGTTGCAGAAACCCTTCACCCTCCCTGCGCTCAAGGCAAAAGTGCGCGAGGTGTTGGATACCCCAATTTCGGAGGTTGCCATGTCAGCTCGTTCGATTCAGAAGTCTGCTGTTCGCGGAAGGTTGGCGCCGTTCCGCGCGCAACGATTTAATCTTCA
>OMOD01000166.1:0-134 GCA_900290255.1 Candidatus Sulfotelmatobacter kueseliae
ATGGTGAATGCGGTGTCGAACTCCGTCGTGCCCAAAATCACCGTGATCGTCGGCGGTTCTTTCGGCGCCGGACACTATGCCATGTGCGGCAAAGCCTACGATCCCCGCTTCGTCTTCGCCTGGCCCACCGCGAA
>OMOD01000166.1:144-3024 GCA_900290255.1 Candidatus Sulfotelmatobacter kueseliae
CATCATCAAGGCTGGAGCGAAGATGGTGAATGCGGTGTCGAACTCCGTCGTGCCCAAAATCACTGTGATCGTCGGCGGTTCTTTCGGCGCCGGACACTATGCCATGTGCGGCAAAGCCTACGATCCCCGCTTCGTCTTCGCCTGGCCCACCGCGAAATACGCGGTCATGAGCGGAGACGCCGCCGCCGGCACGCTGGTGGAAATCAAAGTGAAGCAACTGGAGCGCACTGGCAAGAAGCTGAGCGAAGAAGAGAGAAAAGAACTGTTCGATTCAACCAAGAAAACCTACGAAGAGCAAACCGACCCTCGCTACGGCGCCGCCCGCCTCTGGATCGATAAGATTATTGACCCGATCGAAACGCGCCAAGCCATTACACAAGCGTTAGAGGCGGCGTCGCTGAACCCGGACGTGCCCGAGTTTAAAGTGGGAGTACTGCAAACGTGATATCAGTTCGATGGGCCGCCGCAGATGAGGAACTATGCAAACCGCTAGAAGTACAGTCCTAAACGGAATTGTCATCCTGAGCGAAGCGAAGGACCTGCTTTCGTCGATTGCATCCAACATGGATTAGGAGCTAGCAGCAAAGCAGCTCAGAGCCAAATGCCAACTACTGACTCCATCAAGTTAATCGAGTGCCCCCGCGATGCCTGGCAAGGCCTCAAGGGCCAGATCCCCGCGGATCTCAAGACCAACTATCTCCAGGCGCTGATTTCTGCCGGTTTCAAGCACATTGACGCGGTCAGCTTCGTTTCTCCCAATGCCGTCCCACAAATGGCCGACTCCGAAGAAGTTCTGAAGGAACTCGACCCGCCCGACGACGTGGAAATCATCGGCATCGTGGTCAACGAAAAAGGCGCGCAGCGGGCGATTGCGACCGACGCCGTGCGCACGCTGGGTTTCCCGTACTCGATCTCGCCAACTTTCTTGCAGAACAATCAACGGCAAACTCTGGAAGACGCCATCGAGGAACTGGAAAAAATCGAAAAGAAAGCCGACGAAGCCGGACTCGACACAGTCGTCTACATCTCGATGGCCTTCGGCAATCCTTACGGTGACCCCTGGAGTGTGGACGAGGTCGTCGAAGCGGTTGGCTTACTCGAGTTACAGGAGATTCGCTTGATCTCGTTAGCCGACACTGTAGGTGTGGCGCCCCCCGAGAAAGTTAAGGAAGTCGTCTCCGCCGTGATGGCGAAATACGACTATCTCGAAATCGGAGTCCACCTGCACAGCCGTCCCGACCAGGCCGCCGCCAAAATCGTCGCAGCCTATGAAGCCGGTTGCCGCCGCTTCGACTCCGCCATCGGTGGCCTGGGCGGATGCCCCTTCGCGCAGGATGATCTAGTGGGAAACATTGCAACCGAAACTGTGATTGAAACTCTACGCGGCTGTGGTGCGCAATTGCCGCTGAAACCGTTGGACGCTTTGTTGAGGGCATCCGCCGAGATCGGCGCGAGATACAAGATTTCAACGGGCGCGGATTGAGGCGCAGCTTAGAACTGCTATGAACTACAAAACGCTACAACTCGCCTTCGACGCCAACATCGCCACCCTCACCCTCAACCGGCCCGACAAGCGCAACGCCGTCAGCTATGAACTCATTGCCGATCTGATCCGCGCTCTGGACGAGGTGAGAACCTCCTCGGCCGGGATTTTGATTTTGACCGGGGCAGGGAAGGCCTTCTGCTCCGGCCTGGACCTCGACACTCTTAAAGGCCTGATCGGCCGCACGCCCGAGCAGAATCTCGAAGACTCGCGGACCATGGTGGGCCTGTTCCGCTCGCTCTATGAATTTCCTAAGCCGACGATCGCCGCGGTCAACGGCGCGGCCATCGCCGGCGGCACGGGACTCGCGCTGCTCTGCGATTTCACCCTCGCCGTGCCGGACGCCAAGTTCGGCTACACCGAGGTTCGCATCGGATTCGTGCCCGCCATCGTCTCGACTTTTCTGCTGCGCCAGGTCGGCGAAAAAATCGCCCGCGACCTGCTGCTGACCGGCCGCATCTTTGACGCCGCGGAAGCCCTGAAGCTGGGCCTGATCAACGAAATCGTACCTGCGGAAAAGTTGCTCGACCGCGCCAGTGAACTCGCCGCACAGTTGGCGGAGAACAGTCCCCTCTCTCTTCTCTACACCAAGCGCCTGCTGACCGGCCACGCGCGCGCCGAACTCGATTCGCAAATTGAAGCCGCCATTCGCGAAAATGCCGGCATCCGCGAAAGCGCCGATTTTCGCGAGGGGATCGAGTCATTCCTCGAAAAGCGCAAACCTAAGTGGACGGGCCGATGACCCGCTCCCATAGATCGATGTCTGCCAATGTAAATCAGCACGGGGCGACGGTGAATGAAACCCGCATTCGCGTCCGCTATGCCGAAACCGACCAGATGGGCGTCGTCTATCACGCCAATCATTTCATCTGGTTTGAAGTGGGCCGCGTCGAACTCCTCCGCCGACTCGGCTTTACCTATAAAGATATGGAGCGCGAAGACGATTGCTTCATCGCCGTAGTCGATGCCCGCTGCCGCTACAAGGCTCCGGTACACTATGATGACGAGGTCGTGGTGCGCACGTATCTGAAACATGTGCGGGAGAAAGTGATCCACTTCGGATACGAACTGCGAAGGGCGGATACGGGCGAGTTGCTGGCCGAAGGCGAGACCGCGCACATCGTCGCCAATGCAAAAATGAAGCCTCGAGCGCTGCCGGAAAAATATATGAACGCGTTTCGCGCCGCAGTGGGGAAATAGGAACGAAAGGGTCCGATGCAAGAATTCCTCTACAAGCTGCAACTTGTCCGCAAAGACATGCTCCGTGCCGGCCCGACCGAATCGGAGCAGGCCATAGTGACCGAACACTTTGCCTATCTCCAGAACCTCAACGCGCA
>OMOD01000166.1:3034-6714 GCA_900290255.1 Candidatus Sulfotelmatobacter kueseliae
AAATTCGAACCGAGAAATCTAAGAACCGGGAACTGCTCTTGAAAGCTCTGCACATTAACGGAAACGATCTCACCCTCGAGGCGGTGCGTGAAGTTGCCGCCGAAAAACGGCCGGTGTTGCTCGACCCCGACGCGCGCGAGGCCGTCAACCGCGCCCGCGCTGTCGTCGACGCGCTTGTCGCCAACAACAAAATTTCCTACGCGATCACGACGGGCGTCGGCAAGCTCAGCGATGTGCACATCGTGGGCGATCAGATCCGCGAGTTGCAAGTCAACCTGGTGCGCTCACACGCCGTCGGCGTGGGCTCGCCGCTTGCGCTCCCCGACACGCGCGCCATGATGCTGCTGCGCGCCAACTCCCTGTCGAAAGGCAACTCGGGCATGCGCGCCATCGTCATCGACACCCTCTGCGAGATGCTCAATCGCGGCGTGACGCCCATGGTCCCATCGCAGGGGAGTGTGGGAGCGAGCGGCGATCTGGCGCCGCTGGCGCACCTGGCGCTGGCACTGATCGGCGAGGGCGAATGCTTTAACGAAGCCGAAAAAGGCGCGCGCATCCCCAGCGCTGAAGCTATGAAGCGCGCCCAAATCAAGCCCTTGGTGCTCGAAGCGAAAGAGGCTGTGTCCTTGATCAATGGTACCCAGGCCATGCTTGCCATTGGCACGCTGATGCTGCTCGCCGCGGAAACGCTGGTCGATACCGCCGACGTCATCGGCGCGATGACGTGCGATGCGCTCAAAGGAACCAACGTCGCCTTCGATGAACGCATTCAAAGGGCGCGGCCCCATGCCGGACAAATCAAGACCGCAGCCAACCTGCGCCATCTGCTCGAACAGAGCGAGGTCCGCCAGTCGCATAGCGACTGCGGCCGCGTGCAGGATGCCTATTCGTTACGCTGCATCCCACAGGTGCACGGCGCGGTGCGCGACACGCTGGCCCATTGCCGCGCGGTGTTTGAGACGGAGATGAACTCTGCGGTCGATAACCCGCTCGTGTTCGTGAAGAATCCGAAGGCGATGGACGGTGAGGGCGACGTGATCTCCGGCGGAAATTTTCACGGCCAGCCGCTCGCGTTCGCGCTCGACTTTCTTGCCATTGCCTTGAGCGCACTGGCCGGCATCAGCGAGCGGCGGCTGGAGCGCATGGTAAACCCCGCGCTCAGCGAAGGGTTGCCGCCATTTCTCGCGCCGGGCGCGGGAATGAACTCCGGCTTCATGATGCCGCAAGTCACCGCCGCCGCGCTGGTGAGCGAAAACAAAGTTCTGGCGCATCCTGCGTCGGTCGATTCGATCACGACGTCCGGGAATAAAGAAGACTTCGTTTCGATGGGCATGACCGCTGCGAACAAGCTGAAGAGAGTGGTGGAGAACACCCGCAACACGCTGGCCATCGAGGCCATGGCAGCGGCACAGGCAATCGACTTTCTCGCGCCGCTCAAAACTTCCAGGCCACTGCAGGCAGCGCACGCGGCGATCCGGGCAGTATGCGCGACGATGGACAAGGATCGCGTGATGTACCAGGATTTCGTGCGCATCGCGGAGTTGATTGCCTGCGGCAAGGTGGCGGAGGTGGTGCGATAAGCGAGCGTGTAATCCGGCTTTGCAGAACGTCAAAGTGTTTCGCGTGAAACACTCCTGAGACGTTAAGTCATTGAGTCCAGATCAGTTAATCTCCGGATTCGACGCGGAACGGGGCGGTTCGACATTTCGAAGAACTTCGGACATCGCGAGATCGATGCCTTGATACGAATCCTCCCTGAGACGAAACCGCGGGCGCGAAGCGTTCTATAACACAACAAACCCCAGACATGAAACCTTCCAATACACGAAACCCCTGACCTTCCCTGACACGGCTGGCGAGGTACGGTTGCAAAATAGTGCACAGTTGATGGATGTAAGAAGAAAAATACTTACCAACCTTATTGCCAACCGCGTAAGAACAGGCTAGCATTGCGGCGTTCCACGGAACGGGCTGGGAGCGTCACGGGGTCGGCATTTTAAACGCGACACTTCAGGCCTATGTCTCAACTCTCATCACATCTGAAGTCTTGGATCAGGACGGCGGCACGCCGTAAGTGCATTGGCTGTTCAGTCCGGACTTCACGTAACTTCTCCCAAGGGAGGGAGTAAATGAACAAAAAGAACGAGATTACAAATATAGGTGTCAGTTTTCGATGGCTATCGGTCGTAGTTGTAGTCGCGATGAGTTGTGCGCTGTTGTCGGCCAGTACTGTGGGCGGCAAACTGGTTACTCACAACACACCGGGCTACGTTGCAACGGCAAAGAATCTTGGAACCGAGGATCCCGCGAAGGTTATCGAAGTAAGCATCTGGCTGCAGCTTCACAACCAGAGCCAATTCGATGCCCTGACGCAGTCGCTCTATGATCGCACTTCTCCCAACTACCATCAGTGGCTGAAGCCGAAAGACATTGCCGCCCGCTTCGCCCCAACCGCGCAAGAAGCGAAAACGGTACGGCAGTTTTTCGCGGCGCACAATCTGAAGGTCGTGAAAACCGGCCCCAACAACTTCTATGTGAGAGCGCGAGGCACAGTCGGCGATGTGGAAAAAGCGTTCCGCGTGCAACTCAATAAATATCAGGTCAACGGCAAAACCATGCGCGCCAATGCCGGCGACCCATATGTAGACGGAGCGGCGGGAGCGTTGGTGAGTGCGGTATCGGGACTGGATACAGGCGAGTACACTCACCCGTTGATGGCTCGGCCGTCGACCTTCGGTAGCAGCAAGACCGCTGCGGCCCAGGTGAGTACGCCGAATGCACCCTCCGGCTTCTTTTCGTCGCAGTGTTTCACGGGCACGGAGACGGAGTCGTTTTCCACCAACAATAACGGCTCGATGCCGATCGGCACGTACTCGGGCAACAAACTGAATCTGCAGACCCAGACCAGCGCCGGCTGCGCTTATACGCCGCCGTCGATCCAGACTGCGTACAATCTGACCGGCTTGTACGGCGAGGGATACAGCGGTGCGGGCCAAACCATCGCGATCGTCGACTGGTGCGGTTCGTTTACGATTCAGGACGATGCCAACGCGTTCTCGGCGCAGTTCGGGCTGCCGCTGCTGACTTCGTCGAATTTCGCCATCACCTACACCGCGCCGAGCTTTTGCATCAGCTACGACCAGGTCGAAATCAACCTCGACGTGGAGTGGGCCCATGCCATCGCACCGGGCGCCAACATCAATCTGGTGGTCCCGCCCTCGGCGAGCTTCCAGGATGTGAACCAGGGCATGTTTGATGTTGTGAACCTGGGACTCGGCAACGTGCTCTCGGGCAGCTTTGGTTCGATCGAATCCCTTACGGCGACAACCGAACTGCAGACAGAAAACCTGATTGCGCAAATGGGCGCTGCCGCTGGCATTTCGATGAACTTCGCAACCGGCGATAGCGGCGATTTTACCGTCGATGGAATTCCTCAGGCGGTTCTCGCGCCGGCGGATTCTCCCTGGGCTACGGCCGTTGGGGGTGTAAGTCTGGCGCTGAATCCTGACAACTCGATTGCCTGGCAAGCGGGTTGGGGAAACAATCAGACCTTGCTCGCCGAGACGGGAGCCGTCTTCGACCCGCCGCTCGATTTCGGGTTTATCGGCGGTTCGGGTGGAGGCACCAGCAACTGTGTCTTCAACGACCAATCCACCTTCCCACCGACCTGCTACGGCGGG
>OMOD01000166.1:6724-10398 GCA_900290255.1 Candidatus Sulfotelmatobacter kueseliae
TGCTACGGCGGGTTCCCCAAGCCGCCGTTCCAGAAGTTGCTGGGCGGCAAGTATCGCAAACTCCCGGACATCTCGTGGCTGGCCGATCCGTACACCGGAGCTGCGATCGTCATCAGCATTCCGGGGCAGGTTCCGCCCCAGGTGTGGCAGGTGTGGGGTGGCACAAGCCTGGCGACTCCGATGTTCTCCGGAATATGGGCCATCGCCAACCAAGAAGCCGTGGTTGGAGGTGGAACAGAACTCGGTCAGGCCGCTCCCTATATGTACTCAATGCCAGCGGGAACCGTGTTCGATATCGTTCCGGTTACATCAAAGCACAATGTGACCGCCTCGATTCAGGAACCCTCCATCACCAACAAGTACAACGCCAACCAGGTATTGGGCGGTGCCGCAGCCCCGAACTTCGTCAGCGCGCTGTGGGATTACCCGTACCTGCAATACACTGCGCTGGTGATTTCGTTCGGCAGCGATTGCGCGGATCTGCCCGAAACCGACTTTGACGGAACCGCGTGCACCGATCCTTTGGCCTTGCATACGAAGAAGGGCTGGGACAACGTAACCGGCGTGGGAACGCCGAACGGGCAAGCGTTCGCCGATTCCTTCTACGGAAAGTAATAGCTGAAGAATCCTTGAAAGTTACCCTGCCATCTTCTGGGTGGCAGGGTTTTTTGTTGGAGAGCTGTGGTGAAAGCCGGGTCGGAGTGGTGAACCCGCCACCTTACTATTGTCATCCTGAGCGAAGCGAAGGACCTGCTTTCTTGTCAGTGCACGAGAGAGCAGGTCCTTCCCTTTCGGCTGTGCTCAGGGTCAGGATGACAATATTGCGCTCTATTCCGCAGGCTTTTCCAAGCCCAATTCCCTAGCAATCCCTTTCATCGCTTCGATGCAAAAGGCGATGTGCTGTTCGAGATCCACACCGAGACCGGCGGCGCCCTCGAGGATGTCTTCGCGGTGAACGTTGCGGGCGAATGCTTTGTCCTTCATTTTTTTCCGGACGGATGGGGCTTCGACTTCGGCGAGCGATTTTCCCGGCTTGACCAGCGCGCAAGCGGTGATGAATCCGGCAAGTTCATCGCAGGCGAAGAGGGTTTTTTCCATGGGTGAGACGCGCGCGACGCCGGTGTACTGGGCGTGCGATAGGATGGCGCGGCGCACTTCGTCGGAATAGCCGCGTTCCTTCAGAATCTCCGATCCTTTGTAGGGGTGGTCCTCCGCGCTCGGATATTTTTCGTAATCGAAATCGTGGAGAAGTCCGACCACGCCCCACAATTCTTCGTCGCCTCCGGCTTTGCGGGCGTAGGCGCGCATGCACGCTTCGACTGCGAGTGCATGTTTGCGAAGACTTTCCGATTGGGTGAACTCAGTTAGTAAACACCATGCGGTAGCGCGTTGATTCATGGGTTGTACCTGTTTTCTGCCGATTTTCGCCGCCTGATTATAGCTTCGTTCCCCAAACCCTTTGTTTTCTCCTACTTTTGTCTTGACATCCACAGGCCCAATGCAGCAGATTACGCTCTAGTTGGCTTTGAGAGTAGCCCCTGCTCTGGCACTCGCAAAACCTGAATGGCTACCACACTAACCCCCGTGGACTCACGGGAAGTTGTACGCTGCGACCGTTGTCTCTTGGTGCAATTCCGCACATCCAACAGTCTCTGCCGCCGTTGCCATCTGTCATTGGATGAGGACGAGGCGGAGATTGCCGCAATGACGCCGGCGCCGGAAGTGGTGCCGATCAACGCCCATGCCAGCGGGCGTGGACATTTGAAGCTGGCGTACTCGATCCGATCGCTGCGGCTGCGCAACGGCTTAAGCCAGCGGCAACTGGCGCTGCGCATGGCCGTGCCGCGGACGTACGTATCGAAAATCGAGAACGAGAAGGCGACGCCAACCCTGTCTTCGCTGGAGCGGCTGGCCAGGGCGCTCGAGGTCACCATTCCGGATCTGCTCTCCGGCGGAGAACGGAACCGGCAAGAAGAAGTTCGCGAGTTGATGGAAGATCGGTTCGTGGCCGACGTTTTGCCATATCTGTCACAGCTCAACGGGATGCAGATGTCAAGCATTCTGGCGCAGGTGCGAGACTTGACGGTGAGGCCGCGACGGAGCGCGTAAGCAATTTCTCCTGTAGAGACGCGGTTTACCGCGTCTCCCAATGCGTCAGCGAGCAAAAAGTTTATCCGGGCACACAACCAACTGGACAGCCGGCGCCTTCGGGCTCCGGCTTTTTTGCGTGCCGCTGCATTTTCACAACTTGACTAGAACCGTACGGGATGAGTAGCGCCCGCCGGACAGCCGCCGGGACGGCGGCGCTACCTAGAAGACTCGTCCCAGCTGGAAGAACCATTTCTGGTGCCCGGAATCGCCGACGCTGCCGCCAACGAAAAGCGGGCCAAGAGCGGTTTCCGCGACCACGCCCGACTCGACGTCCGTTGGAAACTTCGCCTCCGTGGGAACCCCGTACATCTTGCCAATTTCGTACGAGCTGACGATATAGACCTTCTTCCCCAGAAATGGAGGCAGAGTCAAGAGTTCGCGAATGTAGCCGGCGCGGAATAGGTAATACTGCTCGCCAAAGAGCTCGTTAGTGCCGTAAGCGCTTAAGCGCAGCGGCGCGCCCAGGAAGAAGAGCGGGATACCGGTATTGCGGACGCCAAAGGTGCTTCCACCATCGGCGGAAGCGAAAACCGAACCTTTGGCACTGACCGGTTTAAAACCTTCCAGGCGGGTTTCCAGGACGGGAAGCGGTTCGACCGCCCCGGGGTAGGCGTCATACCAATGAAACCTGGCGTCGACGTTGTAGCCGCGCCGGGGAACAATCGGGTCGTCGGTGTGGTCGGTGCGGAAATGGATATGGGTGTCGCCGATGCGGCCGCTGACCGAAACGAATTCTGCCGCGCCCAGATTGAGATGAGCGCTGGTAAAGCCGGCTTGGTATCCCACACGAAGTTCGGTGAACCGATCGAATTCGTAGCCCACATCAATGCCGCCGTCTTCCTGTCCGAGTCGATAGAGCGCGACCGGATCATTGACCTTGAAGAATCGGAATCCAGCATTGCTGACGCCAGCGTGCGGCGCGAAGAACCACTTGCTCAAAGAATTGAAAGGCCGGTACAGTTCCGTGGAAACGCTGTAGGTATTGCCGAATGCGAAATCCGTTCTCCATTCGGAACGGTACCCGACGACATTCTGAAAGGTCAGACGCCCGGCGTACGTGAACGTCACGTCCTTGGCTTCGGAACCGTCGGCCTCAAAACCGAGCTGCAGGCTCGGGGGTTCATGGCTCTTTTCGTGGACGGTAACGATCAGCCCGGTCTGGCTGTCTCTTTCCCCGAGCCAATAATCGAAGGAATCAAAATTTCCGATTCCAGTTAGCTGGTTGAACTTATCCTCCATCACCGGAATATCGATCGGCTTGCCTTCGAGCGGCTGTAAGAAGCGCTCCACTTCCTGGGACGCTTTTGGGCCGGTGCCCCTGACCTCCACGAATTGGGGCGCCGGAACCTCGCTCTTCACCCGCTCCTTTCGATGACTCACATATGCGTTCCAGCCTGCATCGTCGAGGGTATAGGGAGCCAGGATGTTCGCTTTGCCGGCGGCCGCTTCCAAGCCGCGGTCGATGATGGCCCCCGCCTTTTTGTAGTCGATGGAGTCGAAGGCCTTGAGATCGACATTGACCA
>OMOD01000132.1:0-430 GCA_900290255.1 Candidatus Sulfotelmatobacter kueseliae
CCAAGTCGGCGTGCCCTACATCGTGGTGGCGCTGAACAAGTGCGACATGATGGAGGATCCGGAGCTGTTGGATCTGGTGGAGCTGGAAGTGCGCGAGCTGCTGAAGGGCTACAAGTTTCCTGGCGACGAAGTGCCGGTGGTGCGCATCTCGGCGCTGGGGGCGCTGAACGGGGAAGCGAAGTGGGAGAAGCAGATTGACGAGTTGATGGCGGCGGTGGACAAGTACGTGCCGCAGCCGCAGCGCGAGCTGGACAAGCCGTTCCTGATGCCGATCGAAGATATTTTCTCGATCTCGGGGCGCGGCACGGTTGTCACGGGCCGCATCGAGCGGGGGAAGGTGAAGGTCGGCGAGGAAGTGGAAATTGTCGGCTTCCGCGAGACCCGCAAGACGGTGGTGACGGGCGTGGAGATGTTCAAGAAGCAGCTGGAC
>OMOD01000132.1:440-11220 GCA_900290255.1 Candidatus Sulfotelmatobacter kueseliae
GAAGGAAGAAGGCGGGCGGCACACGCCGTTTTTCAAGGGCTACCGGCCGCAGTTCTACTTGCGCACGACGGACGTGACGGGAGTTGCGGAGTTGCCGTCGGGCACGGAGATGGTGATGCCCGGGGACAACGTAAGCCTGGTGATCGAACTGATCACGCCGGTGGCCATGGAGAAGGGGTTGCGCTTCGCCATCCGCGAAGGCGGCCACACCGTCGGCGCCGGCACCATCGCCGAGATTATTCAGTAAGGGTTGTGTAGGGACGGCCGCCCTCGGCCGTCCAGGCGGAGCGAAGCTCCGCGGTTGTCAGCCGTCAGCTATCGGCCAAAGCTGACGGGATGATGGTAACGCAGGAGCAATGGCAAGGCAGCCCCGCAGGGGCGGCATATGTTAGCCCAGGACGTAAGTCCTGGGTAGGCGGCAAAACGAGGAACGAGTCCCGTAGGGACGACAGAAGAATGCATAGGTCCTTCGCGAGACAAAAAGTGTCTTGCTCAGGATGACAAAGGTTTAGCTAAGAACTAGCAGCTAGGAGCTGTTGAGATGCCCCGAGAAATTGTGACGTTACAGTGTGGCGAGTGCAAAGAGCGGAACTACTCGACCACCAAGAACAAGAAAACGACAACCGACCGGCTGGAGTTCAAGAAATTCTGCCGCCGTTGCCGCAAGCACACGCCGCACAAAGAAGTGAAATAGTCGCGAGCTGCGAGTCCCGAGTCGCAAGGGTTGTCCCCGGGACCAAGGACTCAGGACTCGGGGCTGAAAACAGGGGCGTAAGCTCAACGGTTAAATGATCGCGTTTCGCGGGCGTCTGAGCCCGCGGCGATCATCCCGAGCGGAGCGAGGGACCCCGGAGAAAACAGGGGCGTAAGCTCAACGGTTAAACTGCCGGTCTCGGTTAAACTGCCGGTCTCCAAAACCGGACTTGGGGGTTCGAATCCCTCCGCCCCTGCCAGAACTTGCGACCTGGAACGGCGAGCGCAGAAGGCTGAACGGATAAAGAAGGAAGTAGAAGATGGCGACGATGACGGAAAACGCGATCGTGACGACGGTCAAATCCTGGCCGGAGCGCATCCGGTCTTTCTACAACGAAGTCCGCACCGAGATGCGCAAGGTGACGGCGCCCACCTGGAAGGAAGTCCGCGCCACGACCACGGTGGTCGTCATCACGGTATTCATTTTCGGGCTGTATTTCGCCGTGATCGACTACTTCATTCAGCACGGCATGACCGCTTTGTTCAACTATTTCAAGAGTCGCTAGTGAAATGCCACACCAACTGGCCGGCCCGGAGAGTGGCAGGCCAGAGAGAAACGCAACTATGCAGGACCCCATGCAGGACGAAGAGAAAACCGAAGCCGTAGCCGGCGCAGACAACGCCGCCAGCGAACCGCAGGCCGCACCCGAGGCCGTTGCCGCAGCCCCTGTCACCGCGGCCGCCGAGAGCGCAATCGCAGCCCCCGATGCTCCGCCCGCCGAGATGCTCCGCAACCCCAACATGAAGTGGTACATCATTCACTCCTATTCGGGGTTTGAGCGCAAAGTCAAAGAGTCGCTCGAGTCGCGCGTCGTCGCTTTTGGGCTGCAAGACAAGATCGGCCGGGTGCTGATCCCGACCGAGTCGGTCACCGAAGTGCGCGGCGGCAAGAAATACACCTCCGAGCGCATGTTCTATCCCGGCTACGTGCTGGTCGAAATGGATATGGACGATCACGTCTGGCACGTGGTCAAGTCCACGCCGCGGGTCACCGGATTTGTCGGCACCGGGCAGCAGCCCACGCCGCTGTCCGATGAAGAAGTGCAGCACATCGTCTACAAAGTCGCCGACAGCCGCGAGAAGCCGAAACTCAAGGTCAAGTTCGAGAAGAACGAAACCGTGCGCATCACCGAAGGGCCGTTCGCCACTTTCCAGGGCATCGTGGACGAAGTGAACGACGACCGCGAGACCTTGAAAGTCATGGTCACGATTTTCGGCCGCTCCACTCCGGTGGAACTCGAGTTCAACCAGGTGGAGAAGGTCGCGTAAGAAGATTTGGTAATTGGGAAATTTTGTAATTCGGCAATTGAAAAACGCGGCTTCGCGTGAACAAATTACTCAATTACCCGATTACGCAATTACAGAATTGTGAGATTGATGAGCCTTGGCTAGAAGCTAAGAGCTAGAAGCTAGGAGCTAAAGAAGTGGCAAAAAAAGTTACAGGTTACGTGAAGCTGCAGATCGCGGCGGGCAAAGCGACTCCCGCGCCTCCGGTCGGTCCGGCATTGGGCCAGGCGCAGATCAACATCATGGAGTTCTGCAAGCAGTTCAACGCCAGGACCAGCCAGAAGGAACTGGAAGGGCTGATCATCCCGGTGGTGGTGTCGGTGTACAGCGACCGATCCTTCACCTTCATCACCAAGACGCCGCCGGCATCGGTGCTGCTCAAGCGCGCTGCCGGCATCGCCAAGGGATCGGGCACGCCCAACAAAGATAAGGTCGGCAAAGTCACAGCCAGGCAGGTCGAGGACATCGCCAAGCAGAAGATGCCCGACCTGAACGCCGCGTCCATCGATGCCGCAGTAAAGAGCGTCCGCGGAACCGCCCGCTCGATGGGCATCGAAGTCGTCGGGTAAGTTTGTGTAGGGACGGACGCCTTCGTCCGTCCCGCGAGCGCAGCGAGCGTGCGTCGGGAGCAACAGGGAAGTTTGCAAGGGCACGAACGGCAAGACCACGGGTTGACTCGTGCCGTGGAGGCTGGCCGCCGGGCACGAACGGGAAGGGCACGGCTTTAGCCGTGCCGTAGAGACGCCCATTTAGACGGGGCTTTAGCCCCTGAGGTTTTGCAGTCGAAATCACCACAGCTCTTCAGATCACCGATGAGCCGCGGGAGACAAGGAAGAACATGAAGAAAAAAGAAGCAAAGAACATCGCCAAGGCGCACGCCGCAGTCGAGAAGCGCCCCTACATCCTGCAGGACGCGGTTCCGCTCCTGCAGAAAGTGAAGTACGCCAAGTTTGACGAGACGGTCGAGGTCACGATGCGTCTGGGAGTCGATCCCAAGCACGCCGACCAGATGGTGCGCGGCACAGTCGTTCTGCCGCACGGCCTGGGCAAGGCGAAGAAAGTTCTGGTCATCGCCTCGGGCGACAAGGTGAAGGAAGCCGAAGCGGCCGGCGCCGATTTTGTCGGCGGCGAAGATATGGTCGAGAAGATCACAAAAGAAAACTGGACCGACTTCGATGCCCTGATCGCGACTCCCGATGTGATGAAGTCCGTCGGGCGCCTGGGCAAGATTCTCGGTCCCAAGGGCCTGATGCCAAATCCAAAGACCGGCACGGTCACGTTCGACGTGGGCAAGGCCGTTCAGGAAGTGAAAGCCGGCAAGGTCGAGTTCCGCACCGACAAGACCGCGCTGGTGCACTGCCCGGTGGGCAAGATTTCGTTCGCGCCCGAGAAGTTGATCGAGAATGCGACCGTGCTGATCACCAGCGTGATCAAGGCCAAGCCCTCGGTGGCCAAGGGTAAGTACATCAAGGGCTGCACTCTGAGTTCGAGCATGGGGCCGGGCATTCGGCTGGATACGGCTCCGATCGAGGCCGCCGCAAAGGCGTAGAGATTGGGTTTGAAAGGGCGCGGCTTTAGCCGCGCCGAGAAGAGCCCTAATAAGAAAGGGGCTTTAGCCCCAGCCGCGAAGCGGCGCAGGAATGCAGCCCACAGCCTGCCCTGAGCGAAGTCGAAGGGGCGCAAGCCGTGGGTAGCAAGCAGAAACATCAGTCAGCCCCGAAGGGGCGAAAGAGATTCGACAATGCCAGTTACCAGAGCGAAAAAGACAGAGCAGGTCGAGAAGCTGAGCCAGGACCTGAAGAATATTTCGAACGTGGTCGTGGCCACCTACACCAGGCTGACCGTGGCCCAGGACTATGAACTGCGCAAGGCCCTCCGCGGCGCCGGCGCGAAGTATCAGGTGGTCAAGAACACCCTGGCCGAGCGCGCCGCCAAGGGCACCAAGGTCGAGGCGGCGCTGAAGGATCTCGGCGGCGTGACTTCGATCGCCTACACCACCGGCGATCCGGTCGCGATGGCCAAGGCGCTCACCAAGTACGCCAAAGACACGCCCGAATTCACCTTCAAGATCGGCGTGGTCGAGGGCCGCGTCATTTCGATCAAAGAGATCGAAGCGCTGGCCTCGATGCCCTCGAAAGAAGAGATCATGTCGAAGCTGCTGTTCCTGATTAACGCCCCGGCCCAGCGTCTGGTCACCGCGATGAACGCGGTCGGCCGCAACCTGGCTGTCGTCGTCGATCAGGGCGTGCAGCAAAAAAAGTTCAAAGAAGCATAAGTACTCATGGAGGGGCGGACGCCCTCGTCCGCCCGGTCGAGCAAAGCTCGACTCGATTTTAGGGAGGTTGCCGTGCCCGCGTTCAGTATCAAGGACATCGTGAAGAACAACATGGCGCGATTCTCCTTCTACCGGGCAGGCTACGCCTTTTACGAGGTCGCGGTCGCGGGGACGAAGTGCAAGTTCCCCGTCAGCCTCGAGGATTTGGGAACGGCCACGCTGCTTGCGGAGCATAAGGCGATTACCTTGATGCAGTACATCCGCAAGGCGCTCGACGACAAGACGTTCGTCAGGGCCTAGCAGTGCTTGTGGAGGGGCGGACGCCCTCGTCCGCCCGGTCGAGCGAAGCTCGACTTGATGTTTGCCCGGTCGAGCGAAGCTCGACTTGATGTTTGCAAAGTTCTGTTGTCCGTAAGCAAGGGGTTGCGCGGTCCTTTCGAGCGTTGTCTGGCGCGAGGAGACGGGACCTGGTCGCACTGGAAACCTGGCCGGCGGATAACGAAATAAGGGGCTAACGCCCCGGATTGAGCGGTTGAGGAAGTTGCGAAGTTGAGTGCTTGCGGTCCTGGCTGGCGAGTCTGGGCTTCAATTACCCAATTACAAGATTTCCCAACTACCCAATCGTCCGAAAAATTCAAAACGAAGCGGAGAAACGAAAATGGCGGATCTGCAACAGTTAGAAGAATCAATCGTAGGCCTGTCGCTGCTGGAAGCGGCGGAACTGGTCAAGAAGCTGGAATCGCGTTTAGGCGTCTCGGCGGCGGCCGCGGCCCCGGTCATGGTGGCCGGCGGCGGTGGCGCTGCGGCGGCGGCCGGTGCGGCTCCGGCCGAAGAGAAAACTGAATTCACCGTCGTCCTGAAGGAAGTCGGTGCCAACAAGATCAATGTAATCAAGGCCGTCCGCGAAGTCACCAGCCTGGGCCTCAAGGAAGCCAAGGAGCTCGTGGACGGAGCGCCCAAAACGGTGAAGGAAGGCGTTTCCAAAGACGAAGCGGAGACGATCAAGAAGAAGTTCACCGAAGCCGGCGCAACTGTAGAGGTCAAATAGCTCGTGTAGGGGCGGACGCCCTCGTCCGCCCGGCCGAGCGAAGCTCGGCGGCGATTTCGCACCGGATTCGGTGCAAAATCGTTCATTTGCAAGCACTTTCAACTTGTGAAGCCGGGAGGGCGATGTTAGCATCTATATTAACGTCGCTTCCCTATGGCCTCATTCGAGCGCGAGCGAAGGCTCGCAAGGGAAGTTTGGGCGCTGCTCCGCGGGCAGGCGGGGCGGAAACAGGCCGGAGAACTGGCGCGAAAGAGTTCAAATCAGATTTGGCGAAACGCCTCGGTTGGCGTCTGCGGGAACGACTGTCCCTGCGGGCGCCCCTTCGTCTTTTCTGATTGGCCGGTTGAGGATCCCAGGTTGTCAAATAACGTCGTCCGGCTCTACAAACGGCTGATTTTCCTATGAGGTAAGTCCCGCGGGCGCGCTTTTGCGAAATAACGACGCGCCCCACATTCCGCGGTTCGAGCGCGGCCTACGGCTGCGCGTGAGATTGGGAGTTTCTTGACGATGAAGAATATTACCTTCCGTAAACGTTTTGATTTTTCCAAAATTCCAGCCACCATCCAGATCCCGAACCTCATTGAGGTTCAGAAGCGCTCCTACGACCGCTTCCTGCAGATGGACAAACTGCCCAGCGAGCGCGAAGATGGCGGCCTGCAGGCGGTGTTTCAGTCCGTCTTCCCCATCGAAGATTTCCGCCGCCAGTCCGAACTGCAGTTCGTCGATTACGCCATCGGCAACTGGGAGTGCAAGTGCGGGCACCTCAAGGGCCTGCATCACCTGCGCACCACCTGCAAGAACTGCGGCTCGACCGTCATTACCGATCCGTTCCATCCCGGCGAAGTGCTGTGCTCGAAGTGCGGCACGTACAACGCCAACACGCCCGACTTCTGCAACAAGTGCGGCGACCCCGTCGGCCTGCAGCTCAAATACGACGTGGCCGAGTGCGAAGAGCGCGGCATGACCTACTCCGCGCCGCTCAAGGTCACCATGCGGCTGACCATCTTCGACAAGGACGCCGAGACCGGCAACCGCTCCATCCGCGACATTAAAGAGCAGGAAGTCTTCTTCGGCGACGTCCCGTTGATGACGCAGAACGGCACGTTCATTATCAACGGCACCGAGCGCGTCATCGTCAGCCAGTTGCACCGTTCCCCCGGCGTCTTCTTCGAAACCGCCAACAACCGCACCTACTTCCTGGGAAAGATCATCCCCTATCGCGGCTCCTGGGTGGAATTCGAATACGACCAGAAAAACGTTCTCTACGTCCGCATTGACCGCAAGCGCAAGTTCCTGGGTACGATTTTCCTGCGCGCCCTCGGCCTGCGTTCCGGCGAAGACATTCTGCGCACCTTCTATACCGTGGATCGCATCGCCGTCCGCGACAAAAAGCTCCACTGGACCCTCGATCCCGCCGGCGAGAAGCCCACGAACCTGCTGGGCATGAAACTCGCCCACAGCATCAAGTCCAAGTCGGGCGAGGAAATCGCGCACTCCGGCCGCAAGATCAACCACCAGATTCTGAAAGACTTGCAGAAGGTCAAGGTCACCGAGATCGAAGTGGATATCACCGACCTCGAAGGCGCCTGGACTGCCGGCGACGTGGTCGACACCACCACCGGCGAAGTCATGCTCGAAGCCAACTCCGAGCTCGCCGCCGACAAGTTGTCGAAGATTCTCGACTCCGGCGTAGTCGAGATGAGCCTGTTCTTCCCCGAGCGCGATGACGTGGGCACGGTCATCAGCCAGACGCTGAAGCGCGATTCGATCAAGACTCCGCAGGAGGCGCTGATCGAAATCTACCGCAAGCTGCGTCCCGGCGATCCGCCCACGCTCGACACCGCCACGGCGCTGTTCCACGGCATGTTCTTCGACCCGCGCAAGTATGACTTTTCGCGCGTGGGCCGGCTGAAGTTCAACATCAAGCTGTTCGAGAACCAGGAAGCCACCAGCCTCGAGAAACGCACCCTCGATCCGGAGGATTTCTACGCCACCATCTCCTATCTGCTCAAGCTGCGCCGCAACATCGGCGCCGTCGACGACATCGATCACCTCGGCAATCGCCGGGTGCGCGCGGTCGGCGAGTTGATGGAGAACCAGTTCCGCATCGGCCTGGTCCGCATGGAGCGCGCCATCAAGGAAAAGATGTCCGTCTACCAGGAAATGTCGACCGCCATGCCGCACGACCTGGTCAACGCCAAGCCGGTGATGGCCGCGATCCGCGAATTCTTCGGATCGTCGCAGCTTTCCCAGTTCATGGACCAGACCAACCCGCTCTCCGAGATCACCCACAAACGGCGTCTCTCGGCTCTGGGTCCGGGCGGTCTGTCGCGCGAGCGCGCCGGATTCGAGGTCCGCGACGTCCATCCCACGCACTACGGCCGCATCTGCCCCATCGAGACGCCGGAAGGTCCCAACATCGGCCTGATTTCGTCGCTGAGCTGCTATGCCCGCATCAACGACTACGGCTTCATCGAGTCGCCCTATCGCAAGGTCAAGAACGGCCGCATCATTGATTTCGTCACCATCACCAACGTCGGCGATGGCGACTTCAAGGTCGGCGATCACATCGAGAAGCACGAGATCGAAAAGATCAACGCCGAGATCAAGGAAAAGCGCAAGAAGCCGGCTCAGATCGAACCTTTCTCGTTTTATCTCTCCGCCTGGGAGGAAGACCGCCACACCATCGCGCAGGCCAACGTCGAACTCGACGACAAGGGCCGCATCGTGCCCGATCTGGTGAATGCCCGCAAGGCCGGCAACTTCGTTCTCGTCAACCGCGACGAAGTGGACTACGTCGACGTCAGCCCCAAGCAGCTTGTCTCCGTCGCCGCCTCGCTGGTTCCGTTCCTCGAGCACGACGATGCCAACCGCGCGCTCATGGGCGCCAACATGCAGCGCCAGTCCGTGCCCCTGCTCCGCGCCCAGGCGCCGATTGTCGGCACCGGCATGGAGGGCGTCACCGCCCGCGACTCGGGCGCAGTGGTTCTCGCCCGCCGCAACGGCATCGTGGATTCGGTCGACTCCGAGCGCATCATCGTGCGCGTCGAGGGCGAACATCATCCCACGCAGCTGTCGCGCGAGGTGGGCAGCGACATCTATCAGCTCACCAAGTTCAAGCGCTCCAACCAGAACACCTGCATCAACCAGAAGCCGGTGGTCAAGAAAGGCCAGCGCGTGCTGAAGGGGCAGGTGATCGCCGACGGTCCTTGCACCGATCACGGCGAGCTGGCCCTGGGCCGCAACGTTCTGGTCGCTTTCATGCCGTGGCGCGGCTACAACTTTGAGGACGCGATCCTCGTCTCCGAGAAGATGGTGAAGGAGGACTACTACACTTCGCTTCACATCGAGGAGTTCGAGATCGAGGCCCGCGACACCAAACTCGGTCCCGAGGAAGTCACGCGCGACATTCCCAACGTCAGCGAATCCATGCTGCGTAACCTGGACGAGGCGGGCGTAATCCGCATCGGCGCCAACATAAAACAGGGCGACATCCTCGTGGGCAAGGTCACACCCAAGGGCGAAACCCAGCTCACGCCGGAAGAAAAGCTACTGCGCGCCATCTTCGGTGAAAAGGCCGGAGACGTTCGCGACGCATCGCTGTACTGCCCGCCGGGCATCGAAGGCGTCATCGTCGACGTGAAGATTTTCTCGCGCAAGGGCCAGGAGAAGGACGAGCGCGCAAAATCCATCGAAGCGACGCAGATTGCGAAGCTGGAAAAGAACCTCTCGGATGAGATTCGAATTCTCACCGACGAGCGGCTTAAGCGGCTGGAGAACATCCTGGGCGGCAAGGAAGTGCAGGCCGACCTGCACGACGAGCGCACCAACAAGCGTTTGCTGACCAAGGGCAATGTGCTCGATCGCGACACCATCGAACGCATCTCCACCCGCAACCTGAAGCGCATCAAGTACGCCGACAAGGATCCGCGGGTGAATGAGCAGATCGACGAGATCGAGGAAATGACCTCGCGTCAGATCGACGTGCTCAAGAAGATCGTGAACGAGAGGAAAGAAAAACTCACCAAGGGCGACGAGCTTCCCCCGGGCGTGATCAAGCTGGTCAAAGTCTATATCGCCATGAAGCGCAAGCTGAGTGTGGGCGACAAGATGGCCGGCCGTCACGGCAACAAGGGCGTGATCGCCCGCATTCTGCCGGAAGAGGACATGCCGTACCTCGACGACGGCACACCGGTGGAGATCGTGCTCAACCCGCTCGGCGTTCCCAGCCGTATGAACGTGGGACAGATTCTCGAAACTCACCTGGGATGGGCGGGCTACACCCTGGGCGAGAAAATCACCAACTTGCTCAAGGAAAACACTCGGCCAGAAGCGATTCGACGCGAATTGAAGGCACTGTTCAAGGACTCGCAACTGTCGGACATCATCGCCGATATGAGCGAAGACGAACTGGAGTCCGTGGCTCCCACGCTTACGCGGGGCGTCTACATGGGCTCGCCCGTGTTCGACGGCGCCAAGGAAGGCGAGATCAAGGCTCTGCTCGAGCGCTCAGGCTTGCCGACCTCCGGCAAGACATCCCTGTACGACGGCATGACTGGCGACAAGTTCGAACAGCCTGTAACCGTCGGGTACATCTACATGCTGAAGTTGTCGCACCTGGTGGACGACAAGATTCACGCGCGTTCCATCGGCCCGTACTCGCTGATCACGCAGCAACCGCTGGGTGGAAAGGCGCAGTTCGGCGGACAGCGCTTCGGAGAAATGGAAGTTTGGGCGCTCGAAGCCTACGGCGCGGCGTTCATCCTGCAGGAGCTGCTGACGGCGAAGTCCGACGACGTTTATGGCCGCACCAAGATTTACGAGGCCATCGTCAAGGGCGAAGCCGCCATGGAGCCGGGTGTGCCCGAGTCGTTCAACGTGCTGATCCGCGAGCTGCAGTCTCTCTGCCTCGATGTGGAGTTGATCAAGGCGGGTGACAAAAAGCCCACGGCTAGCGCTGCGGCAGACTGAGAAAAGCAGTTGCCGGTGGCCAGTTGTCAGTTGCCAGTAGAGCGCGGACGGGCCACCCGGCACAGCGGGAGACATTTTGAAGGAACGTTTCGCAGGGCCAAGGCTCTCGGCCACCGCGGAACAAAAGAAAACTGGCAACTGGCCACTGACAACTGGCGGCTGCCTTTGAGAGCAGGAAGCGGAGGAACACCTTGTTTCGTTCGAGCCCGTTCGAAATGCAAAACACAATCGCGGATTTCGATGCCATTCGAATCAGCTTGGCGTCTCCGGAAAAGATCCGCAGCTGGTCGCATGGCGAAGTAACCAAGCCCGAGACCATCAACTACCGCACTTTCAAGCCCGAGCGCGATGGTTTGTTCTGCGCCCGAATTTTTGGCCCGGTTACCGACTGGGAGTGCCTCTGCGGCAAGTACAAGCGCATGAAGCACCGCGGCGTGATCTGCGAC
>OMOD01000132.1:11230-12416 GCA_900290255.1 Candidatus Sulfotelmatobacter kueseliae
CAAGTACAAGCGCATGAAGCACCGCGGCGTGATCTGCGACAAGTGCGGCGTGGAAGTCACTCTTTCCAAAGTTCGCCGCGAACGCCTGGGCCACATCGAGCTGGCATCGCCCTGCTCGCACGTGTGGTTCTTCAAGGGCTTGCCCAGCCGCATCGGGCACCTGCTCGATATTTCGCTGCGCGACCTCGAGTCCGTGCTCTATTTCGAGGCCTACGTCGTGGTCGAGCCCGGCGACGCTCCGGTGAAAGACCACGAGGTCATCAAGGACGAAGCCAAGTACCGCGAACTCGACCAGCAATACCGGCCCGCAGGCTTCAAGGCCATGATGGGCGCCGAAGCGATCAAGGAGCTTCTCAAGCGCGTCGATACAGATGGGCTGTCCAGCGAACTGCGCGAGAAGATGAAGCACGAGAACTCGCTGCAGAAGCGGCTCAAGTATGCCAAGCGTTTGAAAGTGGTGGAAGCCTTCCGCAAGAGCGGCAACAAGCCGCACTGGATGATTCTCGATGTCATCCCAGTCATTCCGCCGGAGCTGCGTCCGCTGGTTCCACTCGATGGCGGCCGCTTCGCCACCTCTGACTTGAACGATCTTTACCGCCGCGTCATCAACCGCAACAACCGGTTGAAGAAGCTGATGGACCTCCACGCCCCGGAAGTGATCGTGCGCAACGAAAAACGCATGCTGCAGGAAGCGGTCGACGCATTGTTCGACAATGGCCGCCGCGGCCGCGTGCTGCGCGGCGCCAACAACCGTCCGCTGAAGTCACTCTCCGACACTCTGAAGGGCAAGCAAGGACGCTTCCGCCAGAACCTGCTCGGCAAGCGCGTAGACTACTCCGGCCGTTCCGTCATCGTGGTTGGCCCGGAGCTCAAGCTGCACCAGTGCGGTCTCCCCAAGAAGATGGCGCTCGAGCTGTTCAAGCCTTTCATCTATCACCGGCTTGAACAGACGGGCAACGTCACCACCATCAAGCAGGCAAAAGAAATGGTGGAGCAGCAGGAACCCATCGTTTGGGACATCCTGGAAGAAGTCATCAAGGACCATCCTGTGCTGTTGAACCGCGCTCCCACGCTGCATCGCCTGGGCATTCAGGCCTTCGAGCCGGTGCTGGTGGAAGGCAAGGCCATCAAGATTCACCCGCTGGTCTGCACCGCGTTCAACGCCGACTTCGACGGCGACCAGATG
>OMOD01000131.1 GCA_900290255.1 Candidatus Sulfotelmatobacter kueseliae
CGCGCCCATCGAACTGCTCGAATTCACCGACCCCAACCATCCTGGCCGCCGCCAGCAGAGCAAGATGCTGATATAAAAACCCTCCATCCAAAGCACCTCTTAGAGCGAAGGCGAGCACTTGACACCTTTCAAGAGGTGGCCAGCTAACGAGCGGAGTTCCAGCAAGCAAGCCTTTCCCAACCCCCGCCTCCAAGCCAACCTGACTCCCCGTTTGTCGGCAATGCTGAATTGGGTTCCTGCTAGCTGGTTGTCGCGCAGGTCGAGAGCAATTCAATCGGTCAGTCAAGTCAAGTCGTCAAGTTCAGACGATTGCAGATTATGCGAAGCTGTCACTCTCTAACGCTCAGCGCATCATGCTGGCCCTAAAGAAGTTCATCCCCTGCTACGCTTCCGCACCCTGCATAAAGACGCACACCGCATTATTGGCCGCGTGGATTGAATCGAACATCTTGCTACAACTGGCGTCCGCGCCGTTTGACAAGCAGGATGAGACACTCGTCCCCGAAGCAGGTTCGTGCGTCAACTGTCCGAAGCGAACCGGATTCAACAAGCTACTCTTCCCGGATGTGCGTAAGGATTCCTGTACTTCGCCCGACTGTTTCCGGGCCAAGATCGACGCTTCCGTGAAGAAGACTCTGGAAACCAAGCCGCAGCTCATCCAGATTTCGGCGGCGTGGAATTCCCGCGAAGGCGCTCCCTTGGGACGGAATCAGTATGTCGAATTGGAGATCAAGAAGCCGAAAGCAAACGGTGCAAGCACCAAGCTCTCAGCCGTTCAGAAACCCTGTGACAAGATGACTGAGGCCATCGTCATGGACGGCGGGAAGCGCGGACAGGTCGTCAAGGTTTGTGCCGATCCCGCTTGCCGCACCCACCACCCCAACACGCCTTCTCCGCAGCAAGTCGAGCGGGAGCGGGCAGAGGAACGGAAGCGCATCGAGAAAGAGAAACTGGCCATTACGACTCGCCATCGTGTCTTGGCCACCATCCTCCAACGCGCGTCGGCTCCATTAAAGAAGGCGGACTTGCTGGCGGTTGCCCACTACCTGATCGGCCATCTCTCCTACAGCCAAGTCCCGGTTTTGGCGAAGCGGCACAAGGTAGAGGCCAAGAAGGACTCCGCGTCGGCACAGGAGCTTCTGGCCAAGCAAGTGGGCACCTATGACGAGGCCGAACTCTGCAAGCTGCTTCTGGAAATCAGCCTGCTGGATTCGGCGTATCAGCGATCCACCGCCAGCCGCGACGACGTTCTCATGGATGCCGCCAAACGCTATCGAGTGGATACTGAGAGACTGCAAAAGGCTGTGGCAGAAGAACTTGCAGCGAAACGAGAGAAAAAGACGAAGGCCGGAGCCAAGCCGAAGAACCGCAAGACAGCATAGGCCAATCCCGATTCCCGGCGGAGTGCGAGTTTTCGCACTCCGCCATTTTTTATGGAATTGCGGTCCCGCGCAGCGGTGTCAACGGTCCACAACCCCGACCGTTGAAGCTTCCTTCGGGGAACGCACAACGGGGAACGATTGTGCTCCTATCAGAAGGCCCATTACCCTCCCGTCCCCGATTCTCGGCCTGAACTGTCCGGCAATGGACAGTTGAATCCCCATCCGGACATGTACTGCGCCCGTGAGATGCAGGGTTACTGCCTTATCGTGTTCGGTTTCAATAACTTGTCTCCATCGTTGGATTGGTGTAGAAGTTGCGAACGGTTTTGTGTGATGGATATCGCCCGTCCCGAGTTCAAGCAACGCAAGCGCAGGCGTCAGATTGCCGTGCTGGCTGTGGTCGTCGTCGTCGTCGCGGTCTTGACCTTGGCTGTACACCGGCTGAGGCCGGCGGCGCCGAGTGTGGAACGCGGAACCGTATGGACCGACTCTGTGAAGCGTGGCTCAATGCTGCGCCAAGTGCGCGGCATCGGGTCGCTGATGCCCTCGCAAGAATCCGTTCTGCAAATTCCCGCTGAAACCGAGGCAACAGTATTGCGCATTCGCATGTTGCCCGGCTCGCTGGTCAAAGCCGACACGATCCTTCTCGAGATGGGCAATCCGCAGGTGGAGCAGGCTGCACTGGATGCTCAGCTCCAGTGGAAAGCGGCGGAGGCTGAGTACCAGAGTCAACGCATGAAGCTCGAAAGTGATTTTATGAATCAGAAAGCGGGCGCAGCGACGGTCACAGCGGACTACAACCAGGCGCAGCTGCAGGCGCAGACGGATAAGGCGCTTTACGATCTGGGCGTCATCTCGGGCCTCGCCTACAAGGCTTCGAAAGGCAAGGCGGACGAACTTACCATCCGCAATGGTCTCGAAGATCAAAGCCTTGCGAGCAGCCAGAAGGCGATCGATTCCCAACTTGCCGAACAGCAGGCCAAGGTGGAGCAAATGCGCGTTCTGGCGGACTTGAAGAAGAAACAACTCGATGCTCTGAAAGTTCGTGCTGGAATCGACGGGGTTTTGGTGGAACTACCGTTGCATGTGGGCGAGCACGTTTCTCCAGGAACGATGCTGGCCAAGGTTGTGCAGCCTAATCACCTGATGGCTGAAGTCAAGGTGGCAGAGACGCAGGCGCGCGATGTGCAGATTGGTGAGCCCGCATCGGTCGACACCCATAACGGTGTCATTTCTGGTGTAGTGATGCGCGTGGATCCGGCGGTACAAAACGGAACCGTCACCGTCGACGTCAAACTGACAGGCGAACTGCCCAAAGGCGCACGGCCGGATCTGAGTGTGGACGGCACGATTGACCTGGAGCGCCTGGATAACGTCTTGTACGTGGGGCGCCCGGCATTCGGCCAAGAAAACAGCACCATCAGCCTTTTCAAGCTCGGTCCCGACGGACAAGAGGCGGTTCGGGTTCCGGTCAAAGTGGGTCGAGCTTCGGTAAATTCGATTCAGGTTCTGGACGGATTGCACGAGGGTGACACGGTTGTGCTCTCCGATATGTCACGCTGGGACAACACAGATCGTATTCGGTTGCAAGACTAAAGAAATCGAGGCAGAGAACTTATGACAGAAGCTGGCCGACCCCTGATCCAGATCACCGATCTGACTAAGGTTTTTTACACCGATGAGATCGAAACGCATGCGCTTTCGGGCGTGCACCTTTCGGTGAGCAAAGGCGAATACGTGGCCATGTCAGGCCCGTCGGGCTGCGGGAAGTCAACCCTGCTCTCCATCATCGGATTGCTCGACACTCCCACCGCCGGGCGCTACTTCCTCAATGGCAATGCGGTCGAGAACCTGAACTTTGCCGAGCGCGCCCGCATCCGCAATCAGGAGATTGGGTTCATCTTCCAGAGTTTCAACCTGATCGGAGACCTGACGGTTTACGAGAACGTGGAACTGCCTTTGACCTACCGGCAACGGATGCCCTCCGCCGATCGCAAGAAACGCGTGATGGAAGCCCTGGAGCGGGTGGGCATGGCTCATCGCCTGCGGCACTACCCTTCGCAACTCTCAGGTGGCCAACAGCAGCGCGTGGCTGTAGCCAGAGCTCTTGCTGGCCATCCTTCAATCCTGCTCGCCGACGAGCCCACCGGCAACCTGGATTCGCGAAATGGCGAAGCCGTCATGGAGCTGCTCGGAAACCTGCATCGCGAAGGAGCAACCATCTGCATGGTGACGCACGATCCTCGCTTTGCCAAGCATGCGCAGCGCGAAGTGCATCTGTTCGATGGCAAGGTCGTTGCGGAAGAAGAGCTGAGAAAACTGATGGCCGAAGTCCCGGCATGAACGGCTTGCTCCAAGACGTCCGCTATGCGCTGCGGCAGCTTCGCAAGAGTCCGGGATTCGCCGCGGCCATCGTTTTGACCTTGGCTCTCGGCATTGGAGCGAACACGGCCATTTTCACCATCGTCAATTTCATCTTGCTTCGTCCACTGCCCATCCGAGAGCCGCAGCGTGTTGTGAACCTGGCATATCAGGAAAAGAGGATGGGCGACGGGGCGAGCAACGGTTTTTCGGTGCCCGATTTCGAAGATATCCGCCCGCAGACCACGAGTGTTTTCTCTGGGATTACCGCAGTCGGTGCTTTTCAAATGGAGGGATTGACTCTCAACGGTGAGAACCTGAACATTTGGCCAGCCTACGTCACCGACAATTTCTTCGACGTGATGGGTGTTCAACCCATGCTGGGAAGGTTCTTCAAAACTGTACAAGGCAATTCGAGCGACACCGATCCTGTTTTGGTTCTCAGTTACTCATTCTGGAAGAGGCATTTTGGCGGCGACCGGAACGTCATTGGAACAACCGTCTCTGTGAGCGGTCGGCCCGTTACGATTATCGGGGTCGCACCCGAGGGATTCCACGGCTTTTCGTCCATCCTCGACACACAAGGCTACTTGCCGCTCCGGCTGTATACCTTCAATGGCAGGAAAGATGCGTGGACCAGCCGCGATGCGACTGAGCTTCTGCTACTGGCGCGCATGAAAGATGGAATCAGCATAGCTCAGGCCCAGCCGGTCATGGACGTGATTGCGGCACGCCTGGCTCGAGAATACCCGCAGTATCACGAAGGCATGGCTCTGCATGCCTACCGGCTTCAGTCCACGGGCCCCGACAGTAGCCCGCCCGACCGCACGCTTCCGCTGATGGCCGGCGTGTTTCTCGCCCTTGCGGCCTCCGTGCTCTTCCTGGCGTGCCTGAATGTGGCGAACCTCCTGCTTGTGCGCGCCACCGTTCGGCAGCGCGAGATTGCTGTGCGTGCGGCGTTGGGCGCTGGTCGGGGACGGATTGTGCAGCAGATTCTGATCGAGAGCGGCTTGCTGACTCTGCTGGGTTGCATTTTCGGAATCGGCGTTGGCATGATCGCAGCCCGTCTAATGGGTTCCATTCGTACAGGGTCCGACCTCCCCATCGTTCTCGACTTCCATTTTGATTGGCGCGTGTTTACCTACGGTTTTGGCTTAGCCGCCATTGGTGCGCTGGTTGTCGGAGCAGTTCCCGCGCTGCGGGTTTCGGGCACTAAGCTCGGTGACCTCGTCCACGACAGCAGGCGCTCCGTCGCGGCTGGTCGGCAACGGTTCCGCAGCGCGCTGGTCGTGGCGCAAGTGGCCGGTTCGCTGATGCTGCTCATCGTCGCAGGCTTGTTCGTTCGCAGCCTGCTCAACGTACAAAGCACCGACCTGGGTTTCGATCCGCGGCATGTCATGAACTTCTCGATGGACCCCCACGAGGCAGGTTACAGCGATGACGTCGGCAAGGCGTTCTACCAGAACCTGCTGGAGCGGGCCCGTGCACTGCCCGGAATACGTTCTGCCAGTCTCGCCGCGACCGTCCCGATGGGCTACTACAGCTTCGGGTACCAGGTGAAGATTCCCGGTCGGGATGCTGCCTCGATTGAATGGGTCAGCAGCAATACGGTCTCACCCGGCTACTTTGAAACCATGCAGATTCCTCTGCTGCGTGGGCGCGACTTCGACCGCGGAGACGGGCCCAATTCGCAGGGCGTCACCATCGTCAATCAGGCAATGGTGGAAAAGTTTTCGCCGCACGAAGATCCTCTCGGCAAGCAATTCACCGCCGTAATCGATGGAAAGGACCGCAGTCTCGAGATTGTCGGTGTGGTCAAGAGCAGTCACACAACCAGTCCAAGCGAACCTGCTGGGTCTTACCTCTTCACTACGCTGGACCAGAATTATCTGTCGACCGAAACCCTGCAGGTGCGGACAGCCGGCACGCCGGAGTCTTCGGCTCACGACGTTCTCGCACTGGTGAGAGACCTTGCCCCGTCGCTGCCGGTGTTTGATGTTCAACCCATGTCTCAAGCTCTGAAGACAATCAATGGGCTGTTGCTCTTCCAAATTGGCGCCGTACTCGCCGCCAGCATGGGCACCATGGGATTAATGCTCGCCGTCGTGGGCATCTACGGAGTTCTCTCCTACGCCACAGCATTGCGCACGCATGAAATTGGAATTCGAGTGGCGCTTGGGGCGCAGACTGGCGAAGTGATTCGGATGATCTTGCGTCAAGGCGTAGTGATCGTCGCGGTGGGATTGGCTATCGGAATCCTGGCTGCAGTCGGGATGGGAAGATTGGTCGAGAGCCTGCTTGTCGGTGTGCGCGGAACTGACCCATTAACATACGCCGTTGTTTCGTTGTCGCTGGCATGTGTTGCACTGGTTGCCAGCTATATCCCTGCCCGCCGCGCTGCCAAGGTCGATCCCATGGTGGCGCTGCGCTACGAGTGAGGAGGCTTCGATCGCGATGAACAGCCTACTACAAGACCTTCGCTACGCGCTGCGGCAGTTGCGCAAAAGGCCGGGATTGACTGCCGTTCTGGTGCTCACGCTCGCACTGGGTATCGGTGCCACCACCGCAATCTTCAGCGTGGTATACGGCGTGCTGCTGCGGCCCCTGCCCTACACCGATCCCAACCGGATCATGGCGATCTTCGAAATTACTACCAAGGGCACATGGAACCGGCTCGCGGACCCGAACTTTGACGACTTTCGCGATCAAAACCACAGCTTTCAGGCAATCGCAAAGTACAGTGGCAATATCGCTTCTGTTTTGGGTGCTGCGCAACCGACCCGCACGATCGTTGCAAGCGTCACACCCGATTTTTTCAAGGTCTTCCGTGTTCAGCCAACTATCGGTCGTGACTTCACCGCCGACGACGCGAGAAAAGGTGCCGCCCCTGTCGCTCTTGTCAGCTACGGATATTGGAAGCAGTATCTCGGATCGTCTCAGGATCTTTCACAGTTGCACTTGAAAGTTGATAACGCCATCTTCTCCGTAATCGGCGTCCTCCCGGACGGGTTTCAGTTTCCGCCAGACGTGGGTTTGTGGCTGCCGGCCGATCTTGATGGCGAAAATCCTAGCCGGACCTCGCACAACTACGATGCAGTCGCGCGCCTCCGGGACGGCGTGACTGTTGAGCAAGCGAGCGCGGACATCAGCGCAATCGCGCGTCGCATTCACGATACTTCGAGCGATCAGAACGATTATCTCCTCAAAGATGGAATTGTCGTTCCGCTTCAGGACTCGATAACCGGCGAAGCTCGCCCGGCGCTGCTGGTCCTGCTCGGAGCCGTGGGATTTCTTCTCCTGGTTGCGTGCGCGAACGTCGCCAACCTGCTGCTCGCGCAAGCTTCGGTGAGGATGCGTGAGCTTGCCGTTCGCAGCGCGCTGGGTGCGGGGCGCGGGCGTTTGATTCGTCAATTTCTTACCGAAGCATTCCTGCTCTCGCTTGTTGGTGGCGGCCTCGGCGTACTGGGAGCATTCTGGGGTGTGGCGGGATTAGTTGCGCTGGCGCCGGAAAATCTGCCGCGGTTAGACAGCGTCTCCATCAGTACCCCAGTCCTTGTGTTCGCCTTCCTGCTTTCCACCGTGGTCGCCGCGGGACTCGGAGCATTCACCGCCATGCGGGCAACCTCTGGCGACGTGCGCGAGGGCCTCGAGGAAGGTGGGCGGGGACAAGCGGGTTCTCGAAGCAGCCAGCGGATTGGCAGGGGCATTGTGGCGGCACAGATCGCCGTCACGCTGGTTCTGGGGGTCGGAGCGGGATTGCTCGGGCGCAGCCTGATGAAGGTGCTTGAAGTGAATCCCGGTTTCCGCGTGGACAAAATTGTCACTATGGACGTTTCGCTTCCGGGGGTTGAGTGGACGAATGCGAAAGCCAGAGCAGGTCAGGCGGTTTTCTTTCGCAACTTGATCGACCGGCTCAAACAGATTCCCGGTGTGCGCAAAGTTGGCGCAACCAGCGGCCTTCCGATGGGCGGCGGTCTTCCAGATGGCATGTTTCTGCTCATGACGCAGGATGAGGTTCCCAAGGCTACCAGCCTGGATTCCCTGGCTCGCCAATTCGACGCGCTGTTTCAACAGAAGGAGCGCCTTGGCAATGCGGATTTCTGCGTCGCCACGGACGGATTTTTTCAGACTCTTGGAATCCCTCTTCATCGGGGCCGCATCTTCGACGAGCGCGATGTCGTGGACTCTCCGCACGTGGCTCTGATCAGCGATTCGCTAGCTCGCGAGCGCTGGCCGGGTCAAGACCCTATCGGCCACACCATTGAATTCGGAAACATGGACGGCGACTTGCGCTTGCTGACCATTGTCGGAATTGTCGGCGACGTTCACGAATACGGCCTCGACATGCCGCCGCGTCCCACCGTCTATGTAGATTTGTTCCAACGCCCGCGCGAGGCGATTACCGTAACGATGCTGAGCAATGCCGACACGCAATTGGTCACCTCGGCAGCACGCGGAATCCTGAAGGAACTCAACCCGGAAGTACCCCCGACGTTCCGGACGTTCTCCCAAATCTATTCGGCTTCGCTTGGTTCGCGCAGATTCAATCTCATTCTTATCGGTTTCTTCGCGGTCGTCACGTTGCTGCTCGCTACCGCGGGCGTATTCGGCGTGATGGCCTATTCAGTCAGCCGCCGGACACGCGAGATTGGCGTGCGCGTCGCTCTGGGCGCCCGCTCCCGTGACGTTATGACGATGATTTTGGGTCAGGGATTGCGCACGATCGTTGTTGGTGTCGCCATTGGGCTTGCCGGTTCGCTGGCACTCACACGCACCATCGAATCGCAGCTCTTTGACGTAACGGCCACCGATCCGCTGATTTTCGCCGCAGTGCTGTTGCTTCTGGTTGCGGCCGCGCTGCTGGCCTGTTACGTCCCGGCACGTCGAGCTGGCAAGGTCGACCCCATGGTGGCCTTGCGCTACGAGTGAGGAACTATGAACGCACTCATTCAGGATTTTCGCAATGCTCTTCGCCAGTTGTGGAAGAAGCCCGGATTTACTTTGGTTGCCGTGCTGACGCTCGCTCTCGGACTGACGGCGGTGAGCACGATTTTCGCGGTAGTGGAGACGGTCCTGCTCCGGCCGCTGAACTTTCCTCGCTCCGACCGGATCGTCGTGATCTCTCTGAGCAATGCAGCGCTTGGCCCCGGCCAGAGCGTCGCAACCCTGGGCCAGTTTCAGCGCTGGCAGCAATCGGGTCTACTGCAACGTGCCGCCGCTATTGAGACGAGCGACTATACGCTCCTTGGGCAAGGACGAGCCGAGAAGATATTTGGAGTTGAGGCCACGCCGGAGTTCTTTCAAGTCTTTGGTGTGCAGCCTTTCCTGGGGCGTGGGTTCGTGGCCGGAGACGCTACTCCCGGTCACGACAACGCCGTCGTTCTCAGCCATCAGCTCTGGATGCGATCATTCGGCAGCGACCGCAACATTGTTGGAAAAACGATCCGGACCAGTGACGGCTCGCTCACAGTCATTGGGGTCATGCCGCCGCGATTCGATTTTCCGCGTCTGGCGGATGTACGGGCGATCATGGAATGGGCGCCCGAGCGGACGGAGTTCTGGACTCCCTTGACGATCACCGAGAAGCGGGTACAACAGGGAAACTGGAATTACTACGTGCTCGGCCGTCTTAATGATGGGGTCACAACCGAACGTGCCGCCGAACAATTTCACGGCAGCGCGACGCAACTGTTACGCGACAATGAGGCACAAGATCCGGCTTATCGAGAAGAATTTGAGCGGCTACTGGCGAGTCTCCGAGTGGAGGTTACGCCCTTGCGCGACTCCTTATCCTGGGGGGTTCGCGAGGTCATGTGGATGCTGCTGGCAGCCGTGGGCCTGCTGCTGGCGCTGGTTCTCTTCAATCTGGGGAATCTGCTGCTCACGCGCAATGTTGGCCGGCTCCGCGAATTTGTGGCGCGCGTGACGCTCGGGGCAACGCGTTGGCGGCTGTTCCGGGAAAGCCTCGCGGAGCAAGTTCTGCTGGTTATGGGAGCGGCGATCGTCAGCATGTTGCTATCGGCCTGGGCGCTTTCCGGGATTCGAAGCGTGGCGGCGGAGCGACTACCGCGGCTGTATGAACTGAGCATCGATGGACGCGTCACGACGCTTCTTTTGGCTCTCTCATTCTTGATCTCGATCATGTTTGGGGCGGCGCCGCTCATTGTTCTGCCGAATTCCGCGATTGCTTCCCTGCTTCGGAGTGACGGCCGGATCCTCACCGCAGACCGCCGCACGCATCGGATCAAGTCTGCTCTGATGGCCACGCAGATCGGCGTCTCGGCGGTTCTTTTGATTGGCGCCGGCCTGCTGATCCAGAGCTTCACGAACGTCATGCGAGTCAGTCCTGGCTTTGATCCTCAGAACCTGCTGAGTATTTCCGTATCTCTGAACCCGAAGACAAACGAAGGTCCAGCCAAGAGGGTGGCGCACACTCGTGAATTGCTCGCTGCCTTTCGCAACATTCCGGGAGTGGAATCCGCCAGCGTCGTCAACCACGTCGCCTTGACCGGCGAAACAGACATTCACACTGTGCGCGCTGTCGGGCGCTCTCCGTCGCCCGGAGACAGAAGGGGAGCCGAGTACCGCATTGTGGACGCAGACTACTTTCGGACGATGCGCATTCCCCTGATTGCGGGACGGGAGTTCCGCGAAGACGAGCCGGCAGGATTCGCCATCATCAATCGCAAGATGGCTTCCAATTTGTGGCCGAACGAAGACGCTGTCGGAAAGCAAGTGCGGGATGGCGAGAATCCGCCGGTCACGGTGGTAGGAGTTGTCGAAGATATCCATGACGGTTCTCTGGAGAGCGAACCCAGGATGCAGTTCTATCAGCCGCTCGCAGCCGATCCTTGGAGCGAGGAGTTCATGATCCGCGCACGCATCGATTCTGCGGCTGTCTTACCCATCGCAGAACAAACGGTGTGGCGGCAGGATCCGGAACAATCGGTGAGCCACCCGCAGACCATGGAGCGACTGCTGCAATCGACGACGCTCGACAGGCAGTTTGAAACAAGCCTGGTAGTTGGCTTTGCCGCTGCCGCTCTTTTCCTTGCGACGGTCGGACTGTTCAGCACTGCGTCCTTGTCGGTCACGCACCGTACGCGGGAATTTGGCGTGCGTGTAGCTCTCGGCGCAAAGGGACCGGACCTGCTTCGCCTGGAACTGTGGCGAACTCTCGGCATTGTCTTGGCTGGACTCGCCTGCGGGGTCGCCGCCTCGCTGGCCCTGGCAAGAACAGTGGGAGGGTTTCTCTATGGCGTGACGGCCTGGAGCCCGAAGGTCTACATCGGGGCAATTGTCGTACTGATCACACCGGCGCTAGTGGCGGCGTGGCTGCCGGCGCGCCGCGCTGCCAAAGTCGATCCCATGGTGGCGCTGCGATACGAATGAGAGCGAAGGACTGCGATGACTGGCTTATTCCAAGACGTTCGTTACGCTCTACGGCAGATGTGGAAGAACCCCGAGTTTGCTCTAAGCGCGATTGTGGTACTTGCGCTCGGTATCGGCGCGACCACCGGCATGCTTGCGATTGTGGAGTCGGTGTTGCTTCGTCCGCTGGAGTATCGGCAGCCGGAGCGGTTGCAGGTGGTCGGGGTCTCGGAGAACGGGGAGGAAGACTACGCGTTCGTTTCGATTGCGGACTTCCCTGAAATGCAGCGGAGTCTTCACCACTTCGAGCAACTCGCTGCGTTCAGTAGTTTGCCAGTTCCAGTAGAGACAGATGACGGCACAAACATGCTGCTGGCGCCCGAGGTCAGCACGAATTTCTTTCAGACGCTCGGTGTTTTGCCAGCGATGGGCCGGGCGTTCCGCGAGGGCGACGATGCGCCCGGCGCGAACGCGGCAATTGTCAGCCATGAGTTTTGGCGGAACTCCATGCATGCCAGCAACTCGGTGCTGGGCAGCAAGCTGAAAGTAAATGGGCAACTCTATACGGTAGTGGGCGTAATGCCGCCACAATTTCAGTTTCCGGTCACCCATGGAAAAACAATATGGACGGCATTCCAGCTCACGCCGGATCACAAAACCCGGAACGGCATGTCCGGATTCGAGGTCCTGGGCCGGCTGAGGCCGGGCGCTACGGCGGAGCAGGCTCGTGCCGAAGGCGAAGCCTTCGTACGGAACAAGAAGCCGAGTTCCAGTGACAGTCCTCCTGAGCATTTCTGGGTCTATCCCTACCAGCAGAGCGTTACCGGAGACTCGAAGCCTGGCCTGCTGGTGCTGATGGCGGGCTGCGTGGTGCTCTTGCTGATTGCGGTCGTAAACACGGCGAATCTGCAGATCGCGAGGACCACGGTCCGGCAGAATGAGATTGCGATGCGGGCCGCGTTGGGCGCAACCCGCGCCCGCATTGTCCGCCAAACGGTGATCGAGAGTCTGGTTCTCGCTTTCGCTGGGGCCGCGATCGGATGGGCGATTGCCACGGCATTCGTGGCGGCGGCGCGCCACTTGTTTGCGTTCCAGCCGAGATTTGACGCTTTGCGCCTCGACCCCTGGACCCTGGCTGCATGCCTGCTGGTCACGTTTCTGTGCGGAGTGACGGCGGCGATCGCGCCTTCGTGGCATGTCCTGAAAAGTGGGCGGCACCTGCTGGTTCAGCCGAGCGCGGGAGGACGGATGAGCCGTCAGCATCGGCTCAGCGGATGGCTGGTTGCCGCGGAGGTCGCGCTGAGCACGGTCCTTCTGATTGCCGCCGGGCTATTCCTCCGAACTTTTCGTTCGCTCGAAAACGTTCCCCTCGGCTTCAACCCGGAGAAGGTCACGACATTCCTGCTGTGGGCTCAAGGCGGGAACCGCATTCCCATGCCGCTGAAGGTCGCCACTTATCTGCGCGTGCTGGATCGGCTGGAACATCTTCCCGATGTGGACGCCGCGGGACTGGTCACCTCGCTGCCAGTCGCCAATTTCCAGATGATGGTCGTGTCAGGATTCGCGATCCCCGGTCTTCTGCCTCCTGACCAGAAGCCCGCGCCATCGCTGCACATAACGGCGGTCAGCTCCGGCTACTTCCGGGCGATGGGCATTCCTGTCTCTATGGGACGAAGCTTGTCGGCCAGCGATACAGCGGGTACGCAACTAGTCGGCATTGCGAATCGTGCTCTCGTAGACAAATACCTGCATGGTGTGAATCCGATCGGGCAACAGATCGTTCTCGAGAAGCCAACTGGAATTCTGCAGCCCATCACGATCGTAGGTGTGTCGGGAAACGTTATCCAAAACAACTCCATCGGAGAGCCGACGGAACCTGAGCTTGCAGTTTCCTTCTTGCAACTGCCGCCATCAGCCCGGTTCTCCCAGTTAATGATTGGCTTTGCCGAAGCATTCGCCGTGCGCACTCGTTCTGCGGGAAGCGACATTGCAGCGAATGTCCGCGCCATCGTGAAAAGCGAGGCGCCAGATTTCGCGATAGACGACCTGGTCCCGCTCCGACAGGCGGTGCAGGATGATATGAAAACGCAGCGCTTGGCTTTGGAGATCGCTTCGTCCTTTGCATGGATCGCCGTGCTGCTCTCCGCAACTGGACTCTACGCCGTCTTGGCCTACGTCGTCGGGCAGAGAATCCACGAGATGGGAATCCGGCTTGCGCTGGGAGCGCCACGCGGCAGAGTGTTTGGTCTCATCGTGCGTCAGGGCTTGTGGATGGTCGGTGCGGGCCTGGTATGCGGTTGGGCGGCCGCGCTCTTTGCGGGCCGCTGGATCAGCAGCTTTCTTTATGGCGTCACCATCAGAGACCCGCTGACGTATGTAGTCGTCGGATTGCTGGTCGTTCTTGCCAGCGCCGTGGCGATTGTGGCGCCGGCCCGGCGGGCCGCGTACGTGGAGCCGATGGCGGCGCTGCGGTACGAGTGAGGAACAGAGATGAACGGACTCCTACAGGACCTTCGCTACGCGCTTAGACAGTTGAAAAAGACTCCGGGCTTTACCGCGATTGCCGCCCTGACGCTCGCGGTGGGGATTGGCGCCAATACTGCGGTTTTCAGCGTGCTGGAAGCGTTCTTTCTACGCCCGTTGCCAGGAAAGGAGCCCAACAGGCTGGCCTGGATCTCAGCCAAAACGCCCCAGGGGACGGATAACAGTTTCTCCTACCCCGACTATCGTGATCTGGCGGCGCAAAGCAAATCTCTGGGAGCAATTCTTGCCTGTTCGCGCGGTGGCCAATTTCTCCGCGTGGGAACGGAGACACGGTTTCTAGCGGGCGATGTCGTCTCGCCCAACTATTTTTCAGTCCTGGGGATCGAGGCTCAGCTTGGCCATACGTTCCAGCCGGAAGCTGGCGCGACTGGCGAACCTGCTGTGGTGATCAGCGACACCCTGTGGCACCGCGCTTTCAATGCAGATCGCTCGCTGGTTGGAAAGCAGATTTGGCTTACCAACAAGAGCTACACGGTCATTGGCATCGCCCCTCCTCATTTCCGCGGCCTGGCCAACATAGTGCCTACAGACTTGTGGGTTCTGGCAACAAATGAAGATTCTCCGCAGGAGCTTGCCGACCGGAATTCTCGCTATTTCAATGTGCTCGGCCGGCTGCGGCCGGGAGTGACGCGGGAGCAGGCGCAGGTTGAACTGGGCGTGCTCGGTCGCCGCTTGGCGGAGGCCTATCCGGAGGTGGACAAGGCGCGAGAGATCGTCCTCGAAGCGGAATCCCCGAAGCCCGTCGCGATCGTTCTGTTCATGGCGCCTTCCGGGCTGGTTTTGCTGATTTGCTGCGCCAACATTGCAGGGATGGTTCTGGCCCGCTCCGAAACGCGGCGCAGAGAAGTTGCCCTGCGCTCGGCGCTGGGCGCCGGCCGCCATCGCCTGATACGCCAGTTGTTCACCGAAAGCGCACTGCTCGTGCTGGCCGGGGCGGGGATGGGACTGATTTTGGCGCTCTGGTTCTTTCGTCTGCAACCCGCCTTGATCCCGCCTGCGGAAATTGAACTCGGCCTCGATCTGCGCCTGAATTCTACGGTCCTCGCGTTCGCAGCTGCCACTTCCGTGGTGGCAGCAATCGCTTTCGGCTTGGCACCCGCGTTTCAAGCGACCAAACACAGCGTCGTTTCCGCGCTAAAAGGAAACGAGCCCATTGGCCGGCGGGTGGTCGGTCGCCTTGTGGCCCGCAATGCCCTAGTCCTGGGCGAGATTGCGGTGTCCGTTGTCCTGCTCACTGCGTCGGGACTGCTGGTGCGAAGCTTGCTGTTCAGCCGCAGCCGCGACATTGGCTTCGACAAACAGAAGAATCTGATTTTCGTGAGCCTGAACCCCGGATTTGCCGGCTATGAGGGCGACCGGGAAGCGATCTACCTGGATAACGTGCAGCAGCGGCTCGTCGGCTTGCCCGGCGTGCGGCAGGTCAGCTATGCGAATCGTGCCTTGCTCTCAGGTTCCGGCGGCGGCAGGAATGTGCGCGTTTCGATTCCCGGTTTCGAACTGCCGCAGGGCCAACCGAACATTCCGATCAAGGTTAATTCGGTCGGCCTGGGGTACTTCCGGATCATGGGCACACGCCTTCTTCAGGGCCGGGATTTCTCAAGCGAAGACAACCGCTCAGGCCCGGCTGTGGTGATCGTCAGCCAGGCCATGGCGCGCCGCTTCTGGCCCGGTCAGGACGCTATTGGCCGACATATCGTGGTCGAAGGAACAAGCTGCCAGATCGTGGGGGTGGCCGAAGACGCGACCATCAACGAAGTGCACGAGGGAGTACACGAAACCCCGGAGCCTTACATGTACTTCCCGTTTGCTCAGCAGGGGGGCGGGGACGCAACGATTATGGTCGAAACCGCGGGCGATCCGAGCGATCTGGTGGCAATGGTCCGGGGCGAAATTCTCAAGCTCAACCCGGGAATGCTCATTTTCGACCTTCAAACCATGCACTCCTTGATGCAGCAGGCATTCTGGCTGGACAACATGGCAGCTGGCTCAGCTGTCGCGTTAAGCGTGGCCGGAATGTTCCTGGCCGCGCTCGGACTGTACGGAGTCATCGCTTATGTCGTGAGCAGACGTCAGCGGGAAATCGGGATTCGCATGGCGATGGGTGCCGAACGAGGAACTGTGATGCGTATGGTGCTCGTCCAGGGTCTGCGGACTGCCGCAATCGGAACAGGTCTGGGGCTGGTGGCATCGCTGGCGACGATGCGGTTGCTGGCAAGCATGCTCTATGGGGTAAAGCCGACAGACGGGCTCACCCTTTTTGGCAGCTTGGTGGTGGTGATCGTCGTGGCGGCTGCCGCCAGTTATTTCCCCGCCCGCCGCGCGGCCAAGGTCGATCCGATGCAGGCGTTGCGCTACGAGTGAGGGAGCAAAATGAATGCAATAACTCAGGACCTCCGCTACGCACTGCGCCAACTGCGTAAGAACCCAGGGTTCACCGGTGTTGCTGTGCTCACGCTGGCGCTGGGAATCGGAGCCAATACTGCGATCTTTAGCGTGGTTGATGCAGTTCTGCTGCGACCACTTCCTTTTCGCAATCCTCGCGGTTTGGTGGCAGTAAAGACCACTGAGCCAGGCCGGCGCGACGACATTGGTGTGTCCTACCCAGCATTTCTGGACTGGAGATCACAGAACCACGTTTTTGAAGGTCTCTCGGCATTTCGGGAAGACGACTTCACCCTGACGGGGAGAGGCGACCCCATATATGTCACAGGTGCAGTCGTTTCTGCGAATACGTTCTCGGTGTTGGGCGTTGCCCCCGTACTCGGAAGGGATCTCATCCCCGAGGAAGACAAGCCAGGCAGCACCGGATTACCAATCATCCTGAGCCACAGCTTCTGGCAAGATCGTTTCGGGTCCGATCCGAACATTTTGGGCCAGGGCCTCACCTTGAGCGGCCAACTGTTCACGGTAGCTGGCGTGATGCCGCCGGGCTTTCAGTTTCCGGTGCAACGAACTCCAGTTGAGTTCTGGACCACGATTGCGCTCGATGCGCAGTCGAGCAACGGGGCACCGCCGATGACTTCCCAGCGCGGAGTCTCATATCTAGATGTGATCGCGCGGCTGAAGCCCCAGGTCACTCTTAGGCAGGCTCAAACCGAGATGGTCGAGATTCAAGACGTTCTAAACAAGCAATATCCGGATAACCGGCCGAAGGGAATCGCGATTGTTCCTGAAATCGATGACGTGGTGGGGGACGTGCGTTCAGGGCTGTTCATTTTATTCGGTGCGGTAGGGATGGTTCTGCTCATCGCCTGCGCCAACTTATCGAATCTGTTATTAGCGCGAGCAACGGAGCGGAATCGAGAAATCGGTTTGCGTACTGCATTGGGAGCTACGCGTTGGGCTGTCGTGCGGCAGTTGCTTACGGAAAGCGTCCTGCTCGCCGCAGCTGGCGCCGCAGCCGGACTTGTGTTTGCTGTCTGGGCAATCAAGTTGCTCACAAGACTGGCGCCGGGTGAACTGCCAAGGGTCACCGAAAGCGGCCTCAACCTACAGGTACTGGCTTTCACCGCAGCTATTGCAGTCCTGACCAGCCTCTTGTTTGGGTTAATCCCAGCTTTACATGCGACCAGGATGGAACTGGCTACTTCTCTCAATGAGGGCGGCCGGAGCGGAACCGAGACTCGCGGGCGGAGGCGATTGAAGGACGCTTTCGTGGTCATAGAGACGGCTCTTGCCGTAGTGCTGCTAGCGGGCGCTGGCCTATTGCTGCGAAGCCTGCTTGGGTTGGGGCGAGTCGATCCCGGTTTCGCAAAAGACCACGTGATCACCTTCGGATTGGACCTGCCGGGCCGGTACGGACATCTGCAACGAGTGCAATTCTATCGCCAACTGTTGGCGCAGATCCGAACCCTTCCCGGCGTGCGTTCTGCGAGCGCCGTGTTTCCACTCCCACTGTCGGCGGACGAGGTCAAGACCAGTTTCGATGTCGAGGGCCAGCCGGTGAAGGAATCGGAGCGTCCGGTTACAACCCTGCACTTGATTGATGACGAATATTTCCGGGCTCTCGGAATCCCGCTGCTGAGGGGCCGCGAATTCGATCCTCGGGATGATGCTCCCGACGCGACTGCGGTCGTGCTTATCAGCCAGAGTATGGCCAAGCAAGCCTTTCCCGGTGAGGATCCCATCGGCAGGCGGATCAGGCCGAATATTTCGAGCGGCGAACCGGAGGCTCCCATGAGGGTCGTCGTGGGGGTGGTCGGCGACGTGAAGGCCGAAGGGTTGGCGGCGCCGTCGATTCCGGAGTCTTACGTCCCCTACGCGCAATTGCCCTTTGCTCCAATGTCGGTTGTCGTACGCACCGAAGTGGATCCGCAAAGCATGGTGCCCACATTAGCCAAGCAGGTTCAATCCCTGGACAAGGATCTGCCTCTCCTGCACATCAAGACTCTCGACGAATGTGTGAGCGATTCCATCGCTGATACACGCTTCGAGACTATCCTGCTCGGAACCTTCGGTGTGCTGGCATTTGTCCTTACCGCAGTCGGTATCTACGGCGTGATTTCCTACACAGTTCTGCAACGGACACGGGAAATGGGCATCCGCCTTGCGCTGGGCGCGGAACGTGACACGATCCTGCGAATGGTCGTCAAGAACGGAACACTTCTGGCTTGCGCAGGAACTCTTATTGGCTTGGCCGCGGCGTTTCTGCTGACTCGACTTATGGCAAGTTTGCTGTTTGGCGTGGGACCCACTGATCCGCTGACTTTTTTCTGCGTTCCAATCGCGCTCATTACGGTCGCTACGCTCGCAAGCTATGTTCCCGCGCGCCGCGCCGCCAAGGTCGATCCCATGGTGGCCCTGCGGTACGAGTGAGAATGAACGAATGACCCAACTACTCCAAGACGTACGCTACGCTTTACGCCAGCTCCACAAGAGTCCGGGGTTCACCGCGATCGCCGTCCTGACCTTGGCCATCGGTATCGGGGCGAGCACGGCGATCTTCAGCGTGGTCGACACTGTTCTTCTGCGGCCTCTGCCCTACCAGCAACCTGAACGATTGGCGCTGGTCACCGAGACTCTGCCCGCAATGGCGACGGATGAAGTCGGCGTCTCCGCCGGGGAGTACCAGGACTATCGAGACCGCAATCACTCTTTCTCTCAGGTCGCTGCCTACGAAAGCGCTGGCTTTAATCTCACGGGAGCAGGCCAGCCGCTACGGATCAACGCGGCCAGTGTTTCGGCATCGCTGTTCCCACTCCTCGGAGTATCGCCAGAGTTGGGACGCAGCTTCACGGCTGACGAAGACCGCTATGGGGCGGGCAATGTCGTCGTGCTATCTCACGCCCTTTGGGAACACGAGTACGGCCGCGATCCGAACATTCTGGGCAGGAGCGTTAAGCTCGATGAACACCCCTACACCGTGGTCGGCGTGATGCCACCCTCCTTCCGCTTCCCGTTCGATGGAGCACCGCTTTCCGAGACGGCCGATTTGTGGGTGCCGATTGCGTTTGAACCGGACCGGCTCGGACCCGAGAATCGCACAGAAGAGTTTGGCGTAGGTGTGGTCGGCCGACTCAAGGCGGGCGTCACCCCCGAGCAGGCGCAAGCTGATATGGAGAGCATCGCCGCCGACTTCATGAAGCAATACGGCTATTCGGGGACTGTCCGGGTCGCACCCAGGACGTATATTCTTGCGGCGCATGCCGTGGAGACGGCACGGCCGCTGGTGACGCTGCTGATTTTGGCGGTGGCGTGTGTGCTATTGATCGCTTGCGCCAATGTTGCCAATCTGCTGCTGGCCCGCGGCAATCATCGCAGCCACGAGGTGGCGATCCGCAGCGCAGTCGGTGCAGACCGCGGGCGCATCGCGCGGCAGTGCCTGGTGGAGAGCGTCCTGCTGTCGCTGTGCGGTGCCAGTGCCGGAATCCTTCTGGCGGAGGGGGCGGTGGCTGGGCTCAGGCGTTTTGGTCCCAGCGACGTGCCACGCCTGCACGATGTGATGCTGCATCCGCTGGCCCTTTTGTTCACGCTGGCGCTTTCCTTGGTGACAGCGATTCTCTCCGGCGTGATCCCGGCCTGGAGGATGTCCCGGGTTTCGCCGCAGGCGTCCCTGCAGGAGAAGTCGCAAATTGGACCGGCCCGGGCTGCTCAGCGACTGCAGAATTCCGTGGCCACGATCGAAATTGCTGCCGCCCTGGTATTGCTGATGGCCGGAGGTTTGTTGCTTCGCAGCTTCGTGCGATTGCTGGACTCTCCATTCGGCTTTGATCCCAACGGCAGGTTCGTGGTCAGAACCCTGTTCGACCGCAGCCGTTATCCCGATCCGTCGAAACGCCAGGCTGTCGAGAAGGAGCTCCTGGAGCGTCTTTCTCATCTGCCGGGTGTAACCACGGTAGCCGCGGCTAGTCACCTTCCACTGAGCGACTCGCGGCAGATCGGGTTCCGGCTGGAGCACGCCCCCGCCGACGACTATCACTTCGCGGAGAATTCGCTGGTCGGTCCGGGCTACTTCCGCGCCATGGGGATTCCGCTGCTCCGGGGAAGAGATTTCACCGAGCAGGATCGTTCTGACACGACGAACGTGGCCATTATCAGCGAGACGCTGGCGAAGCAGTATTTTCCCAGCCAGGATCCGATTGGCCAGCGTTTTCAATGGGGCGGCCGTGCATTGTTCACGATTGTAGGAATAGCCGGCGATGTTCACATCTCGGCACTTGATGCCGACTCGCCCCCGATGATCTACAACTCCATGTTTCAGGTCGAGAGTGGAGCCAGTGAGCGCATGGCATTTGTATTGCGCAGCAAGGTGACAGAGCAGGGACTGTTCCAGGAAGTGCAGCAGCAAGTCTGGTCTGTCGACAAGGACTTGCCCATCTATAACACGACGACTCTGGCTGCCCTGGTTTCGGAGTCACTGGCTCAACGACGTTTTACCGTGCTGTTGCTGGGCAGCTTTGCCGTAGTTGCGCTGGTGCTGGCGGCGATTGGCCTGTTTGGAGTGATCTCCTATCTGGTCGCTGAGCGTACGCGGGAGTTTGGAGTGCGCATGGCGCTGGGCGCGGAGCAAATCAATATCTACTGGCTGGTGTTGCGACGCGCGGCAGTGATCGGGATGGCCGGCTGCGGGCTTGGCTTGGCGCTGTCTCTGTTTGCCGACCGGCTGCTGCAGACGAGTCTCTACCATGTCAGCCGCTTCGATGTGTCCACAACTGTGCTGGTACCGATGTTATTGCTGACCGTCGCATTGTTCGCCGCCTACTGGCCCGCGCGCCGCGCCGCCAAGGTCGATCCCATGGTGGCGCTGCGTTACGAGTGAGGAGAACCAATGAACGGACTGATCCAGGATGTGCGTTACGCGCTGCGCCAACTGCGCAAGAGCCCAGGTTTTACCGCGGCGGTTCTGCTGATTCTCGCGTTGGGCATCGGCGCAAACAGCGCGATCTTCAGCGTGGTGAATGCCTTGTTGCTCAATCCCTATCCGTTTCCGCAGGCAGACCGTCTGGCATGGGTAGACGCTCGCCACTTAAGCGGGCGGAACAGCAGTACCGGCTATCGTGACTTCCTCGACTGGCGGGAGCAGAACACGGTTTTCAGCGACATGGCCATCGTTCCGTCTACCAGGATGTTCACTTGGTCTGGTCAAGGCGAAGCGCAGCGCATCGCGGGAGGCCCGACGACCGCGAATTTCCTGCGCGTCCTGGGACTGCAACCGGCTCTGGGCCGTTTCTTCAATGCCGAAAAAGACAAGCCTTCAGCCGCCGGTGTCGTGGTCTTGAGTTTTGAAGCTTGGCAACACCGCTTTTCAGGAAATGCCGACGTCCTGGGGCGCGTCATGATGTTGAACGGCGAGCCGTACACCATTATCGGTGTCATGCCGAAGCGGTTTGTGTTCCCTGGCATACAGACGTGTGAATTCTTCACCGCGTTGCAGGAGGACCCGGCGAACGGCCGCTACCAACATCAATATGGCGTGGTGGCGCGGCTGAAACCGGGCGTCACCCTGGAACAAGCCCAGGCCAACATGACCGTGATCGCGCGGCGCCTGGAGCAGGAATATCCCGTGACTAACACGGGTTGGGGTGTGGCTGTGCTGCCATTGCGGGCAATGATCGCTGGCGACGCGACTAGGCCAACTGCAGTTCTGTTTGGGGCTGTTTTTGCTGTGCTGCTGCTGGCCTGCGCCAATGTGGCCGGTCTGATGTTAGCAAGGGCAGCGAGCAGGACGAAAGAAATCGCTGTCCGCGCCGCGCTCGGGGCAGCGCGCGCGAGGCTGGTCCGCCAAATGCTTACCGAGAGCCTGTTGCTCGCCTTGGCAGCGTGTGGGTTCGGTCTGGTGTTCGCTGAGTGGCTAATGAACATTCTTCGCTCCGCTGCGCCGGAAGAACTGGGCCTTGACACGGTGCTGCGCATGGATTCGCGCGTTCTGCTCTTCACCGTGGCGATTTCGGCGGTGACTGGACTTGTCTTCGGACTGGTTCCAGCCTGGTACGGTGCCAGGACAGACGTGAATACCGCTATTAAAGACTCCGCTGGCTCGTCGCGCGGCGTGCGCTCCCGTCGCCACGTTCTTTCCTATCTGGTGGTCAGCGAAGTCGCGCTTTCCTCCGTACTTCTGGTCGGCGCCGGCTTCCTCACTAAGGACCTGTTTGTGCTGCTTCACCTCGACTTGGGTATTCGCACCGAACACGTGCTCACGTTTGGCATCAGTCTCCCATACACGCAGTATTCCACTGTGGAACGAGTGAGTGCGTTCTATGAGGCATTGCTCGAGAGGCTTAGAGCTGCACCGGGGGTTCAAGATGCCGCGGCCGTCGACACGCTGCCCATGACTGGCGGCTACAGTGGCGGCGGAATTGAGATTCAGGGCCGTCCAAAACCAGCCGATTGGATGGAAATGGAGACCCAGTTCAACAGCTCTTCGCCGGGATATTTCCGCATCATGGGAATTTCCATGCTGCGCGGGCGCGACTTCGACGAGCACGACACCGCCAAGACCCAGCCGGTGGCCATCATTAATGATGCGTTTGCCCGGCGGTTCTTTCCTGACGAAGACCCCATCGGGCGCGGTTTCAGATACAGCGGCGCTGCTGCGTGGATCACGATCGTTGGCGTTACGGGATCGTTCAAGCACCAGCAACCCATGCAGAGTCCAGTGCCGATGGTTTATACGCCATGCTCGCAGGAGCCGGGCCGAAGAATGTGGGTCGCCGTGCGCGCCAGCGGGGATCCAACGGCACTGGCTGCGACTGTTCGGAGCACTGTCCAAGCCCTGGACCGAGATCTTCCCGTGCTGACACTGAGGGCCATGCGGCAGGTGGTGAGCGATTCTCTCTCGCAGCAGCGCCTGATCGCCTCATTCTTAGCCGGCTTTGCCGTATTCGCGCTCGTGCTCGCCGCGATAGGGATCTACAGCATCATCGCCTTTTCCGCTGCTCAAAGAATGCAGGAGATGGGACTGCGCCTGGCGCTGGGCGCGTCGCGCGCCGACGTCCTTCGCCTGATTCTACGCGGCGGGACGTTGCTTGTGATTCAGGGCGTGGCGGCGGGAGTCCCCCTCGCCCTCGTCCTTTCACGAACGATCGGTTCCTTGCTTTATGGCATCAGCCCGCACGACCTTACTATCTTCACCGGTGTTCCCGTCGTGCTGCTCTTTGCGGCGTTGCTGGCCAGCTACCTGCCGGCCCGTCGGGCAGCCAAGGTCGATCCCATGGTGGCGCTGCGTTACGAGTGAGGAGAACCAATGAACGGACTGATCCAGGATGTGCGTTACGCGCTGCGGCAGTTGCGCAAGAGCCCAGGATTTACGACGGTCGCAGTCATTACTTTAGCGCTTGGGATTGGCGCAAACACCGCAATATTCAGCCTGGTGAATTCGATCATGCTGCGGATGTTGCCCGTCAAAGACCCACAAAGCCTGGTGCAACTCAATTGGGTATCGTCCGGAGTAGCGGCATTTCATGGGTCCTATAACTTCGGAGGATGTCTCGATTGGAAGGCCTTCGATAACACCGGCTGCACGTTCTCTTATCCAATTTTTGAGCGGATGAAAACCCAAGATGACGTATTTTCGGGAGTGTTTGCCTTTGCTCCTGTTGGATTGACCGTTAATTTCGGCGGACATACAAGCCGCGTACAGGCCTTGCTGGTTTCGGGTGATTTTTTCTCAACTCTCGGGTCTCATCCGGCACTCGGCCGGGTGCTGCTCCCGACTGATGACACTGACAGTGCTTTTCCTGCCGTCGTAGTCAGTTACCGATTTTGGCAAACCGTCTTGGGCGCAGATTCGACTGTAGTTGGCAGGCCGATTCTAGTAAACAAGACCGCCGCCACCATCGTTGGTGTCGCCTCGCCGGGGTTTGTCGATCTTGATCCAGGTGCCACTATGGACTTTTGGCTGCCGCTCTCGGTACAGCCTGTAGTGGCCCCATATCTGCCGAAGAGGACGACCTCACATCCATGGCTGGGACTGATAGCACGTCTGAAAACAGGCGTCAGCATTAGTCAGGCACAGGCTGCCGCGAGCACAATCTTTGCGGTCGAGACTACCACCGGTCCCGAGCCGGTGTTCAAGCCGGGCATTGTGCCGCGCATCGAGCTTCCAGTTGCCGCACACGGTTTGGCCACGCTCCAGCAGGAATTTGGGCGTCCACTATCCATCCTGTTTAGCGCGGTCGCGGTTGTGTTGCTGTTGGCCTGCGCTAATCTGGCAGGCCTGACGCTGGCGCGGTCCACGGCCCGGCGCAACGAAGTCGCAATGCGGGCCGCACTTGGTGCCAGCCGGTTCAGGATCATCCGTCAACTGTTAACCGAAAACATATTGCTGTGTATCGCGGGCGGTAGCGGAGGGATCATTCTTGGCTACTGGGGCGCGGAGGCCCTGGTGGCATTCCTCTCATTGAACTGGTATCAACCATTCCGTTTGGACGTTCACCCCGATTGGCGCGTTTTCGGCTTCACGCTGTTGGCCTCGGTTCTTGTGGGCGGGCTCTCCGGTTTGGCGGGTGCATCTGCAGGCGCCCGCCTAGAACTCGTTTCAGCGCTTAAAGAAATTGATGGCAAGTCCGGCGGAGGCTCGCGTCGCGCTTGGCTCACACCGGGTAACGCTCTCGTCATATCGCAAATCGCGCTGGCCATGGTTGTGATGGCGGGGGCGGGGCTTTTGGTTCGGACCCTTGCGAATTTGAAGTCGGTCAACGCCGGCTTTGATCCACAGAATCTTGTGATCTTTGGAGTGGACACGACCTTCAGCAGTCGAACAGGAGAAAATCTCAAAAGTTTGGGCCTTGATCTGCAAGAGCAGCTCGCAGCGGTGCCGGGAGTCGTGTCAGTGAGCTATTCCTCGTTCCCGCCCGTATCGGGATCGAGTATGGACAACACGCTCGAGTCGATCGGTCAGGCCAAATCCCTGCAGGAGAATGTTAGCTTCCTTCCTGTCGCGCCCGATTTCTTCGGCACCATGCGCATTCCCCTGCTTGGCGGAAGAACTCTGAACACTCTGGACGTCCGGAACCAGGAGCCCACCAACAGCTACGCAGTTGCGGTAGTGAACGAAAGCTTTGCGCGCCACTATTTTGGTAAACAAGATCCTGTTGGTCAGCATTTTCGTCTTGAAGGGGAAAAATCCGAGACTGAAATCGTGGGCGTCGTTGGCGACGCAAAATATGACCACCTTCGCTATGATGTCCGGCCGATCGTTTACGTCCCGATTGATTATGTCGCTGCCATGAATTTTGTTGGCGAATTCGAAGTCCGCACAGCCCTGGACCCGAAGGCAATGATGCCGGGAATTCGCGCCGCCGTGAGCCGCTTCGACAGCAACCTTCTTATCAACGACATGAAAACCGAAACTGAGCAGATCGACCATAACATATACGTGGAGCGCCTCTTCGCTAATCTCTCCAGTCTGTTTGCCCTGCTGGCGCTGATGCTTGCGTGCGTGGGGATTTATGGCCTGCTCTCCTACCAGGTCACACGGCGCACACATGAGATCGGAGTCCGGCTAGCCCTCGGTGCCGAGCGCGCCGACGTTCTCCGGTTGGTACTCCGGCAGGGTGCAGTGCTGGCCATCGTGGGCGCACTGATCGGCGGTGCGGCAGCGTTGGCTGTAACCCGTTACCTGGAAAGCTTTCTGTTTGGCGTGAAGTCTTCGGATCCGTTCACGATGGCGGCTGTAGCCGCGTTGTTGATCGCTATAGCACTAATGGCCAGCTTCATTCCCGCGCGAAGAGCGATGAGGGTCGATCCAATGGTGGCACTGCGGTACGAGTGAGGACGGACATGAGCGGACTAATACAAGATGTGCGTTACGCGCTGCGCCAATTGCGACGCGATCCCGGATTCACTATGACGGTCGTCATTACACTGGCGCTTTCGATCGGAGCCAACACGGCAATTTTTTCCGTGGTCAACGCGCTCCTGCTGAAGAGCCTGCCTTACACGCACCCGGAACGGATGGGCACGATTTACACGCGAGTTACCGGTTCCGGCGATTCCGACGATCGCACCGGCATCGACGGGGAGAAATGGGAACTGCTACGCGATGGTGTCCCGGCATTGATCTCCGCTGTCTCCGGAGGCACCTCGGGAGTGAACCTGCAGGCGGGTTCGCGCGTGCAATATGTGCACGACGGTCGCATTTCGGCCCACTACCTCGACGTGCTGGCCCTCCAGCCTCTCCTGGGGCGCAATTTTTCCGAGGACGAAGACCGTCCCCACGGGCCCAAGGCCGCCATTCTCAGCTACGGCCAGTGGCACAGTGTCTTCAGTGATGACCGGACTGCACTGGGACAGCCAATTCTATTGAGGGGCGAGCCGTATACGCTCGTTGGTGTGCTGCCGCAGGACGCAACAACTCCCTTAAACGCCGACGTGTACACCTCGCTCCAGCCCAGTCGCGAGGGCGAAGGTGGCGGAACGAATTTCGAGGCCATCACACGGCTACGCGACGGCGCCACCTGGCAGGAGGCAGATGCCGAGATCAATCGCGCCTGGGCACTCCTCGCCCAGCGCATTAAAAAGGACGCCCCCGGCGCGCAGGTGACCTATTACTCGGTCCCGCTCCAAAAAGGCCAGACCGAGGCTTTGCGTCCGCAGGTGCTGGCACTGATGTTGGCAGCCGGCTTCATCCTGCTGATTGCCTGTGCCAATCTGGCTGGGCTAGCGCTAGTGCGTATGCTGCGCCGCACCCCGGAAGTGGCCACACGGTTGGCACTGGGGGCCTCAAGCTGGCAGATCCAGAAGCAGTTTTGGGTTGAAAACCTGCTCCTCGCTCTTGTGGGTGGAGGAGTTGCCATAGGCGTGGGCTTTCTCGCGCTGCGCGGCATCTTGTTGCTGTTGCCCGAACATTTTCTCCCTGTTGCCGGCGTCCCGCTTGACACTCGGGTGATGGCGTTCACGCTGGCGATCTCAGTATTGACCAGCGTGCTGTTCGGCATGCTCCCGGCGCTCGTAACACGAAGAGTAGACCTGCGCTCGTCAATGGCCAGCCGCGCGGTAGCTGGATGGGGCAAGATGCGCCTGCGGCAGGCGCTGATTGCTGGTGAGGTGTCTCTCACCGTCGTTCTGTTGGCCGCTTCCGGTCTGCTCATCCGCAGCCTGATTCATTTGGAGACGTTGCCGCCAGGGTTCAATCCCAACGGGTTAATGATCGCTAAAGCCTCTCTCGACGACGCGCGCTACCACGATCCCGCGGCATTCCGGCAGCTTCTGAATGAGAGTACGGCGGCGATGCGGCAGATTCCCGGCGTGCAGAATGCCGCCGTTGGATTGAGCCTTCCCTACGAGACCGCATTGAACGACGGGGTCACACTCAGCGACGGCAAAGAGGCCGGGCAGGAGGGCGGGACAGACGTGGTCTATGTCACGCCGGGATACTTCGACACACTGCAGATGCCATTGCTTGCGGGTCGGGTGTTTACCGATGCAGATGGATCAAACGCCCAGCACGTAGCCGTAGTGAACCAGGCCTTCGCCCGAAAGTTCTACGGTGGAACCAATCCTGTGGGCCGTTACATCAACAAGGACACGCTGATCGTCGGCGAAGTGGCCGATGTCCCCCTTTCGTCCAATCTGTACCCGGTCGCTCCACTAATGAGCGAGCAGACGACGTACATTCCGGCCGCGCAAGTGAAAGCGGGATCCCTCTCGCTCGTGCATGTCTGGTTTCAGCCGGATTGGGTCGTTCGTACGGCCGGCCCGGTCGAGGGATTGACAGTGGCGATGCAACGGGCGCTGACCAGAGCTGACCCCAACCTGCCTACGTCCGGCTTCTACCGCGTGAACGATCTGATGGCCCGGACACTGGCGACACAGCGAATTGAAGTGGCGCTGCTGGGTGCAATGGCGACGTTAGCGCTGCTGCTCAGCGCGGTCGGCATCTTCGCATTGGTAGCCAATATCGTTGCTGAAAGGACACGCGAGATCGGCATCCGTATGGCTCTGGGCTCGACGGTCGGCAAAGCAATGACGGAGGTCGGCCGCGCCGGAGCAGGAGCCTCGCTACTCGGTGTTGTTCTGGGGTTGGGTCTTTCCGCCGGGGCTCTACGAACGATGGGCAGCGTGCTCTACGGCATAGGTGTCTATGACGTGCCCACAATCTGCGTGGTGATCTCGGTGCTTGCGTCTGTAGCTTTCATTGCTAGCACCGTACCAACTTTTCGGATTGCGCGCATCAACCCTGCACAGACGTTGCGAGATGAATAGGACAATACTCATGATCCAACTCAAGAACCTGGAACGCAGTTACAAAACTCCCGCCGGGCAGTTTTGGGTGCTGCGGCGCATCAACCTGGAGATTCGCGAAGGCGAATTCGTCACCGTTATGGGGCCGTCCGGGGCAGGCAAGTCTTCCTTGCTCAATATCCTCGCTCTGCTCGACGACGGCTGGGAGGGCGAATACTGGTTCCGCGAGCAACCGGTGCACTCGATGAAGCGGAAACAACGCGCTGAATTGGCCAAGCAGAACACCGGGATGGTCTTCCAGAGCTATCACCTGCTCGATGACCTCACCGTGCGCGAAAACATCGATTTGCCTCTCTCCTACAAAGACATCCCCGCAAAGCAACGGCAAAGCTTGGTCGCGGACACTCTCGATCGCTTCCAGATCGTTGCCAAGAAAGACCTGTTTCCCAGCCAGCTTTCCGGCGGGCAACAGCAACTGGTGGGGGTTGCGCGAGCGGTGATCCACAAGCCAGCGCTCTTGCTGGCCGATGAACCCACAGGAAATCTGCATTCCTCCCAGGCAAAGGAGATCATGGAGCTTTTTCGCGAGCTCAATCAGCAGGGGACGACGATCGTTCAGGTCACACACTCGGAAGCAAATGCTGCGTGTGGCACGCGCACGATTCAGTTGCGTGACGGCTGGGTAGTGAGCGACACGGCAGATCCCGACCTGCGGCCGTATGAGGCGGTGAAGCAATGACAAACATCTCGAACGGGTGGCAATCTCGACGGCTATTGGTTTGGTTTCTCGTTGGTTTGGCTGCGACGTTATCGGCGCAAACAAACGGTCCGTTGTCCTTCGAAATGCCGAAGTCGCGCAACCCTCTGAGCGCATATTCAGCGACCGAAGTAGCTGAACCGCAACTCGCCAATTCTCCACGCCTGGGCCAGCTCATTCTGGACGGAAAGCTGCATTTGTCCTTAAAGAATGCCGTTCGTCTTGCCCTGGAGAACAATCTCGATCTCGCCATTGCCCGTTACAATCTCCCGATCGCGGACACGGATATTTTGCGCACGCAGGCAGGTGGGATCTTTCGAGGCGTGAATGCAGGTGTGGTGCAAGGCACTCCCGGTGGCGGGGTGGGCGGGTTCGGGGCGGGCGCTCCGGGCGCAGGGGCGGGAGGCACGACGGGTGGTGCAGGCGGAGCCGGCGCAGGCGCCTCCGGCTTG
>OMOD01000130.1 GCA_900290255.1 Candidatus Sulfotelmatobacter kueseliae
TCGCCGTAATCGCCCTTGCGCATCATGTCGGTTCAAAACCCGCCGCGGATTTTCGCGGATCAACGCGGATAAATCAAGACTTCACAACTCAAATCTTAGGGCCGCAATCGGATCCAGGCGAGCTGCCCGCTTGGCGGGATAGACGCCGAAGAACACACCGACGCTGGTCGAAACCAGCAATCCCGCAGCTACCGCCCAGAGTTCGATCGAGGAGGGCATACCAATCAGCGCGGTAATGCCTTTGGCGAACGCGATCCCAAATAGCACGCCCAGCAGCCCCCCGACCAGCGCCATGGTCCCGGACTCGATCAGGAATTGCAGGAGCACGTCCTGACTGCGCGCGCCCATGGCTTTGCGAATGCCGATCTCCCGCGTACGCTCGGTCACCGAAACCAGCATGATATTCATGATGACAATGCCGCCAACTACCAGCGAGATGGCGGCGATCGCGACCATAGCGATAAAAAACGTGCTGCTCAGACTCGACCAGATGCTCAGGAAGCCCTGGTTCGTCTCCGCTGCGAAACTATCGGGTTTGCCGGGAAGGTCGTGGCGGCGGGCGCGCACGATGACGCGGGCCTCGTCCATCGCCGATTCAAGTTGGGAGCCGACTCCGTTGGCCTTTCCAAAGATGCGGATATTACTGTGCGCGCCGAATTGCTTCAAGTAGGTGGTGATTGGAATGGCGACGTAGTTATCGCGGCTCTGACCCAGCGTTTTCCCCTGTTTCTTGCCGACCCCAACCACCGTGTATATCTCGCCTTCGACCCGGATTTCCTGGTTGATGGGGTCGGACCCGGGGAAAAGATTGTCGACAACGTCGGTGCCGATGACGGCAACGTTGGAGCGGTTGGTGTCGTCGTTATCGTTCACCATGCGGCCGGCGGTGAGATCGACATCGAGAATCGCCGCCATCGAAGGTGTGAACCCGCGAATCCAGCAGTCGCTGATCGACTGCTCGCCGCGCTTCACATGGCCGTCGCTCTTGATGGTGGAAGCGCCGACCAGGGCACACTGCCGGCAAGCATCGCGTACGGCCTCGAAATCTTCCACGGTGAGGTCTTTGCGTTTCTGGCCCTCAAGCAGCTGGTCGACATTGGTGATGACCGCACTGGCTTTGCTGATGACAAAAACGTCGGCTCCGAGGTTGAATATCTTTTCGGCTACGTAGCCGTTGATGCCATTGACGAAGGTCACTACCGCAATGACCGCGGCTACACCGATGACCACCCCGAGCAGGGTGAGCACGGAGCGGAGCTTGTTTGCCCACAGCGACTGTAGCGCGATACGAAGGGCTTCGAGGATGGTCATAAAACCGTCGTTGGTCGTTCGTCTTTGGTCGTTGGCCTTTGCGACCCCTAGAGTCTAACAAAGAAGATACGCAGCAGCCGGCTGGCGGGTTTCAAGGGCCAACGGCCAGCGACCAGCGACCAGCGACCAACGACAGTACCCTCGCATATAATGAGGTTGTTGGCAGCTGGACCGGACGGTCGCTTTCGGCGCTTTCGGGCGCTGGGAGAGGAAAGTCCGAACTCCGCAGAGCAGTGTGCCGGATAACGTCCGGGAGGCCGGGTTCAAACCCGGTTTACGGCTAGTGCCACAGAAAACATACCGCCTGGTGCATCTTCGGATGCGCGGGGTAAGGGTGAAAAGGTGCGGTAAGAGCGCACCGCCGCCGCAGTAATGCGGCGGGCAGGGCAAACCCCACACGGAGCAAGACCAAATAGGGAGGGAGTCTGGGGCGGGCTGAAAAGCCTCGCCCGAGACACGTGCCGGCTCGGCGCGTCCAAACCTCCGGGTAGGTCGCTTGAGCCGCGCAGTAATGCGCGGCCCAGAGGAATGACCGTCCTGCGGGAGCAATCCCGCAGACAGAATTCGGCTTACAGGTCCGGCTGCCACAAAGTTTTACTTCCAATCACTTCCATCGTGGGCGAAATCAGTGGCTTAGTGACGCGTGCCCGGCACCAGATGGTCGTTACCTGGCCTTTAGCCAACTGACCTTCGAGGACAATGCCTGGCTGCTGGAGAACTTCTGAACCCAGACCCCGAGAAGGGCGCTGAAGCGGCTGTTCAAAAAAACCGGGCGTAGGGACTGGAGCAATCGAATCTACTTCCTGCGGCGTTGATCGGAATGGCGGCCTCCCGCAATCCCCGCACAGAATTTGGCTGCCATTGACTCCTCTTCGCTGATCTTCCCTTACTCTGGCGTCAATCGAACCCCTCCAACCAGCGGCTCGTCGGATTCGTCGAATAGCAGCGGGACGATTGCCCAGTGGGTCTGCCGCGTGGCGCGAAGCGAGAAATAGAGACCGCTGAGAGCAGCGGTGCTTGCCAACAGGACAAGTGGTCGCAGCAGCCGAGCTTCGAAGAAGGTGATGGCCGGTATCAGGATGGCGAAGAGCAGCAGATAGATTCCCATGGTCTGCCAGAAATTGCGGCGTCCGGGTACGTAAGAGCAGGTGAAAGGAATCTTGTGCCACTCGGCCAAGCGCGCTTCAATCAGCAAGAGCATCAGAACGGCCACCAGTTCTAAATGGGCGAAGGCCAAGATCCAGCCCAGGGCAAACACTTCGAGTGGGACCGTGAGCAGCAGCACGGGCACCAGGCCACATACGATCAGCAAAGATTCGACGCTCGCGAGCAGATCTCGCCGTGCCGTACTCTCAGCCATGCGAAACACCCAACCGGCCTGTGCTTCCGACGGAAGCTGAAAGACATAGCAAAGTGCGGAGATCACGACCGCTCCGATCACCAGCGGGACGGCCAGTATGGATTCCAACTCCCAGACGCTCCAACTTCCTCCTGAGCGAAAATGGGCAACCATGCTGGGAACAACTGCTGGCAACGCCAACACCAGCGCGAGGGCTACGCAGAAACTAATCGCGAATCTGTGTTGCCTGCTTCTCCGCAAGGTTTGAATTGCGAAAACAAATGCGGCCTGCTCAGGGGGCTGGTTCACGAACCTTCTCAAGAGCGTGGATGCCGACCTTTCAACGAGGGAGGACCCGCTTGACCTCGGCAGCGCCTGTTCCAGCACCCGGCTGGCATGCCGGTCGTAGCAAGCGAAATATGTCGCCAGCGTCAGCAGCAGGGCTGCTGACATTCCCATGACGGCAATTTCACGTAAGTGCAGAAAGTAGCTGTCCTGCGCTCCCTGCAAGGTCTCATACAGACCCAAAAACCAGGCGGGCGGGAATAACGACATCCAGCGTGGCCGCGCGGCAATGGTCGCGTGCCAGTTTGGTATGTCCAGCACGTAGGGCACGGAAGCTAGAAATGCCATGGCGAGCAGAGCCTGGATCAACACCGAGAGGCGCTCGAACATGCGTGTCGGCAGAATGTTCATCAGCACGCCTTGCAGAGTGCCGATGGCGAAGAACGCGAACAGTCCGGCGCACAGAGTGGCCATCGCGTGAGCCAAAATGTATCGAACACCAAAGGAAGGCAATTGCCATCTGCCGGAAGTCAGGAGTGGGAACAAAAGGCTGGTGGCGATGTTCAGAACCGCGATCACAATCACGACAATGGCAAAAGAAGAAAGGAACCGCGCGACAAAAACTTGATACAGACGAACTGGCAACGGTTTCAACGCAAGATAATCCTGCCGGCTGGGGAACAAGCCCTGCCATTGAATAACAGTCACCAGCCCCGCCACGATCATGGAAAGGGAAATAAAGAAAAGCCGGTCGGCACGAACCGCGGCGAGATAGAGATCTCCGCTATCGAGACCCTGGAGGTAGGTGTACTTCGGGCGATAGAGGCGAACGATGAGAGGGCCAACGCAACCCAGCACTGCGAGCACCGTAATGACAAGCCTGCGGACTTGATCGGAAGAGACCAGATCATTCGCAAGTTGCTCGGACAAGAAATGGCGCACCAGCTCCAACTGCGGGCCATGAGTTTCCGCGAGCCATGATCGAACTTTTTCCCTGGCCGGCATTCACTGCACCTTCATGACAGCAATCGCCCGTTCCGCGATGGCAGACGTATCTTCTGGAACCGCTAACTGCGCGAACACCGACTCCAGCGAAGGGCTGGCTTTCAGTTCCCGCAGTCGCTCGATGGTGTCATAAGCGACGATTCTCCCTTTGTGCAGAATCACTACTTCGGAACAGACCTTCTCCACCACCTCCAATACATGGGAACTGTAGAGAATGACTTTGCCCTCCCGGGCCAGAGCTTTTAGCAGGTTGCGCAAGATTAGAGCTGCGCCAACATCGAGGCCGGAAAATGGCTCATCCAGAATGAGCACCTCCGGGTTATGTAGTAAGGCAGCCGACAACAGAATCTTTTGCCGCATTCCCTTCGAGTAGTTCAAGAGCAACTCGTAGCGCGCGTCGCCCAGAGAGAACAAATCGATGAAGGCGTCGATCTTCTGTTCCAACGGCTGACGTGGAATGGAGCGTAGGCGTCCCACCAGCCGCAGATACTCCGCGCCCGTCAAATGTGAGTACAGGTGCGGTTCCTCGGGGACGTACCCGAGTTGGCGTGAAAACGACTGATCGCCGGCGCGGACTTTTTCCCCATCGAACAGGATTTCTCCGGATGATGCTCCGATCAAGCCAGTGAGCATCTTCACGGTGGTGCTCTTTCCGGATCCGTTTGGCCCCAGATAACCTAGGATCTGGCCGCGCCGAATCTGGAAGCTGACGTTCTGGACGGCCGGGATGCCGCTGTAGCGTTTTGTCAGGCCCACTGCTTCGAGCATCTCGAGACTCCGCCGGGCAAACTTCCGAGATCAGTGGGGCGCGAAGGTCGCCCAAAAGAAGGTACACAAAAGCCCCAGCGCAGTCAGGCCAGACACAAAAGAAATGCCTATGACTTGCAGGTGGCTGCACAGGGCTGTACGAAGCACCTCTCGACCGACACAGCTCCAAACGCCCATGCCGCCTACCCACCCGTCTGTCTGGCAGGCGTCGCGCATTTGGTCTGCGAACACTTCGATCATCTCTTGTCCGAACTGACGGCGAAGCGTGGACGGGTAGAGAAGCAGGAGGGTTGCATAAACGCGGCAACTCCAGCGCATCGATGGCGTCATGCGATTCATGCTCCCTCGTGCAGCACTCGTCTGTGCTGAAGCGCAAGCTTGACCACCGCGTCCATCCGGCCAACCTCGGCTTTGAAAACGAGCTTCCCGGTTCGAGTCAGCCGGTAGTAGCGCCGCCGGCTGCCTGAGTCCGCGTCGATCTCCTCAATCAGGGATAGTTCAAGCAGACGCTGGATGGTGGTGTACAGCGTGCCGGGTCCCATTCGAAACTTGCCGTCGGAAAGGATGGAAACCTGCTGCATGATGGCGTAACCATGCTTTTCGCCCTCGGCCAGCGCGAACAGGATGAAGAACACCGCCGGGGTAAGGGGAAACAGGTGCTGCAAGTCGTCCGGAATGTTACTGGTCGTTACCGGCATCGCAAGCCTCTCGCTATATCTTGGCTTGATATATCACTGACTGATATACATGTCAAGGAATAATTGGAGGCGCGGTAAAGAGCCTCCGTGCGGGCAACTATCGTCTTGATAATAGTCGTTTACACGAATATTATTGCTTACAAATGAAGGAGACGGTCGGGTCACGTAAGAGCGGGCGACGCGTCGGCAGTCCCGAAGAGGCGGCATTTTTGGAGCTGCTGCGCACCACCGACATGCTGTCCCGGGGTCTAGTCGGGGTTCTCAAGGGCGAGGACGTCTCGGCGACCCAGTACAACGTGCTCCGCATCCTGCGCGGCGCGCCAGAAGGACTCCCCTGCGGAGAGATCGCCAGCCGAATGATTACCCGGGATCCCGACGTCACTCGCCTGCTCGACCGGCTGGAAAAGCGCGAGCTGATTTCGCGCTGCCGCGAAACCAAGGACCGGCGAACGGTGATGACCCGGATCACACCGGAGGGTCTCAAGCTTCTGGCCCGGCTGGATGAACCGGTGCAGGGCGCCCATCGCAAACAATTGGGCCACCTGGGGCGCGAGCGCCTGCGGGCCTTGAGCGAGCTACTGCGCGCTTCGCGCGCGCAAGTAGCCTGATTTATTGGCTTTAACAGTTGTTGCAACGATTATTGGTGTAACGCATCAAATCTCTGGGAAGGAGCTTTACCATGAGCACACTCGCTAGTCCAAAAACCACAACCACCACCTGGAACATCGACCCCGTCCACACGGCCGCCGAGTTCAAGGTGAAGCACATGATGGTCTCGAACGTGAAGGGGCACTTCACAGCCGTCAAAGGCGTCCTGACGCTGGATACGAATGCTTTGACGAACTCCCATGTGGAGGCTTCGATTGATGCAGCTTCCATCAACACTCGCGACCCTCAGCGTGACACACATCTCCAGAGCGCTGATTTCTTTGACGTGGAGAAATTTCCGACTTTATCGTTCAAGTCAACCCAGATCGATCGCATTAGCGATAGAGAGCTGGCGGTGGCCGGCGATTTGACCATTCATGGCGTCACCCGCAAGGTGGTGTTCACGGTGGAGGGCCCGACACCGCCATCTAAAGATCCCTGGGGAAATACCCGTATGGGGCTCTCGGCAACCACAAAAATCAACCGGAAAGACTTCGGTCTGATCTACAACGCGGCGCTCGAGACCGGTGGCATTCTCATCGGCGAAGAGGTCACGATCACGCTCGAAGTCGAGTGTGTAAAAGCCTAACGCACTTCGTCGGCGGTGCATGGAAGGTGCTCTGCACGGCGAGAGAGGAAACACTTATGTCACTCCGACCAGTAAAACAGATTATTCAACCGAAGCCGACGCTCGAAGGCGCCGGCGTGAAGCTGCAACGTGCGTTCGGTTTCGGCAAAACCAAGGATTTCGATCCGTTTCTTTTGCTGGATGATTTCCGTAACGACAATCCGGCAGATTACCTGGCGGGATTTCCCTGGCATCCGCATCGCGGGATCGAGACCATCACCTACGTTCTAGCGGGCTCCGTCGAACACGGCGACAGCCTGGGCAACAAGGGCAAAATGACCGCGGGCGACGTGCAATGGATGACCGCCGGCAGCGGCATTATGCACCAGGAGATGCCCAAGGGGGATAAGAGCGGGCGTATGCATGGTTTCCAGCTGTGGGCGAACCTGCCGGCGGCGCTGAAGATGACCGATCCGCGCTACCAGGACATTCCGTCGAGCGCGATTCCTGAGGTCACGGATGATGACGGCACGCGGGTGCGAATTGTGTGTGGGGAATTCTGGGGCAAGAAAGGTCCAGTGGAGGGGGTTGCCGCTGATCCGAACTACCTCGACGTCTCGGTTCCGCCGGGCCAGCGAAAGCGGCTCAAGGTGGAAACCACCAGCAATGCTTTCGCCTATGTGTTCGCGGGTTCCGGTACGTTCCGTGACGCGTCGGATCCCCGCGCTGTGTTGACGGAACAAGCCGCAGACCCCAACGAGTCGGCCAAGTACGACGTCAGTAATCACTCGCTGGTGTTGTTCGACCGCGGCGATGAGATCGTGGTGCAGGCTGGCGACCAGGGCATACGTTTCTTGTTAGTGTCGGGCAAGCCGATTGAGGAGCCCGTGGCCTGGTACGGCCCGATCGTGATGAACACGCAGGAGCAGCTACGACAAGCGGTCGCCGAACTACAGAACGGCAGCTTCATAAAACATCGCTGAATCAGCGCTCAGCGGCTTAAGCCTGCATTCTTATTGAGCCTCAGCGGCGCGACTGAAGTCATGCCCTCCCGTCTGCGGCGCCCGTGGAAGCTGTAGGCTCGCCAAGGCCATGTCCAAGACTGGAGTATTATGGAGTCAAGATAGCTGGCGTCATCCTAAGAAGTGAGCAAGCAGACCCAGGGGGCGGTGTTCTGCCGGCTCTGGGGAAAGGGGCTGGGTATGCGTCAGGGCAGCGAATTCTCGAGTCGTCCTTGCGGAATTTTGCTGTTAACGGTGTCTTCCGTCCTGCTATGGGTTGCGCCGCTGACAGCGCAGAAGTCTCCCGGCACGAGCCCGCCCAAGTACGATCTCACTACAGAAACCAAGGTGAAGGGGACCGTGGAAGAATTGAAGCTGCCTCCTAAGGGCAGCGAGAGGGAGGCTGCCCACCTGCTGGTGAAAAGTGGGGCGGATAGCGTTGACGTGTATCTCTGCCCGAAGTCGTTTCTCGACGAATTGGGTGTGACCTTGGACAAGGGGGATGAAGTCGCGCTGACCGGCTCGAAGGTCAAGCAGGGCGAAGCCGACCTCATTCTCGCCCGCGAAGTGGTGAAGGGCAACGATACCCTTGTCCTGCGCGACGAAAAGGGCAATCCGGTCTGGAGCTGGCATCGTTAACCCCGCCTCCTGCGGCTGAAGTGGTGGCCCCATACGCCCGGCAAAATCCCAAGGTGATTCCGATCCATTCACTGTAACGTTTTGTATTTTGATGGGCTTGGCGGGAAGGGTGTCATGAAACTAAAGATTCCGGGAACCCTTCTATGCGCTTGACAGGGTGGGTAACGGAAAGAAAGAATCACGATAACTCTGTGTAAGTGACTTTATCTTCGACCGGCCAGATGCACGGGCCAAAACAGCGGAGAGTTTCATAACATGACAAAAGCAGGCGCATCCGCACAGCCCGCCCCAGTGGCAACCGCGCTGGTGATTTCCGACGATGAGGCGATCGTCCGCCAACTGACGGCGAGTATGCAGCAATTCGCCATTTCGGCTGAAGTGTGCCAAGACGCAGGGTTCGCCTTGCAGTCGTTAAATCGACGGCATTTTGAGGCCGTGGTGGTTGACCTGAAAATGTACCAGGCGAAAGAGATTATGGAGCGGGTGCGGTTCTCTCCTTCCAACCAGACGGCCACCACCTTTGCTATTACAGATGGACCCGCGTCGGTGTCAGGGTTCAGTACGGGCGCGAACTTTGTGCTGGAGAGGCCGCTTTCGGAGGAGTCGCTGAACCGCAGTTTAAGGGCAGCCTACGGGATCATCATGCGGGAGCGCCGCCGCTACTTCCGCTGCCCGGTGACCATTCCAGTGGCGGTGCGCAATCAGGAAGGCCAAGAAACTCAGTGCGAGACCATCAATATCAGCGAGAGCGGGATCGCCATTCGCATTCCCACTCCGATGAATGCTGGAATGGAAGTGGCGGTGCGATTCAACCTTCCGGAGAACCAAACCCGATTCGTAATCCAGTCAAAGATTTGCTGGAGTGACCCCACCGGCCGTACCGGCTTGCAGTTTTTGAATCTGCCTCTGCCGCAAAAAACGGAGTTGCAAGGGTGGCTTTCCCGCCGATTGGAAGAAGTCCTGCCTGAGGCCGTAGCCAGCAAGTTCCAGAAGAACGCCGAGTCCTAGGCTTTCTTGATGGTCAACCGTCACATCTTTTTCGAAGAACCAAGATATAGCCTCCTTCCTACCCACTTAAAGTCGCGCTATATCCTGCGCACTGCGGGCCGCTTGGCAGCGTGTTGCTTATAAGTTACAATGACTTCGCCAGTAGAAATCCGCCGCTATCTCACGAACAACGGCGTGGATATCGTCGGCGAGTGGCTGGCGGGACTGAAGGACGCTCGAGCCAGGGCCAAGATCATTACTCGCATTGACCGGATCGCCGCTGGAAATTTCGGTGATTGCAAATCGTTGCGCGGGGGCTTGTATGAGTTGCGGATCGACTGGGGACCGGGCTATCGAGTTTATTACGCTTCGGTAGCCGAGGGTTGCGTTTTGTTGCTTTGCGGAGGAGACAAGCGCAAACAGTCACCCGATATCAAGCGCGCGTTGGAATATTTGAGCGACTACAAGAAACGGAGCCTATGAAACGCAAGCCGAGCATCTCCCACGATGAGGCCGTAATTCGTGAACTACGCGATGACCCGGAGTTTGCGGCTGAGTATCTGCGGGCCGCGTTGGAGGATGATGACGAGCCCGGCGTGCTCCTGATCGCCCTGCGTCACATTGCGGAGGCCCGCGGCGGCATTGCCAAGGTGGCCAAAGCTGCGGGAGTTCAACGCGAGAGTTTATATCGGGCGTTATCGCGTCGCGGAAACCCTCGACTTTCTACGCTGGTGGCCGTGACTAAGGCCGTGGGACTGAAGCTCACGGTCGAGGACGCACGATAGAGGGATTTTGCCCGCTATCGAAGACGCCCCACCCCCGCCTTTGCGCGATCCCCGGCCGGCGGCTATGATGAGTGAGTAGCAACAAACCTCGGCTTTTCAAGCCGTTCACCAGGAGTCATCCCAATGTCCGCACCCAGCCGACGGCCGGAAATTCGCCGACGCCGTACTCGCAAAGAAAAGATCGTCAAACTGCGCAAACGCCTCGCCGCCGCTACTGCGGAAACCGACCGCAAGCGCATCGAGCAAAAGCTGCATCGCCAAGGTCTGGTCTCGCCCGGAATCCCGTTGATCAAGAGTGCCTAGAGACGTAGCTAGCTACGTCTCTACCCGACGTGTCGTTTCGCCAGCCTGCAGTCTGGCAGGGGTGCGCGGTGCCGCTGCCACTTCGGCATAGACCTCGAGAATACGGCGGGCCGAGACATCCCAGGAAAACTTCTTGGCCTGCTCATAGCAGCGCTTTTTCATCTGGTCGCGGACCGGCTGGTCGAGCAGCAAGTGCAGCAGGGCTCGCATAATCTCGAAAACATTCTCCGGATTCACCAGCACGGCAGCGTTGCCCACCACTTCGGGCAGCGACGAAGTCGTGGAAGTAACGACCGGAGTGCCGTGGGCCATGGCTTCCAAAGGCGGCAAGCCGAAGCCTTCGTATAGCGACGGGAAAACGAAGATTTTAGCCGCGTCGTAGAAGACCCGCAGCATTTCGATGGGAATGAAGCCGAGAAAGCGCACATCGTTCTGCACTCCGCTGCGGATCACGGTGCGGCGCAAGTCGGGATGCTTGGAAAGCTCATCGCCGATGATGATCAGCTTCAGGTCCGGAAATTTTCCTTCCTTCTCCAGTTCCGCCTTCAAGGCGGAAAAAGCTTCGATGATCCTTACCAGGTTTTTCGGTGGACTGATGCTGCCCGCATAAAGCAGGAACGGATACTTGATGAGGTAGCGTTCTGCCAGGACCTGGCGGTCGGCGTCGGTGGCATGTCCGTGCAGGAAACGCTCGTCGATGGCGTTGTAAACCACCTCAATACGGGAACCCGGAATGCCGAAAACGTTCTCGATTTCGCTCTTGGTGAACTTGGAAACCGCCAGTATTCTGCCAGCGCCTTTCAGCACCCTGCGCGTGAGATGCAGATGCAAGGAACGCCGCAGGCTGGAGCGGGTGCGCGTACGGTACATGTGCTCCAGAAGATCGTGCACCGTCATGACGTAGGGGCAGGGCAGGGTTCGGGGCATCCAGAAAAGATGCGGGATGTGGACCAGGTCGCATTGCAAGCGTTTGAGGATGGCACGGAACTCGATGTAGCCGCGGGCGGTGGTTCCGTCGTCGAGCAAAGCAATGGTCTGGAAGCTCGGGGGCAGAGGGCCGATTTCTGTGGCTTTTTGCGGCGATCCGATCAGAAAATATTGATTGGTGTGATCCAAACGGCTGAGAGCACGAACCACATTGCGGGTATAGGTACCGACACCGAACTCGGTAACGCGCCGGATGTCGATGGCGACCTTCACGGAGAGATTTAACCACAGCGGGCACGGAGGGACACAGAGAAATTCTAGGCAGCACCTGAAACCGCAAAGATCGCTAAGAACGGCCGCAAAGGCCGCAAAGAAAATCCTCAGGCTCTGACTTCTGCCTGGGCCTTCGCTCGGCGCTCGGGGTAAAGCGGGAAAGTGCCGGCCATCCCCAGCACTTGCTTACGGATTTTCTCCAGTACGGCGGCGTCGGTGCGGTGGTGCAGCGCCTCGGAGATCCAGCGGCCAATCTGCCGCATTTCCCCTTCTTTCATGCCGCGTGTAGTCAGGGCGGGCGTGCCAATGCGGATGCCGCTGGGTTTCATGGGCGGATTGGTGTCGAACGGAATCGCATTCTTGTTGACGGTAATGCCGGCGCCTCCCAGGGCTTTTTCGGCGTCACTGCCCAACATGCCTTTGGCGAAGACGTCCACCAGCATGAGGTGAGTGTCGGTGCCTCCGGAAATGATGCGGAAGCCTTCGGCGGCGAGAGTCTCGGCCAAAACTTTGGCGTTGGCGACGATCTGCTGGGCATAGTCGCGAAAAGAAGGCCGCATCGCTTCGAGGAAACAGACAGCTTTGGCCGCAATGATGTGTACCAGCGGTCCGCCCTGCATGCCGGGGAACACCACTTTGTCGATGGCGGCGGCAAATTCCTGTTTGGAAAGAATCATGCCGGCGCGGGGCCCGCGCAATGTTTTATGGGTGGTCGAAGTAACGATGTGCGCATGCGGTACCGGCGACGGATGCACGCCTCCGGCAACCAGCCCGGCGAAGTGGGCCATATCCACCAGGAACAGAGCGCCAACTTTGTCAGCAATCTTGCGCATACGCGCGAAATCAATAATGCGCGGATAGGCGCTGCCTCCGCCGATGATGAGCTTGGGGTGTTCTTTTTCCGCCAGCTTTTCCAGATCGTCGTAGTCGATGGTTTCGGTTTCCTTGGTGACGCCGTAGGGCACAATCTTGTAAGTCTTGCCGGAAAAATTCAGCGGATGGCCGTGCGTAAGGTGCCCGCCATGAGCCAGGTTCAGGCCGAGAATGGTATCGCCGGGCTGAATCACCGCGGCGTAGGCCTCCATGTTGGCTTGCGATCCGGCATGAGGCTGGATGTTGGCATGCTCGGCGCCGAACAGCTTCTTGGCGCGATCGCGAGCCAGGTTCTCGACGATGTCGGCGTACTCGCAGCCGCCGTAGTAACGCTTGCCGGGATAGCCCTCGGCATACTTATTGGTGAACACCGATCCCATGGCCTCCAGCACAGCTTCGCTGACGAAGTTCTCCGAGGCGATCAGTTCCAGGCCTTCATGCTGGCGGCGTACTTCGTTGTCAATGGCAGCGGCAATTTCAGGATCGACGTCAAGCAGCGGAAGCGACATAGGATTCGGCTTATTCATTTCACTTCTCCGGCAAAGCTTTGGTATACGTTCGGATTATGCAGCTCCATGTAGTTCTCAGGCTTCTTCAGTGGCGTGAAGCCTAGTTGCAAGTAGAGCGAGTGCGCATCGCGGGTGACCAGACTCCAGCGGCGCAGGTTCTGCAACTGCGGATGTTTCATGATCGCTTCCATCATCCATTGACCCAAGCCGTGCCCGCGATAAGCTTCGAGAACGAATACATCCCCGATGTAGGCGAAAGTCGCGTAATCGGAGATCACCCGGGCAAATCCCACCTGCTGCGCTTGCTTGTAGACGCCAAAACACAATGAGTTCTGGATGGAACGTGCCACCACTTCACGCGGAATCCCCTTCGCCCAGTAGCACGCAGTCAGGAAACCGTGAATGACGTCCAAATCCAGCCGGCCGCGGTCGGTGCTCAGCGAGAACTCGCCCCGGCGCTCCTCGATGGTTTCTCCCGCTCCCTGGACCATAGGTCGAGGCTTCATTGTAACCCGGTCCACAGAGAGTGTGTTTACCAGCGGTATCGGTCCGCGATCATACTTTTGTCTCTATTTGCCGCCGTCTCACTTGCGGGTAAACTGCCGATGCCTGAGAAAAGGATCAGCACAGCCATGATGAAGCTCAAATACTGGAAACCCGCTAGTTGTATCGCCGTGATCTGCGTGTGGACGACCCTTACTGCGACCGCGCGGGCGCAAACCTTCAATACTTTGGTGAATTTTGACGGAACCAACGGCGCCAACCCGCAGGCTGCGCTCGTCCAGGGGATTGACGGAAGCCTGGATGGGACGCTTTCGGATGGCGGAGACCACGCCCACGGCACGGTTTTCAAACTCGGCGCGGGCGGCAAGCTGACGACGCTTTACAGCTTCTGCGCGCAGGCGAACTGTGTGGACGGAGCCAATCCGTACGGCTCACTGGTTCTGGCGACCGACGGGAATTTTTATGGAACAACGTTGACGGGCGGGGAACAGAACTTCGGCACGGTTTTCAAAGTCACACGCGGCGGCAAGCTGACGACGTTGCGCAGCTTTTGCCAGCAACTGTACTGCCCCGATGGCGCCACTCCTGTCGCCGGGTTGGTGCAGGGCACCGACGGCAACTTTTACGGAACTACGGAGGCAGGCGGGGAGTACATGTCCGGCACCGTATTCAAGATCACTTCTGCAGGTGCGTTGACTACGCTGTACAGCTTTTGCTCACAAAACTGCACCGATGGCGCATCTCCTTTCGCTGGGCTGGTTCAGGCCAACGATGGAAATTTCTACGGAACCACCTGGATTGGGGGCAGCTTCTACGGCGACGGTACCATCTTCAAAATCACGCCTGCGGGTGAACTGACAACGATCTACAGGTTTTGTCTCCAGTCGGACTGCCTGGATGGAGCCCAACCGCAAGCGGGGTTAGTACAGGCCACGGACGGAAATCTCTACGGAACCACCACTCAGGGCGGAGCCGGCAGCGATGGCACGGTTTTCAAGCTCACCCCAGGCGGCAAGCTGACCACTTTGTACAGCTTCTGCACGCAAGCGAATTGCACCGATGGAGGCTACCCGCAAGGCGGGTTGGTGCAGGGAACCGACGGCAACCTGTACGGGACGACGGTCCTGCACGGAGGCAAGGGCTACGGCACGGTATTCCAAATCAACCGGGCGGGCACTATGACTACGGTGCACAACTTCGATTCGACCGATGGCGCCAATGCTATGGCAGCGCTGCTGCAAGCCACCAATGGCAGCTTCTACGGAACCACCAATCTCGGCGGAAGCGGCAGCGGCGGCACGCTGTTTGGGATGTCCGCAGACCTTGGTCCTTTCGTAGCGTTCGTGAATGGCGCGGGGAAAGCCGGACAGAGGGTTGGCATTCTCGGGCAAGGATTCACCGGAACGAGCGGCGTCTCGCTTGACGGAAGTCCGGTAATTTTTAAAGTTGAGTCCAACACCCTTCTGATCGCTACCATTCCCACCGGGGCGACAACCGGCTATGTAACCGTGACCACGCCCAGCGGGACGCTGACCAGCAACAAACCATTCCTCGTCATACCGTGACCCGGATCCCGCAAGCCTGCGAAGCCGCCTGTTTTCGGGGCGGCTTTCTAGTTGCGGCAGGTTCCTGCTGGAGATGCTAAACGCCCCGCGCCGATGGCGAACGGCTAGACGCTGTCGAACGCCGTTCGCAAGAATGACGCAATCTGCCAGCCGTCCATGAACTTGAACGGGGTCTCGCCGGTGGTGTAGTGGCCGCAGGGCAGCACTACGACCTTGTGGTCCAATCCACGCCTTTGGAACTCGTGCACGGCGTCGCGGGAAAATTCGGGAAGAAAAGTCAGATCGTACTTGGCATAAATGATGAGCGACTTCTTCGGCCAGCGCGCGAACTGATCGAAATACGACATCGGGCTGACCGCGCTCCAGAGCTGGCGCAGCCGGTCGAGATCGATATGCGACTCGATGCCTTCGCGGATGTGGCGCGTGGATTGGCCGTGCCAGACCACGTCCGCCACATAGGTTGAGGCGTGATTGAAGGCGGCCACGCGGATGCGGGGATCGTGCGCGGCCGCGAGAAAAGCGTAGCAGGAACCGAGGCTCGTACCCACAATGCCGAGACGCGTGTAGCCCTGAGACTCGAGCCAATCGAAACAACAGCGGGCGTCAATGACGCCTTGACGGCAGGCATCGAGCGTGCGGCCGATGTTGGCGGAGACAGCGTAGTCGGCGCGCCGGGTTTCGGCCGGCATGCGAATGTCGTGATACGGCATGGTCAGCCGCAAGACCGAAATGCCAATCAGATTGAGCGCCTGGCACAAGCTGGTGTAGGCGATGGCATCGGCATTCCAGTGCGGCATGAGCACGACCGCGCGCTTGCCGCGAACCGGAAACCAGCGTGCGTTGACCAGATTGTTTTCCGGAAACGGAGAGTGTACGGGCGAAGTGAAGCGCAGGAAATCGGCATAAGTGCCGCGAACTTTTTCTTCCAGCTTTTGATCGGGAACCTCGCGCGTGCTGAAAACCTGAACCTCACGCCGCTCCAGACGAAAATCGGTCGGCTTCTGGTAAGCATAGAAGTCGTCGCTCGAAGCTACGATCCGCCGGTTGAAATCGCGGAGAAATTTCTCGCCATCCTCCGGCATGTGGCCGGGAGCGAAGCCATTGCGGCAGGGCCAGTCGCGCGCCCACTCCACACCCCACTCCAGCGGACGCACCACCCGGTTGTTGTCCACCGAGGTGAGCCGGTTCTCCCAGTCATACATCCATTGGGCGTAGCGCGTGGGCATGACGACTTAGGATAGCAAACGACTAAGCAGACAATCAGCCTCGGGACAGTGAAGCGCAACAACAAGCATTGGATGGTGACGTGGTGGAGTTGACACTGCTCCTATTCGAGTGGAGCCGACCAATCTAGCCTCAGACCCTCGGCAACTACCCTAATAGCCCATTTTGAAACCGTTTGAATTTTTTCTCAGAGAAATGACGCTTCGGCGCCGCCAATTTTTCGCCTGCTTCGTGACAACCTGTAATCGACGCAAGTATGGGCCGACTTGCGTGTAGCTACAATCGGAGTTACAATGAATTGGGAATGGGACGAGTCGAAGAACCGCTCTAACATCCGGAAACACGGTTTCGATTTCCACGACGCGGAAGAAATGTTCCGTGGCTTTGTACTCGTTCGCCCCGACACCGATGAGGACTATGACGAGGAGCGATGGCTTGGGATTGGAATGATTCGCGGCTGCGTCGCTTTTGTAGCGTGCGTGGAACGTCCGCCAGACACGATCCGGATCATCTCGCTAAGAAAGGCAGATCATGAAGAACGGGAACAATACGAAAAAGCGCTCCAGGACGGACTGGAAACGCATTGACGCGATGCGAGATGAAGATGTCGACTTCTCCGACATTCCCAAGCAGGGAGCGGACTTTTTCGCGCACGCAATACTCTGGCCGGGACCTAAGAAGCAGATCACACTGCGGATCGACCCAGACGTACTCGCTTTCTTTCGAAAGCACGGGAGAGGCTATCAGACGACGATCAACGCCGTCCTGCGCAAATATGTGGAGGCCCA